>SUUS01000040.1 GCA_015062395.1 Alphaproteobacteria bacterium
CTCTCTAGCAAGGGAGGGGAGTAGAGAACAGTAATTTAAAAAACAGTAGTACATATAAAAAAATGAAAGGAAAAAAATTATGAAAAAAACTGTAAAGAACTTGATCACTTGGTCACCTAGTCACTTGATCACTTCCCCAAAATCCGCTTTCACTTTAGCTGAAGTCCTAATCACCTTGGCAATTATTGGTGTCGTTGCGGCAATGACTATTCCAAATTTGGTGCAAAACTATAAATATAAAAGCTACGAAACTGGTTTAAAGAAAGCATATTCAGTTTTTTCGCAAATGATAAAACTTATGATGGCAGAAAATGCTGCTTCAACATTGGATCAGCTGGATGCACTAAGTGCTTGTGCAAGTGGTGATTGTC
This sequence comes from Alphaproteobacteria bacterium, assembly GCA_015062395.1. Classification (GTDB taxonomy): domain Bacteria; phylum Pseudomonadota; class Alphaproteobacteria; order CAAHEQ01; family UBA3637; genus CAAHEQ01. The sequence continues at coordinate 372 of SUUS01000040.1, forward strand.
AAGATGTTAAACTCGATCCATCAAACTATATGAAAGTCACTTCTTATACAAAGACTATTTCTTATAAAAATTTGGGAAATGAATCTCACGTTGATTTTTTTGGCGGAGCAGATGCAATTATAGATTGCGCAAATGAGGATAGCAATTGTTATAAAAGTGCTGATGGTATGATTTTTAATATTACAACAAAACGAACACATCCATCACCAACAATAGGTGAATTATATTTAGAAATCACTGTTGATATCAATGGGGAAAATGCTCCTAATCAAACAGGTAGAGATTGGTTTGGGTTTAGAGTAAATAATCAAGGGAAATTATTTGGTTTTGGACAAAGTGGTATTCCTTATAATGTTTACGTATATGGTGAAGGAGGATGTGATACAGGTAGTTGTCCTTGGCAAAAAAATTGTAGTAGTACTGTTCCAACTGTCACAACAAAAGAGTTCTTAATTAATGATTCGGGATGGACTGAAGAGGAATTTGATAATACTTGGAATGCAATGACAGAAGAAGAACGAAAAGAAATGGATATGCAAGTTCAAACTTTAATTAAAGGGGTGGCTTTATCTGGTATGGCTTGTGCTGGAAGAATTATAGAAACAGGTAAAATGGATTATTAAACTATTAGGTCGTGTCCAATAATTTCATTGGATACGACCTTACTTTTTTAGCCTTTCAATTCGCCATTTTCGATTTTATAGATTTTAACATCTTTTAAAAATTCTTCTTCAAAAAGAATTGTGTCAACTGACGTTATTATTGTTTGTGTATTTTGATTAATGGATTTTAAAAGATAATTTTGTCTAATGTCATCAAGCTCTGCCAAAACATCATCCAAGAGTAAAAGCGGTTCATCACCTGTTTTTTCAGTTATAATATCAAGTTCGGATAATTTTAATGCTAAAACAATCGTTCTTTGTTGACCTTGAGAGGCAAATTTTACGGCTTCATTACCATTTATATAAAAAATTATATCATCCCTGTGTGGTCCAACACAAGATTGACAACGTCGAACTTCTTCCATTTTTCGTTCTTGCAAAATTTCCGTAAACTTTTGCGCAATTTCATCAACTTCATCTTCCTCTCCGTTTAAAAACGAACAATCATATTTAATTTTTAAATTTTCTGTTTCGCTAATTATACGGTGTTTTTCTATGGCAATTTTTTCAATTTCTTTCAAGAATTTTTTACGCAAATAAATTATATTACTACCTGTTATAACAAGTTGTTCATTGTAAACATCCAATAAAGTTTCATTAAAATTCCCTGTTTTTGCTACATCTTTTAAAAAATTATTTTTTTGAATTCGTATTTTATCATATTTTGAAAGTCTGTCATCATAAGCAGGATAAATCTGTGATATGGCTCTATCAAGCCAATCACGCCTGTCTTGAGGGTTGCCTCTTAACAATAACAAATCTGAAGTTGAAAAAAGAACTGTTTTTAAAACTGTTTTAAAATCCTTTGATTTCGATTTAACAGAATTTATTTTTATTTCTTTATTTTTTTCTTTGTCATATGAATAAAAAAGTGAAACATCAGTATTAGATTTCAAAACATCAGCAGAGATTTCAAATTTATCAGCTTCAAAATTAATTAATTCCAAATTGCTTGAAGCGCGTGGACTTTTCAGTGCCGATAAGAAATATATACTTTCCAAAATATTTGTTTTACCTTGGGCGTTTTTGCCAATAATCAGAATTTTTGCAGAATCGAAATCAAGATCTAGCTCCCTGCAATTTCTATAATTTTTTAACTCCAAGCCCATCAATTTCATAGAGATATTATACTACAAATACAGTATTTCTATGTAAAGTATAGACTATTGTTAAAATTTCGTATATAATAAAACTAGAGATATTATTTTGGGAGTTCCCATAACATAAGGAAAAGATATGCTACCTATTATTTCAGAAGAGATTGCAACAAAGGCTTTTAGCGAAATATTTAGTGATATGCCTGCATGGCGTAAAAAAATGATTCATTATTTAAAAGAGGAAAATCCCGAGATTAACACCTCTATTATTGAAGCGGCGAACAAAACTGATTTAGATCCAAAAGCGGTCGCTTTGGGTGCATATATGACATATCTTCTCATTGAATTGGCAATGAAAGAAAATGAAGAATTAATGAACTTTGTAGAATAAGGAAATAATATATATGATGATTGAAGATTTATTAACGGATTTAGTAAAAAGAGGCGGAAGTGATTTGCACGTATCAAATGCTTTACCACCAGTAATGCGTATTGACGGACAACTTATAAGACACGAGTCAAAATCATTGACACCTGATGAGGTTGAGTCATTATTATTTCCAATGTTATCTAACGAACAAAGACGTCGTTTAGAACAAGAGTGGGAACTGGATTTTTCTTATGGTATAGATAATGTTGGCCGTTTTAGGGTTAATATATACAAAGACAAAGGTTGTTATGCTGCGGCATTTAGAACAATCAGTTCAAGTGCGCCAAAATTAGAAGATTTAGGTTTACCTGATATTGTAAGAAAAATTGCTGAAAAACCACGTGGATTGGTTTTGGTAACAGGTCCAACTGGTTCAGGTAAATCAACAACCCTTGCAGCTATGGTTGATTATATTAACAGATCAAGATCTGAGCATATTTTGACAATTGAGGATCCAGTTGAATTTGTTCACGAGTCAAAGAAAAGTATAATTCACCAAAGAGAACTTGGTGCCGATACAAGATCTTTCGCAAACGCATTGAAATCAGCTTTACGTGAAGATCCAGATATTATTCTTGTTGGTGAGATGCGTGACCATGAAACTATCGCATTAGCTTTAACTGCTGCAGAAACAGGTCACTTGGTGTTTGGAACACTTCACACATCTTCTGCATCACAAACAATTGACCGTATTATCGACGTTTTCCCTGAAGGACAACAACAACAAATTCGTACACAGTTGGCGAATTCACTTGTTGCGGTACTTTCACAAACGTTGTTACAAAAACTTCAGCCAGATGGAACTAAAAAAGGTCGTATAATG
>SUUS01000019.1 GCA_015062395.1 Alphaproteobacteria bacterium
CAATAACTTACAGCATGTTTCTAATCTAAAGTCTAAACTTCAGGCACTTTTTAATTCTCTTTTAAAATCCAATTCTCAAGCCGATTCTGCTTTTGCTTCTCAACGTTTCCAATCTGGTCGTTCGATGATTGAGATGTTGGGTGTGTTGGCTGTGATTGGTGTTTTGTCTTTGGGTGGGTTGCTGGCTTATAGCATTGCCATGACTTATTACAGAGCCAATCAAACTATTCACGATGTCATGTTGCGTGGGTCCAATGTTCCCATGATGTGGGAAACTTATAATACGGCTAATCGTCCTGCTGAATACACTTTTGTGGATTTAGGAAACACAAACCCTGTCAGTTATGCTGTAGAAACCAAATCCGAACCTGTCAGACAAGCTTTTTTATATCGAGTCGTTGTATCGGATGTTCCCGAAGCTGTCTGTAAGCGCATTATCAGTATGCAACCCACAGATATAGATTTAATTATGGTTGGTCAAAATGCGACTTATTTTGAAAATAATCATCCTGACAGCAATACGCCAAATGCAACCAAAAACGATTGTACCGAAACCAATAAAGCTATGGCTTTTTATTTTGATGAAGATGGGAATGGTGGGGGTGTTCCAATTCCTCCAGACCCAGAAGAATGCACTGAAAACAGCGATTGTGGCACATTAGGTTGTTGTGTCGAGGGGGTATGTGCAGCACCTCCAGGAAATGCAAGATGTTATACATGTTCCAATCACAGATGGGATTATATGTGTGGAGGTTATTGCCAAAAATGTACTGAAAATGGTTGCGAAATGGATTATACTCAAGAAGGATGTTCATCAAGTAGTAGTTCGAGCTCCTCTTCAAGTAGCTCAAGTTCGTCTGGAAGTTCATCCAGTTCAGGAGGGTGTTCATTAACTATGGAAGATTGTAGCAGTTCATCAGAACCAGATTTTGACGAAAATAGTTGTGAATGTGCTTGCTTTTTGGATGCAAGCATTTGCCTAGACCAAGAGCTTTGTTTAGAAAAAACAAACAATAATCTCAACAGATGCCAAGGTTCAAACTTTGATGCCAATAATTGCCGTTGTATCGGTAGTGGGTCTAGTTCTTCTTCGTCTTCGTCAAGTAGTTCTTCGAGTAGTAGTAGTTCTTCTAGTTCGAGCTCGTCCTCAAGCTCTTCAAGTAGTTCATCATCGAGCTCATCTAGCTCGTCAAGTTCGTCAAGCTCCTCCAGCAGTTCATCAAGTTCCAGCAGTTCTTCGAGCTCTAGCAGTAGTTCTAGCTCTAGTAGTAGTTCATCTTCATCAAGTTCTGGTTCATCAGGTAGCTCGGGGGGGGGATGTACTGAAGAAGACCTAATAAAATTATCTCAACAAACAGGAATACCTTTGAATAATTGTGGTGTTGAAATTGATGAAGATGGCGATGAAGAATGTGTTTGTTGCCAACCACCTCATTTTTGGTGGGATACTTCACTAAATGATTGCGTTTGCGACAATAATGGAAATACTCACAGCTTTACTGGAATGAATGGCATATCTGTATGCTGTAGCGAGGATGAAAATGGGTATGAAACATCTGTCGGTTCATATTGTTGCCCTAAAGATGGTGAAATTTATAGGATAAATTTAAACGATCAAGGTTGTTGTATTCCACCAAATAAAGTTGGTATGAGGGCTTGTTGTTCTCCTGAGGAAATAGAAGTTCAAAACATTAGTTCAACAACGGGGAAAGAAGATCCTGCATTACAGGCAATATGCTGTTCTAGCGGAGCATCTAACGCTATCAATGGTGAATGCTGTTATGGTGAAGTTTATCTGAACGGAGACGGAGTATATGAGTGTTGTCCAATAGGGAAAAATGTATCCAATGGCGCTTGTTGTTCTGATGGTCAAGTTGGCGTTCCTAATTATAACGTAAATGGAAACGCTGGCATAATTACTGCTATGTGTTGCCCAGAGGGAACTGATAAAGCTCTTAACGGCAGTTGCTGTGGTTGTACAAATTGTAATTCAGATGGAAAAACTTGTCCAGAAGGCAACACAAAAGTGACAAATCACATTTCTTCTAATTTAACCTGTGGCTATACTTGTTGTCCTAGTGGAACTTATACTTACGAAAGTGAAGAAAATTGTGGCAGTATCTACAACCCTGAAGCTTGTGTGTATAGGTATGATGGAACACAAATAATAAGCTCTATAGGGGCAATTAATGGAATATGCTGTACATCGACGAGTACTGAAGTTAATCGGGAATACAGCTCATATGGTGAAGTAGAATATAGTGTTCTAGCATCTTATTCTAGACCAACATATGAAATTTTGGATGGCAGTGCAGGATTAAAATGTATAAAAACTAGCGAAGCATTTCACAGTCTCACAATAGAAGGAACTCTTTCAGAAGGAGTAACGACAACTGATTACAATGGAAATGTATCGACTTCTTATACGTACAGAACTTGTCTTTTCGATTTTGAAAAAGGTGAAATTAAAGGTTGTCCTCCTCCAGAAATGTTCGAACAATAACTTACTGTCATAATCTTACAACTCTGAAAATGGATATTTATATATACATGCCTAGATTGCAATCCTGCTGTAGAAAAAGAAAATGGAAAAACTAATCAATTTTAAAATATATAGATTAGAAAAAATGCTCTTTTTTCAAAATGTTATTGACATTTGTTTTCTAGCTTTATAAAAAAAGGTGGGTTCATTTTTTACTCCTCTTTTTGGATGCTCAAAAATCATACCTTTACATAAAATAATATTTAAAATTAAAATATATTTATTATTTTTCCCTTGCTTATCGAAAAAAAAAGTAGTATATTATTGTAAATTTTAAATTTTTAAGAGGATTTACTATGGCTAAAGAAGAAGTTTTAACATTTACAGGTACCGTTGTTGAAAAATTACCAAATGCAATGTTTCGTGTTCAATTAGAAAATGGACATGAAATTTTGGCTCACACAGCTGGAAAAATGAGAAAATTCCGCATTCGCGTTATGGTTGGAGATAAAGTCGAAATTGAAATGACGCCTTATGATTTAACAAAAGGACGCATTTCATTTAGACACAAAGCTTAAAAAAACATCTAAAATAAAAAAAAGGGGGGGCTGTATGATTTTATCATTATTTTTTTTCGGTGTTTTGTTGCTCTGTTTAGCTTTTTTATCTTTAGCAAATGCTAAACGACTGGAGAAAGGTATCGACATTTCCAACAAGGCTGGTTTAAGTGTTATTGCTTCTGTTATTTTAGGGTGGATTTTAATTCAGATTTCTGTCCCCTCTGGTGCATTTCCATTTTCAGTCTTTGTTTTAGGACTGTATCCGTTTTTATTAGTTGCAGCAGGTTTATCAATGTACGCCATCTCCTCTGGTAAAATAGCCAGATTTTGGTTTTACTTACTTGCAACATCCATTTCTGTCGTATTTTTACCGAACGACTTATTAGTTTTCCAAGGCTTATTACCTTTATTTTTTGACAGAGTTTTTTGCGCTGTTTTATGGGCTTTATTCATTTCTGGATATGCCAAGATGGATAAAATTGATAATTTAACAATAACACAAACCACTGCTTTATGTTTAGCTTTTTGTATGTTCCCTCTATTTTCAGCGTCAAACAATCAATTGACATATGATTATGCCTTTTCTTACTTTCCCATTTTTATTTTACCTGCATTAATTGGTTTTATGATATCCAAAAAGCATTTTCCAGAATTAAGATTGGGTAAAACTGGGGCAATTCCTTTGGGTTATTTAATGGGACTGTTTTTTGTCCTGTTGTCAGCAAAAGGATACTGGTTATCCGTATTTGTAATGCCTGCTTACTATTACTTTGAAATTATTTATTCTGAAATTTATCGCTATTTTCATAAAAAAAACCCACAACCTTCAGTATTTAATTTTTTCTTATCTCAAGTCATTCAGAAAAATTTAAATACAAAAGGAATTATGGCAAAGTTAATGCTTTATATGTTGGGTTTTGCTTTAGCTCCTATTTTATTTAAAAACAACGCACCTTTTGTATTAATGATAACGGGCGCTTTATTCTTTGCACTGATTTACCGTCTTTTATCTTGGGGAAAGCCTAAAATAACATATAAAAGTATCTTTGTTGACACAAAAGATGTTATCGGTATTGCATATCAAAATGCAAAAGCATCCGTCAAATCCGTCAAAGATACTTTAAACAAAAAATAATCACGTAAATGTTGCCTTTATATGAAAAAAATCAAAATTTAGAACCTGCCGATTTTTCTTTGAACAGCCCTTTTGAACCTTCGGGAGATCAGCCACAGGCGATAAAAGAGTTATTAGAAGGTTTGAAAAATGGCGAACAAAATCAAGTTTTGCTAGGAATTACAGGCTCTGGAAAAACATTTACTATGGCAAAAATAATAGAGCAATCAAAACGCCCTGCTTTGATATTGGCTCATAACAAAACGCTTGCAGCGCAATTATACGGAGAAATGAAAACCTTTTTTCCCAATAATGCTGTGGAATACTTTGTTTCATACTACGATTATTATCAACCTGAAGCTTATATCCCAAGAACTGATACTTATATCGAAAAAGATTCTGCTATCAATGAACAAATAGACAGAATGCGCCATTCTGCAACCAGAAATATATTGGAACGCAGAGATGTTATTATTGTATCTTCTGTTTCATGCATTTATGGTTTGGGAAGCGTAGAATCTTATTCTGCGATGAAGATAGCTTTAAAAACAGGTCAAAACATCGATATTTCCGAATTAGCCAGAAATTTAACAGCATTACAATATGCCCGAAACAACTTGGTTTTAGAGCGTGGTTCTTTCCGTATTAAAGGAGATGTTCTGGATATTTTTCCAACTCATTATGAAGATTTAGCTTGGCGTTTATCTTTTTTTGGAGACGAAATCGAAAGCATTTCAGAATTTGATCCTTTAACTGGTAAAACTAAATTGTCTCTCAATGAAATAACCATTTATCCTGCCAGCCATTATGTGACGCCCAGACCTGCATTGTCTCAAGCAATTCACACAATTAAAGACGAATTAAAAGAAAGATTGTCATATTTACATGAAAACAATATGCTCGTCGAAGAACAGCGGCTTTTACAACGAACCAGATTTGACTTGGAAATGATGGAAGCTACGGGTTCGTGTAAAGGAATCGAAAATTATTCCAGACATTTAACTGGAAGGAAAGCTGGAGAAGCGCCTCCGACATTATTTGAATATCTTCCAAAAGATGCGCTGTTGTTTATTGACGAAAGCCATGTGACAGTTCCTCAAATTGGCGCTATGTATAAAGGAGATTTTTCAAGAAAAGATACGCTTGTTAATTTTGGGTTCAGATTGCCCAGCGCAAAAGATAATCGCCCTTTAAAATTCGAAGAATGGAACGAAATGAGACCTCAAACCATTTTTGTATCTGCAACACCTGGTGCTTGGGAATTGAAACAAACGCAAGGAATTTTTACAGAGCAAATTATTCGTCCTACAGGTTTATTAGATCCTGAATGCTTCGTTCGTCCTGTATTTAATCAAGTCGATGATTTACTAACAGAATGTATCGAATGCGCAAATAAAAATCAAAGGGTTCTTGTGACAACCTTAACAAAAAAAATGGCTGAAGATTTAACAGAATATCTGGCAGAAAACGGAATAAAAGTCAGATATATGCATTCAGACATTGATACATTAGAACGGATTCAAATTATTAAAGATTTACGTGGAGGTCTTTTTGATGTTTTAGTCGGCATCAACCTGTTGCGAGAAGGATTAGATATTCCTGAATGTGCATTGGTTGCTATTTTAGATGCAGATAAAGAAGGTTTTTTACGCTCTGAAACATCTTTAATTCAGACGATAGGACGAGCGGCTCGAAACGTCGAAGGACGCGTTATTTTATATGCAGATAAAATAACTGGCTCCATTGAACGTGCATTAAAAGAAACAAAACGCAGACGGGAAAAACAAATGGCATTTAATGCTGAACACAATATCGTCCCTACCTCCATCAAAAAACAAGTTCCAGATATTTTAAAAGAATTAACAGATATTGATTATGCTGATGTTAAAATTGAAGAAAAGACAATTCAAATTCCAGAAAAAGATTTTGAAAAAACAATTTCAATGTTGGAAAAGAAAATGAAAAAAGCCGCTGAAGATTTAAACTTCGAAACGGCTATCCAGTTAAGGAACGAAATCGCATCTATAAAAAAACAGAAAATGGGATTATAACTATTGTTTCTTCAACTTTGCCAAAACAGCAAAAGGATTTTCTTTGTCTGCTTCATCCAAAAATGAAACTTCATCAACCCCTTTTTTTCGTGGATAAGGGTTTAACCCCAAAACTAAATACTGCAAAACTAACTCACCCACATCAATTCTTCCATTTTCAACTGTTTCAACATCCTGTGCTTCCATATCAATATCTATTGGAACAGCATGACGTTTATGTTCGCCAAAAAAGTCTTCAAAAGAATCTGTGACAACCTCTTCTATCGGTTCCCCTGAAACAACACAAGACTGAACTACATGAGCTGTAAAATTCCCACTTACCTTAATTAAATTCTTTTTTTCTATACTTAATTGAACATGCAAGTCTTTTACTTCCAACACATTTAAACGAGCTGCAATATCTTTTAATTCTTCTGCTGTTGCATCCCATTCCATATTTTTAGACTTTTGACTTAATGCTCTGACTTCAATAATTCTTGTCATTTCAGAATCTTTATGCATTTTTTACTTTCCTTTTTGTTCAAAATCATCTATATCTTGTATTATATGAAAGAAGGACAAAATGAGCAAGCTTTTTAATATCTTTTTAATTTTAACTTTAACAGCCTGTTCTTGGTTGGGAACTAATCAAGTGGGAGATATTCCTGAAGAAGTTCGCATTAACGCCATAAAGGTGGGGAAACACAATAAAGAAGACGTTGTCCGTTTATTGGGTTCGGCTACATCGATTACGCTTTTTGAAAAAGAAAGCTGGCTTTATATAGAGTCTAAAGAACAAAACAGAGTCTTTTTACCAGCAAAAGAAATAGAAAGGAAAGTTGTCCAAATTACCTTCAATTCTGATAATATAGTTGAAAAAGTTAAAACTTTATCCCTTGATGACGGGCAAAAAATTGCTTTAGATAAAACAATAACCCCTGTTAGTGGAAAGGATTTAAGTGTCTTTGATGAATTGATTGGAAACTTTGGACGATTTCCAGCAAATAAAAGAACAGAACGATAATTTTTATATCAAAAAAGTGGAGTAAAAACTCCACTTTTTTTACCAATTATGCATCATTAACTCAAAATATGCTTTTTCATGATCACAAGATGGACACCTTTCTGGAGGATTTTCTCCTTGCATCGTATAACCACAGTTGGAACATTGCCAAATAACGTCAGTAGGACGATGAAAAACCGATCCTTTTCTTAAATTATCAGCAAGTTCCATATATCGCTTTTCATGTGCACGTTCAGCGATTGAAACGTTTCTCCAAACCGTTGCTATTTCGTGGAAACCTTCTTTATCCGCGATATCTGCAAAAGCTGGATACATTAAATCGCCCTCTTCGCGTTCATTTTGAGCAGCTTGTTGCAAGTTTTCCAATGTAGAGGCTATAATTCCTGCTGGATATGTTGCTTCTATTTTTAATTCGCCACCTTCTAAAAATTTAAAAAAACGTTCTGCATGTTCTTTTTCTTGATTAGCAGTTAACGTAAAAATGTTAGAAATTTGTACATATCCTTCTTTTTTAGCTTTAGATGCCCAAAAAGTATAACGATTTCGCGCTTGACCTTCTCCAGCAAACGAAATCAGTAAATTTTTTTCGGTTTCTGTTCCTTTAATTGATTTTTTCATTTTTATCCTCATAAAAAAAATAATACAACAAAGAAAAGATAGTTGAAGAATAACACATAAAAAAGAGGATAAAAAAAATAAAATATAAGAGTATGTTTTACGAAAAAACGCCCTGTTTAAAAGGGCGTTTTTGTATCAAAGATTGATGTTAAGGAAGTCGCCTGATTTTTTCAACCATTGCAAAAAAACCATTTCTGCGAGTCGGAGATAGGTGCGTCGCCAAACCTAAATTTTCAAAAATCTGTTCTATTGGAACAGCTTTTATTTGTTCTTTGTTCTTCCCAGAATAAGCAGATAAAATAATCGCAATCAATCCTTTTACAATCAAAGCGTCACTGTCTGCTTGTAAAGTATAAACTCCGTCCTGTGCGCAAGTTGGATATAACCAAACTTGGCTCATACAGCCATCTACTTTATATTCTTCTGTTCGGTACGCATCGGGGAAAGGCGCTAAACCTTCCCCCAATTCGATTAAATAACGATATTTATCTTCCCAATCTTCCAAAAAAGAAAAATTAGCTTCTATATCTTCAATTTCAGGCAACATTTTATTTAACCAATCCCATCGCAGCAGAAGATACATCTGCGCCAACTTTTTGATTGTTTATAAATAGTTCGTCCGAATTTACACGAATATCAAAAGATAAAGCGTCTTTTCCGTTAATATCACGAACTCTTTTTGCCGTATTTGCATAAGAACGTAAGAATGTCAAAGGACCAGAACCGTCATTACATGTTGTTTCATATTGGCTTTTAAACTGTGCAGAATTGATGCTTCCAGTCAACATTTTATCAACCAAAGCTTCACAAGCTTTCTCATCTATCTTTTTAGCTTCAGGCGCTAATAAATCAAAATTTGTCACCTGTAAAGTCCCATCGAAAGAACCATCTTTTGCAATAATTTTTCCTTTTACCACTACGGAATAATCAGTTGAACGAACAGCAATTTCATCGATTGAAATAACCATATCTTTTGTCAAATCTGCATAAGCAGCATCGACTTCTTTTTGGATATTTTGAAGAACTGATTGATTGTTAGCAGATTGTGTATTTGCTAAAATTTCATTACGTTTAGCTAAGGCTGCAGAATAAACGATACTCTTATCCATTGTAAAACCTGTCATATTTACTTGAACAGATATGTCTTTTGTTGTTTGTTTTGGATTTGAAAAACGTAAGTTTGAAACATCTAAACGAAATGTAATATCAGCATTAAATGTTTTTTGATCTTGCTTAATAAGCATATCTTGAATTAAATCAAATGAAGCACTATCCCCCCCAGCTAAAGCAGAAGTCAAAGTTGCCCCTCGCAACGACATTTTTTGTTGAACTTGAGGTGTATTCATCAGTTGCATCAACGGATTTTTAGCCTTTTGAACTTGAGGTAAAATAACACTGAAATCAAAAGATTGTGCAGTTAATGTCGCAACAGAATGATTAATTTTGATATTATTTAAAGAAAATTTATTTTCTTGGCTGTTATTTTTCGTTGAAGAAAGACGAGCGCTATCCCAAAAACGTAATTGTTCCACCTGCAAAGAAGAATTCGCATCATCAAAAGGAACTTTTAAATTTTTAACCACAACCTCTTGGCTTTCCATAAACCCCAGTGCAGGAACCAATTTAGCAATATAGCTTAAGCCAGAATAACTAATTTTTTTCTCTTTAACAAAACCTTCTAACGAAGGAAAAATTTCCGATAATTTATTTAATTGAAGTTTGTAGCGTGGCGATTCGTTTACTTTTCCATCTGCAAGCAAAGGAAACTTAAAAGCCGCGACATTTTTTCTGCCAGAACCTTTAACAACCCCAGCAGGAACAGAAACTTCAAATCCTTGTGGATTTTTCACAACGGTTGGTTTCCCCACATAATCAACATCACTGGACATAACATATGTTTCAACAATAGCAGCAACCTTATCTGTTGGAGCCATTGCTTGTGCAAATGCTGCAGTAGATACGCACGTCACCATCAATCCAAATAAAACCTTTTTCATTTTTACCTCCTTATTCTAAATCTTCTGATAAAATGGACATATTAAAATCGTATGAAGTTTCACCTTCATCTTCGTTTTTATAAAGAACCCCGATAAATTGACTGCCCAGCAAAACTTCAGCTGGAGCATCTTTTCCTGTTCCTTCTTTCAAAAAAATGTTATCATTGTTAAATAATTGTCTAAAGTATTTTTCAACTTGTTGCATTTCTGATTTTTTTAACATGGTTATTTCCCCTTTTTAAAATACTTGGTTTATAATACCCTAAAATTTTATTTTTCAAAAGCTTTTTTTTATGATATAGTGAAAATTATGCAAAAACAAGTTGAAATAGCCCCTATGTTAGATTGGACGGACAGCTTTTTCCGTCGTTTTTTTCGTTTAATCAGTCGTCATGCTCCTCTTTACACAGAAATGACTGCAGAACAAGCTATTGCTTTTGGAAATCTAGAAAAATTACTATTTTTTGATGCAGTAGAACAACCTTTAATTTTACAAGTTGGAGGTTCTACGCCTCATTTCATGGCAAATGCAATAACAATTGCACAAGAAAAAAATTTTTCTGGTATCAATATCAATGCAGGATGCCCATCAGAACGCGTGCAAGCTGGTGCATTTGGCGCCTGTTTAATGCAAACACCTGAAAAAGTTGCCGATTGTGTCAAAGAAATGAAAAAGACGTCCAAATTACCAATTTCAATAAAAACGCGAATCGCTATTGATTCGCCAGAAGATTCGTCTGATGGTTTTGATGCGTGTTGCAATTTTATAGAAAAAACAGCAAATGCTGGATGTCAAAAATTCATTATACATGCCAGAAAAGCTCGATTAAAGGGGCTGACACCGAAAGAAAACAGACAAAAACTGCCATTAAACTATCCTTTAGTTTATAAAATTAAGGAAACATTCCCCGAACTTGAAATTTTAATAAATGGACAAATTTTAAGCATAGAAGAAATCAAGCGACATTTATCTTATGTTGATGGCGTTATGATTGGTCGATGGGCTTACGCGAATCCGTATGATTTATCCAATATAGATATGCTTTTTTATCAAGATAATCACCCTGTTTTATCCAGACAACAAATTATTTGTAATTTACTTCCACTCATAGAAAAAGAAGAAAAACCTTTACATTTAACACGCCATTTAATGGGACTGTACGCCAAAACGCCATTATCTAAATTATGGAAGCAAACACTTCTTTCGAATAAAATCAACGAAATTGAAAATTTCATAAAAAAATTTACCGATTTATAATAAAAGATATTGACTTTTGTCAACTTTTATGATAAAATGTACCTATTAAACAAGAAAAGGAGAGAAACATGAAAAATAAACACATCGCATTAATGGCAGCTTGCACATTTTTAGCAACAGCTCCTATACCTGCACAAGCAGGTCATCATCACCACAAACATAACGAAGGTTTACATTTGGCGAGAGGAATTGTCAATTTGGTAGGGAAAGTTTTTTCTTGGGGAAAACCTGTCGTTGTAGCGCCTGCGCCAGCACCTGTTGTAGTGACACCAGCACCTGCGCCCGTTGTGGTTGCTCCTGCACCAGCGCCCGTTGTAGTGACGCCTGCACCTGTTGTAGTAGTGGATCCTCGTCCATCTTACTATCTGCCAGATGCACACAGAGGATATCATCCACCTAAACACGTAAAGCGATACCATCCTCCGAAAGGAAATCATCGCGGTGGTGGACGACACCGTTAATTTTTAAAAGCCTTCTTTACGAAGGCTTTTTTCTTTATCTTTTACAAAATTATTCAAACTCAACAATTATTGGAGCATGATCTGAAGGTTTAGGGCAAGATCTATATTCTTTTAAAACATCAGCCTTGATAATCTTTTTTTCAAAGAAAGGTTCTGATAAAAAAATGTAATCAAGGAAGATACCATGATTTTTTTGCCAAGCCCCCCCTTGAAAATCCCAAAAAGTATAAAATGGTTTATCTAAATTAAAATCACGCAACGGATTTTCTATAGGTAAAGATAACAACTCCTTAAAAGCAGTCCTGACAGGAGCAACCATTAACGCACTATCTGTAAACAATTCTGGATTATAAACATCTTCATCCTTATAGATAACATTAAAATCACCACCTACTATGAAGTTTTCTTTACCTGAAAGATAATTATATAATGCTTTCATCCATTTTAATTTATATTCCAAACGAGAGGTATCGAATGGATTATTTGCAGGAGCTTGCCCATTGGGCACATAAACACTTATCAATGAAGTACCATTCGACAGTTGAGCCTCGACAAATCTGGCTTGATCTTCAAAACCAGACAAAGAAGAAGATACAAAACTTAAAGGTTCTTTAGATAAAATTGCCACACCATTCCATGCTTTTTGTCCACTAATAACGGCATGATAGCCCAAAGATAACAAATCAAAAAAAGGAAATTGTTCTTCTTGAATTTTTATTTCTTGCAAAAAAACGATATCTGGATTTTGTTCCGTAAGCATCTGTTTTAACAAATCCATTCTTGCACGAATTGATGCGACATTCCAAGAAATTATTTTTTTCATTTGCAAAATCTCCTCAAAGTGTTATACTTAAAACCATGAAAAAATACTATACTATTTTAAAATTATTTTCTATTCTTTTTTTTGCTGGGATATCTGTATCCGTTGCAGAATGTCCGAAAATCCCACAGCCAAAACTGAATTTAAATTTTATTTATGGACCTGTTAATTACATTAATAACAAAAGTAATTCTCAATTTCCACAAAAACCACACTCTTCTGTTGCTGGACTTACTTTTTCCGAACTAACAAAAACAGCACGTGGAGATACGGTTATTTCTCAAGATAAATGGGGAAATTTTTGCATTTACTTAAAATCTTTATACGTTGAAATCGGCTATCCTAAAATTGACGTTTATATAGATAAGAAATATCCACCCAATTCTTGTAATTTTAAAGTCATTAAAGATCATGAAAATTATCATGTTCGTGTACAAAAAGAAGGGTTAAAGTTTTTCGAAAAAAAAATCAAACAAGCTTATCAAATTGCTTTACAAAACCACAAACCACAAACAGCTTATACAGAAAACGAAGCAAAACAGCTTGCTGAAGATTTAGTCACAGACATTGAAATACAAATCCAACCATTGATTGAATATATTCAAGAACGGTTGGAAGAAAAGAATTTAGTCATAGACACCCAATCTTCTTATGAAAAAGAAGTTAAAAAATGCCCTAAATGGTAATTTATTCTTTTGTTTTTTCTGGATTAAACAAATTTTTTAACATAGGTTTAAATCTGGAAATGAGCGTTGGTCTTTTCAAATCTGGATCTGGTAAATTATTTTTACGTGCATAAATTAAATCAACAAATTCCTTCATTGTCAAAGAAGCTAAATCACGTTCTACTTTTTCTAAATTCAATTCTGTTTTGAAATGTTCACTTAAAGAAACATCTAGCTCTAAAAAATTTAAACTGTCTAATCCTATTTCGCCACCCAAATAAGTTTTGGGCGTAATTGTGCAATCTAACCCTTCAAAGAAAGTCATAATATAAATTTTTTCAGCTACAACATCAAAAATTTCTTTTTTTTCTTCTAACTCATCACTCTGAAGTATTTCTTCTTGATTTTGCATTTACATCCTCATGCATTGTTAAACCGAGTTTTTACACTAGCATATTTACAGAATTTTGTCAAATTTTTATTTATTGTCGATTTTTTTCACTTGATTTTTGAAAAAAAAAGTGCATACTTATCCTTGGAAGAACTTTTAATGGGTAAAACGCTAATAACCGAGTCAGGTTCGGAAGAAAGCAGCTCATATTTGTTGTTTTAGGTCGTTTTTAAGTTCTTCCACTATTTAAAGGACAGAAATGGCAGAAGAAACAAAATATCGTGTATTAGCAAGAAAATATCGCCCTCAAGTTTTTAAAGATTTGATTGGGCAGGATGCTTTGGTGCGCACAATATCGAATGCTATAGCACAAAATAAATTAGCTCAAGCATATATTTTAACTGGTATTCGTGGCGTCGGAAAAACATCTTCTGCACGAATTATTGCAAGGGCTTTTAACTGTGTTGGACCAGATGGAAATGGTGGTATGACACCGAATCCATGTGGTGTTTGTAAACACTGTAAAGACATTGCAAACGATTGCCACATCGATGTTATTGAAATGGACGCTGCAAGCAATACGGGCGTTGACAATATCCGGGAAATTATTGAAGGGGCAAGATATAATCCACTTTCAGCGCGCTATAAAATCTATATCATCGACGAAGTTCACATGTTATCAAAATCTGCATTCAATGCTCTGCTAAAAATTTTGGAAGAACCACCTGAACGCGTCAAATTTATTTTTGCAACAACAGAAATTCGTAAAGTTCCAGTCACTATTTTATCCAGATGTCAACGTTTTGATTTAAAACGCATTGATTCTGCTATGTTAGCAACCTATTTTAAAGAAGTTGCAACAAAAGAAAATGTCACTTTTGAAGATTCTGCATTGGCATTAATTGCAAAAGCTGCTGATGGTTCTGTACGAGATGGTTTATCCTTGCTTGATCAAGCTATAGCTCATGGAAATGGTCATATTTCAGAAGAACAAGTCCGTCAAATGATTGGGCTGGCAGACAAAACAACATTGTTTGAATTATATGAGTTATTAATGAAAGGTGATATGCCTGCCGTTCTTCAAACGGTACAAACACAGTATAATTTGGGAACAGACCCTCTGACTTTATTAACTGACTTGATGGATTTAACACATTGGCTAACTCAAATAAAAATAACCCCCAATGTATTAAAAAATGACATTTTATCTGAAAATGAAAAGAATGCAGGTAAAAAATTATCTGAAAACTTATCAATCAGCACTCTGTCAAGAACTTGGCAAATGCTGTTAAAAGGCTTTTCAGAAGTCAAGTTTTCAGAAAGCCCCATAAAAGCATTGGAAATGCTTTTAATTCGGATTGCTTATGCTTCGGATTTACCAAGTCCTATTGAATTGGTTCAACAGATAAAAAATGGGGAAATAAACATCCCTTTGGCTCAAAAAAAAACTAAAGAATTAGCCATACCGCAACAAACACTTTCTGTAGAAAAACAGGAAGATAATCGCCCCCACCCAAAAGAACAAGCGCAAACACAAAACGCCCCTGCTCCAAAAACTTTACAAGAAATTGTTGATTTGGCTCAAAACAAAGGACAGCGCCTGTTGGCATTTAATTTATCGACTTATGTACATCCAATAGAGGTATCTTTTGGAAAATTACACTTTAGTGCGCCTTCTGATATGCCGAAAGCAATTTTGCAGGAGTTGCGCAACTTCTTACTTGCAGAAACAAAAATCGAATGGGATATTGCTTTATCCGAACAACAAGGTGGACAAACGCTTAAAGAACAAAGAAACGAAAAGCAACAACAAATCAAAAATAAATTAAGTGAAACGCCCCTTGTTTCTGCAGTTTTAAAAACATTCCCTGGCGCAAAGGTTGAAACATTCAGAATGTTGGAAAAAAATAATACAGATGCGACAGAACTTTCCGATGAAACAATCGAAATCAATGAACAAATTGATGAATAAAGTACTTGCACCTTAAAAAAAATTCTAGTATCATCCTAATAATTAAAATGTTAATAAATGAAAAAGTTATGATAGGAAAAAAACATGGGGAAAAAATATGATTTTTTAGTACAAGCAGCTAAAAATTTAATAAAAGAACGCTATGAAAAAGAAGGACATCACAGCGTTGTTGCTGCAGCTTTATTAACAACGGACGGAAAAGTTTATACATCTCTTAATGTAGGAACATATCAGCCTTCCATAGCAACCTGCGCTGAAATTATAGCCATTGGAATGGCTCATACAGCTCAAAAAGAAATGAAAATAGAAGCCATTGTTGCTGTCAGAGACCCTGAAGCATATGTTATAACACCTTGTGGAAAGTGTCGTGAATATATCGCAGATTACAGCGATGATGCTTTAGTTGCTGTTCCCGTTGGCAGCGATGATTATAAAATGGTTCCTGTATCGGAATTATTACCAGATAAATATATAAAAAGAGTTTGACTTTTTATAAAAGTGTGATAGAAAAAAACAAGTTAACAACAATCAAAGGAGATTAAAAATGAAAAATATGATGGATATGGTTGGAATGATTAAAAAAGCGCAAGCCGTACAAACACAAATGGCTGCCGTTCAAAACAAAATGGAAAATACAGAATTTACAGGATTAGCTGCAAACGGTGCTGTTGAAGTTGTATTAACTGGTAAATTAACACCTGTTAAAGTCAAATTGGACAAATCTGTAGTCAATCCTGACGATGTAGAAACATTGGAAGATTTGCTTCTTGTTGCTATGAAAAATGCAAAAGAACGAGCAGATGATGCATCTGATAAAGCATTTGAAAGCATCAAGAAAAGTTTGAATTTGCCAGATAATTTTGAATTACCATTCTAATTTATAATGCAAAAGACAGATATTGAAAATTTAACTGATTTATTAGCAAAACTGCCTGCTTTAGGACCAAGGTCGGCCAGACGGGCAGTTTTGTTTTTACTTAAGAAAAAACAAACGCATTTATTGCCTCTTATCAACACATTAACAAAAGTAATGGAAAATACAAGCCAGTGCCCTATTTGTGGTAATATAGATACGGTTATTCCTTGCTCTGTTTGTTCTGATTTAAGACGGGACAAATCGCAAATTTGCGTTGTTGCCGATATTGCAGATTTATGGGCTTTAGAACGCGCAAATACATTTAAAGGAACTTATCATGTTTTAGGGGGCGTTTTATCTGCATTAGACGGAATCGGTCCCGAAGAATTAAACATTATGTCTTTAATTGGACGTATAGAAAGTGGGGAAGTTAAAGAAATTATTTTGGCATTACCCTCTACCTTGGACGGTCAAACAACGGTTCATTATTTAACGGATATTTTAGAAAAATATCCTGTCACAATAACGGCATTGTCTCATGGTGTTCCCATTGGTGGAGAATTGGATTATCTGGATGATGGAACACTCCAAGTGGCATTTAAATCTAGACACAAGATATAAACGAGGCATTATATGGAAAACTTAAAAGTGGCTTTAGAAAAATTATCCAATTCTATCAAAGAATTAGAGGACGCTGTTGATTTTTCAATAAAAAAACAAAATCAGCATAAAGACAAAATTGAAACATTGCAGATTGCAATCCAAACCACATATCAAAAGATTGATGATGCCTTATCTAAATTAGAAGAAAATCAAGATAATCAGGAGGAAGAAATATGTCTGTCGTCACCTTAAATATCGCTGGTTATTCTTATAAAATTGCCTGTCAAGATGGACAAGAAGGGCATATTCAAGAATTGGCTAAATTTTTAGATGAAAAAGCGAAAAAGCTGACAAGTTCTGTTGCTTATATTCAAGAAAATCAATTATTGGCAATGGTTTGTATTTTGGTTGCGCAAGAATTATTTGCGTGCAAAAATGGAAATGCTGTAAAAACACAAGCCTCGATAGATAGTTCCCAAATAGAGATGATTGAAAATCTATCTTCGAAAATATCTGAATTGGCTACGATTTTAAAGAAAAATTAAATACAATAAAAGCCCCGAACAATCAGAGGCTTTTTTATTTTTATCGACCAGCTCTTTTATTAAACATCGCATTAGTAATCGTTATTGACACATTGTCTTTTGGTTTATCGGTCACTTCATATGTTGAATTTTGTTCTGATTGTTGCAAAGTATTATTTAAATCGGAATTTTGTTGTTCTGCGAATTTTAACAAACTTTCTACTTCTGTTTGTCTTTTAATTTGAGCGATATCCAATGCTGTCATATCATGTTCATCTTTCAAACTTACATCTGCACCAGCTTTGATTAAAGCTTCTGCTAATTCCGTATTTCCGTCCGATGCGGCCCACATCAAAGCCGTTTTACCATATTTATTTTGCACATTTACATCAGTACCAGCTTTGATTAAGGCTTCTACTACTGCCGTATGTCCTCTGTAGCTGTATACGGCCCACATCAAAGCTGTCTGGCCGTTTTCACTTTGCGCATTTACATTAGCACCAGCTTTAATTAAGGCTTCTGCTAATTCCGTATTTCCCCAGCATGCGGCCTCCATCAAAGCCGTCCCGCCATCTTTATTTTGCGCATTTACATCGGCACCAGCGTTGATTAAGGCTTCTGCAACTTCCGTTTTTCCTTTGAATGCGGCATTCATCAAAGCCGTCCAGCCATCTTTATTTTGCGCATTTACATCAGCACCCAAGAATTTAGATATTTTGATACCGATTTTGCTTTCGCGCTCAATAAAATACTCTAACAATCTATCTGAAAATTTAGCCATTTTTTACTCCTTTCACAAACTAAAAACACCGAACAAGGGCATTCCCCATTCGATATCTAAAATTCTCTTTTTTTGTTTTTAATTTGATAAGTGTGTGTGTGTAGAAAACTGCACCTTTCAGCGATTTCCCTGATTTAAAAGAATATATCCTATTTGTTAACATCATACACCTCACAAACTATACATCTTTATTTTATCAAGTTAATGCTTTCTTGTCAAGTTTTTTTATTCTACCGAAGACCAGATTATAAAAAAACTCCTTTAAAAGGAGTTTTTCATTCATTATGTAAAGTATTTATAACTGTATACTCTAAATTCCTCGCCCCATATTTTTTGATGCCAACAACATATTTACAGCCGTTTTTAATTCTACTATTTGGGCATCTTTTTTTACAGGTTGATAATCCTCTGGGACATTTGTAATTCTTGCTCCACCTTTAGAATCAACAACGAACAAAGCGCCTTCTACATTTGCTTGTTGTGTTTTTTCGCCATCTGTATATGTCGTTCCGACAGGAATAACAACACCTCGACATTCATCATTATTTCTGCGATACAAACGCCCTGTTGTTGGAATTAAAGAATTTTCTTTATATTCTTGATTTGAACAGTATCGATCATTGAAACCGTATTTTTCTAAAAACACCAACAAAGAACGAACTTCTTTTGCATTCATATCTTCAGCTCTTTTATCATTTTGAACTTCAAACCCCTTTAAATAAAAATCCAACATTTTTACTTGTTCGGCAGTTAATCCATTCAATAATAAAATATCGGTCCCATCACCTTTTAAGTTTTGATCACCGTATTCTGTCCCCGCATCTTTTGGATTAATAAAATGAATTGGTTTATCTAACTTTGTTAACTCCAAAACATAACGTTCTGTCCCACATTTAATTGGAGTTCCAAAAGCTTTAACCAATTCAACATCTTTTCCTGTAAGTTCCATTTTTTACTCCTCTTTATATTAATTTTAACAAAAACATATCTACAAGACAGTTTTCCCCATCTTATGCATTCGACTCTTATTTTAACTTACATTTGTCGTTTTGTCAACATTTTCATTAAAAACATTCAAAAAAGAATACTAAATAACGATTTTATTTTTTTATTTATAAAAACACTTGCAAAGATTTCGAATCGGAGTTATAATATAATTATAAGCAGGCTTTCTGGTTTGTATGGAGTCTTGATGAGCCAAGGTCGATACGTACAGAAAGGGGATGGAAAGAAGATTTATCTTAACTACCGTCACTCACTCAACTCAAGTGATCTGGTTTCCAGATTAAACCGACGGCTAAGAAGGCCTGCTACCTTCCAAAAGATGTACCCTCCTGATAAGGAGGGTATTTTTTTATTCAGATAAAATTATTTTCCTAAAAGAAAACTCTTTTTGCCCTTTTCATCGAAAAAATTCTTATTTTTTCACAAAAAAGACTACACTTTTTTTTATTTTTCTATTATATTGAATTTTAAAGATAATATGAAAGGAAAAAACAAATGACTGAAAATACAAAACGCCCTGTTGTTTTATGTATTCTGGACGGCTGGGGATATCGTGAAGACAAATCATTTAACGCTATTGAAGTTGGAAAAACTCCAAACTGGCATAAATTTATTGAAACATATCCACATTCTTTTATTGAAACCTCAGGCTTAAATGTTGGATTACCAGACGGGCAAATGGGAAATTCTGAAGTTGGACATACCAACCTGGGTGCAGGTCGTGTCGTAATGCAAGATTTACCAAGAATCGACGAATCAATTAAAAACGATACACTGAAAACAAACACCGTTTTAGTTGAAATGGTAGAAACATTAAAGAAAACCAATGGAACTGCTCATCTGATGGGGTTAATGAGCCCTGGAGGCGTTCATTCGCATTTAAATCACTTTGTTGCCTTGGCCAGAATCTTGGATAATGAAGACATTCCCGTTCGTATTCATGCATTTTTAGATGGTCGAGATACACCACCTGATTCTGCCAGACGTTTTGTTGCTGAATTTGAAAGGAAAACAGCAGACTTAACAAATTGCAAAATTGCCACATTGGGTGGGCGTTATTATGCAATGGATCGAGATAACCGTTGGGAAAGAGTTTCATTAGCCTATGATGCAATGGTCGATGCTGATGGTGTTTGTTTTGCTTGCGCTGATGACGCAATTGCAGCTTCTTACAATAATGGAAAATACGATGAATTTATGCTTCCTGCCGTCATTTCAGACTATAAAGGCATGAAAGATGGCGATGGCGTTTTAATGGTTAATTATCGTGCAGACAGAGCTCGTGAAATTACTGAAATGTTGCTTAACCCCGAATTTGATAAAACACCAAGAACTCGAGTAGTTAACTTTGCTTTTGCTGCAGGTATGGCTGAATATTCAGTCGAACACAACAAATGGTTAAAAACGTTATTCCCTCCACAAGCGCTTACGCATATTTTTGGCGAAGTTTTAGCTGAAAACAAAAAAACACAACTTCGTATTGCAGAAACTGAAAAATATGCGCATGTCACTTTCTTTTTCAACGGTGGCGAAGAAAAAATGTTTGATGGCGAAGAACGCATTTTAGTCCCAAGTCCAAAAGTTGCAACATATGACTTACAACCAGAAATGTCTGCATTAGAAGTGACTGAAAAATTAATTGATGCCGTAAAATCTGATAAATTTGACGCAATTATTGTCAACTATGCAAATGGCGATATGGTTGGACATACGGGGATTATGGATGCTGCAGTAAAAGCCGTAGAAACAGTTGATGAATGTATCGGTCGTGTTGCAGAAGCTGTCTGTCAGGCTGGTGGCTGTATGTTAATTACAGCAGACCACGGTAATGCAGAACAGATGCAAGATCCTGTGACAAAAGGACCTTATACAGCACATACCGTTGGAAAAGTACAAGCTGTTTTGGTTTGTCCACCCAATGAAGTAAAAGGATTAAAAGATGGTCGTTTAGCTGATATTGCACCTACTTTATTAGAGTTGATGCATATACAAAAACCAGAAGAAATGACTGGAACATCCTTGATTGAAAAGGTATAAAATGCTTAAAGTTTTTCTTTTTGTTTTATCTTGTTTGATGATGACAGGAGTGGCGTTTGCAACGCCCTCCTCGTCTGATTTAGCAAAAATTCAAGAGCAACTGAAAGAAGAAAAAAAAGCACAAACTCATCTTCAACAAAAAGCGCAAGATATCGCTACCGAAGTATCGGCTGTGAAAAAACAAATGGTAAAAGCTGCAAATCAAGTACAAGACAATGAAGAAACCTTGTCTGAATTGGAAAAAAATTTAGCGGCATTAGAAGAAAATAAAGCTTTGCTTGAAAAGCGTTTAGAAGACAGAGAAACACAAATTATTACATTGATGAGTGGATTGCAAAAAATGGCTGTTTATCCACCTCAAGCTGTTTTTTTTGCTCCACAAACGCCCATTGAAAACTTGCGTTCTTCATTGATTTTAAAATCAACTCAAAAGCCACTTCAAGCAACAACGAACAAATTAAAGCAAGAATTAAATAAATTAGCAACTTTACAGGCTGCTATTAAAGCGCAAGCTTCTCAAGTAAAATTGGTTGCAAATAGATTAGAAAATCAAAGAAGTAATATGGAAAAGCTGATGCAACAAAAATCCATATTGCAAAGTCACTTTAAGTTTGAAAGCATTGAAGCAAAGAAAAAAGCTGAAGAGTTGGGAAAAAAAGCTAAAAACTTGGAAGATTTGCTTGCTAAATTAGAAACAGAAAAACAAAATAAGTTAAAGAAAATGGCAGATGCGGCAACTAAACAAAAACCAATTTTATCTGTACCAACACTGCCGTCAGTAAAAGGGGCATTCCAAAAATCATTGGGTTCTTTGCCTTTACCAGCAAGGGGAAAAATTGTTCAGCGTTATGGAGATGCAACTTTAGGAGGTGGCAATGCAAAGGGCTTAACAATGGATACACGCCCGAATGCTCAAGTTATTTCACCATTTGACGGTACAGTTCTTTTTGCTGGAGAATTTAAAGGGTACGGCAATCTAATCATTATCGAACATGAAGATAATTATCACAGCTTACTTTCTGGTTTAAACAGAATTGACTGCACGGTGGGACAAACTGTTTTAACGGGCGAACCTGTGGGTATTATGTCTAATCAACAGACAAATAAGCTTTATATGGAATTCAGACAAAATGGCAAGCCAGTCAATCCAGCATCATGGTTTGCTTCAAAAATTTAAAAGGGGAAAAAATGAAAAAGAACTATCTTTTATCAACGATATTTATTACTTTGTTTACGTTTAGCTTTCCTGTATTTGCCACAGGAACTTCTACAACAATAAAAACAGCAAAAGATGATCCTTATTTATTATTAGAATTATTTGGTTCAGCTTTCGAAATGACCAGAAAAGATTACGTTGATGAAATAACAGACAGAAAATTAATCGAATCTGCAATTAATGGAATGCTGTCAGCATTAGATCCTCATTCCAGTTTTATGGACTCTGATTCTTTCAGAGATATGCAAATTCAAACCAAAGGTGAATTTGGAGGATTAGGCATGGAAGTTAGCATGGAAAATGGGCTTGTCCGTATTGTAGCACCTTTGGAAGGAACACCAGCAGATAAAGCTGGTTTACAACCAGGAGATTTAATTACCCACATTGATGATGAAACTGTTATGGGATTAAATTTGAATGCAGCCGTTGAAAAAATGCGTGGAAAACCCAAAACAACCATAAGATTGATGATTCGTCGTCCCAATAAGGAACCTTTTGAAGTGACACTAGAACGTGATATAATTAAGATAGAATCTGTTCGTTCTGAAATAAAAAACGAAGATATTGGTTATGTTCGCATTATTACATTCAGCGAAAATACAGCTAAAAACGTAAAAAAGGCGATTGAAGATATAACAAGTAAAGTCGGAACAGACAAAGTTCGTGGTTTTGTATTGGATTTAAGAAATGACCCTGGTGGGTTATTAGATGAAGCGCAAGGGGTCACTGATTTATTTTTAGAACAAGGAGAAATTGTATCCACCCGTTCTAAAAAACCAGAAGAAACAGTTCGTTTATCTGCGACAGCTGGTGATATAACCAATGGTTTGCCTATAGTTGTTTTAATTAACGAAGGTTCTGCTTCAGCTTCTGAAATTGTTGCAGGTGCATTGCAAGACCATAAAAGAGCTGTCATTGTTGGAACCCCTTCATTTGGAAAGGGTTCTGTACAAAGTGTTCGCCCTATTCCTGGATATGGTGCGTTAAAAATCACAACGGCACGTTATTATACTCCTTCAGGACGTTCAATCCAAGCAGAAGGAATTCAACCAGATATTTTAATTCCTAGGGCAGAAATCAAAGAAGAAGAAATCATCAAAGGATATAGCGAATCAAATCTACCTGGTGCATTAGGGAAAAAAGAAGGAGAAAAGAAAAAAACAACAGAAAAAACAGTTCAAGCAGCTGCTGACAAAAAAACAGAAGCAAAAGAAGATACTAAAAAAGATTATCAGTTAAACAGAGCGTTAGACATTTTAAAATCAATTTCTGTTTACAGACAAAAAGAACAAAAAATATAGCTTTTGCCTAAATTACAAAAATGCCACCGATATATCAATGTATGGGTGGTGTTTTTTTAACAATAAAAAAACTTGGCACCAACTGATGCCAAGCGATGAAAATATGGGGCGGATGATGGGACTTGAACTCACGACATTCGGTACCACAAACCGACGCTCTAACCAACTGAGCTACATCCGCCATGGAACAAGACATTTTTATCAAAATTTAAAAAGAATGTCAAGTACTTTTTTTAATTCTCTCGTATTTTTTCTAAAGATATACGTTTTTGTACATCTACAGAATGTTTTTTAGAAATTTTTTGCACAGCGTTTAATTTTTCTTTTAGCATTGGAAAAGCTGTAAAAACCTGCTCTCTGAATGCGCGTGCTTCTGGACAAGACGAGTTCCATAACGTTGTTTTTTCAGGCTCTTTTAACCCTGCTTCAATAGAAGAAAGATATTCTTTTTGCAAAGAAAAATCCTTGATATTCATTTGACAATGTAAATCAAATAAATTTTTACAAACAGGTTTTTCTTGACTTAAAGAAGAACCAATAAATTTACCAGCATAAGCAGAAAGCCCCTTAAATCCAGTCCCTTTCCATAAGGCATGGCGTTGCTCATAAGATAAATCAATTTCTTTCCACCCAGTCGTAATATCCTTTATAGGAACAAATGTATATGTTAAAACACAACAATTCGTCAAAGCTTGCAAAACATTTGGTCGAACCCTTGGCAAGATATATTTTAATCGCTCTAAATGTAAACGAGGCAAAGGAGGAAGCATAATATATTCATAACGTTGTTCTGAACGTCTCATAAAACTACAGACGATTTTTTCCTCCATATTTAAATTTTTCTCATCAACTAAATCCCAATAGGAACATTTGCCTTTGTTTTGTGCTTTATTTTGCCAATAATTAGTCATTTCAACCTCTTTTTTTAAGAAAGAAAGTATAAATATAACCTATTATTTTATTTTTGTCAATGTTTTTTTATAAGAAAAAAGCGTAATTATTTTGAATGCTTCTAAAATGACATAAATTATCATATTTAGAAGGTGTTCATTAATACACAAACTATATCATCGTCATATTTCCAAATACGTTTGATATTTCTTTATTTAATTCCTTTTCGAAGTCTGCTTCAGATCTAAAACCAGAACAAACAGCTTGAGGCGACACCCTTACAGATATTTGTCTTGGGGGATTGTTATCTACTGACATAGTATAGCATAATGGCTCATTCGTTTTTGTACATCCATAAAATTCATAATGTTCGATCTTTGAATATGTAGTTGTTGTTTCTTGGATGTACTCTATCCATAAATCAAGCATTCCCCAAGAATAACCACAACCAGTACATTCTGGTTCTCTGCTTTGTACACATTCGTCAAATTGTGTTTGATCTATCCAAAACTTATTACAGTCGGCAATAAATGATACATTTTTACAATCTTGACAAGCGTAATATCCTGTCGTTTCATTAGAAATAACTCTTCCATCACAACAAAGGGCACTTTCTCCATCTGGCGTATAAGCATCTTGATACGAATCTTTATATGTTTTCTTTGGACAACAAATTTCGCGACCATTAAATCCTCGAATTTGAGACGGAACCGTGTT
>SUUS01000020.1 GCA_015062395.1 Alphaproteobacteria bacterium
TTTTTAGTCAAAGAGAGAAGAAAATGGCAAAAGAGAAGTTTGAAAGAAGTAAGCCCCATTGCAACATTGGGACGATTGGACACGTTGACCATGGAAAGACAACGTTGACAGCAGCGATAACAAAAGTATTGGCAGAACAAGGCGGAGCCGACTTTGTAGATTATGCAAACATCGATAAAGCTCCAGAAGAAAGAGCACGTGGTATCACGATTTCAACATCACACGTAGAATACGAAACAGCAAATCGTCACTATGCTCACGTAGACTGCCCGGGCCACGCTGACTATGTTAAAAACATGATTACAGGTGCGGCACAAATGGATGGAGCAATCTTGGTCGTATCAGCAGCAGATGGTCCAATGCCACAAACACGTGAACACATTTTGTTGGCACGTCAAGTAGGTGTTCCAGCGATTACAGTATTCATGAACAAATGTGACCAAGTAGATGATCCAGAATTGTTAGAATTGGTAGAAATGGAAATTCGTGAATTGTTGAGTTCATACCAATTCCCAGGCGACGATATTCCTATTGTAAAAGGATCAGCAAAAGTCGCATTGGAAGGTGGGGATCCAGCATTAGGAAAAGACGCGATTTTGAAATTGATGGAAGAAGTAGATCGTTATATTCCACAACCAGATCGTCCAAAAGACAAAACATTCTTGATGCCAATTGAAGACGTATTTTCAATTTCAGGCCGTGGAACAGTTGTGACAGGTCGTATTGAACGTGGTGTAATCAAAGTAGGTGACGAAGTCGAAATCGTAGGTATTCGCCCAACCCAAAAGACAACATGTACAGGAATTGAAATGTTCCGTAAATTGTTGGATCAAGGTGAAGCTGGAGATAACGTAGGTGTATTGTTGCGTGGAACAAAACGTGAAGAAGTCGAACGTGGCCAAGTATTAGCAGCACCAGGTTCAATCACACCACACACAGAATTCACAGCAGAATGCTATATTTTGACGAAAGAAGAAGGTGGCCGTCATACCCCATTCTTCAGCAACTATCGTCCACAATTCTACTTCCGTACAACGGACGTGACAGGAACGATTGAATTGCCAGAAGGAGTAGAAATGGTAATGCCAGGGGACAACATCAAGATGACAGTAAAATTGATAGCACCAGTAGCGATGGAAGACGGCTTACGTTTTGCTATTCGTGAAGGTGGTCATACAGTCGGTGCGGGTGTTGTATCTGCAATCGTCAAATAATTGATTATATAAATCGATTAGTTAAAAAAAAGCCTCTGTTAAATGCAGAGGCTTTTTTGTATGTAAACTATTTGATTTTTATATAAAGCCTAGTTCATGCGCTTTTAAAACTATTTGTGTTCGATTCGTCGCTTTTAATTTATTAAATAATCCATGAATATGCAATTTAACAGTCGGTTCAGAAATTTGCATTTTTCCAGCGATTTGCTTATTGGATAAACCTTGCTGTAAATAACTTAAGACTTCCTTTTGTCTGCGTGTTAGATGTTCGCCAGAAGGCAAAATAAAAGGTCGATTCATATCACAGTTGTCTTGATGTTCATAAGATTTCATTAAAAATGCGGGAAAGTATTGCCCTTTTGAAAGAATTAAATTCATAATTGGGTGTCCTAGTGTATCGATATATTCGTTTGGAACATAACTCCAAAGGCCTGCTTCAATGCAATGAAATAATGATTTTTTATCAATGTTTTCATTACTGGTTAAAATCAATTTAGTGTTTTCCAAGGTCGCAAGTAAATCTTTACAGCGTTGAGACCAAGAAACTCCCAGCACATTAACATCCAAAAATAAGTATTCTATCGATCCACTTTGTATTAATTCAAGCAATGTACAGTCCCAATCTTCACATTCTTGCCACTTTTCCATAGGTTTTAAGCTTTTTAAAATGTTTAACCAATGTTGTCTTACAGATTGGTTTTTTTGAGCAATTAAATTCATGTTTGTCTCCTTGTAGATGTGTTCTTTTGTCTAAATTAAGAAAAGAAACTCAATAACGCAAGATAACGACTTTTTTTGTGAATACAGAACTATATAAAAATGATTATAGTTTGAAAAAATCTTATAAAAAAACTTCTATTTCATAACCAGTTGTTAACCAAATAATGTTTAAAATCAAAATACTGGATTTGTAAAAGAGGTAAAAAGTGCAGGAAGTTGAAGATAAAAACATCTCTAAAAAGAACGGCTTTTGGTGGTGGAGTGGTGTTTTTTGTATCTCCATTCTTTTTTCTTTTGGCTTGTTTTTAAGTGTTTTCGGATTTATTTCTTTTTTCAATCCAGATAACAGGTTATCCGATTCTTTGTTGGTAAAACAGGTTTCTGAAACTCTTGTATTACAAGGGGCAAACGATGCTTATTTTGCAACGCTTCCCACACAGCAAATCCAGTTAATAGAAACGACCTCTCCTTTGCGTATTTTAGAAGTCCAAATTGCGCTTGCTTTAAATTTTTCATCCGATAAAGAAATGATTGAAGCAAAACTGCCTTTAATACAAGATGCAATCATCAGCCATTTACGGACTGTGACATTAGAACAACTGCAAGACGCAGGACGTTTGTTTTATACAAAAGAAGCCCTGTTAGAACAGATGAATGTACTGTTATTTCCTGTTCAAATCAAAGATGTTTTGTTCCAAAAATTTGTTTTAAAGGAGGTCAACTAATGCAATTAGACACCTCTGCGTTAAGCAATATACTGACTCAAGAAGAAATAGATGCTCTGCTTTTGCCTGAAGAACAAAAAACAGAAACAAATCCACTCAATTTATTAAAGAATGCACAACCTGCAAAAAAATATCCAGAGCTTGAAAAAAAAATCGATGCTTTTGGACGCGCATTGATTGGAACTCTGCATCATTTAACGCAAATAGAAAATATATCTGTTCAGACTCAAAGTTTTATTTTTGGTCAATTAGGCGCATATTTGGATACATTACCCAATCCGTCTATGTTGGGTTTTTATCAAGTTTCAGATTGGCGACAATCTGTTTTAACCGTTTTAGATTTTAATTTGGCATATTGTTTGTTAGATGCTACATTGGGTGGACGCAGAGGAACATCTGCAATGTCATTAGATAGTCGAAATTATACTCCTATTGAAAAAAACATCTTAAAAAACATTCTTATTTCTTTTAGCGAAGATTTTTCTAAATCTTTTGAACAAAAATTTAAATTCGAAACAATGGATGTAAATCCAAAAACGGCATTAATCGCTTCACCTGCTTGTGAAATTGTCATTTGTCGTTTAGAAGTTTGTTTGGAAAAAAGAAAAGGAATCTTGGATTTTGTTTTGCCTTTACATCTGCTGTCTTACATTGATTCGTCCGATAATGTGTCTGTTATTGATGAGTACACCGAAAATTTAGCAACAGCGCTTTGCAAAGTTCCATTACAATTGAAAGCCGTTTTAGATAAAAAGGAAATACCATTTAAGGATATTTTAAAATGGAAAGTAGGAGATTTATTACCATTGACTTATTTTGAAGATAAACCATTAGAATTATCTTGCCAAAATCAATGTGTTTTCAAGGGGGCTTTGGAAGTAAATAAAAAAAATATCTCTGTCAAAATAGAAAAAAAGATGTTTGAGGCAAGGTAATGGAATATATTTTAAATTTAGCAATCATTACTTTACTGATAATAGCAATCATCTATGCAATGATTTTAAATTATCGATTAAATTCTTTTAAAGAAGGTAAAAAAGAAATATCAAAAACGATATACGCTTTTAATCAAGTCGTTCAAAATGCAGAAACAACGTTATCACAGTTGCAAAAAAGTACTCAAAATATAGCAGAGCAACTGAAAATTGAAATTCAAAAAGCCAGCTTATTACGCGATGATTTAGTGTTAATTTTAGATAAGAATGCTCAAAAAAATAGTGAAAAGAATTTTACATCGCATCATGTGCCCTATTTACAAAACAAAGCCAGTTTTGCTCAAAATCCATCGAAAAAGCCATCTTCTAATGTGGATATTTATCAATCTGACGCAGAAAAAGAATTATATCAAGCTTTACAACGGTTAAAGGGGGCGTCATGATAAAATGTTTTTTGATTTGGATGCTATTTTTTTCTTTTCCATTATGGGCTCAAGAAAACAGTTTAACAAGCAATAGTTTTAATGGTGTTTATTCGCAATCGGAATTAAATATACTGCAACAATTATCTGCGCGTCATCTTCAGCTTTTAGAAAAAGAAAAACAACTTAATGAAAAAGAAGAACAGCTAAAACAATTAGAAATAAAGTTAAATGAAAAAAAAGAACAGCAATCTCTTTTGGGCGAAGTAAAACAAAAAGCAAAATTTTATGCTCAATTACCTGTATCAAAAGCAGTTGCGCTGTTAAATGAATTAACTTTATCAGAAGTCAAAGATATTTTAAGTGAGATGCCTGTTTCTATTTCAACAAGATTGTTGGATAAAATGCCGTTTGAAAGAGCTCAAGCGATTTTAAAAATGATGTAAAGGGTAAAGAAAAAATGCCTGAAAACATTCGATGTTCTGATTTTAAAAAGTGTAAAAAAGGGGTCAATACATCTTTTTATTTTATCTTTTTATCTTTAGTTTTATCCATTTTATGCTTTTTTATTTTTTTGGTTCATCAATCTTCATTTGAAGCATCCAAAGTAGATGCGTTAAAAACAAGTTTAAAAAATTCCTTTAATACTGCCAGTGTATTTCAAACAACACAGCCCTCTGTAGAAGCCAGTCAAGTTGCTATTTATCATCAATCGCAAATTGCAAAAATGTTTCCAAATTCTGAAATTTTACAAGATTTAATTAATGATGAAATCACTATATTTATCCCTAGTTCAGATATTTTTTATGAAACTTTATCCGATTTTAAACCAACATCTGCAGTATTATTTAAACAAATTCATTCGCTGTTATCCAGTTCTATCGTTAAAAATAAATATACTGTTGATTTTGTTTTGTTTGATGATTTAACAACAAAGCAAAATTACCCTGTTTATTCACACTTATCAACACAACGTTTGGAAAAAATAAAAGCGCATTTAGACGAAATTGGTATCAGACAAAATGCTTATACATTAGGTGTTGAAAAAGGTTCTGATGATAAAGTAAAGCTACATTTTCGTAAACGGAGAAATTAAATGAGGAAAACAAAAAAAATTTTTCGTTTAAAAAATGCTTGGTTGCTGACATTACTTGATTTAATGTTGTTAGTATTAACTTTCTTTATTATGTTGTATTCGATGCGCACGTCTGATATTTCTCAACCAACGCAATTTGGTACACAAAAACAGCCTATATCCACAATAAAAAGAGGCGTTAATTTAAATTACTTGGAGCAAATTTTATCTCAACAAGTGCAATTTTTTGATGGTTATAAGATAAAAAAAGAAGCCGACCATATTCAAATTCAAATTCCAGAAATTGTTTTTTCAAATATACAAAAACGGACAATTACTGCATTAAATGAAGCAAGACTTCAAAATTTAGGTCAAACATTAGCTCATGTATCTAACAAAATTCGATTAGAAGTCAATTCAAAAAAAATAAACTCTCAAGATGCATTGCTGTTAGGAATGAGTATTGCAAACCAATTAAAAGATGGGGGATGTTTGTCTAATTTTAGAATAGTATCTTACGATGATTTAGAAAATCCTTTTATTCAATTATTAATTTTTGAACAGGAGGAGAAAAAATGATAAAAAATTTATTTTATTTTATTTTATTTTTCTTTTTTTCTTTTTCCAGTTTTGCATCTCCATTAAAGATTAATTCTGTTTTAGATAAGAAAGGTTTCCAACACCTTCAAATAAACTGGAATATGACACCTGATTTAAAAATGGCATTTTTCAAGCATAATCAATATGTATATTTAATTTTTAATCAAAAGTTTGATGTTAAACAAACACGTTTAGAAGAATTTAATTATACCGTATTAGAACATCCGTCTGCCTTGATTTTACGAGGTGTTTTGGACAATCGTTTTGCCGATTTATCTGTATCATTAAAGGGGGATGTTTTTTCTGTGAAAATAGCAGAACAAACAGAACAAAAAAAATCTTTATTTTCTGCAAAACCAGCAGATGAGGGAATGCTTTTAGAAATAAAAGACTCTCAAATCATTGATTTTCAAGACCCTAATACACTAGAAAAAATAGTCGTTTTTTTAGTTCCGTATTCACCCATTTTTACAGCCAAACAATTTAATAATCCTGAATTTTTATTTTTAAAAACTGTGTTAGGGTTGGTCGTTTTACCTAAAACAGATAAATTAAACATTCAAAAAAATGAAAATGGTTATTTGATTTTACCTCAAAATCAGTCAGCTTTAAAAAATGATTTACCAGAACATGGATATGACATTTTAAATTTAGGTGTTTATGAAAACTTATCTCAAGAAGAATTTGAAAAACAATTACAAGAATTAAGTTCATTTGTTCCTGTTGCATCTCAAACAGTAAAAGATACTTTACATTTAGAAATGGCAAAACTTTATTTTATTCGTGGCTTTTCTGAAAAAGCATTTGAAGTTTTATCTTTATTGCCTGAAAGTACAGAAAAACATTCTCTTTTATTTTTGATTTATATTAAACAGAATATGCTTGATAAAGCATTGCAAAAATGGCATAAGATTCAAAATCCAGACGAAAATTTACATCTTTGGAATAATGCAATTAATAATCAGCCATTATTTTCTAAAAAACGTTTAGAACAGCAAAAAAACATACCTAATTTAAGCTTTTTATATTGGTATCATATTGCCCAAAAAGCACTTAATCAAAATAATGCAGAAATTTTATCTCTGGCAATTCAAAAAATAAAAGAATTAAATTTAAATGTTTATCAAAATCAAGCATATTTATATTTCAAAGCCCGTTTGGAACAAATGAACGGACAACTGCAAAATGCTTCCCAAATTTACAAGCAAATCAGTTTTAACCCTGTTTCAGCTCTGAACGATGAAATTTTAATTTCTCAAATTCTGGTGGATTTAACTTTGGAAACGATGTCTCCAAAGGAAGCTATTTTAAAACTGGAAAAGAATTTATCTTTAAATGCCTTTACCGATACTCATGTTTTATCATTACAATTATTGTCACTTCTTTATTATCAGCAAAAAAATTTGCTAGAGGCTTTAAGAACTGATAGAAAATTATTATTTATAACAAAAGATACTTCTATTTTAAAACGAATGAAAAAAGTTTTTGCAGATTTTTTTACATCTCATCAGTGTGATACGCCTTTTTTACATTTGACAATTTACCAAGAATTTCAAGAATTGATGCCTCTCGGAGTAAAAGCTGTTAAAATAAAACAACATCTTTTAAACGATTATTTAAGTTTAGACTTATTGGAAAATGCTTATGATGTTGCTGTTAAAATAATCCAAATGAAGCGTTCTAAAGCATCTGAAGAAGCCATTATACAAGCTTATTTAATTGCACAATTATTAGATGATAATAAAAAAATTTCAGAAATAAAAAAATTCTTGCCATTTGATTGGAAAGAAAAAACAGAAGCAAAAAAACTTCATCCGATTTTAAAAAAGGCTTTTCAAATATATGACTAATTTGACTCTTTTGTCAAAGACACAACGACTGGCAACGCTTTTAATGCTGCAATGACTTCTTCAAGATGAGCCGTATTTTTAATATCCACATCCATAGATAATTCCATAAATCCAGTACTTTTTTCAGTTGTAAACAAATGGGATATATTGCTTCCTGCTTTTGATACTGCAGTTGAAATGGTTGCAAGTGCATTTGGTTTATCTGCAACGGTAATACGGACACGAACAGGAAACAATCTTTCTACACCATCAATGTTATCGTTCCATTCGATATCTAACCATCGTTCTGGTTCGTGAGCATATTTTTTCAACATATTGCAGTCTGCTTTGTGAATAGCAACCCCTTTTCCCGTTGTGACAATCCCGACAATCTTATCCCCTGGAACAGGATGACAGCAACGTGAATAATGCAAAGCAATTCCCGAAACCAGTCCTTTGATTAAGTTATTTTTTTCGGACTTGTTAATTTTATTTGGTTTTCGTTTGAATATCTCAACGACTCGTTGAAGTGTCGAACGTTTTTCAGGATGAATTTTGTAGAAAACGTCTGAAGGCAAGACAATGCCTTCCCCCATCATGACATATAAATCATCCAAAGAATCTTTTTTGAAATGTGTTAAAACAGCTTCTATTTCTTTATCGTTAAACGCGACTTTGTTTTCTTTATATAAATTTTGGATTAGAGATTTACCCAATTCTGTAAATTGAGTTCTTTTTTGGTTGCGAATAAAACGACGAATCGCGGCTTTAGCTTTTGCAGTCACAACAAAGCGTTCCCATTCTGGCGATGGTGTTTGTGTTTTTGATGTTAAAATTTCAACTTGGTCGCCATTTTGTAAAATCGTTCGTAAAGGGCGAATTTCTCCGTTTATTTTAACTCCAACACATCTGTCGCCTACATTAGAATGAACAGCATAGGCAAAATCTATCGCAGTCGCATCTTTGGGTAAATTAAATAAATCGCCTTTTGGAGTAAAGCAAAATATCTGATCGTTATACATAGATATTTTTGTATTTTCCAAAAATTCATCAGAATTTGAAGAATCGTTTAATAAATCCAACAATTCACGCATCCAACGGAATTTTTTACCATCCACCGTGGGTGCCATATTTTGTTTATATTCCCAGTGTGCAGCAACCCCTAATTCTGCGACTTCGTGCATGTCACGTGTACGAATTTGAACTTCAATTCTTTGC
Source organism: Alphaproteobacteria bacterium (assembly GCA_015062395.1). Classification (GTDB taxonomy): domain Bacteria; phylum Pseudomonadota; class Alphaproteobacteria; order CAAHEQ01; family UBA3637; genus CAAHEQ01. Next base: position 8,739 of record SUUS01000020.1, read on the forward strand.
TTAACGGGACCAATAACGCCTGTATGTAAAGATTGATACCCATTGCTTTTTGGTGTTGAAATGTAATCTTTATATCGGCCAGGAATCATTGGATATTTTGTGTGTATAATACCCAATACATGATAACAATCTGCAACCGTTGGAACAACGACCCTGAATGCCATAATGTCACAAATCTGTTCAAACGATATATTTTGTCGTTGCATTTTTCGCCAAATCGAATAAGGCCTTTTTTCACGACCATAAACATCAGCATCATCACCAATTTCTCGAACGTCTTCTTCCAGTTGTTGGACAATGCGTTCTATTAAATCGCCCCCTTTTTCACGCAAAAAGTTTAAACGAGATATAATCGATTGATATGCTTCAGGATGTAATTGCTGGAATGCTAAATCTTCCAGCTCATCTTTCATCTTGTTCATACCAAGCCGTTCTGCCAAAGGAGCATATATATCCAATGTTTCACGGGCAATACGCAAGCGTTTTTCTTCTTTTTTACAAAAATGCAATGTACGCATATTGTGTAATCTGTCAGCCAGCTTTATCAGCAAAACACGAATATCTTCGCTCATTGCTAAAACCAGTTTTCTGAAGTTTTCAGCTTGTTTGTTGTGTTCGGATTGAGCTTGTATTTTAGATAGTTTTGTGACGCCTTCAACCAAAAATGCTACTTCGGAACCAAAAAGTTTTTCAATATCTTCATGTGAGGCTGCCGTATCTTCCATCGTATCGTGCAACAATGCAGTGACGATGGTCGCATAATCAAGTTTGTATTCAGTTAAAATACCAGCGACCTCTACAGGATGAGAAAAGTAGGGGTCGCCCGATTCGCGTTTTTGAGAACCATGCATCTTGACAGCGAATACGTAAGCTCGATTCAACCCGTCTTCATCTGCTGTCGGGTCATAGGATTTTACGCGTTCGACAAGTTCAAACTGTCTGAGCATAGAGCCTCTGTCTTAAAAATTAATCTTCTAAATTATCTGTCACTTGGAATGCTTCTGTTTCATCAAAAGCTGCTTCTGTTGCAAAAATTTCTGATGTTGCTTCTTGAGCTTCTTGAGCGTATTCATCGCCAGCTAATTCAGCATCCACAGCTTTTAAATCTTCATCATCTGAAGTCATTTTTTGAACTGGAGCTGTTTTTTGAAAGCCTGCAATCAACATATTGTTTAAATCATCTAAACAAATTGTATCATCGGCAATTTCACGCAAAGCAACAACAGAGTTTTTATCGTTGTCTCTGTCCACTGTAAGTGGTTCGCCTGCTGCGATGTTTTTAGCCCTTTGTCCTGCTAATAAAACTAATTCAAATCGATTTGGAACTTTTTCTACACAATCTTCTACTGTTACACGTGCCATTTTTTAACCTTTATATTAATTTTGTTTAAACAGGCTTACTTTATAACAAATTTTTAAAAAAAAATCAAGTCTCTTGCATTTATTTTTTTTATGTTCTATTATAAGGTGTTTTTTAGAAACTATAAAAGGATTAAAAATATGAATAAAACAAAATATCTTATTACCAGTGCATTACCATACATTAACGGCTTACCTCATTTGGGACATATGGTTGGTTGTTTATTACCATCTGATGTCTATGCGCGTTTTATGCGAATGCAAGGCAAAGATGTTTTGTATATTTGTGGTACAGATGAACATGGAACAGCATCTGAAGTTGCTGCTTTAAAAGCCGGTGTTCCTGTTCAAGAATACTGTGATGATTTTCATGAACAGCATAAAAAGATTTATCAGGCTTTTAATTTGTCTTTTGATTATTTGGGCAGGACCAGCACAGAACAAAACAAAGAAATGACCTATCGTATCGCAGAAGAATTGGATAAAAACGGCTTTTTTGAAGAAAAAACAATTAAACAGGTATTCTCTGTTGATGATAATCAGTTTTTAGCAGATAGATATATTACTGGAACATGTCCACATTGTGGTTATGAAAAGGCTCGTGGCGATCAATGTGAAAACTGCACAAAAGTTTTGGACCCAACCGATTTGATTAATGCGCGTAGTACAATATCTGGTTCAACAAATTTGGAAGTTCGTGAAACAAAGCATTTATTTATTAAATTATCTGCTTTGCAACCCAAATTAAAAGCATGGCTAGAAACAAAAGAATTTACGTGGCCAGAAGTTGCGTATTCTATTGCTCAAAAATGGTTGAAAGAAGGATTGCAAGAACGCTGTATTACACGTGATTTAAAATGGGGTTTTCCTGTCAACAAAGAAGGTTTTGAAGATAAAGTCTTTTACGTTTGGTTCGATGCTCCTATCGGTTATATTGGCATTACAAAGCAATGGAGTGATGAAAAACCAGCTGAACGTAGTTGGGAAGATTGGTGGTTAAAACCTGATGATGTACACTATGTCGAATTTATGGGTAAAGATAATGTTCCATATCATACAATTACATTCCCTGCGACTCTGATGGGAACAGGTGAAAATTGGAAGTTGGTCGATTATTTAAAAGGAATGAGCTATTTAACATTTAACGGTGGTAAATTTTCTAAATCAGAACAAGTTGGCATTTTCTGCGACCAAGCAGTTCAAGAATTTCCAGCAGACTATTGGCGTTATTGGTTAATGGCAAACGCACCCGAATCTTCAGATTCTTCTTTTACATTCGAAGCATTTGCTTCAACAATAAACAAAGATTTAAACGACGTTTTGGGTAATTTCATCAACCGAGTCTTAAAAATGACCACATCAAATTTTGGGCAAATTGTTCCTGATGGTGGCGTTGAAGGAGATGATGAAAAAGCGCTTTACACACGCTTGGATGAATTAATTGCTGATTACACAAAATATATGAACGAAATGGAATTCAGAAAAGCTTTATCAACTTTGCGTGAAATTTGGGTGGAGGGTAATAACTATATTGCACGAAACGAACCATGGAAGGTCGTCAAAACTGATAAAGAACGGGCTGCAGTTATTTTACGTACTGCGCTTAATATGATACCATTGTTCGCAGTTTTATCTGCTCCAGTTATGCCTGAAACATCTGAAAAAATGTTAAAATTAATGAATTTGTCTTCTGAAAATTTAACATGGGTTAAAGCAGATGCTTCAGATGTATTGAAACAACTTTCTGTTGGACATGAATTTAATGCACCAGAATTGTTATTTTCTAAAATATCGGCAGAACAGGTAGAGGAATTAGCGATTCGCTATAAAGAAAAGAAAGAAGTATAAATGTCAGTCAAAAAAAATAATAATTGGGATATTTTTAGAAAGTGGAATTTTCTGTTTTTTTTCAGATTGATACAAAAAATCAATCCCAGTTGGGCGCGTCGTTTTTTATATTTGGGGATTGCTGATCATAGTATTTATGAAGAACCTTATGAGAATCCAATTTTAAATACAATTATGTTCAGCAAGATGTTTCCAAACCCTGTTGGAATAGCAGCAGGGTTTGACCCACTTTTTAAATATAACGATATTTTGATGGATTTGGGATTCGGTTTTGAAGAGTTTGGAACCATTACGGATGCGCCAGCAATGATTGAAACGCGTTTAAGCTTTTTAACTGCACAAAAAGGGCTTTCTATTGATGCAAGAGAGTTTGAAAATATGGGTGTTGTTGCCAGTCAAAAAGCATTAATTGCACGTCGCCATTTACCTCATCTTGTCGGTGTTAATTTTGGTTCAAATTTCGAATTTTCAGATAAAAGTTTTGATGTATCAACAGGTTTTGTCAACATTGAAAGAGAGTTGGTGTCGATTGTTCAAAAAACAGCACCTTATTGCGATTATTTAGTTTTAAATTTAACGCATCCAATATTGCCAATTTCATCATTGTTAGTTAATTTGTCTCTGCTAAAATCAATTTTACGCAAACTAAAACAAACAATTTTACGTGTGGCACCAATCAGTAAGCCACCTTTATTGGTTAAAATTCCTCTGGATGTGACGCCTGCAAATATACCGTTGTTGATAGATGTCCTTTTGGAAGAAGAAATAGATGGCGTTATTATCGGTGGTTATCTGAATTTAGATAAGGAAAATAAAAAGCGTACGGGAAGACGGGGGCTTGGTTTTTTAGCTGGGGCACCACTTAATGATGCATCGACTCAAGTTATCGAACAATTTTATTCTATTTTACAGGGACGTATTCCTATTATTGCCTCTGCAGGTGTTTTTACTGGAGATGATGCCTTTGAAAAAATTAAAGCAGGTGCAAATTTGATACAAATACACTCTGCCATTTTATATGAAGGTCCTTCTATTGCGCGTAAAATAAATACACGTCTTGCTTTTTTACTTAAAACATCGGGTTATAAAAATGTAGCAGACGCTGTTGGTGCAAATTTCAAAAAAACAAGCCTGTAAAATTTTTAATTGTCAGACATATTAAGCGCTTTTATCAATAAATGGTACGCTTGAGTGACTGTTTTGAACATTTCTTCTGCTTCTTTCGAACCAGCATTTTTATCTGGGTGATATTTTTTTGCCAAAGCTTTATATTGATTTTTGACTGTGTCTGTTGTTATTGGTGGTGTCATTTTTAAAGTTTTAATAGCTTCCAAGTGTTCTACGGTTGAAAGAAGTGGGCGTTTTATCTGATTGTCTTTACTTGAAAAATCGTCTTCAAATGTTTTTTGAGATTTTTTTTGTCTTCCTCTAGATAACCCTAAAATATCCAATGGATCTTTCATTGCGTTGGCGTATAAATCATTAACTTTCCATGTTGGACGATGTCCGACCATATCTAGTCGCAACTGTTCTTCAATTTGATTTGCATCCATTCCAGCATAAAAATTCCAATTTTTATTATACTCTTGCACATGTTTTAAGCAAAACCAGTAAAAATTTTTTAGGCTACGATCTTTTGGTGCTTTATAAATGCCTTCGCACTTGCAACCCTTGTAATCACAGGGCTTTCCTGTGCTTTCTGGAATATACTTTTTGCTACTTTTACGCGTTTTGTTTATCATTTTTTCTCTTTTTTATAAAAAAATCACATTATTTAGTTGCATATAAATAAATTTTGTATATCATAAAGTGTGTACCGATTCGAATATATTCGATTACGGAATTTGTGATTAACTATAATAACCGATGAGAAGGGAAAATACAATGCTTTTATGTAAAAATGTTGTCGTTAATGGTCGTAGAACAAGTATGCGTTTGGATAAGGAAACTTGGCAAGCTTTATCAGATATTTGTAAAAGGGAAAATATCACATTGTATAAATTGTGTTCTCTGATAGATTCTTCAAAAGGCGCATCAGGACTTTCTTCTGCTACACGTTTATTTGTTTTAACTTATTACAGACGTTCATTAGCAAAATATGAAATCGGTGTTAAGCCTGTCAGCCAAGCTGCACCTAGCTTTAGAATAGAACAAGTTTTAAACACTGTGCGTGGACAGTAAAAAGCTTAACATGGAAAAGGAGGGGCATCTTTAAAGATAATCCTCCTTTTTTAGCAAGAAAATCATTCTTTTTTTAAATTTTTATAGATTTTTAATCTTTTTTTCGGTATAATGTGAAAAACGTTATTCTGAAAGGGTTAAATTATGGATATTAAAAAAACTCAAAAAACAACGCTTGTTTTTACTCTTTGGACTTTTTTCTATTTTTTATGCTTTAGATGGTTTTTGCTGACAAACTGGGATTTGGATATGTTTTCGGCAAGCCATTGGCAATACATTTATCATAAATGGTGGCATGAAGGTTGGATTATAGAAGGTTCATATTTTTGGATTTTATTTATTTCATTGTTTTTATTTATTCCACTTTGGATTTTGGGTTTTTGCTTTTTTATGACTCGTCCTTATGGTCTTTATATGGAAAAATTGTTTTGGGATAGCATTTACAAAAAGAAAACAGCGTCTGTTCAAAATCAAACTAAAATAACGGGGTTAAAAAAGAAAAAATCATATAAAGAAGTTCGACCAAAAGCATTGTCTGGAACACCAATTAGTGTGGCTCCACCACAAAAAAATGCGCCCGTTTCGGCTGATGAGATGAATGTTAGCCCTTCAATGTCTCAAAAATTATTTATGCAAGAAAGTTCAACGCCACAGTCTTCAATGGGTTTTTCATCCAGAGAGTTGTCCGATGATTTTGGGGGTGTTTCTCCATTTGCACAAACAAATGAAGATGTATTATCATCATTCGATGCCATGGAAAATCAGCAAACAGAACGCTTAAATGAAGATTTATTTGATATTATGTCAAAAGCTGGGGCTGCGATTGTCGAAAAACCTCAAGTCAACGATAAGACCGTCGATTATATGGCTATTGCAAAGGACCAAGTTTTCTTGGTTTTACAGGATGCAGAAGAAGGCGATTGGTTGGCTGATGAAGAACGGTTTAATGACGAAGATCCTTTGTGGTTTTCTGAAACATCTCACAGAGTATCTCCAATTACGATATTAAAGAATTTTGAAAATGAATTGAAACAGGCGGGAGTCAAAGCTCAAACACACATTATTTTGGTTAAAACGGCTGGTAATATCATTAATGCTGAAGATATGCATGATGTTTGGACGCAAATGAATGTTTTGGTTGCTCGTTCAGGAATAGGATGCCCAGTGGAATTACCTTCATTTACTCAAACATTCCCAGCACAGTTAGAAGCGCCAACCGAGGAAGATATCCAAGCAATTCAAGAATTATTAAAAAAATAAAAACAAATAAAAGGGAGAAAAAATGGTTTTTCAAAGAGCTGGAGAATATGCTGATCGCGATAAAGCCACGTCATATCTAGTCATAGGCTTTACTATTGCTTTATTGGTTTGTCTTTTGATGTTGGTTTTAATCATTCCGATTGATTATTTATTTCAGTATGGTTTTTCTCGAAACACATTAGGTGCTTTGCGTGAGTATTTCTCTAATATATTCACGTCTGGATATTTATATAATGGTTATACAACTTGGGCAAGCAAAAAAATGATGACCCATCAAATCGGTCAGATAATAATTCCATTTTTGCCCTTTATTACAGCCTTATTAATTTTCATCGTAGCGGTAATTATCAATCCGAACGACTTTATGCTAAAAACGTTCGGTGGTGGACGCATGGCAACCTATGCCGATATAAAAAAGATGAAATTATTTAATGGTTTTGTTGTTGTTTTGGGGCGTTTCAAAGGTAAGTTATTAAAAATGCCTGAAACGCTTTCTGCGTTGGTTGTTGCACCTCCTGGAACAGGTAAAACTGTTGGTGTTGTTATTCCAACAATTTTAGAATCTCCAGGAATGAGTATTATTGTAAACGACCCTAAACCAGAATTGTGTTTCAAAACCTCGGGCTATCGAGCGACTCAAGGACCTGTTTTTATTATTAACTGGGGTGAAGAAGATGTTCCTGAAAAAGGAATCTTCTATCCATCTTGGAATCCTTTGTCGCCAAGTTGTTTACCTCCAGCAGGTCCCCCCCGTGATATGTATATCGACTCTATGGTTGCCGTTATTGTTGAAGAACCAAAAGGGGGGGCAGACCCTCACTGGGCTAAAACGGGTCGAAATGCAATGTCTGGATTTTTGCATTTTATTTCCAGTAAGTGTGAAAGGGCGCGCGCCAATGATTACTTTATCACACGCTTAATGGAAGGTTCTTTTGATGATGAAGATGCTAAAGTTTTGGCGACTTATTATGCTGAAATGCCTGATATGAGCGCAAGAAATGCATTAATGGAATTACAACAAGGAACGCTAACCTATGATAAATATGCGCCTATCGGTACTTGGGAAGGTTTGCCTCAAGATTGGCATGGATGCGAACCTTGTATCGCAATGATTTTGGATTGGTTAACCGATGCTCAAATGAAAATTTCAGCCGATTTAAAACGTCGTATGGATGAAGGCGATCAAGCTGCTGCATTTGCAGATCCAATGCGCGACGTTTTGGATTATGCTGTTAGTGAATGTAATCGTTTCCATTATTCACATCGTGCGATGTTGGAATTAAACCAATTATCCAGTACACCAGATAAAGAACGTGGTTCTATTTTATCAACAGCATTGTCTGGTATCAGTGTGTTTAAAAATGCTGCTGTACGTTCTCGTACTCGTTTTTCAGATTTTACATTCCGTGATTTACGTGGTATGCGCGATCCGATTACAGGCGAAATGAAACCAATTTCAGTTTATTTGTCCGTTAACCAGGTCGATGCACGTGCGTTATCTGTTATTACGGGTATTTTCGTTGAATTGATGAGTTCTTTCTTAATCGCTAACCCACCAAACTTCAAAGGTTCTGACGGTCAAAAAACGGGTCCATTCCCTGTTATTTTCGTTTTGGACGAATTCCCTCAAATGCCAAAGTTAGCCGCAGTAAAAGATGGTCCAGCCGTTGGTCGTGGACAAAAGGTTTCTTATTTACTGATTGGACAGGATTTGGGACAGATTTCTGGTCAATATGGTAAAGACGACTTGGAAACAATTATTACAACAACTGCAGCAAAAGTTATTTTGGCTCAAAACAACGAACAGACTGCTGAACGTTTCTCAAAGATGATTGGTTCAAAGACGATTCAAACGCAGAATATCTCTCAACAAGAAATGTTTGGATTTAATCCAAAGTTATCTGCCAATGTTTCAAAAAGCTTGCAGGCTGCTCAAGTTGTTCAGTCTTCCGATATGATGAGTTTGGATATGATGAAACAATACGTCATATTCCAAGGCTTCTTAAATCGTCCAATTTTGGCTGATGCACCACGTTGGTATTTGGATAAATCAATGAAGAAAAAATGCGAATTAAAAGCTTCTCCATTTGTTCCTTACTGGATTGTTGCACAGCGTGAAAATACTGAAATTGATAATTTAGCAAATTCATTGCAAGAAGAATTACAGGGTTAATTAAATGATAACAGAAGTTTTGTTTCCCTCTTCAAGTCCAAAAACAGTAATGCGTGTCACGCAAGATATGCGTGAGGATTTGAATTATTGGGAAGCAAAATTCCAAGAAATGAATTTTCCTGGCATGGATTTAGTGGAAGCGACTGCATACCCTGTATCTTTACTGGAAAAAATCAGTCGTAAAAAGCAATATAAACGTGTTAAACGTGACTTTATAAAGTACTTGATTTACAATTTTACCAATGATTTACGTAATGCAGGTCTAACGGATGAGGATTTGTTTTACTTTAAAAAAGGAATTCTTCCCGAAAATTTTAACATTCACTTGAAAATACCATTTGATTATACAGGCAATGTTGATTTTTCAAACATGGTTTTAATGCAAAGCAGACCATATCATGAAGATATACATCGTTTTATGGATATGCAAATGTCAGGGATGGATGTGGGTGTTATTCCAGAAAAAATATACATTCCTGTCCCAACAGGAAAAGTTTACATTCCTTTGACAATGTACACAGGGTCAGGTGGAAAAGGAAAACACGACAGAAGTGTTTTTGCTGGATATTCTGAAAGCGCATTTGAAAAGTTGGCGCAAAAAACGATGCGAGGTGCGCGATGAAAATGCTGACAAGTTTATTGGATAAGTTATATAAAGCGCAAGCGCGCATGTTTAAACCTGTTTCAGAAAAGGATTTAAGAGCATTAAGAATGTCAATGGCAAAAGAAAAAATGCCTGCATTGCCATCGGACTACTTGCAATTTTTGGGTTTGACAGATGGATTGATGTATAACGGATTGCGTTTTTTTGGCGCCATCGAACATGACAGAGGTTTGTTGGCTTATACATATCCAGATTTGCTTTCAATTAATCGCGATTTCAGACAACTTAATCGTCGTCAAGATATTTTAATTTTAGGCGAAAAAGATGAGGATTGGTTGGTTTATTCTCCTAAAATGAAAACCTATCAGCTGATGGATAAAATGGACTTGATTGGTGATTTGAATTTACCACGTTTTTTTGATTTAATTTATTTTTTCAGCCAAGAATTGCTGAACGCAGACGATAAAAATGAATAAAGTCAGCAAAATTAATCTTTTCGTGCATCAGATAAAGACCATGCTCTGTTTTTATCTTTTTGAGCAGCATTTTTTATCGTTATTTTATCTTTATTAAAGTAAAGAAGATGGGTTCCATTTTTCTTTAAATCTTTTTCGGATACACACAGCATGCGTGCATGACAAGGTTGTTTGTTGTTGATAACGATATCAAAGGTACCATTTGCAAAGCCTGAAGTATCTACTAACAAATCGTTCCAAAAGATAATTGGTGAATCGGATGATAAAAAGGATGCGCTTTGATTTGTTAATCCATTTTTACGTAGCCATATTTGACGTACATTATTTAATCTTCGTGTGGAAAATAACAAACTATCGCCTTTATTAACAGCAATTAATTTGGCGTTTTGTGAAATAATGATATCTGGAATGCGATGCAGTGCAACGCTTGAAAATCCAGCAATAAAGAATATAAAGCCGATGTATCGAATCTTTGTTTTCCAGATGAACATCCATAACAGTCCTGTTAAGATAATCGCATAAGCTAAATTATTAAAGGATGGAAGATAAATGGTGGAAAATGGCAGTGTTGAAATCCATTGGGCTATCAAATTTATTTTATCAATTAATAAGCTGGCAAATAAAAGTGTTGTACTGTCTGCTCCAAAAGGCATCAACAAGACGCTGATTAAAAGAGCTGGCATAATCAAGAATGTAAAAAGAACGGAAGTCAGTAAATTCCCTAAAAATCCATAAATTGTGATTTGATTAAAATGTTGAATGATAATGGGTGCTAAAAACAGATTGACGACCAGATTTGTAATTAAGAAAAACAATGACGTTTTAATGATATAGCGATAAAGTTTACGCTTTTTATAAAGCAGTTTAGAAATTTTAGGGTATGATGCTTCAAATGCAAAAATAAGCGTGTAGCATGCGCTAAAAGACAATGCAAAGCTGATGGACATTAAGGTGTTAGGTGAAAATAATAAAATTAAAAATCCAGCCCAAGTTAGCGAATGAATTGAAAGTGCGTGTCTGTCAAATAAAACAGCTATAAGTACAAACATAACCATTAAAAATGAACGAACTGCAGGTGGTGCCATTCCACTAATCAGTAAGTATAAAAATGTTAAAAGTAGAGCTAAAATAGCGCTGATTTTCTTTGCATTTAAACGGCTGTATTTTTCGGGCAAGAGGGCAAATAACAATCTGAAAATTCCAAAAACAAAAAGAGCAATCAGACTCATATGAAATCCAGATACGGATAAAACATGCACAATTCCAGAAGCTGTGTAAATGTTCCGAAGGTCTTTGGATATTCCACCTTGTTCGCCTGTAATCAACGCGATAATAATGGGCGCCGTATTATCGGGCAAAAGACTTAAAATCCGTTCTGATATTTTCTTGCGTATGTTTTCTATGGGCTTTTTCTTTGTTCGTTTTTCAATCACTTGAACATCTGATACAGCAAAACCCACTGCTGAAATTTTATCAAAATAAGCTTGGCGCACAAAATTATAACCAGCAGGGTAATGATTATATGAAGGAGGCAACAAATTTGCTTTTAAGGAAACGGTATCTCCGATGGATAAAGGGTAAGTTTCTTTTTCTGGAAACCTGATATTAATCCGAATTTTAGACAGCTTTCCAGACAGATTGATTTTATCGGTTTTGATGTTGCTTAATGTTATTCGAAAGCTGTTTTGACGCCATTCAAAGTTATCGATAATTCCTTTGACAGATACAAATTGATATGCTTTGGGAATAAAATAAGTATTTGTGGTGTTGGTTTGTATAATCATACGGCATACGCCTGCCAGAAAAAATGCACACATTAAAAATGCTAAACAGATATTGCTTTTATTGCGTGTTAAAATGAAACCTAATATAGAAAATAAGAAAGCGACTATGAAAAATATAAATTTGGGTTCAAAAGGAAATTGAAAATAGGCAATTATTCCAATAGCAAAAGCAACGGGTAGCCAAAGATTAAATCTTGAATTTTCGTTGTTGAGAATATAATTGTATAGCTGTTTAAAATAATTCATAAAACACTTTCCAATCGAAAAAAAAGATGGTATGATTTTTTTATCAGTTTAGCACAAAAAAGTATGTAAGGAAATTAAAAATACACATGCAAACATTTATCTTGTCAATGATTCAGAGTATAACAGAATTTCTTCCTGTCAGCTCGTCGGGGCATTTAATTGCTTTTCCGTTATTTTTTGGGTGGAAAGAACAAGGAATTGCTTTTGATATAGCTTTGCATTTAGGGACTTTGTTAGCCGTATGTGTGTATTTTTTCCCTGACTTGTGGCAAATGCTAAAATCTTTATTTTTAGGTGGTTCAGAACGTAAATTGGTTGGTTTATTGTTTGTGGCAACACTTCCAATAGCTGTAGGTGGCTTCTTTATATCTCGTCACATTCAATATCTGCGCCAACCATATATGCTTTGTTTTATGTTGGTTGTTTTTGGTGTGTTTTTGTGGCTGTCGGACAAGTTTTCAAAAGCGTCTAAAACAATAGATACAATGTCTTTTCGTGATGCTTTTTTTATTGGATTGGCGCAATGTTTATCTGTGATACCGGGGACTAGTCGTTCGGGAGTGACAATGACTTGCGCGCGATTTTGTCAAGTAAAAAGACCTGATGCGGCCAAATTTTCAATGCTGTTGTCTATTCCCGTTATTGCAGCAGCTGGTACTTGGCAAATTTTCCGATTAGTATCTTCAGCGCAAATTTATCAGTTAGATATTTCTTTTATTCAAGGCGTTTTTTATAGCTTTTTAGGGGGCTTATTTGTTATTCGTTTTTTGATGGATTTTGTGAAAAAGTATTCTTTCTTTGCCTTTATGATTTACCGAATCGTTTTAGGTTGCTTTGTTTTTGTTTATTTGTGGTTTGGCTTATAAGTAAATTTGACAAGCTTTTTGTCAGAAAAAAAATGTTTTTTTTCTTCCCAACCATGTAAAAATCGGGTATAATAACGAAATAGTTAGATTTGTATCTGAAAATAAAGGGACTGCTTATGTCAGAAGTAATTATTGAACCAGTAAGCGAATATGACATCTTGTTGAATGAAGATAATGAGGTGTTAATTGCCATTCGCGCCAGATTGGGGGGCGTTAATAAGCCCAGAATTTTATACGATGGCGCAGATAAAATTTTGCTTTATCGCAACGAAGAACAAACAATTTATTTGGCTGATGTACCATCTGTTATTCGTCAGGTTTTACAGAAAGTATCTAAATTGTTGATGGTAGAGGTCCATGACGAAGCGATTATTCGCGAATATATGGTTCCATTAAAACAGGTTGCTCAACTGCCCACAGCAGAAGTTTAACTTTCCTTATAGACTAAAGCATAATTGACGTTTTTTCAAACGCATCTTAAATCTTTTGTGTCATCTGAATAAAAAAAGGAGGTACTTAAGATGCAAGAAAAAGAACATTGTGGATGTTCCACAGAAAAAAACAGCTGTTGTGCAGATGGAAAAGTCCATTTACATCACTTAATTCATCCGATTTGGGATAAGTTGCCTGAAGATATTCAAGATATGTTGCACAGCTTGGATACTCAAAAAGTTGCTGTTTTGAAAGAACTTCATAAATGGGCAAAAAAGAATAATCAAGATGAATTATCTGAAGCTTGTGAAAAGAAAATCGCTAAAATCAATAAACGATTGGAAGAAGAAAACTAAATTAAAAGGGCGTTTACATACGCCCTTTTTTGTAAAACTACCTGAGTAAGTTTGGTGGAGTTTTGTTTTCTAGTACACTTGCTTTTGTGGCGTATGTTTTTTATTCATCTGAAGTGGACGAGTCATCATACTCCCAATCAGGACGGCAATCATACTGATAAAATTCTCCGTCTGTTGTATATAATACCTTACGCCATGTGTATCCTTCTCCACAAAGACATTCTCCAGCACAACTATAGACATCATAAATTTCATCGTGTCCAGTCAGCATCCATGTACCACACTCAAATTTTGCACACCATTTGTTTCCTCCACAGCCATAAATTTTTTCGCCAGTCCACCTTTGATGATCAAGAAGTTCCCAACTATATCCACAAGCAGTACATTTCTTTTGAGAGTTTTCTAGTGTGGAAGCATCTTCACAAGAAAAACATTCTCCTTTTTGTTCTCCACACGCGTAATTTTCAGCACAACACCAGGTATCGTCACTGCTATTAGAGCAGCTTTTTTCTGTGGCTAAACATCCCCCCCCCTCTCCTGTACAATCAGAATCTGGAACACAGACCCCCTCATCACAATGGTACGTGCAACCGCCAGATGATGGACACAAAGAATCGTCATCATACCACTCAGTTCCATCATTGTTGCATCTTCCGCACTCGTTATAAGCTCGCCATACTCCATTAGCACAATAACAAACATCTGTTTCCCAAACACACTCTTCATCATCTACACAATAAGGGCAGCCATCTTCATCCCATTCCCCTTTTCTGCAACAACCAGGACAAAACGCAGGCGGTTTTATACATATGTAAAGACATGTATGATGTCCATTTTCACCGACAGACTCTTGTTCTAGTGTGCATTCTTTGCATCCTTCCTGATATGCTTCGATACATCCGCGACAAATCAATTGACTGCAAGTGATTGTCGAACCATCATCACAGGTGTGTTCATAATAGACGGTGTCTGTTATTAGACAGTTTTCTATACTAGTTGATGTCGCTGGACAATCACACCCTCCACCAGAACTCGACGACGAAGAAGAACTCGAAGATGAGCTAGAGCTTGAAGACGAGCTCGAACTACTCGAAGAAGAACTAGAACTGCTCGATGAACTACTACTCGAACTGCTTGAGCTCGAAGAACTTGATGAGCTCGAACTACTACTGCTTGAGGAGCTGCTTGAGCTTGAAGAGCTTGAAGAACTACTCGAAGAGCTACTGCTAGAAGAGGAACTACTGGAGCTAGAGCTTGAAGAGCTAGAACTGCTACTTGATGAACTCGAGGAAGAAGAGCTTGATGATGAACTTGAACTCGACGAAGATGACGAGCTAGACGAACTACTACTACTGCTTGAAGAACTACTCGAGGAACTACTACTCGAGCTTGAAGAGCTTGAACTAGATGAACTCGAGGATGAAGAAGAGCTAGAACTACTGGAGGAGCTGGAGCTCGAACTGCTGGAGCTAGAGCTACTGCTAGAAGAAGAACTACTACTCGATGAACTACTCGACGAACTAGAGCTGCTAGATGAGCTCGATGACGAAGAACTGGAACTTGAAGAGCCCGAGCTGGAAGAAGATGAACCAGAACTAGAGGAAGACGAACTACCCGAAGAACCAGAAGAACTGGATGAAGAAGAACATCCTTCTTGAGTATAATCTATTTCACAACCCGTTTCAGTGCATTTTTGGCAATAACCACCACACATATAATTCCATCTGTAGTTGGAACACATATAGCATGCAGCATGTTCTGGAGGCTCTATACATTGTCCAGCCACACAACATTTTCCTCGAC
>SUUS01000021.1 GCA_015062395.1 Alphaproteobacteria bacterium
AACAGCCAGAACCAACATGTGATCCAGCGTGTTCGACACCTGGTGTAGATGCAAACGGTTGCAAAATATGTATACCAAACACGTCCTGTGCCTTTACCTGTGAAAGTATAGGAGATGAGTGGGTTCCTACAGGACTAGATGCTTGTGGATGTCCTGTATCATGTACAAAGCCATGCGATTTGGATGATTGGACAATACCATCTAGTTTGGATTGTGGTTATACTGAAGAAGGACGTTGTAAATGTTGTTTAAAACCTCATTATTGGTTTGATTCGTACTATAATGATTGTGTTTGTGACAGTTCGGGAAGTTATTCAGGTTTTATAGGTTGGAACGGTGTATTTGTTTGCTGTGCAACAGATGAAGAGGCTTATGAAATCAATAGCACAGCATCAGGATGTTGTCCTAAAACAGGTTATTCAATCGTATTGGTGACAGGCGCGCCAGAGGCTTACTATGAAGCTTGTTGTTCAGAAGAAGATTTTGGTTGGACTGCAACAGGTTATTGGGATGGAAGCTCATCACAATGTTGTGATGGAGAACCGTTTAAATCTTCAGAAAGTGCATATGGATGCTGCGATATTTGGAATACGGCTTCAAAAGGAACAATTTTGGATGTGACAGGTTCCTCAATCGAAGGACATGAGGCTTGCTGTTCCAAGATAACCTATGGCGAGGGAGTACAAGCTTACTGGGATGGTTCTTCGGCTCAATGCTGTCATGAAGCAGACACTCTTTTTATAGCCAATAATTCCTATAATTACGGATGCTGTGAGTTGGACAAAAATACACTGCTTTCAACGGTAAAAGGAACACATTCTGTAACTGGATTGGCTGCATGTTGTGATTTAAATACATACGGTTCAGTTGTGGAAGCGTTTACGGAAAATGGTGGCGCCTCTGTACAATGTTGTAAAGGTCAAGTTTATACAAAAAATATCAATACCAATGGTTCAGAAAATTTAGAATGTTGTGATACAACAGCGCAAGAATACTTCAAACTTGCAGTGACTGGAAATTCAGCAATAGAAGCGTGCTGTGATAAAGCGTCTTATGGTGATGCACCACAAGCTTATTGGAATGGCAGTGAAGGGGCGTGTTGTCATAAAGATAATAAAGTGTATTCTGCAGATGGTGGTTTTTATGAATGCTGTGAAGTTAAAGATGGAAAGTATGTTCATTTGAAAAATGTTGATGGGATCTCGGGGGTCGAAGCTTGTTGTTCTGTTGCAACATACGGGCAAAATCCAACGGCTTACTGGGATGGAACATCAGTAAAATGTTGCAAGGGAACCCCATATGTCACAGGCTTTGATATCAATGGCAATGAAATTTACGACTGTTGCAATTCAACCACGCATAATTATATGGATAAAAGTCTTGTTGAAGGGGATAATCCCAAAAGCGTAGATGCGTGCTGTGAAATAGGTTATAATGCAGCCTATACAGATGAAGGTGCAACAATGCCAACCTGCTGCAAGGGTTCTGCAAAATGCCAAGATATCGATAACGATGGTAAACAAGAATGCATCTGCTGTGAAAGCGAAAAAGATAAAGCTTATGTCTATTATCCAGATTATGAAAAGTGGTACACTTCAGATGGTGTGGAAGAGACGTTTGGGCGAGCAGTGCTTGGTTGCTGTCAAAATGATCCTGCAACATCCCCCAGTTCAAAAACTTCAGATTGGTATCCATATTGGAGTGAAGGAACATTGGAGTTAGATGGAATCATTGGACAAGTTTGTTGTGGTGGAAATAAACCTTATTATGATTTAGTGAATGCATTCCAATGCCCTATGTTTGATGAAGAATTTGGTTGTTTTGAAGGTAAACCTGACTGGATTGAGTGTGATGCAGCTGTTATAAATGATGGCGCTGTTGATGTAGGTAGTGTTGATTCGTGTATTCAATTGGTTAGTGGAGGGGTATCAACGGGTGAAGCAGATCAGTTTGATGCTTCTTATATAGAATGTCCAAGCTATGGAAAAGCTTATTGCCCTGGTGGCTACAGCGCTTGGTCGTTTTCGGCAACTCCAGATTGCGAAGGCTGCTATTCATGGTATTGGAGACGGTGTAAAGGGCAAACCTATTGTGCAGAGGACATTCTTTTAAACAAGGATAATTTTGGTGTTGATAAGACTGGTTATTATAAAGTTTGCTGCGAAGGGGGGCAACCTTATCCACCAGCAACAGTTGGTCTTGTCGGATTTAACTGTAATTCTCCATGTCAGCGAGATACGTGTGAATATACCTTTGTGAGTGAAACGTTATAAAGTGTTTTATCAGAACAGATTTTTTATATCTTCTATAAAAGCGTTCATTGCATTTGCACGATGGCTGATGGTGTTTTTCTTTTCTTCAGACAATAAAGCAAATGTTTGAGTATAACCATCTGGCATAAAAATGGGATCAAAGCCAAAACCATTATCGCCTTTTTGTGGTTTTACAATTTTTCCATCAACTCGACCTTCAAAAGTTTTAGTTTCTCCATTTGGGAATGCTAAAACCAGAAAACAACTAAAATGAGCCGATTTATCTGCTGTTTCTTCAAGCCTTTTTAAAATATCTGAAAAAGCGTTTGGATATCCCCCCATTTTTTCTGCATAACGAGATGAATAAATTCCTGGTTCATTATTCAATGCGTGAATACATAGTCCAGAATCGTCCCCCAAAGCTGGAAGTCCTGATTCTTGCGCTGCTGAAAGAGCTTTTATTTTCGCATTTTCTTCAAATGTTGTTCCATTTTCTTGAACTTCTGGTAAGTCTAAGTCGTCAGCAGATAAAACTTCGATTTCATACGCAGATAAAAGTGATTTTATTTCTTTTATCTTTCCTGCATTGCGTGAAGCAAAAACAATTTGTTTTGTCGGCATGATTTAAGCTCCTTTATATCCCAAAAGCGTTTGTTGTAAGTTTTTCAATTCATCACATCCCTTTTGAGCTAATTTAAGTAAATCCATCAATTGTTCGGTTGTAAATGGTTCACCTTCTGCAGTTCCTTGTATTTCGACCAAACGACCAGAGCCGGTGATGACAAAATTAGAATCCGTTTCGGCAGATGAATCTTCGTTATAGTCCAAATCCAAATATGCTTGACCATCACAAATACCACAAGAAATAGCGCAAACAGAATCTTTTATCGGATTTTGTTTTATTTTTCCTTCACTTACCAATTTTTCCAAAGCTTGATAAAGCGCCATAAATCCACCTGTAATAGATGCTGTTCTTGTTCCTCCATCTGCTTGAATGACATCGCAGTCTATTTTAATGCTTATTTCGCCCATAGCTTTTAAATCTACTGCAGCACGTAAAGCGCGACCAATTAAGCGTTGAATTTCATGTGTACGACCAGATTGTCCTTTTTTGGATTCTCTATCCATTCTGGTTTGTGTTGAACGAGGCAACATTCCATATTCTGCTGTAATCCAGCCTGTTCCAGTCCCTTTAATCCAAGTTGGCACTTTTTCTTCAACCGTTGCTGTACACATAACGTGGGTGTCGCCACATTTGATTAAACAAGAACCTTCTGCATGTTTATTAATCCCTAATTCAACGTTAATAGGACGTAATTGGTCGGCTTTTCTGTTATTATAACGCATTTTTTCTTCCTTTATTAAAAATTATGCTTGCAAAATTAATCTATATTTCCTACATATAAGTATATAAAATTTCACATAATATGTCATAAGGATAAGAAAAGAATGAAAAAAAATCAAGATAAACAAGAAAAAAAGAATGAAAATATAGGACCTGTCGAAGCTCAAAAAGTTCAAAATAAGGTTGCTGAAAATGAAAAAGTGGCTGAAAATCAGGATAAAATTCGCTTAAAAGAATTGGAAAAAGAAGCCGAGCAAATGCGCGATAAATTTATGCGTACCTATGCAGAAATGGAAAATATCAAAAAACGTGCACAAAATGAAATTGAAAAAAATGCAAAAATTGCTATTGCAGATTTTGCACTGGCGCTTTTACCCGTCGCAGATAATTTAGAACGTGCTTTGAACCAAGAAATTCCAGCTGAATTGCAAGAAAATCAATTTATAAAAAATTTGTTAGCTGGTGTTCAGATGACGCAAAAACAATTATCAGATGCTTTTGCTAAAAACGGAGTCGTTGCTATTGAAAGCATTGGCAAGCCGTTTGACCCGAATACTCAAAAAGCCATTCAACAAATCGTGGATAATGACAAAGAAGACGGAACTGTCGTTCAAGAGTGGCAAAAAGGCTATACAATCGCAGGTGACAGAGTTTTAAGGGAAGCAATGGTTATTGTAAGTAAGAAAGAATAGTTCTTTACTTTTTTTTAAGACTCCTTATAATCGTTGGTTATAGAAAAACAGTTTTATTTTAAGGAGTTTTATATGCCAACAATTTCTTTATTATCCAACGCAGTTCGTTTTTTATCAGCTGATATGGTTGAAAAAGCTAAATCTGGACATCCAGGAGTTGCTTTAGGATTAGCTGATATTGTGACTGTTTTATGGACTAAATTTTTAAATTTTAATCCACAAAAGCCTCGTTGGGCGAATCGTGATCGCTTTATCATTTCTGGTGGACACGCCAGTGCAATGCTTTATAGCTTGCTTTATTTGTCTGGTTTTGAAGATATTACTATCGAGGATTTAAAGAATTTTAGACAGTTAGAATCAAAAACAGCAGGTCATCCTGAATATGGTGTTTTGGCTGGGATAGAGGCGACTACGGGTCCTTTGGGACAAGGTTTAGCTATGGGCGTTGGTATGGCTTTGTCTGAAAAAATGGCAAAGGCTCGTTTGGGAAGCGATTTAATAAATCACAAAGTTTATATCACTTGTGGGGACGGAGATTTGATGGAAGGTATTTCCGAAGAAGCCGTTTCTTTGGCTGGACATTTGAAATTGAATAATTTAATTGTCTTATGGGATAATAATGAAATTACAATAGATGGAAGCACCTCTTTATCAACTTCAACCAATCAAATAGAACGCTTTAAAGCAAATGGTTGGCAAACAATGCAAATTGACGGGCATAACTTTGAAGAAATTGAAACGGCTTTAAAGGTAACACAGGATTCGGATAGACCCGTATTTATTGCTTGTAAGACAATTATCGGTTTTGGTTGTCCAAATAAAGCAGGCAGTTCAGTTGTTCATGGTGCTCCATTAGGGCAAGAAGAGTTGAATGCTTTGCGTGAAAATTTAGAGTGGAATTATGCTCCTTTTGAAGTTCCAGAAGAAATTTTATCTAAATGGCGTGAATCAGGAAAGCGTGGTGCAGAACTTTGCGAACAATGGGAACAAAATGCTGAAAATAATCCAAATTACGATGTATTAAAACGCATGTTGTCTGATAAAGTTCCATCTTCTTTTGATGCAAAATTTGCTGAATTTAAACAAGGTTTATTGCAAGAAAAACCCGCGTTGGCAACACGAAAATCGTCCCAAAACGCATTAGAGCAAGTAGCATCTCTTATTCCAGATTTAGTCGGAGGATCTGCAGATTTAACGCCTTCTAATTTGACAAATACAAGCATATCTAAACAAATTTCTTCATCTGATTTTTCTGGAAACTATATCGAATATGGTATTCGTGAGCATGTAATGGGTGCTATGATGAATGGGATAGCTTTACATGGGTTCTTTAAACCTTATGGTGGAACGTTTTTTGTGTTTGCAGATTATTTAAAACCAGCAATGCGTTTGTCTGCATTGATGGAATTGCCTGTAATTTATGTTTTAACACATGATTCCATCGGTGTGGGAGAAGATGGTCCAACACATCAACCAATCGAACAGTTAGCGATGCTACGGACGATTCCAAATTTAACGACTCTTCGTCCAGCCGATGCTTTAGAGTGCGCAGAAAGTTGGCAAATAGCAGTTCACAACAATAAACCTACTGCATTGATTTTGACACGTCAAAAATTACCGTTTGTTCGAAACAGTGCAAATGAAAATTTAACGGCTAAAGGTGCTTATGTTATTAGCGCCGAAAAATCACAAAGAATGGCAACATTAATAGCAACAGGATCAGAAGTTTCGTTAGCTTTGGAAGCGCAAAAACAATTGTGGGAGCAAGGCGTAGATACAGCAGTTGTATCAATGCCTTCTTGGGATTTATTTGAACAACAGTCAACGGAATATCGGATGCAAGTATTGGGAACAGTTCCGAAGGTTTCTGTTGAGGCGGCACATCCGTTCGGTTGGGAACGTTTTGCCGATAAGTGCATAGGAATTAATCATTTTGGAGCAAGTGGTCCAGCAGAAAAAGTTTTTGAAAAATCTGGACTTGTCGTTCAAAATGTGGTAAAAGCAGTTTTAGATATGATTTAAAGGTAAAATGGAAATGAAAAAGATTTTTATTTTAATTACACTTTTAGCACCGGCTTTTTTCTTCTTGGGTTGGATTGGTGTTTTGGCCTCCAATACACAAACTGGTCAGGAAGTCCGTGTTGAAATAGAAGGTTATGATCCTCGGGATTTGTTGGCTGGACATTATATTCTGTATCGAAATAATAACTCTAGTGTTCAACAGAATATTGTTGGAACGCCTTGTAAAGAGTGGCATTTTTATGGGGCACACCGTTTTTACGTTCCACAAGAATATGCCAGAACTTTGGATACTTTATTTTCTTCACGCAGACGTTATCAATTCGAAGTTGTTTACAGTTGTGTTGAGGGGAGAAAACCAATTGCAAAACAATTGTTGATAGATGGAATGGATTGGCGGGATTTTTTAATGCAAAATAGGAGAAAATAAAATGAATAAAGGTTTAGCTATTTTGATGATGCTTGCTTTTTGGGTTTGTTTTTTTTGGTTGATATTCAAGGCTATAAAGTCAGGGAATAAAGCTAAAAATTTACAAGGTGTTTTATTGCTTAAAAGGAAAATAACCGAAGAGCAGTACCAAAAAATCACTGATTTTGAAAAGAAAGAAAAAATCAAAAAGTGGCAAAAAGCCGGTTTGATTTCGCAAACACAGGCTGATGAAATTTTAAACCCCAAACCAAAACATTTGATTTCAATAGCTTCGTCCTTGTTGTATTTAGGTGTGGGGTGTATTGTTTTGGGTGTCATTGCTTTGATTGCGGCAAATTATGATAAAATTCCACCCATGGTTCGTTTGTTAACAACATTTTCTGCTTTTATTGGATGTAATTTGGGTGTTTATTATGCATACAGCCAAAAAAAGAGCTTGGCTCTAGAAGGCTTTATAATTGCTTCTATTGGATTAATAGGTGCATTAATTGGATTAATTTCCCAAACATTCCATTTAGATGGCAATGTCGGAAATGCTTTGTTCATATGGACTGTTCTGGCTTTGCCTTTTATTATTCTTTCCGACAAAAAATGGTGGACTATGACATGGTATACTTGGTTCACATTTACTTTCCTTGGCAGCGAATACGGTGAAATGGTTATCGATAAGTTGTCGGATATCTTTACTTTGCCAACTTGTTTTATTTCATTGTTGTTTTTAGTGGCAACCGTTTACGATTGTTTACGTAAAGCATTTCCCAATCGACTTTTTACAGAAGGCTTAAAAATTTGGGGAAGCGTTTATGCTTTTGCAGCGATTATTTTAACAGATTCAGTTTTGGTCGAAAGCTCTAGTTGGTATCATTCTTATGATGCTTCAAAAATGTTGTTATCTGCGGTTTCAAAGTGGCCATTGAATTTGATTTTATTAAGTGTTTCTGCTGCTTATCCGTTATATAAGTTGGTTAAAAATAATTTGTTGCGTTATTATTTTTGGTTCTTATTTGTCTTTGGCTTGGTCGTTAGCATTTGTCCGTTGCCGTTTATGGGAATTGTTTTATCTTTGACAAGTATTACCTTTTTGGCAATTTATTTTGCGCTTAAAAATCAAATACGATATTTTAATTGGATGATTGTTGCTTTTTTCGTACGAATTTTATTTGCTTATTTCAATTTGTTTATGTCGTTGGTTTCAACCGGCTTTGGTGCGATTGTTTTGGGTGCTCTGATTTTACTCGGGGTTAAGTTTTGGATGTCTTATAATGAAAAATTGATTAACTATATACAGAAAGGAAAATAAAATGGCTTTAGTGACTTTAAGACAATTATTAGATGATGCTGGTGAAAAAGGATATGGAATTCCAGCGTTTAATGTTAACAATATGGAACAAGTATTGGCAATTTTAGCTGCTGCTAAAAAAATGGATGCGCCTGTGATTATCCAAGCATCCAAAGGTGCCAGAGCTTATGCAAATGATGCTGTTTTAAAACATTTGATGATGGCTGGCGTTGAAATGTATCCAGATTTGCCAATTTGTGTTCACCAAGACCATGGTTCATCTACTCAAGTTTGTTTTTCAGCTATGATGAATGGCTTTACATCCGTTATGATGGATGGTTCTTTAACTGCAGACGGTCAACCAGCAAGTCATGAATACAATGCAGAAGTGACAGGTAAAGTGACTGATGTTGCTCACCAAATTGGTGTTTCGGTTGAAGGCGAGTTGGGTTGTATCGGTTCTTTGGAAACAGGTAAGGGTGAAAAAGAAGATGGTCATGGTTTTGATGGCGCAATCGATAAGTCCAAATTATTAACGGATCCAGATGATGCTGTAAAATTTGTTAAAGAAACAAAAGTGGATGCTTTGGCTGTTGCTATTGGAACATCTCATGGTGCTTATAAATTTACACGTAAGCCAGATGGTGCAATTTTATCAATTGATACAGTTAAGAAAATTCATGAAAAATTACCAAATACACCATTGGTCATGCATGGCTCTTCTTCTGTTCCTCAAGAATTACAAGATATTATTAATGAATTCGGTGGAAAAATGCCTCAAACTTATGGTGTTCCTGTTGAGGAAATTCAAGAAGGTATTAAGTATGGGGTTCGTAAAGTTAACGTTGATACAGACTTGCGTATGGCAATGACAGGTGCTATTCGTAAAGTTTACACAACAAAACCAGAAGAATTTGATCCACGTAAATATTTAAAACCTGCAATGGAAGCAATGCAAGCTGTTTGTGAAGCTCGTTATGAGCAATTTGGTGCGGCAGGACGTGCTTCTGCGATTAAGCCAATTTCGATGGCTGATATGGCAAAGCGTTATGCTAATGGTGAATTAGATCCTCAAATTCGCTAATTTAAATGAGTGAAAAGGGCCAGTTTTTTGCTGGCCTTTTTTTTAAGATAAAGGAGTATTATCGTATGAAAAAATTTTTAATTTTGTTTAGCTTACTTTTAACTGCTTGTGCTGATGTTGCTTTAACAAAGGGTGATAAAGTTAACGTTATGTACACAAAAAATCCAGATACACAATGTGAAGAGGTAGCCGTCTTAGCTACACGGTGTTCAGATATGTCTGATTGTTTAGAAGAATTTCGTTCAGCTGCTGAGGATTTAAATGCGAATACGGTTAAAGTTGTTGATTGGGTTGAATACAGTTTTGGCTTTAATAAAATGAGAATGAAAGGCGCTGCGCTTTCATGTCCTAATTCTAATTAGTCTTTTTCTTTATTAAATGGAATTGCATTAAAGCAATAATTGCAAGCATTGGTAAAGTCGCTTCACCACATTCTTCGATGATTTTGACAAATAATGCAATTCCAGATTCTAATTCTTCTCCTGTTGATTTGCGATAGTTTCCGGGGAGTCTGTCTGCAAATTTACTTAATACGCCCATTGCACATAACGAACATACAGTCCAGTAAAGCGCTTTTTTATGCCAGAAGCCACGCCAAATTTTAGGAGTATATTTAATAATCAAATAAGAAACTGAAAAAATAACAATCAACAGGATAGATGCAGAAATGATTTTTTCTGAAATCGGGTTGTTTGGATTTGTGAAAAAACGTAATTTAAAGGCTGTCGTATCTGTTTTTGTCAGCCAATGTTGAACACCCATTTCTCTTAAAACAGCTGCGATTAATAGGAAAAAAAAGACAATGAAATCCTTTTTTTTGTTTTTAAAATCTTTTGCGCATGAAATTAAAGTCAGAATGGCTAATCCATACAACGTGTATGTGGTAATTCCACAAAAATGATTGTCTTCAAAAAAAGCCATACTTCCATCAAAAACAACAATGGATAAAAATGCGGATAAAATTAAAAATAAAACGGTTGCAAAAGGTGCAAATAACGGATTTAAAAAGTGTTTTTTCATTTTTTTCCTTCTTTTCTTTGTATTTGACATCTGATTTTATGTTTTTTTTTGTAAATGTCAAATAAAAAAGCCTCTCGTGAAAGAGAGGCTTTTTCTTATCGTATAAATTTTTAAAATTTATATTGGACTTGAAGGCCAACTAAATTTGATCGTAATTTTTTATACTTAACATGCATTGCAGAAGGATCACTTGTTTCCAATGCGATTCCACTGCGTCCGAACATACGAGCATAAGCAACGTCAATTTGCCAGTTTTCAGTCATATAGCTGGCACCAACGCTGGTCCAGAAACGATCGTTATCTGGAATACGGATTGTTCTAGATATGTTGTTATGAGTCGGACTTTCATCCCAGCCAGTTCCACAACGGAACGTCCAATTTTCATTATAATACCAATCTAAACCAGCCGTGATAGTCCATGTGTTATCGTAGTTATAAAGGGATGTTTTTTGTCCGTTGGCAACACCATAGGCAGCACCCAGAGGAGAAGCACTTAATGCACCAAACAATCTGGAATCGGAAATCATTGAAAATTCTGGGAAGGATTGGCTCCAATGAGTCCAACGAACAGTTCCTGATAAACCAACATTTTTATATTTGTGATAAGCAGCCAATGTAAATGTTTCTGGTAATGCAGGAGATGCCCATCCAGTAGCTGTTTCATTAAAGTAATTTTCAGGGATAGGCATACCGGTTAATGCTCCAATAACAGTTCCACTTGTTCCGGAAACCTTGTGATCGCCTTTAACTTGTTGTGTAGAACGCAAACGCCATGAAAAACCAAATCTTGTGTTTTCCGTTGGTTCATACATTACGCCTAATAATCCTGTTTTTGTCCAACCATCCAATTCAAAGTCACTGTGTCCTCCAACGGATAAATCATTTGTCATGTGACCGTAAATATAACGCGCAACAAGTCCTGCTCCAACAGACCATTTTTTGTTGATTTTATAAGCCATGGCTACATTTGTATCAATAACGTCTAATTTTGACAAAATTGCAGTGTTTTTTCCAAACCAATCAGCATCATATTGTGTTTTCAGACCAAATGGTGCATAAATACCCAATCCAACGGAAAATTTGTCGTTGACATTGTATTGTCCGAAAAATTGAGGAATAGGAGTCCAAAAATCCATTTTTTTATGAGCTCCAGGAGCTTTTGCATCGATAGAATCAACATCAGCTTTTAAATTAACCATCGTTAATCCAGTTTGGAAACCTGATTTTTTTGCTAAAGTCATACCTGCTGGGTTAAAGGCAATAGCAGAGTAATCATCTCCGACAATACCTGCACCAGCATAAGCGCGACCTAATCCTGTGACAGAATAGTCGTTTAACTGATAACCACCTGCTTTTGCCGTAGAAGAAATAGCGCATACAGCCAAAAAGGCAGCCAAAAATTTTTGATATTTTTTCATTTTATTTTCCTTATTTTATTTAAAAAACATCTTATCGTATTCGATAAAAAATATAAAATCAAGCATTTTGTCATAAAAGTGTCATATTTCTTTTTTTATACAAAAAAGTTTTGTTTTTAGTCCAAAATAAAAAAGTACTTGCAATAAGAAAAAGAATCTGTTATAAAGAGAATACATTCTCGAAAAGTTTAGAGGGTGGGGCTTAAAAGTCCCGCCTTTTTTGATAGAAAAGGATAAAAATGGATATTATACAAAAAATTACGAAAATTATAGAACCAACCTTGACAGATATGGGATTTTGTTTGGTTCGTATTTTATACCAAGGAGCAGAAACGAATAATACGTTGCAAATTATGGTGGAACGTTCTGATTATTCAGCAATGCATTCAGATGACTGCGAAAAAATATCGCGTGCATTGTCTGCGATATTGGATGTCGAAGATATTATAGCAAACAGATATACATTGGAAGTGACTTCTCCTGGGATTGACAGACCGTTGGTTAAGTTGGCAGATTATGAACGATTCGCAGGCAGAGAGGCTAAAATTGAAACTCTTGTTGCCGTTGAAAATCGAAAAAGATTTAAGGGAAAAATTTTAAAAGTTGAAGAAAATCAAGTTGTAATAGATTTTGAAGGTCAAGAATTAAAAATTGATTTTGAAATTATCAGTAAAGCAAAATTGGTTTTAACCGATGAATTGTTGGCTCAAATGTTGAAAGGGAATAAGTAAAGGAAAGTAAAATGGAAAATACAAATCAAATGCGTCCTGAATTGTTGCAAGTGGCTGATATTTTGGCTCGTGAAAAAGGAATTAGTCGTGATGATGTTTTAGAGGCAATGGAAGTTGCTATTTCAAAAGCTGGTCGTTCAAAATATGGTCCAGAATATGATGTTCGTGTTTCTATTGATCGCAAAACAGGCGAAATTAAAATGGCGCGTTATATCGAAATTGTAGAAGAAGTCGAAAATGAAATGACGCAAACAACTTTGGATAAAGTTCCTGCCAAATATAAGGATTTAAAGGTTGGCGATTTTATTATTGATCCTTTGCCTCCAATGGATTTTGGTCGTATTGCTGCGCAAACGGCAAAGCAAGTTGTCGTTCAAAAAATTCGTGATGCAGAACGTATGCAACAATTTAGCGAATTTAAAGATAAGGTTGGCGAAATTGTCCATGGAACAGTTAAACGTGTTGAATTGGGTAATGTTATTATCGATTTAGGACGTGCAGAAGCTGTTTTACGTCGTGACGAATTGATTCCTAACGAAACATTCCGTCCAGGTGACAGAGTTCGTGCATATTTGATGGATGTTCGCAGTGAAGTTCGTGGACCTCAAATTTTCTTATCTCGTTCTCATCCACAATTTTTAGCTAAATTGTTTGCCGGGGAAGTTCCTGAAGTTTATGATGGAATTATCGAAATTAAATCTGTTGCCAGAGATGCTGGTTCCAGAGCAAAAGTAGCTGTTTGGTCAAAAGATAATACAATTGATCCAAGAGGTGCTTGTATCGGTATGCGTGGCGTTCGTGTTCAAGCTATTGTCACAGAGTTGCAAGGTGAAAAAATAGATGTTGTTCATTGGTCTTCAGATCCTGCAGCGTTTATCGTTAATGCTTTTGCTCCATCTGAAATTTTAAAAATTGTTTTGGATGAAGAAACAAAAAAAGCAGAAGTTGTCGTTTCTGATGAACAATTATCACAAGCAATTGGTCGTCGTGGACAAAACGTTCGTTTGGCTTCTATTTTAACAGGCTGGCATATAGATGTTTTAAATGCAGAACAAGAAGCTGAAAATCGTCAAAAAGAAGAAAAAGGTCGTTTGGATTTATTTATGCAAGCTTTAGATGTTGACGATATGATTGCTCATTTACTAATTCAAGAAGGGTTTACAAAAATCGAAGAAATTGCTTTTGTTGAGTTGGATGAATTGTCTTCTATCGATGGATTTGATGAAGCGTTGGCAAAAGAATTGCAATCTAGAGCAGCAACATATTTGACACAACGCAATGAAGAAATGCAAAATAAAATCAAAGAATACGATTTAGCCGATGATTTGAAAAATTTCGAAGGTTTGACTTTGCAAATGTTGGAAGCTTTAGGGGCAAATCAGGTAAAGACTTTAGATGATTTAGCTGATTTAGCAGCTGATGAATTGGTTGAAATAGTCGGAGCTGAAAACATTTCTTTAGACGATGCAAATACTTTGATTATGAAAGCAAGGGAGCATTGGTTTGACGAAGAAAAATCCGAAAACTAGATTTCAAAAGGTAAAAGCCGAAAACGGAGAACGTCGCTGTTTGGTTTGTGGCGTTCCTCGTTCTCGTGAGGAATTAATACGTTTTGCCTTAGGACCTGAAAATGTGGTTTATCCAGATGTATCCGAAAAACTTGGGGGGCGTGGTGTTTGGATTTCTTCAAATAAGCAAGCTTTAAGCGTGGCAATATCGAAACGCCTTTTTAATAAGGGTTTTGGTCATGCAGTATCTGTTCCTGAAAATTTATTACAAATGGTCGAGGAATGCTTAAGAAAAAGAGCTTTGGATTTATTGGGATTAGCTAATAAATCTGGCTTAATAGAGTTCGGCTTTGAAAAAATTAAGGATGCTAGCGCAAAGGAAAATATGTTGTTGTTGATACAAGCATCAGATGGTTCTTTGGCTGAAAGCAAACGGTTGCAGGGATTTTTACCAGATGTTCCTGTGTTATCTTTATTTTCTCGCGAACAACTTGGGTTTGAAATAGGGCGAGATGCATGTGTTCATATTGCTGTGAAAAAAAGCAAAATGACTTTAACTTTAAAAAAAGAATGGATGCGTTTGAACGCATTTTTGAATGAAGGATATGAAAATGAGTGAAACAAAAACACCTTTGACATTAAATCGTGGTAAATTAGAATTAAAAAAGCCTCTGCAATTGCGTACTCCAGGAACAGCAGCTAAAGTTGTTCAAGTCGAAGTTCGTAAAAAAAGAATAGCTGGTCAAGGGATGACTGCAAGCACTGGTAATTTAAGTGAAGCAGCTCAAGCTCAAAAGTTAAAGTTATTGATGGAAGCTAAAAAATTGGAAGAGCAAAAGGCTGCTGCTCGAGCTGAAGAAGAAGCAAAACGCGCAGCAGAACAAAAGGCTATTCAAGAAGAAAAAGAAGCTGTGGCTGAAGCTCAAAAACAAAATGCTACGCAAGATGTTCAAAGTCAAAATGACACACAAACAGAAAAAGCTGCAACTAAAGAAAATAAGAAAAAATATCATAACGATAACAACGATGATGACGATGATGAAAAAACATCTCAGAAAAATCGTAAAAAGGTCGATGATAATAAAGTTATGGTTATGCCTAAACGAAAAGGTGGAAATGATGAACGTCGTCAATCGGGAAAAATAAATGTTTCTGCATACATGGGGTCGGATGACGATGATGATGGCGATGGTTGGGGACAACGTAGAGGGCGTTCTTTAGCATCTATTCGCAGAGCCAGAGAAAAAGAACGTCTTAAACATCAAGAAGCGTTAAAAACAGCAGAAAAAATTTCAAGAGAAGTGACTATTCCAGAAACCATAACAGTTCAAGAATTAGCAAACCGTATGGCTGAACGTGCTGCAACTGTTGTTAAAACATTGATGAATTTAGGGGTTATGGCAACAATTACGCAAACTATTGATGCAGATGCTGCTGAATTAGTAGCTACGGAATTGGGTCACAAAGTTATTCGCGTTTCAGAATCAGATGTTGAGGATGTTTTGAAATCCGAAGCAGATACGCCAGATGAATTATTGCCTCGGCCTCCTGTTGTCACTGTTATGGGACACGTTGACCACGGTAAAACATCTTTGTTGGATGCATTGCGTTCTACAAATGTAGCTAGTGGTGAAGCTGGTGGAATTACTCAACATATCGGTGCCTACCAAGTGACATTGGCTTCTGGACAAAAAGTGACATTTATTGATACTCCGGGACATGCTGCATTTACAGCAATGCGTGCGCGTGGTGCAAAAATTACAGACGTTGTTATTTTGGTCGTGGCTGCAAATGATGGTGTTATGCCTCAAACAATCGAAGCGATTGCTCATGCAAAGGCTGCAGGCGTTCCGATGGTCGTAGCGATTAATAAAATAGATGTCGTTGGGGCAAATCCAGAAAAAGTTAAAATGGATTTGTTGAATCATGAAGTTGTTGTTGAAAGTTTAGGTGGCGAAACTTTAAGTGTTGAAGTTTCTGCTAAACAGCGCATGAATTTGGAAAAATTGGTTGAAGCTGTTTTATTGCAAGCTGAAGTTTTAGATTTAAAAGCCAATCCAAATCATACAGCAGAAGGTGTTGTCATTGAATCTAAAATGGAAAAAGGTCGTGGACCAGTTGCAACCGTTTTGATTTCCAGAGGAACTTTAAAAGTTGGCGATGTTTTTGTAGTTGGACAAGAATGGGGACGAGTTCGTTCTTTATTGGATGACAAAGGGCGTCGTTTGCAAGCTGCAGAGCCTGCTCAACCAGTTGAGGTTGTCGGATTGCAAGGTGTACCAGCTGCCGGTGATGAATTGATGGTCGTTGAAAATGAAGCAAAAGCACGTGAAGTTTCTGGCTATCGTCAACGTAAAGCGCGCGAGGCTTTATCAATTAAACGTGTTGGTTCAGGTTCAACTATGGAGCAAATGTTTGCTCAAATTAAGGCAGGAGAAACAAAAACATTCCCTGTTATTGTTAAAGGTGATGTTCAAGGGTCTGTTGAAGCGTTGCAGGGAACTTTGGCTAAAATTGCAAATGAAGAAGTTCGTATTGACGTTATTCATGCTGGTGTTGGTTCTATTAACGAATCTGACGTCACGTTGGCAAGAGCAAGTAATGCAACAATTATCGGATTTAATGTTCGTGCAAATCCTCAAGCGCGTGAAAATGCAAAACGAGATGGGGTAGATATTCGTTATTATTCGATTATTTATGACGTTGCTGATGATATGAAAAAAGCAGTCGAAGGATTGTTAACTCCAGAAGAAAAAGAAAAAATCTTGGGTTATGCAGAAGTTCGCCAAGTTATTCATGTTTCAAAAGTTGGCAATGTTGCAGGATGTATGGTGACAGAGGGTTTAGTAAAACGTGGGGCAAAAGTTCGTTTGTTGCGTGACAATGTCGTTATTCACGAAGGAGAACTTTCTCAATTAAAACGATTTAAAGATGATGTTAAAGAAGTTAAATCAGGTTTCGATTGTGGTATGAGTTTTGCAAATTATGACGATATTAAAGAAGGCGATATGATTGAATGTTTTGAATTAGAACAAATTGCAGTTTCTTTGGATATAAAGGTATAAAAGATGGTTAAGAAAGCAGAACCTAAAATGCCTTCGGAAAGGCAATTAAGAGTTAGTACTGAAATTCGTCACGTTTTGTCTTCGGCTTTGTTGACAATGGAACTTTATGATGATGATTTGACACCTTCTATGGTTATGATTACAGATGTAAAGGTAAGCCCTGATTTTTCTTGGGCAACGATTTATGTGCATTCAATCGGACAAACAGACGAAAATTTAATGGTTGAAGCGCTTAATCGCCATAAAGGAGCTTTTAGAAAAATTATTGGAGATACAATTCGTTTGCGAATTACTCCAGATGTGCGTTTTCGTTTGGATAATGGATTCGAAGAAGCTCGTAAAATAGAAGCTTTGTTTGATAATCCAATAGTTAAAGCTGATATTGCAAAAAAAGATTAAAGGAAAAATATATGATTAAAAATGATACTTTTGAAAAAATTTATGAAAATCGTAGAAATGAACGGTTAAAATCAATTTGTCGGCATATAGAAAATAAAAGTACGGAAATTGCTTTACGTTCTGTGGCATATACAGGTTCTAAAACTCGTTTATCTTATCGTGTTTTTAATTTTTTATATGGAAATGAAGCTCCGTATTTTTTTAATGAAGAAAGACGTTCAGCTCAGTCATCCGAGATAATAAAATACATTATGCAAAATAATTTATTGCAGACTTTTGAAGAAAAATTAAAAACAATAAATCCAAGAGTGTCTCGTCGAGAAAGATTGGTAATGGCTTTAAATATTCAATTTGGTAATGATGGATATCAGAATGCTCCAAATTCGAATGCTCCATTGGAACGAGTTTACAGCCATGAAGAGGAAGATAAAAAAGAGCAAAAAGCAGGGGCAAAGGTACACACTCCAGAAGAAATTGTTGAAAAATTATTAAGGAAAGAATGTGAACGGGGACGTGAATAATATCAATAGCTTGCATTATTTTAAAAAAATTTTAGAAAAGAGAAGTAAAACACACGCTGATGATGCTGTTTTACTTCTTTCTGAAGTAAATGGAAATAATAAAAAACGACTTGAGTTAGTTCTTGCTTTTATGGCATTTTTTTTAGGCGATAAAAGAATCCAAGAAGAAAAAAATAATTTTTTATTTTCGGCAGAATTTATTCGTTGTTTGTATGCTTTAGATAATTTAATAAAAAATACACCAGCAGTTCAATCTGATTTAAAAAGGATAAAAAAAGAAACCAGTAAGAAAAAGGGCTTTGATATTTCGGATACAGAACGCCACATAGCATTGGGTAGTGCTATTATTCTTCGAAGGTTTGAAGAAAAAAAATTGTTAAATCTTTTGAAAAATCAACTTGCAGTTCAGGAACGTTAATTTCTTTTGTAAAGACTGTTGTAATGCCAATTCGTTTTTTTGTTGACTTTTTTCATTTTTTGTGATAAATTCAGTTGAAACGTTTAAAGGAGGTAAAATGAGGAAAAAGCAAGAACAAATGGATGCAAAAGTTATGGAGCGAGTCTGTGCAATTTGCTCATGGGCAGAAGTTTATGCGCCAAAAGTTGCTCAAAATTTGACAGAATCATTTTACTCATCTTGGGATGTGCATGCAGAA
This sequence comes from Alphaproteobacteria bacterium, assembly GCA_015062395.1. GTDB lineage: Bacteria > Pseudomonadota > Alphaproteobacteria > CAAHEQ01 > UBA3637 > CAAHEQ01. The sequence continues at coordinate 18,420 of SUUS01000021.1, forward strand.
TTGCTTGAAAAAGAAGGAATTCCACCACAGCAAGTAGAAGATGACGCTTTAGATATGGTTAGAAAAAGGATAAAAGAAACCTGTTGTGCGTTTCTTTCAACAGGGTCTAGAAATTATGAAGAAAAGCCTCCAGTTGGTTTTGCTTATGCTGTGGAACGTTTTGAAAAAGAAAAGTTGTTGGCAAATGCAATTTCGATAGTCAAGGAAAATGGATTGCTGAAAGATGCATTGTCTCATTTGGAACAAACAGATTTGCCGTTAACAGAAGATGAAAAAATAACAATGTTGTTGCAATCTCCTGATGTTGTTCCTCCCAGACATTTTCAAGTAAAAGCGATGCTGTCTTTACCTGTTGTAGATGCAGAAACAAAACGGAAAAAGAACATGCGATTACCTGTAAAGGTTGTTGTTGCAGGTAATGAAGTTAAAGAAATTACTCTTATAAAGCAGCAAGAGGCGCAAAAACAGCACGATTAAAGTTTTTATAAACTTTTATTTAAATCTCCTTGTTTTCTTTAGATGTTGACAAGGAGTTTTTTTTATTATAATTTTTAGCTAATTTAAAATAAAAGGAGTTTCGTATGATATCGAAAGAAGAATTTGTATCTCTTGTGGAAAAAGATATATTTCCGAAACTGAAGAAAAATGTTTCCTCTAAATCTAAAACAAAACGCAGTACTTTTCTTTGGGGATATTCTTTTTTTATTTTTTTGATTTGCTTTTTGGATATTCTATTTCTTTTTTTGGCAAACAAAAATAACCTTTCATCTGACGTTTTTCGTGATGCAATGTCTGCATTTTTTCTCTATTTTCTTGCTTGGTTTGTTCCTGTCGTAGTTTCTTTTTTGAATCGTATTTTTGAACAAGAGGAGGCCGCTATGGAGATGGCAACGGTAAAAGCTTTTGATTTCTTAGGGTTGCCTGGTGTAAATTTTTATGGTTTTGATTATAATAAACAGAGTACGGAAAAGGAAAATGATGCGTTGTTTGAAAAACGGGCAATCGAAAAGTATAGCCAATTAGAAAAAAGCGCTTTATTTCAAAAGAAATTTAAAAGATATCCAACTCATGTGACTTTTTTTCCTCCATCTCATATAGAGATTTTTCCAGAAACATCTTTTAGTTTTGGAAACGCAATTTCGTGTTTTGAATTAAGTATGGTCGACAGTCCTGGTAGCAGAGGGCATTACAATACCTTCTTTCAAGGGTTATTTATTGAAATTAAACAAAAACAATTTTATGAAAATCCCATAGTTTTTGTAAAAAAAGGATTTTTTAATTCTAGAAAAACTTTGAAAAAAGTTCCTTTACGTATGCAAGATAGTTATTTTGATATTTATTCAAATGATGTTATGCAAGCCCAAAATTTGTTTAATGCTCGCGTGGCAACTAAATTACTTAAAATAAAAGAGGCTTTTAATGTAAAAAAAGTTGAAGCATCGTTTTATCAAGATAAATTGTATATAGCTCTTTATACCCAAAAAGATTTTTTTGAACTAGAAAATAATTTGTTAGATATTAAACAATATGAAGATTTTTATGATGATGTCGCAGAAATTGAAAAATATTGTCAGCAATTTACGGATCTATAAATGGCAGAAAAAATACGTAATGATATTAATGGTTGGTTAGTTGTAGATAAGCCTTTGAATATGGGCTCTACACAGGTCGTTGGCGTTTTAAAACGTTTGTTGTCGCCTAAAAAGATCGGACATGCTGGGACTTTAGACCCTTTGGCAAGTGGTGTTTTGCCTATTGCATTTGGAAAGGCTACGCGCACGATTGAGTGCGTCATGAATGGCTTGAAGACTTATGAATTTTGTATTCGGTTTGGTGCAACGACATCAACGGATGATTTGGAGGGCGAGATAATAGAAAAGACTCAAAATATTCCAAGCGTAGAGCAAGTTCAAAGTGTTTTACAGACTTTCGTTGGAGATATAGAGCAAATGCCTCCTGCATATAGTGCTTTGAAAGTAAATGGAAAACGGGCATATGATTTGGCAAGGAAGGGGTTAAATGTTGAACTAAAGCCTCGTAAAATTCACATAGAAAGTTTGCGTTTTGTTGAGCAAAAAGAAAACGGAGATATGTTGTTTGAAGTGGTTTGTGGTAAAGGTACTTATGTTCGTTCTTTGGGACGCGATATTGCCGTTGCAACAGGTAGTTTAGGACATTTATCTTACCTGCGCAGAACATCATGTGGGATTTTTTCAATAAAAGACTCTTTTTCGCTTGAAAAAATAAAAGAAATGTGTTATAAGAAATGTCTGACAGAGCAACTAATTCCTCTTGAAACCACGCTGAGCGACATCTTGGAGTTGGCTTTAGAGGAAAAAGAAGCAAAAGCTTTATGTTTCGGACAGTCTTTGAAAAACCGTTGGGATTTGAAAGAAAATGTGCGTTATAAGGTGGTGTTTTTGAATAAATTGGTTGCTTTTGTGGTGGTCGAAGGCGAACTAGTTCGTCCGACTAAAGTGTTTCAACAATTAAATGAAAAGGAAAATTAAGATGTCGATTACAGCAGAAAGAAAAGCTTCCTTGATTAAGGAATATGCAGTAAAACAAGGTGACACAGGTTCACCAGAAGTTCAAGTTGCAATTTTAACTGAACGGATTAAAAACTTAACCGAACACATGAAAGATCACAAAAAAGATTTTATTTCTCGTCGTGGTTTGCTTGTGATGGTAGGGCAACGTCGTCGTTTGTTGGATTATGTGAAAAATCAAAATTCAGCTCGTTACGAGACATTAATTAAACGCTTAGGTTTGCGTAAATAATTTAAAAGGGGGCAAGCGTTTTTTGTTTGCCCCCGTATCATTTTGGATGGGCCAAAATGATAGATGTATGTTAGAAAGGTAATTTTTATGTCTTTATTTAAAACTTATAAAAAAGAAATTGAATGGGCAGGGCGTCCATTATCTATTGAAACTGGAAAAATTGGTAAACAAGCAGATGCATCCGTTATTGTCACATATGGTCAGACAAAGGTTCATTGCGCTGTTTGTGCATCCAGAAATGCTCAAGAAACATTTGAAGATTTTATGCCTCTTACGGTAAATTATATTGAAAAAGCATATGCTGCAGGCAGAATTCCTGGTGGATTTTTTAAGCGTGAAGGAAAACCGTCAGAGTTAGAAGTATTGGTTTCTCGTTTAATTGACAGACCAATCCGTCCATTATTTGTTAAAGGGTTCCATAACGAAACGCAAGTGACTTGCACATTGTTATCTCATGATATGAAAAACAATCCAGATATTGTTGCTATGATTGCAGCGTCTGCGGCATTGACATTATCAGGATTGCCATTTTTGGGCCCCATCGCATCGGCGCGTGTCGGTTATATCAATGGAGAATATGTTTTAAATCCAGAAATTAAAAAAGTTAAAGACAGTGCTTTGGATTTGGTTGTTGCAGGTACAAAGCAAGGTGTTTTAATGGTTGAATCAGAAGCTCAAGAATTGTCCGAAGACGTTATGTTGGGGGCAGTTGACTTTGGTCATAAAGCATTCCAACCAGTTATAGATATGATTATTTCTTTGGCAGAAGAATGTGCAAAAGATGCTTGGGAATTGCCAGCATTGCCTGCAGAATATGAACAAGTAAAAGAAACATTGGCAAAAGAATGCACCGAAGAATTAAAAGCAGCATTTACTATTCATAATAAATTGGAACGTCAGGCTGCTGTTGGTGCAGTTAAAGAAAAAGCATTGGCTTTATTTGCAGAAAATGAAGTTTGTTTGCCTATGGTTGAACCAATTTTCCATGATATGGAAGCACAAATTGTACGTCAAGGTGTTTTAACAACAGGCGTTCGTATTGATGGGCGTGACACAAAAACGGTTCGTCCAATTGAAGCAGAAGTTGGTTTGTTGCCCAGAGCGCATGGTTCAGCATTGTTTACACGCGGTGAAACACAAGCTTTGGTTGTTGCAACTTTGGGAACTGGTGAAGACGAACAAATTGTTGATGATTTGACAGGTGAATATAAGCAAACATTCTTGTTGCACTATAATTTCCCTCCATATTCTGTTGGCGAAGTTGGGCGTATGGGGTCTCCTGGACGTCGTGAAATCGGACATGGTAAATTGGCATGGCGCGCAATCCATCCAATGTTGCCAAGCAATGAAGAGTTTCCTTATACAATTCGTGTTGTTTCAGAAATTATGGAATCCAATGGTTCTTCGTCAATGGCAACGGTTTGTGGTTCCTGCTTATCTTTGATGGATGCAGGTGTTCCAATGAAAAAGCCCGTTGCAGGTATTGCTATGGGGCTGATTAAAGAAGGCGATGATTTTGCTGTTTTAACGGACATTATGGGCGATGAAGATCATTTAGGTGATATGGACTTTAAAGTCGCTGGAACAAAAGACGGTGTCACAGCTTTGCAAATGGATATTAAAATCACGTCCATTACAAAGGAAATTATGGGTATAGCATTGGCTCAGGCTCATGAAGGACGTATCCATATTTTGGGAAAAATGGCAGAAGCTTTGGAAGCTCCAAGAGCTGAAATTTCTCAAAATGCGCCACGTATAACAACATTCCAAATTGACAAAGAAAAAATCCGCGATGTTATTGGTACGGGTGGAAAAGTGATTCGTGAAATTGTTGAAACAACGGGTGCCAAAGTTGATATCGATGATGATGGTTTGATTAAAATTGCAGCAGTTGATGCTGCAGCAAGCCAAGCGGCTTTGGATTGGATTAAAGGAATTGTTTGCGAACCAGAAGCAGGCGTAATTTACAACGGTACAGTTGTCAAGATTATGGATTTTGGTGCATTTGTTAATTTCTGTGGTCCACAAGATGGTTTGGTTCACGTTTCTGAAATTTTACCAAAGCGTGTTGAAAAAGTGTCTGACGTTTTAAAAGAAGGCGATAAAGTCAAAGTTAAATGTTTAGGCGTTGACAATCGTGGTAAAATTAAGTTGTCTATGAAACGCGTCAATCAAGAAACAGGCGAAGATTTGGAAGCAAAACCAGAAACGCCAGTTGCAGAATAATCTGATTTTAAGATAAAGAAACGCTCTGTCTTTACAGGGCGTTTTTTTGATGGCGTTTTTCTTTTCCCACCTGTCATCTTGCCTCCGTCCCCCGTCATTCTGAAGGGCGTTAGCCCGAAGAATCTCTTGAGTTTTTCCCAAAAATAAAAAATCTTCAAAAAAAGGTCGTAGAAGGGCAAAAAAAGACTTGACAGGGGGGGGG
>SUUS01000002.1 GCA_015062395.1 Alphaproteobacteria bacterium
AAAAAGGTAGCTAGTTTATACTTAGTTAGTGTTTTTAATGTTAAAGGCGTTGGAAAACCAACGCCTTTTTTTTATCTGCCTCCATTATCCCCTCCCATCACCCACAACCACCACGTCATATTGTGCGTTCGCTCAATATGACGGGATAAAAAAAGCGTTTTTTACTTTTAAAAAACAAGGAACTATGGTATAATAAAAAGAAAAGAGGAGTTTTAGGATGAATGTGATGAAAACGACAGATATTATTAAAAATCAAAGTGAAACATTGGAAAAAATGATGGATGATCGTTTGTTGCCCGATATGGGCTCTGAGCTTGTGGGTAATACGCAACCATATGTAAACAAAAATCTATCAGAAGAACAATTAAAGTTTTCAAAATATATTTCAGCGATTCTTTACAGATTAATTAATGCAAGTGATACGCTAAAAGAACATGACATCATCAATAAGATTAACGTTTATATGTCTGGATTTGAAAATGCATGCATCGTGACGCATAAGCAAAAAGAAGAACAAGAACCGCGAAACTATTCTTTGATTTTTGGTCCGAAATTGTTTTCTGTTATAAACGATTTAGAAAAATATAAAAAGGCACAATGTCGCGCAGATTTTCTTGAATCTTTAAGTGGAAAGGGCTTTTTAACAGAAGATGATATTGCTGCTGTTTTAGCGCATGAGTTAGGGCATGTTTACATGCAAATTAAAGAGCCGGAGGTACAAGCCAAAATAAATGAAACTAGTTCTGATATTTTTGCTGTGTCGTTGTTGAAAGAGGCAGGATATTCTCCAGCTGCGATAAGTAAGTTTTTTGCGTTTATGGCGTTGGAGAAAGAATATCGCGAGAAAGAATATCGCAAGAAAAAAAAGGATCAAAAGCCAGATGTGTATAGAAAGGCTGAAGCTGATGCTTTTGGGATTGCTGTGGATGAGCATGCTACCTCTGAAAATCGTAAATTTGCTCTGGATATGGTTTTGTTGGATCAAAGTGAAAAGAAGGGAACTGACTGGCGCAAAATTGAAACAGTTCCAATTCCTGATGATATTGATTTTTTTAAAATCGCACAAACCTTTGAATATATAATAGAAAAACCCAAAAAAGAAGAAAAACCCAAAGAAGAAAAAAAATATGATAATTATAAATCTTATGAATTTTCTTATGACGATGTGTTGGCAGCGCTTCAAAAAGATTTTAATCCTGTAAATTTGGAGGTATTATTGGGAACAGATTATTCTTTTACGCCCAAAAAAAGATGGATTTCATATGAACAGAAAATAAAAGATATTTTAAAAACATGTCCTTACGAACATATATATGAAGATATTCCAAATGCAGATCCAGATTTATTAAAAAACGCGCGTATTTTTATAGACATTATATCAAAAGATAAAAAAGATTTTCAATTAAAACCTCTATCAGATACCTATAGAATGAAATATGTTTCATTTCCTGCCTATGAAGAAAAAACTGGAGAGCCCTATGAAGATGGGGCCCTTTATGGAGACTGGGTCTCTTTGGACAATATGCGTAGAAAAATTCTGGAGTATTATAAAGAACAAAGAAAAATTTTATTAGATGAAAAATCTTATGGGGATTTTACTTTAAATGATATGATTGAATTTAAGCAGTCCATGAAGTATCACGATGAGATCGTACGTACTTTTTTAGATCCAATTGTTTTAAAAAGAATATTATCAGAGCAAGATGATGAAAAAAAATTGGCGTATTTGCTGGAGTTATTAGATTCAAGAAAAACAATAGGCGAATATCAAACGCGGCAAATTTATGTTCAGGAAACAGCCAGACTTTTAGCAGAAAAATATGGGGAAGATGATGGAAGTTCTGACTATCAACAACGAATAGAGACAGAAGTTTTAAGCAGATTTGTGGACCAGTCTGCTGTATCAACCAACGAAAATAAAAATCCTTCGCATGCGCCAGCTGTATTAACCAAAGAAATTTTAGAAAAATTTTCGCAACAAATTGTGTCTCAACGCGGTTTAAGCTTAAAAATGAAAGAATGTATTGAAACATGTAGCAAATTTGATAAGTCTTCTTATTCTGCTGAAGAACAAGGCAAGACAGAAGCATTTTTGGAAACTGTTTTAAAAGATACAGATGCTGTTGATGGTTTACTTGATTTTTTGACGCATGATTACGATGTGTCACATCTATATGATTATTTACAAGAAGATATTTTGGAAAAAACTGATATTGGAATACAAGAACAGGACTTGGGTAAAGCACATAGCAGAAATTATGATGCTCAAAAAACATTTAATGAAATCGCAGATAACTTTTATCAAATGCATGAAATGTTTTGGAGCAACGATATAAAGGCAAGAACGGTGATAATAGCAAAGATGTTATCTTCAAAAGCAGAGACGACTAGTCAATTGTTTGCTTATTCAATTGAAAAAATAATTCCACCAAAAGTCAAAAATCGTCAATTTTTGGTTGATATTATCGGGGCGTTTATTTCGACGTATGACATCGATGATAGGCCAGCTTTAATGGCGGCGATGTTGTCTGCTCAAAGAAAGCAAAATTCTTCTGCTGATTTTTCTGTGGGCGAACCGTTAAAAGAGTTTTTAGAAAACATCGGTCCTGCTGGAATTAAATTGGGGCAAGCTTTGGGTTCTTCTCCATCTGTTCCTGAAGATATTCGGGTTGTCATGCAACAAATGAAACATTCGTCGTCACAGCCACCCAGATGGGAGATGTATGAATGGTATAATGCTACCGTTCCAGAAGATAAACAAAAAAAGCTTGGAAAAATAATCGGTTCGGGTTCTTATTTCGTAGCCGTTGAATCGGATGAAACGGTGTATAGTTTGTTAAGACCCTATGCTCGGGAACTTGCTGAAAGCAAGTTTGAAAAGATGCTGAAAATGTGCGATATTTTGAATCAAAAAGACGATAAAAAATACAAAGACTTTTCAAACATATTCAGGGGAATTGTGGAAAAGGCCGCATCAATGTCCGAAATAGAAACGGATTTGAATATCGGTGAAATACAAGATAAAATGGCTCGCCAAATTTACCACAATCCAGAGGATGGCTCTGGAAAAATATTAGATTTAGGAAATGGTAAAACTGCAACTTTGCATGTGGCTGATTGGGAGTCTTTTGGCGAAACATATAAAGAAACTAAAAAAGTCCATGGTGAACATTTTAATGATTTTGAAGATGAAGAATTTAAAAAATCGTTTTCAAAGGCATATTTGCAATTGGAATTAGAAAATCTGTTTGCTGGAAATCCTTTTGACCATGATCGTCATGGCGCTCAAATGAAGATTCAAAAAATAGATGACACACACTATAATGTTGGTATTTTCGATAATGGTGCAATGTCTGACAGACCTCCGACTCCACAGGAATGCCGACAGTTGGGAAATGTTTTAAATAACATTTTAAATACGTTGCCAAATATCAAAAAGCCGTTAGAGATTGTAAAATATTTTACATCTAAAAAACGGGGATTTGCGCATATTTTTAATGATGCTGTGCAACAAGAAACAAAAAATGCTCAATCTTCTGATTATTTGCTGGCTGTTCAGCGAGGAATGTTGGCTTTGAACGATTATATGCGAAATTTATCGGATGCAGAGGTGTTATCTGTTATAACATTGTCTATAAATAATGTGAAAAAAACGACACAGAAAAAAGTTGTTGATTGTATAACAGATGAAAATATGCAAAAATTAGAAGATATTGTGTCTTATTTAAGTACGCAAGATAAAAAAAGCACTTCAAAAAGTGAAACAAAGAAAAAAATGATGGCAACATCGGAGAATTTCATTGATAAATTGGATAAAGTTATGAAACGCATAAAAAACAATTCGATTCTTGCTAAGGTTGCTTTTACTTTATCCAGAGATGTGAATTGGTTAGCGAAAAAAATGGGATTGGGTGTGGCTGGTCGAAGTCGTTTGGCTAACGGAACGGACTTCTTTACCGATTGGAGAAAACGTTGTCGAGAGTCGATCCCTAAAAGAGTGGGAACTTTTTTGGGGCTTGGACTAGCTAGTTTGTTATTTGTACCTTTAAGTGCTTCAGCTTTGGGAGTGGGGGTAGGAAAAGCTTTATTAGTTTCTATGGGTGTTAATGCTTTATTTAGTTCTGGGTACAGTTTTTCTGATTTGCCATTTATTAAACGTTTTGCGAAAAAAAGATCCGATTTTAAGCTTTTTGACGAGGCGGATCGATTGAAAAAAATAATGCGTTTTAAAACGGCAGCGCTTGGTCAAAAGTTGGTTGTGGCTATGCCAGGTGCTTCGCCTTCATATATTGCAAAAGAAAATACAGTGTTTTCAAGGCAAGAGACTGTCGTTTCGATGACGGAACCTGTTGCGCCACCTCCTGTTGAGCAGAATGATAGTCGTTCGCAGATTTTACTTAAAAATCGTATTTCGGGAAGATAGTTTTAAACGTATGAAAAATCTGGGGTTTTGCTTCTATGGTATTGTACTTCAAGTAATGTATTTATGAATAAAAAAAGGAGCTTTTAAGCTCCTTTTTCTGTTTTTAATCGGCTAATTCGAAGAAACCACGTTTGCCTATTTTTATTTTAAGCCCTGTTGTTGGGGTTATTTTCATGTAAGCATCTGTTTGTTTTTCGCCATCAATCGCAACAGCGCCACTTTCGATTAAGCGACGCAATGCAGACTTGCTTTCTTTTGAATTGACGTGTGCGCATAAATCAAGCAAGCTGATTTCATTTGGTAAACCTGCAATAGAAACTTGTTCAAAAGATTTATCATCAAAGCCTTTTTGTTGGACTTGACGGTAAAAGAAAGCTTCTGCTTCATCAGCTGCCGTTGCATCATGGTATTGTGTGACGATGTTTTTCGCAACTTTCTTTTTGATTTCCATTGGATTTACTGCGCCATTTTTCAAATCTGCAATTAAGTTTGCTTTTGTTTCGGCATCAAAATTTGTAGTCAATTCAATCCATTCTGGCAACAGTTCATCTGGAATAGACATTGTTTTTCCAAACATATCATTGGCTGGTTCCGTTAAACCAATGTAGTTGTTTTTAGATTTGCTCATTTTCATTTCGCCATCCAATCCACGCAACAAAGGCATGCTGACAACTGTTTGTCCAACGGGTTTGCCCATTATGCTTTCTTGCAATGTTTTTCCAACTAAACAGTTAAATAATTGATCTCTTCCACCAAATTCAATGTCACTGTTTAAGGCAACAGAATCGTATCCTTGCATCATAGGGTAAACAAGTTCGTGTAAAGAAATAGGAATATTGGCCGCAAAACGTTTCGCAAAATCGTCACGTTGTAGCATTTGCGCCAAAGTTGCTTTTCCAAGCAATTTTAAAACGTCTCCAAAGTTCATTTTGTTCAACCAGTCAGAATTTCGAACGATTTTAACATTTTTAGATAAATCAATAACTTTTCCCATTTGATCCAAGTAAGTTTGTGCGTTAACTTTAATTTCTTCCTCGGTCAATGGTGGGCGAGTTGTATTTCGACCTGTTGGATCGCCAATCGCTGCGGTAAAGTCGCCGACAAGTAAAACAATTTGTGCACCAGTTTCTTGGAATTCACGTAATTTTTTTAAACCAACAGCATGTCCTAAATGCAAATCAGGTGCAGTTGGATCCATTCCAAATTTAATAATTAATGGACGATTTTCTTTTTCTGCTAAAGCGATTTTTTCTTCCAGTCCATTTTCAGGAACGATTGTTTCGATTCCTTTTTTTAGTTTTTCAATTAATTCTTTTTCCATTTTTATTTCCTTATTTTATTTATTTTCTTCTTTTTTTTGTAAAACTTCACGAACCTTTAATACCAGCTGGTTCAGACTAAATGGTTTGGGCAAGAATGAAAAATTTTTATCTTCATCTTTTCCATGCCTTGCAAAGTCTTGTGAATAGCCACTCATCAATATCACCCGTAAAGACGGGTATCGTTCTTTGGCAATGTTGCAGAGCGTTTCGCCATCCATGCCTGGCATCATCATATCTGTAATCAATAAATCAAATGTTTCGCCTTTGTCAAAAATTGCCAAGGCTTCTTGTGCATCGCAAGCTTCTGTCACATTAAATCCTTTATTCTTCAAAACTCTGGAAGAAAATGCACGCACAGCATCTTCATCTTCAACCAATAAGATATTTGCCTTTTGCAGTGCAACAGGGATAATCGGGCGCATGTTTTTTTCTTCTTTTGTGTCAGGCTTTTCAAAACGAGGCAGGTAAATTGTAAATGTCGTACCTTTTCCCACTTGGCTGGATACTTGAATATAGCCATCCGTTTGGCTGATGATACCGTAAACAATAGACAAGCCCAAACCTGTTCCAGAACCTGCAATTCCTTCTTTTGTTGAAAAGAATGGGTCAAAAATACGTGCCAAATTTTCTTTTTCAATACCACAACCTGTATCTGAAACGTTGATAACAACATAAGTTCCTGGAATAATGATTTCCGTTCCGATTGTTCTGGGTTTTTTTATTGTTTCTATTTGGCTGGTAATAGAAAGCGTTCCTCCATCTGGCATAGCATCACGCGCATTAACGGCCAGATTCAAAAATACTTGCATTAATTGTTGGGGGTCAACTTTGACAAAGCCCAAGTCGGGCGTAAAATCGGTTTTAAGTTCTATTCTGGCGCCAATGCTTCGTTTGATTAAAGAGGCTAAATCAGAAAATTCATCAGCCATATCCAGTAATTTAGGCTTTAATGGCTGTTTTCTTGAAAAAGTCAATAATCTGCCCACTAAATCAGACGCTCTGTTTGCGTTATTTTTAATTTGCATAATGTCAGAAAATGACGGATCTCCCGCCTTGTGTTTTTGAAGCAATAAATCTGAAAAACCGATAATCGCTGTCAACAAGTTGTTAAAATCGTGCGCAACGCCACCAGCTAATTGTCCCATCGCTTGCATTTTTTGAGCGTGGAGCATTTGCATTTGTAGCGTTTTTCGTTCATCCAAGTCTGTCAGATAAAAAACAAAACCTGTAATATCTTGATTATCCCCCTTTTTTTCCAAAGGCGTAATATACGCCATAAAAGCGCGATTTTCTTTATTCTGCATTTCAAATGTCAGTTCGCATTTTTCAAATTTTTGTGCGCGCATCATTAGCTTTGACAATTTAAGAGGCAACGATTCTTGGCTTTCTGCATCCAACAAAGATGTTAATGGTTGTCCCATTAAATCTGTCCGATTGGGAAACATCTTTAAAAAAACAGGATTGGCTTTTGTGATATTTAATTCGATGCTATCGACAATAAAAATACCTAGTGGCGATTTTTCAAAAAACATTGGATGTGATATGTTTGTTTGTGAAGACGTTTTATTATCAATGGGCAAAATAACCCCTTGCAAAAAGGTTTGTCCCTGTCTGTCTTGTGCTTTTTGTATAACATCGTATTTGACAATTTTTCCAGATTGTTTAAATGAAAGAAGCCCACGCCATTGATCGATAACAGGAGGCAGTGTTCCTTTTACAAAATCTGATAGATTATGATTTAACACTTCGCTTTTAGTTTCGTTTAACCATGAACAAAAAGTTTCGTTGGCAAATAAAATTTGTCCCGTCGCATCCGTTTGATAAACTCCCACAGGCATGGTATCCCACGTTTCTTGGATGCGTTCTTGTTCATCAGCAAGCATGTTTTCCATTTGGATTTTTTCGGACAGGTCCACAGCTTTTAATACAAACCCTTTGTGAATAGCAGATAATGAAATTTCGAATGTTTTATCCAGTGTTTCGATGCGCACGTTGACAGAACAATGTTTTTCATATGCATTTTGTATTTTTTCTAATCGTTCAATTTGAAGGGTATCTTTTAAAAAATCAAAAGGATTTTTGCCTTTTCCAAACAATAAATTTCCAGCGCTATTGCTCGCAATGATTTTGTTTTTAGCATTGCGAATTTGAACTGCGTTTGTTTCGCTGTCAATTAAGCTTTCAATCCATTTTTTTCTTGTCATGATCATTTTTCCGAAAAACGCTTTTATACTATCAGAGAATCGAAAAAGAATCGAGCTTTTTTTTAATCTTTCTTTAATTAATTTGAAAAAGACTTTTTTTATCTTTATTTTTCAATGTGTTGTTGGAAGCTCTTTGATAAAATACAAAAATTAACTATTTTTTGGAAAATTTTTTATGAAAAAATAAAAAAACAAAAAAAATCTTTATTTTTAATGACTTAAAATTTTAAAAGTAAAAGTAAAAAAAAACATAAAAAAATGTGTTGACTTCATTTATTTTTTGGCGCTAGTATATTTGATACAAGCAAATGTGGTTTTCTATATTTAGTGTTTTTAAGAAAGGAGTATCTACTAAATGTTGACGGTTGTCCAAAATCAGCAAAACGAGAATTTAATGATAGATTTGGGTCCTTTGCAAAATGTGATTACGCGTGAAGGGCAAACAATTTCCTTCGATGCATCTAAAATTGCAAAGGCGATTGAAAAAGCTGGCGCTGCAACGGGTGAGTTTGGCTTTGAAGAATCTTGGTTCTTGGCAGCTCAAGTTGTAAAGGTGTTGAAACACCGTTTTGCACATGGACAATCGCCTCAAATTGAACAGATTCAAGATATTGTAGAACAAGCTTTGATTTCTGCAAACTATTATAAAACAGCACGTGCGTATATTGTTTATCGTGAGAATCGGGAACGTTCTCGTGCTGATAAGCAAGCCGTTGTTGATGCAATTGCTTCGATTAATGAGTATTTGGACCGTTCTGACTGGCGTGTTAAAGCCAATGCAAATCAAGGTTATTCTTTAGGCGGCTTGATTTTAAATATATCAGGCAAGATGATTGCTAATTACTGGATGACACATGTTTATCCTAAAGAAGTGGGCGATGCTCATAAAAATGGTGATTATCACATCCATGATTTGGATATGTTATCTGGATATTGTGCCGGTTGGTCTTTAAGAACTTTATTAAAAGAGGGTTTTAACGGGGTTGCTAATAAAGTTGAATCAAATCCTCCCAAACATTTGGATACTGCATTTGGACAAATGGTCAATTTCTTGGGAACATTGCAAAATGAATGGGCTGGGGCGCAAGCTTTCAGTTCGGCTGATACTTATTTGGCCCCGTTTATTCGTAAAGATAAATTGTCTTACGACGAAGTTAAACAAGAAATGCAATCATTCATTTATAATTTGAATGTACCAAGTCGTTGGGGAACGCAAACACCATTTACAAATTTAACTTTTGACTGGGTATGTCCTGAAGATTTAAGACCTCAACACCCAGAAATTGCTGGCGAAGAAATGCCTTTTACATATGGCGATTTGCAAGCAGAAATGGACATGATTAATAAAGCGTATATCGAAGTTATGACTGCTGGTGATGCGCATGGTCGTCCGTTTACATTCCCAATTCCAACATACAACATTACAACAGATTTTCCATGGGAAGCTGAAAATACGGACGCTTTGTTCGAAATGACAGCAAAATATGGATTGCCATATTTCCAAAACTTTATCAATTCTGCGTTGTCACCAAAGCAAGTTCGTTCAATGTGCTGTCGCTTGCAGTTGGATTTAAGCCAATTACTTGCCAAAGGAAATGGCTTATTCGGTTCGGCTGAACAAACAGGTTCCATTGGTGTTGTCACTTTGAACTGTGCTCGGTTGGGATATTTGTACAAAGGAAATGAAGAGGCTTTAATCAAACGCATTGATGAGTTGTTGGAATTGGCAAAAACATCTTTGGAAATGAAGCGTAAAACCATTCAAATGCATATGGATAATGGATTGTTCCCATTTACACGTCGTTATTTAGGAACTTTACGCAACCATTTCAGTACAATTGGGGTTAATGGTATCAACGAAATGATTCGCAACTTTACAAATGATGAATACAGTATTGCTGATGTCGAAGGAATGAAATTGGCTGTTCGTGTATTGGATCACATTCGTGAAAAAATGGTTGAATTCCAAAAAGAAACAGGTCATATGTATAACTTGGAAGCTACGCCAGCAGAAGGAACAACTTATCGTTTTGCACGTGAAGATAAAAAACGCTTCGCAGATATTATTCAAGCAGGTACTCAAGAGGCTCCGTATTATACGAATTCGTCTCAATTACCTTCTGGATATACAGACGATCCGTTCGAAGCTTTGAATTTGCAAGACGAACTGCAAACAAAATATACAGGAGGAACTGTTTTACATTTATACATGAATGAAAGGATTTCTTCTTCTGGGGCATGTAAGTCTTTTGTTCGCAGAGTTTTGGAAAATTATCATTTGCCATATATTACAATTACGCCAGTCTTTTCAATTTGTCCAAAGCATGGTTATTTGGCTGGGGAACATAAGTTCTGTCCTATTTGTGACGAAGAAAAGATTGCTCAAAAGCAGCGTTTATTGGCTGCAAATGGTTCATAGGTTTTGTTTTTTAAAAAAAGGAGATAAAAATGAATGCAGATGTTAAAGTAATTTTAAGTGATGATGAACGTCAACCAGTTGAATGCTGGACAAGAGTTATGGGATATTTCCGTCCAGTATCTCAATTTAACAACGGAAAGCAAAGTGAATATGCTGAACGTAAATGGTTTACAGAAAGCAAAGCTTTCGCAAGTGAAAAATGCGCTTGTGTTGTTGGTAAATAATAACTGGAATTAAAAAAATGAATATCGGTGGATTCTTGCCCTTTACAACAATTGATTTTCCGGGCAAGTTATCTGCCGTTATTTTTACGCAAGGTTGTCCTTTGCGTTGTCCGTATTGCCATAATCCAGAATTACAAAATCCATCAAATGAAACGCACGTTAGCTGGCAGGAGATATTATCCTTTTTAAAAAGTCGCCAAAAATTATTAGATGGCATTGTTTTTTCTGGTGGAGAGCCTTTGTTGCAAACGGATATCGAAGAGGCTGTTCGTCAAGTAAAAGAATTGGGCTTTGCCGTTGGTTTACATACATCTGGCGCTTTTCCAGACAGATTAGAGCGAATTTTGCATTTTGTTGATTGGGTTGGGTTAGATATAAAATCTGCTTTCAATAAATATACACAAGCTAGTGGAACTGCTGACGCGTTTGACATGGCAAGCAAAGCGTCTAAAGCTTTGGATTTAATTTTAAACGCTGGCGTGGCATTGGAAGTACGAACAACAACGGACCCCAGAATCGTTTCTAAAGATGATATTTTATCTTTGGCACAGATGTTGTCCCAAAAAGGTGTGAAAACTTTTGCATTGCAAGAATATCGTCCTTTGAATAATGGCGTTTTGAACGAGCCAGATATGCAAGAAATTAAATCTTTTTATAATGATACTTTGTTCGAAAATCAGTTGAAATCTTTGTTTCCAGAGCTTATTTTGCGAAAAGTATAAAATTAATGACATTGTTCTTTTTTTGTGCTATAATATAAATATAGCGTAATTTTAGTACAAGGAGACGAATATGTCTGATGAGAAAAATACCTTTGATGAAAATGGAAAATCGCAGGATTTGCAAACAACGCCAACAGAAAAAATGACTGGCGATATTCGTTTGTTAAAAAATGTGGAATTAAGCAATTTAACCGAAGAACAAAAAAAATTGCTGAATGAAAATGTAAAAGCGATGATTAATTCGACGCTGTCAGATGTTAAGAATATGACGTTTGAAACGATGAAGACATATCAAGATCTTTTAAAACATCTTCAAGCAATGGGTGTTGAGTTGGCTCAAGATGGATTGAATAAATTAAATGAAATCACTGGTGGAAAGGCTGAAGCGCCCTTGACCGTATCAGAAGGCGAAAATGTAATTATGCAGGCTGATGAAGAACGTCCTCGTGATTTGTATATTTCAGAAGATGAAGAATTGACAGAGGAAGAAGAAGCTTTGTTGGAAGAACAAGAAGCAGAAGAAATGGAGCAAATTGCTCTGCAAGAGCAGTTAGAAAAAGAACAAAGAATGCAAGCTATTTTAGGTGCTGTAAAAAAAGATGCCCATCCTCATCATCGGCATGATGTACACAGAGGGCTTATGCCGAAAGGAAATCTGAAAGAAACGTTAACAGACGCGTCTAATTTTGGTAGAGGGCCAGAGCATAATAAGTCCGATAAGGAAAAGGGCATGGATGAAACTTTAAATCTTTTGAATTTGAAAAAACATTCTCGTTAATAAAAAATCCCGTCGATAAGGCGGGATTTTTTGTATCTTTTATGGTAGATAATTTTCGCGAATCGTATCCCATGCAATCCAAATTGCAGACAATCCGACTAACGCATATACTGTTCGGGTCAGGATGGTCATGTCTCCGAATAAAAAGCTGACTAGGTTGAAGTCTAAAAATCCAACTAATCCCCAGTTTAATCCACCAATAACTGTTAACCATAAGCAAATTTGTGTAAACATTTTTTTTATCTCCTTTTTATTGCTACACAGATTAAATAGCGTTTGTTGTCGTGTTCGTGCAATATGGCTAAAAGGTTATAAAATATAAAAAAACGCCCTGATATCAGAGCGCTTTTTTATTGAATGACTTAAAGCTTATTTTTTTGCTTTTTTCATTTCGTTTGCTTTTTTGATGTATTCTTCCATTTTATCATCTTGGAAAGCACCACCTTGGATGTTACCATCAATAATAAACATAGGAACGCCACCCATTTGCAATTTCTTTGTGTATTCTTTGTTT
Organism: Alphaproteobacteria bacterium; assembly: GCA_015062395.1. GTDB lineage: Bacteria > Pseudomonadota > Alphaproteobacteria > CAAHEQ01 > UBA3637 > CAAHEQ01. The sequence continues at coordinate 12,607 of SUUS01000002.1, forward strand.
TTTTCAATTTTCTTTTTGATTGCGTCAGAATTTGCATCTTTTTCCAATTTTGCAACATCTAAACCAAGGGTTTTACCCAATTCTTTTAAACCAGCTTCTGTTTTGTCTTTCGCTGTTTCTAATGCGCCATGGAATTCAGCAAATTTACCTTGTTTACCAGCAGCCAATGCATAACGAGAAATAACTTCAGATTTGTCACCAAAGATAGGTGTATCAATCAAAATCCAACGGATGTTATCTGACTTTTTGATTGCTTCTGCCATTTTTTTGTTCATCATTTTGCAATAACCACAGTTGTAATCGAAGAATTCAATCATAACAAAAGTACCTTTTGGATTACCCATGACAGAATTTGTTTTGTCTTCTACGATTTCTTTAATCATAGCGGCGTCTGCTACTTTTGGAGCTGCAGCACGACCAGCTTGTTGTTTTTTGTAGTAAGCGTCAACAGAATCGATAATTGCTTTAGGATTTGCTTTTACCCAAGCAGCAACAGCTTTTTCATCAAATTTAGCAACTTGAGCTGTTGTTTTTGGTTCGTCAACACGATGTAATACCAAAATAGAACCAGCGATAAATAAGCAGCCGATAAGTGTCATGATTCCACAGGCAATTTGTGAACCACAAACGTTAGTTGATTGGCAGCCACATTTGCATGATGAGTCACATTTGCATGAATCGCCACAACAACATTTTGTATTTTCTTTTTTTTCAACATGTTTAGCTGCAGTATTCGCGGCATGTGTCGCTGGGCGAGTTGCAGGACGATTTGCATAATTTTTCTTATTTTGAACCATTTTATAATCTCCTTATTAATTTCAAAATTAAGTTGTTTCGCAAAACACAATCTTGCACACTTTTTAAAAAAAGACAAGAACTTTTTTAATAATTTTTTAACTTTTTTATTTAAGACACAAATGTGACAAATAATGTCAAAAAAATTAAAAAAGTTGCAAGCTTGAATATCCATGTATATAAAAGGAATATCGATAAAAAATGAAAGGAAAAGAATATGTTTAAAAAAACACTTTATATGTTATCTATTATGTCTGTATCAACAATGGCTTTGGCTTCTGGATATCAGATTTCTGAATATTCAACAACAAATTTGGGGCGTGCATTTGCTGGTGCTGGTGTCGTTGGCGATGATTTTTCAGCTTTGGGATACAATCCTGCTGGTATGGCTATTAATTCTACAAGTGGTATTCAAGGTGGCGCTGCTGGTATTTTGTTACATTCCGATTATCGCGATAATACAACGGGTGAAAAACATTCTTCCAAAATGGGGCGTGTTTTACCACACTTTTTTGCTCAATATAAATTAAATGAGCAAGTTGTCGTGGGGGCTGGTATTTATACCCCATATGGTTTGGTGACAGATTATAATAATGATTGGTTTGGCAGAAAACATGGTGTTTTATCCGAATTAAAGGCTGTAGATTTTTCTCCTGCCATTTCATATAAACCACATAAAATGATTTCTTTTGGTGTGGCTTTGAATGTTCAATACGCTGACGCCAGATTAACAGGCGCAGGGGATTTATCTGCAATGGGGAGGCCTGGAAGCGATTATATAACTGATTTAAAAGGTAAGGATGAAACGTCAGTAGGATATTCTTTGGGTGTTGTTTTGACCCCAAGAGAAGATGTTCGTTTAGGTATTTCATATCGTTCCAAAGTAGAACATAAATTAAAAGGAAATATCAAATTTAATTTTACAAATCCAATGTATGCTGCAATGTTAAATGGAAAACATGATATTTCTGCAAAAATTACAACGCCTGAATTACTTTTGATTTCTGGTTCTTATGATGTTTGCGATAAATTGACATTATCTGCATCTGCACGTTGGACTCGTTGGACACGCTTTAAGAATTTAGATATTATTGCTGAAGAAGCTATGTTGGGTGGTGCAAGACAACCAGGTATGGCAATTTCTTCAACACATGAAAATTGGAAGAATACATGGTTCTATTCCGTTGGTGCCGATTATAAAATTAATGAAAATTGGACTGTTCGTTTAGGTGCTGCTTATGACGAGACGGTTATTAAAACTCCAGAATTTAGAACTGTTCGTGTTCCTGATGGACGCAGAATTTTTGCATCCTTTGGTTTGTCTTATACGACTGGTAATTGGCAATATGATTTAGGCTATACTCACGTTTGGATGAAGGGTGGAGATGCTACTGGAGGCGAACGAGGAAAAGCTGGTGCAGATGTTCACTATAGTCATGCGGGCGCTTACATGGGAGGAGCAAGTATCCAATATAAGTTCTAACCATTGTTGGTTAAAGAAAAAGCCTCTGATTATCCAGAGGCTTTTTTTTATTCGTCTTTTGTTTTTTTCAATTTTCGATACCGACGATATTTATGTTTTTTTATGTTTGTCTGATATTCAATGAATGAATACTGTCTAGCAGGATCTTCTGGATTACGTCGATAACTGTTAAAATGATGATTGGTGTACGTATCGATATCAATTAAATCGATCTTTGTAATTCCAGCTTCGCTTAATCGATATTTGACGTATGCAGGTAAATTAAAATGAGCTGTTCCATTATATTCAGGAACAAAGCGTTCCAAATCTTCTGATAACATTTTTTTTGCTTCGGGATTTGGATAGCTGTCAACGTGAATGCATGGACCGATAGCTGCAACAATGTTTTTAATCTCTGCGCCTTTTTTTATCATTTCTAAAATAGCGCTTTCAATAATGCCACTAACAGCCCCTTTCCATCCAGCATGAACGGCAGCTATAACAGTGCCATCTGTCATTAAAACTGGCGCACAATCGGCTGTTTTAACCGCAATTTTCAAATTTTGTGCTTTTGTCACAAAGGCGTCGCCCTGTAAATGTTCTGTCCCATCTTTTTGAGGGTCAAGAACGATAATTGAATGAAGTTGTTTTTCAAAAGAAACTGCTTTTTTTTGAATGTGTGTATCGTATTTATTGCAAAAACCATGATTAATATGGGAAAATGTTCCAAGCAATTTGCTTTTTTCCATTTTTTTTACATGAACTGCTTTCGAAAGTTTTGCACGCCAGAATGCTCTGCGTTCTTGGGCTTTTTGCTTTCTTAAATCCCGTTTTTTTAACCATTTTATTGTTAACCGATATGAAAACCAGCCACCCAAAACAGACCAAGGCAAACATCCTAACGCCATTGCCAATCCCCAGTCTTTCATCAATAATCCGATGAAAAGTATAACAGCTTTACTGATTTGCCAAAAGGAAATGTCCACTGCAAATGCTTGTCTGCCAGCTTCGGTAAAGGCTGAAAACGCACTGATGTCAAAATCGCCCATCATAACTTTTCCCGTTGCATAGAATATGTAATAAATAGGCCACATCGTAAAGACGTTTGTAATCCAAGTATAAGCCAATGCTATGGGTAAAGAAAAATTCCATTTAAACAGCTTTTTAGCGGCAATCCATGTCAGTAAAACGGTTGTCATTTGAATGCCAACTAATGGTGTCATTGCCCACATAACGCCTACTAAAACACCTCGAGCAGTATATTGGGCTGGATGTGGGCTGCGTTTTAATGGAACAACGAGTTTTAAATTAAGTAAACGAATGATTTTTGAAAAAAAAGAGTTCTTTTTAGGCATTGTCATTTTTCCCTTTTGATATTTTTTTCAATTGATATGTGGGGGCTGATTGATACATTAACCATGCGCCAAAAATTATCATAGGAATGCAAAGAAGTTGTCCCATCGTCAAATTTGATGCAATAAAGCCTAAGTGTTCGTCTGGTTCTCGGAATAATTCTAATACGGCACGTCCACAGCCATATAAACAGAAAAATAATCCTGCAATAAATCCATAATGACGACGATATTTTTCTTTTTTCCACCAGATGAAGTTTAAAATAATAAACATCAACAACCCTTCCCACAGCGCTTCGTAAAGTTGTGATGGGTGTCTGGGTTCAATTCCCCCTGTCGGGAAAATAATAGCCCAAGGAACAGAATGTGTGACACGTCCATACAATTCTGCGTTGGCAAAGTTCGCAAGGCGTCCCAAAAACAAACCCAGTGGTGCAACTGTACAGAGCATATCTGATACCATAAACAAATCGATTTTCTTTTTTTTGCAAAAAATAATGGTTGCGATAATCATTCCAAGTAAGCCACCATGGAATGACATGCCGCCTTTCCAAAGGGCAAAAATATCCAGTGGATTTTCTATAAAAAATCCCAGATTATAGAATAACACATATCCTAAACGGCCTCCAAATATAATGCCTGCAATCGCATAACCCAGAAAGTCATCGATTTTTAAAACAGTAAAGGTGGATTTTGAAAATACAGACATTTGTCGTAATAACCACCATGCAAGTAATATCCCAACCAAATACGCCAAAGAATACCAGCGTAGTGCAAAAAAACCAATCCGAAAAATTTCTGGATCAATATCGGGAAAAACTATTCCTGAATACATAATACACATCCTTTCTTTAATAAACGGCTGTATTATACAAAGTCGTTTGTTTTAAAGCAAGTTTATTTTTTTTAAGCTTGTTCTAAATATGCTTTTAAGAATGCGCTTTGGTCGCTTCCGATTTGAGCTTTCAACTGTTCGGCCAATAAAACGTGTTTATTACCAGAAGAGTAAACTTTTAAGTATGGACCCAATCCACTTAAGTTAACATCTAAAATAACGGATTCGTGAACTGCAGGACGTGAAACCAATATCGCGTATTTTCGGTCCGTAAATTCTTTTCCCAAGATAAAGTTCATTTCACGAGGGGATAAATTCCAGCTTGCATAGTCCGCTTCAGTTGCTTGAGGATTACGATAGAAAATAACCGTTTGGCATTGTCCACGAATAGCATCACCCAATCCAGCAGCTTCCAAAAAGTTCGGTTGCTGGAATGCGCACAAGAATGCTTGACGTTTTTTACGTCCTTCTCGTAAACCCACAATGAAACTTTCTCGGAACATTGGATGTTCCAACATTGGCGCAGTTTCGTCAATCATAATCATAGATGGCGTTCCTTGTGCTGCGGCAACTGTATGTATTCTGTGCATTAAATAGCTAATAACTGCTGGAGACAGCATCGCATCTTGGAATATCGTCGTAAAATCGAATGCCATATATTGATGGGCTGTCATATCTAAATTATCTTGGGGCGAGTTAAAAATACGTCCGTATTGGTCATTATTTACCCAACGGAATAATTCTCGGCGCATTTTTCCGGCTTGAGAAAAACAACTTTTATACAAATTTTTCAATAATCGCTCTTCTGGACGTAAGTATTCAAATGCCGTTGTCACAGAACGTGCTATTTCTTGTTCGGATAAAGAATCTGTACAGCCTGTAATATCACGCAACCAAGTACGTAAGAATGCTCGGTTATCCGAACTGTCTGGTGTTGCAAATGGATTCAGTGTCGTAGAACCTTCCCCTCCATCAAAACGAATGTATGGCGCATCTAATGCTAGCGCAAAAACCTTTGCACCATTATTACGGTCAAAGAAATATACGTTTAAGTCTGGATGACGCATTGCTTGTCCAGCCAAGAATGAAAACATTGTTGTTTTACCTTGTCCCGTTGGACCAATTAAAGCCGTATGCGCAACGGCATAAGCGTCACTGGATACGTGGAATTGGAAAGCGTAGGCTGTACCTGTAATCGTTCTGAAGTATGAAATCGGTCCATTACCCCAGTCAGATTTTTGCAAACCTTCTGATGTTCTGTCCATACATAATGCACAAGCAACAACTCTGGATAAATACAAAAATGTTTTGGGATAAACTTCGTAAGTTGGAAACTGTGAAAAGAATGTCGATTGTGCTGCCCATCCTTCGCGAACAGGGGTCACGTTATAATAACGGCAAATGCGTTCAACTTCATCTTGTCCAAAGCGCAATTCTTCTTTACTGTCTCCGAATAAGTAAAATGTCATGGCGTATTTATTCAATGTTTGTGCGTTGGCGTCAGATTGATCCAACATTTCCATCGTTGACATGTATTGTTGTTGAACACTTTGAGATGGCGTACATAAACGTGCCATTCGACGCTGTTGTTCCAATAATAAATTCGCTTTAACAAAGTTCATTGGTTGAATGTTATGAACCAGATTGACTTCCATATCGATTGACAGCAAATCTGCAATCATTTGTTCATCCATAAAGTCCCCTGGTTTTCGAATGCCAATAACTATTCCCAATTTTTCACGATCGCCTGCTCTGAATTTGACAATTCCTTCATCTTTTGAAAAAATAACGCTATCAGCAGTGAGCAGAGAATTTAGCTCGTCCCCCAGTTGTGAACCCATCACTGGTTTAGGGCGTGTCAAAGGACTTGCCAATTGAGCGAATAACCAAAAAGGACTTTTATCTTCGTGTTTTTCGGGCGTTTTTTCTGAAATTAAAACAGGACGGTATGCTTCCAAAATAGCAATAAGCGCTTGTCCTGCTTGGGTTAAATCTTTTTCTGAATTTTTACGTTCTGGAACGGATAAAATGACGTAGTGCTTGTTTTTATAAATACGACGCAAAGCCGAAATCCAACGGTCTGCAATTTCTCGCAATAATTCGTTTTTATGGGGTGTATATTGACGTAAAGGAATACGTTCACGAATGGTAATCAAACGCGCAGTCACTTCCAGTTCAGAGAGTGTTTCTATCCATTGTTGACGCATTCCATTTAAGGCGTTGCGTTCTTCTGGTAATAATAATGTCGTATCAGCACCACGCAATTCATAGACGCGCGCTAAAGAACCATTCTTACAGTGGAGTGTGGCGCCATCATCGTCTAGTCTGGAAAAAGGTAAAAAGTCTGCAACACGTGTTTCTTTGGGGCGAGGTAAAACCCATTCGCCAAACTTTGATGCTAAAATGGCAGCAAATGCCATTGCTGCAAAAACACCCAATAAAACAACCTTCATCGACATTGAATCGGCTGTGTTGACAATCATTTCTATCGTGTTTGTTTCCATTTATTTATCCTTTACGAAGCTAATTTTTTACCTTTTTCACGATAAATGTTTGCATATGGTCGCATGAAAAACGGTCCAAGAGATTCCATCATTTTAGATAAATGAGGTTCTTTTACGCCCAAAAAAACAATACCAATATGAGCCAAAACAGTCGTCACAACAATCCACAATGGGTTGATGTCGCTGAATGTTTGCATAAACAATGCCATCGGTAATTGAATACCTAAATTCGCACCAGCAGGCGCCATCGGTGCCCAAAACAATCTTGGTGGCATAGCAACAGCTCTTAAAATTGGTTCTTTCATTTTTCCCCTCTATAGCAAAAGTTTCTCCATTTCGAGTATAATGACTTTTTTTCAAGATACAACAACTTTTATTAAAAAACAGTAAAAAAACACCAAAAATAAAAAAAATTAAAAGTCTTGCACTGCATTAACATTTTATTAAAAGTTTTATGGAAGTATGAAAAAAAGAGACTCGAAGCGACTCGTTAAAGATTCAAGTTTTTTTGATTATAGAAAATTTTTAAATTTTTTAAAAAACATCATTGACGGATTCGTAAAAGTTTTATATAAATAGTGTATGCTATAAAAAAATAAGGGTAGAAAAATGAGCAACTTAAAATCTTTCTTAATGTTTTCAGCGGTTTTTTCCGTTGTTTTGAGTGCGTCTTTTGTTTCAAATTCGTATGCCGAAACTGTTTGGTTGGATGAACAAGACTATAGAAATTTGGCGCAAGGTGATGGTGATTATTTGCCTACAGACATTTCTGTCGGACAGGAAGAAGTTTCTTTACAACCCAGTTTAGGGAATGTTGCTAAACAAGATGTTCAGACAACATCCGAAGGTTCGTTCTTATTGCCAACTTTTGTTTTGCCTGAAGCCGTTGGAGGTGCTCCTGATACAGTCGCTTCTGTTGATGCGCAAAATCCTTGGAGAGGTCAAAATAATGCTGTTGGGACTAACACAGTTGCAAATTTACAAAATGGGGTTGCTCTAAAGGGAGTAAATGCGCCCGTATCCAAAGCTGATTTGGGCGAACAAGATAAGGCGTTGTTGGCAAGTATTGAAAAACAATATCAAGATACAACGGCTTTGTTGGAAAGCACAGCTAAAAGATTGGCAGCTCTTGAAACAGGGATTGAAAATTTAAATCAAAAAACAATCGCGCCACCCGTTGTGACATCTTCTGTTGTTGCTGCGCCAGTTGCTTTTGGTCAAAATAATGTAAACGGAACTGAAAAACAGGTCTTTACTCAAGAAAACTGCATCACTGTTAATCAAACGCCAAGGGCTCCATTGTTATTGCCATTGGCGCCAATTAAAACGATTGCTTCATCAGAAATGCCATCTTCCAAAAATGTTGGGGCAAAAAATAATGCACAAGCTGCAGCTGCTCCTGCAAAAAAGGAATTTGTGGATCATATATTAGCAGCTATCAATCGTAGAAAAGCAAGACCTGAATCTTTTACAGAAACAGATGAAATGATTTTGCGTTCTATTCCAAAAGAAATGAAAATCAGCTTTATGCCTGATACAGCAGATTTGTCTGCTCAAGCATTTAAATGGATTAAGGTTTTTTCTTACAATCCACAACGTAGTGTCATTTCTGCAGTCGAAGTTCGCTTAAGTCCAGAAAATTTGGATTTGCAGTCACGTCGTTTTGCTTTGATAAAGGGGGCTTTATTGTCGAACGGTGTTTCAGCTCGTCAAATCAGATTTGTCTTTAGCGATCGTGATATGGATAGTGTTGTTTTAAGAAATATAGAAATTCAACCTGAACAAGAATTGATGTATAAAAAAGGAAAAAACGGAGCTTTCTCGCAACAAATTATTCAAAAATGGTAAAATTCTATACTAATTGTTAATAATTGTGTCTTATAAATAAGAAGAGGTTGTCCGTAAAAATGGCGACAAAGCATTAAAAAGTTGGAGATTACTTTAATGAAAAAGAAAATGAACTTAAAAAAACTGTTAAACGCAACAATTGCGTTCAGTGCATTTGTTTTGGTCGGTTGCACAGGCTCTGCTCAAAACGATGAGTGGAGTTATGCAGGTGAACCTGTTCAAGAACAAGACTTTGTGTATCAGGATGCGCAAGAAGAATTTTTGATTTCAGAGGAAGTTTGGGTTTCAATAGAAGAGGATTTGAATGAGGAAGGAGTCACTTGTGCTCAAGAAAACGTTCAGGAAGAAAAAACAGAACCAAAAGAAAACAAACGAGCTTTAGCTAGTTCGGCTCCTGTCGCATTGGATGCAGTACCAACAAAACCATTGAATAAGTGTATCGAATCTCAAACAGTTGACTGCCCTTATGCCAAAAAACAAGAAGCGCCTAAAACAGTTAAAAAGGCTCCAACAAGTAAACCAGCTGATTTGACCGTTGTAGATGATGTGAAAGTAAAACAAAAACCACAGGTTGCTCCAACTCCTGTCGTGGATGAAGTTTCACGTAATTCTGTTGCTCAAGTTGTTGTGCCTACAAAACCAGAAATTCCAGTAATAGAAACAACTATTGCAAATAATGAAAAAGCAGCTGATTCAGCTAAAAAAGATTTTGCCGTTGTGGATGAAATTATTACCGAAAATGACGAAGTTGTTTTGGAAATGCCAAACGCTGCAGAATTAGAAGCAAAAAAAGCAGCTGAAAAAGCGCGTCAAGAGGAATTAGCCGCTTTGAAAAAAGCCAGAGAAGCTGCAGAATTAGCAGCAAAGGCTGAAGAAGAAAAATATGCAACAGCTAAAGCGCAATTAGAGCAAGAAAAAGCTCAAGCAGAAGCTGAAAAAATGCGCCTGCAAAAAGAAATGGAAGAATTAGAAGCTACACGCAAGTCTTTGGAAGAAGAAAAATTAAGAATTTCTCAAATTCAAACATCGGCTCCAGAATCTTGTGAAGATATTAAAGATTGGGTCGCTTCAGAAGGTACGACTTTGCGTTCCTTGTTAATGGAATGGGGAAATAAAGTCGGTTGGCGTGTTGTTTGGAATATGGATCGTGATTATACTTTGGAAGCTGGTGCCGTCTTCAGAGGTCGTTTTGTTGATGTTGCTGCTGCTTTGTTGCGTTCGTTTGCCAGAGCAACACCAGCGCCAAAAGGGGTGTTCTATAAAGGAAATAAAGTATTAGTTATTAGTACTCGGGAGGATGAAAATGCAGATTAGTAAAAAGCTTCATATTTTAAGTGCAGTTGCTTTGCTGTCGTTTGGTTTTCTTTTAACTGGTTGTAATGACCATGTTAAAGAAGTCGAAGACCACGTTCAAACTGTATTAGATGAAGCAGAAGTTTATGTCGAACAGGCAAAAATCCCTTATCGTCCAGAACCAATCGATACTGTCACGATGAAAGAAGACATTTGGTTGGGGCAAGATAGCTTTAAAATGACAGGTGGAGAACCATTCCCATTGGTTATGGAAACACCTGATGCATTGACGATTTCTTATTCTGACCCGATTACTTTGCCTGATTTGATTGCTGATTTGCGTGAAATGACTGGATTGAAGTTTTCTGTAGATGAACTTCGTTCCAATAATGAATTACCAGAAGATGCCTTCCAATTAAATTATTCTGGTTCTTTAAGTGGTTTGTTGGATTATATATCTAACAAGTATTCTATTTGGTGGAAACATAAAAAAGGCAGTGTTTCATTTTATAAAATGGAAACACGTGTTTTTACCATTTATGCTTTACCAGTTGAAAGTTCGATGTCTGCGTCTTTAAGTGGTACACCGATTTCAAACAGTGGTAGTTCTGCAGGGGGAAGCACAACATTGTCGATGTCCACAAATGTGACATTATCTTTCTGGCAGAATATCGAAAATGCTATTAAACAAGTGATGGGTTCTCAAGGTCAAATGTTAATCGATTCCACTTCAGGGTCGGTGACGGTCACAGCGCCGCCATTTATTATGCAAAAAATTGCAACTTATGTTCAATCTTTGAATGAAAAATTATCTCGTCAAGTTGCTATTTCTGTGAAGGTTTTACAAGTTTCTTTGGAAAATTCAGATCAGTATGGGTTGAATTTAGAAGCTGTATTTAATTCCAGAAGTTTTTCATTGGGGACAAGTGGTGCATTCGTTCCATCTGAAGCCGCTGGTATGATTACAATGACTTTGTTGGATTCAAAGTGGAAAGATTCTAACTCTATCATCCAGGCGTTGTCTTCACAAGGAAAAACAGCTTTGGTGACAAGCACTTCTGTGACAACGTTGAATAACAAGGTTGCCCCAGTTCAGGTGACAACACAAGAAAACTATGTTAAAGAAACAACTATTGAAAAAGATAGTTATAGTTCGAGCAATAGTTCAACATCTGTTGAAATGGAAACAGATACGTTAAACTATGGTTTTACGATGGAAATTTTACCCAGAATTTTGGATAATGGTCGCTTGATTGTTTTGTTTTCGATGACTTTGACGGATTTGATTTCGTTGACAACTTTCTCTTCGGATGGTTCTTCGACGAGTGGTTCGACGACAGATGATGATTCCACTTCTTCATCTGGAAATGACAGCGAAACAACCGTTGTTCAGTTGCCAAAGATGCAAACACGTGGCTTTGTTCAAGAAATTGCAATGCGTTCAGGTTCAACTTTAGTCTTAACGGGTTTCGAAACTGTTCAAAACAAAACCTCTACAGCAGGTATTGGTCAACCACGTCTGTCTGTTTTAGGTGGAAAAGCTTTTGCAAATCAAAACAGAACTGTGTTGGTTATTTTGTTGACGCCAGAGATATTGGTATCGCCATTATCTCCTGAAACAAGAATGGAAAACTTTTAATTTAACGAAAGATTTGTCAAATGGTTGATGAAAGAAATTTAAATAACGGATTTAATAATAGCATGACAGCTAATACTGTGATGCAAACACCGGCACCTCTTTCATCGAGTGAAAATCCAGCATTGTCAAGTGTGCAGTTGGAAGAAAAAGTTGAAGAGCAAAAACCAAAAAGTGTTTTAAAGATCGGTCGCAGTTTTTATGCATTGGAATTGTTTTGGCAACCACTGCAAGATGTAGATGATCCAATTCCAGAAATTCGTGAAACAATCGAATCGGATAGTGGAACGAATTTATATACGATACACTATGGTAAAGCACCTCTTTATGGTGTTGCTCGTCCTGAAAAAGGCCATAAGACTGGACAAATCGCAGCTGCTGTGGCTGTTTTAGATGCGCTTTCTGAAAAATCATCGTTTGTTGCTGTTTTTAAAATCGAGCAAGGATGGTGGTTCGTTGTTGCGCGAAACGACTTAATTTTGCCAGAAGAAGACGTTATTTACAAAACGGAACAAGAAGCAAGAAATGCGTTTGATTCAATGATGACTGTCCCAGATTGGGGATATAAAATTGCACCCAATTCGTGGCAGGTTGATGGCGCTGAAGAAATGGAGTTGGAGGGACTTTTAAAAAGAGGAACTCAAGCCAGATTGCTCAGTTTAAGCGCTATCAGAGGAACAAAAGTTTTGCTGACGATTGGTTTCATCATTCTGGCTTTGGTTGCTTTAGGTGTTTATTCTGTGATGTTGTTTGTTGAAGATGAAGAAAAAACACCAACGGTTATTGAACCAATCATTCCTCAAGTGACTTTGCAACCAGTAGAACCTGAACGTGAAGAAGAAAAACCATGGGAAAAATTGGTAAGTGTTCCTGTCTTTTTAGAAAAATGTTGGAATGGAGCTTATCAATTAAAAGCGATGCAAATTCCTGGATGGACTTTAAATAAAGTTGTTTGTACGCAAGATGGTATTTCGACAGGTTGGGGAAAAACTAGCCGTCCAGCTTCTCGTGTTGCTTGGGTTGAAGCGGCGTTAAAAGAACAATATCGAATCAAAGGCAATGTTCAAATTAATGCAACAGGAACGTCTGCGACGATTAAAATCGCTTTTGATGATTTACCCAAAATTGTATCTATTCCGACATTGAGTTTGCAAAAATTGCGTCGAGAATTGGTCGATATATCGCAAGCGTTATCGATGTCTATACCGTTGACAGAAGGTCAAGTCGAGGTAAAGGGCGTGGTTCCACCACCTCCTCCAGGGACGCAGGCTCCAGCAGCAGGAGAGCAGGAAGTACCTGTTAAAATTTATCGTTATTTAGCATTTTCGTTTTCATCTGCAATGGATCCACCAGCGTGGGAAGCATTTTTCAAACCATTTGCAGGATTGGAATTGACAAAAATAGAATATAATCCGACTTCGGATTCGGCTTTAACAAATAACTGGAAATATGAGGGACGTATCTATGAAAGTGAAAAGAAAAACTAATATGAATAATTTTTTAAGCTTAAGTTTAGCTTTAGGTGTGTGTTTGATGTCCTTTTCTGTTGCAGCACAAGAAATTGTCGTTGTTGACAACGCATCAGAACCTATGCCTGTCGATTTTCCTGTGCGTTCTTCTTTAAGTGAAGTAAAAGAGGCACCTTTGCCTAGTTTGGCTGATAGCATAATTAAAGAGCCTGCTCCAATGGAAAAGGTCGTTTCTAAAAAAGAATTACCTTCGGAACAATTATTGGGTCGTATTACTTCGGAAGTTTTCCATGAAATGGCCGATTTGGAACGTGGTAATGTCTTTTTGAAATTGCAAGCACAACGTGAAGAGTTAAAAAATAATTTGGAAGCGTTGAAAGCAAAATATCGTCAAGCGCGTTTGGATGAAATCGAAAAACGTGAAAATGTTATTCGCTTGCGTGTCAAATGGCAACAAGATCAGGAACGGATTCGTCAAGATATTTTGGAAAAACAACTTAAAACAGAGTTGTTAGAAAAAGAATTGGAAGCAGCTGAAATGGCAAAAGAAGATTTGATGCCAGTTGAAGAAGAAAAAGTAGAAGTGCCTCAAGAAGTGCCTGTTGAAGTTGTTTCAGAAGCACCTAAAGAAGAGGTCGTAGAGCCTGTTGTAGAAGAAGTTGTTGAAACGCCAGAAGCCGAACCAGAGGAAGAAGTTGTCGAAGAAGTTAAAGAACCAGAGTTCATTATTCAAAAAATTGTTAATATCAAAGGTATGAAAGGTAAACTGGTTGCTAAAGTTATTGACGATGCTGGTAAGCAACACACTTTAAAAGTGGGAAGTACATTGCCAACTGGTGATGTTGTTAAAGAAATGACGCACACAGATATTACTTTAGAAAAAGATGGCGTTTTGCGTATTTATAACATTGAAGAATTAGCTTCGTTTGTCGCCCCTCAAAAAGACGATACACAAGAAAAAAAGCAAGATAAGAAAAAAGACGCAGATAAGAAAGAAAAAGCTAAAAAGAAAGACAAAGCAGAAAAATAAAGGCATATCATGGACAGTCAAGAACAGGTTAATGTTGTCGAACAAAATGCACCAGTAGAAACGGATGCCGTTTCAGGCTTCATTTCGCCTATTACTCCCATAACAGAAGAGCAAAAAACAGAGGATACAGAGGGCGCAAAACCCAAAAATCCGTTTGCAACGGTTGAAGAAGAAGGTCCTCGTCGGTTAGTGACTTCAACGCCAGAGTTTATTGCATCTTTGTTTGCCGATGGAAATGAATGTATTACTGCGCCTACGGGAATTTTGGCCGTAAAAGAAGAAACGCGTTTGATTTTGGCGTTGTTCTCGAATGGACGTTTTTTGGTCGCAGAACCGTATAAATACGATGCGCGTGTTTTATCTTTCCAAGTTTTAGCGCGTAAGAAAAATTTGCAAATTGGCACGCCAGAAGCTGTGTCAATGGCTGTTATTTCAGATATTTACGAATATGAAAAGAAACGTCCAACACAAGCAACAGAAACAAATGTTGATGAGCAAGACCAAATCCGTATGCAACGTGATTTTGTGACGATTATTTCTCATGCTGCAAAAATGCGTGTTTCAGATATTCATATTATCGTAGCAGATCATACAACGATTCAGTTTCGTGTAAATGGTTTATTGCAAGCCGAAATGGAATATAATAACGAATGGGGTGAAGCATTTGTTCGTGCAGCCTTCGCTTCTGCTGATATTTCTGATTCAAACTATGCACAAAACGAATATCAATCAGCTCAAAAGTCTGGAAAAACACCATTAAGAGGGTCAAAAGGTCGTTTGATGTTGCCATCAGAAGTGTTGGCGATTCGTTTGCAATTTAACCCTATCGCGTTTGGTTCCAGATATGTGGTTATGCGTTTGTTGTATGCAGATACCAGTTCGCAAGTAAATGACCCTCAAAGCAATTTGTTATCATTGGGTTGGACGCAGTCCGATGCTGACATGTTTTATCGATTAAGAGCAATGCCTATTGGGTTGGTTTTTGTGACGGGGCCAACTGGTTCTGGTAAATCCACGACATTGCAAAGAAATATGATAAATATGTTAAAGGAACGCAATTATGAAATTAACCTAATTACCGTTGAAGATCCTCCTGAATATCCAATTCCCGGAGCGCGTCAGATGCCTGTGACGAATGCAAATGTGGAAGAGTTGAAAGAACAAGAGTTTACAAAAGCTTTAGCCGCCTCGTTGCGTTCTGACCCAGATATGTTGATGATTGGGGAAATTCGTACTCTGTCCGCGGCAGATTTGGCTTTCCGTGGCGCATTGTCTGGTCATGGCGTGTGGACGACTTTACACGCAAACAGTGCGCCAGCAACGTTGTTGCGTTTAAAAGATATGGGCGTTGAAAATTTTAAATTAGAAGATCCTTCTTTGATGCGTGGTATGGTTGCTCAACGTTTGTTCCGTACGATATGTCCTCATTGTCGTATTTTAGCAAAAGATGATTTGGAAAATCCAGCAGTACAAAGATTAAAAATGGCTTTAGGCGATTTCGGTTTGGAAAAAGCATACCTACGTGGTAAGGGATGTGCACATTGCGATTATCGTGGTATTGTTGGTCGAACTGTTATTGGTGAATTTATTATTCCAGATTCAACTTTCTTGGATTTAATGTTGCAGGGCGAAACCAAAAAAGCAATTGATTATTGGCAGGGAAATTTAAATGGTCGAACATTAAAGGAAAATGCTATTTCCAGAATGCTAGAAGGGACTGTCGATATTGAAGAAGTTGAACGTTGGACTGGCTTATTAAATGAGCGTGTCAGTTATTAGGAAGAGGTGAAAAATGGTTCGTTCAGCTGTCAGAAAACATGTAAAATACTCGGCTTTTACGATACGTTATGCTCAATTTATGATGAAAATGTCGCAAAATGAACGCTTGCGTACTTATCGTAAAATAGCGGCATTGCTTCGAAACAGATTTTCATTAATGGATGCCTTGGAACGGATGCAAGACATTGCTTCTGACGGTGGAAAAGATATGGAAGATACAACAGCTGTCGCAATCGGTTGTTGGATGGAATCTTTGCAAAACGGTTTAAGTTTTTCTGTGGCTTTGCGTGGATGGGCTCCACAAAGTGAATTATTGATGCTGTCTGTTGGTGATATTGCCAATTTGGAAGATGCGTTAATGAACTTGATTCATGTGGTTGAAGGAACGAAACGAATGAAAGAACCATTGGTTGGTGCTTTGGCTTATCCTATGTTTTTGATGTTCATGGTCGTTTTGATTATTTATGCTGTTGGTGCGTACATGGTTCCTCCAATGGTTGATGCTGTTCCAGATTTGGTTTGGAAAGGACAGGCAAAAACTTTGGTTGGTTTGTCAAATTGGGTACGACATAATTCATTGATTTTATTTGCTTCCTTGCCAATTTTGTTTGGTCTTATTTCCTTTTCGATGCCACGCTGGAAAGGACGTATTCGTACGAAATTTGACAGAATCGCTCCATGGAGTTTATATCGTATTTTCGTGGGGGTTTCTTGGTTGTTGTCTTTGTCTGCTTTGGTTAATGCTGGTACGCCAGTATCTAAAGCCTTACGTATGTTGCGAGGAGATTCATCGCCATACTTGTTATATCGTTTGGAAAGAGCTTTAATTTACATTAATAACGGTGAAAACTTGGGTGAGGCTTTGTACTTAACTGAATTAGAGTTCCCAGACAGAGAAGTTATCGGTGACTTGCAAATTTACGCTGAATTGGATAACTTCCCATTGGCATTGAATACGTTGGCAAATGAATGGTTAGAAGATTCTATTCGTGATATTGAACAAAAAGCAGCTGGTTTAAATGGTCTTGCGATTTTAAGTATTGCTGTTATCGTTGCTTGGGTCGTTATGGGAACATTTGCTATGCAAGATCAAATGGTTTCAGGTATGGGTTAAGATGGCAGAACATTTACTGCATACACGTGTTAAAACAGCTAAAGGGCGTAAGAAAAGTTCTACAGCATGGTTGCAACGTCAGTTGAATGACCCTTATGTTGTTCGTGCTAAAAAAGAAGGTTATCGTGGACGTGCTGCCTATAAAATTATCGAACTGAATGAACAGTTTCACTTTTTTAAAAAAGGATGTCGTGTTGTCGATTTAGGGGCTGCTCCTGGTGGGTGGACACAAGTTGCTGTTCAAAAGACTGGTTCAACAGACGAAAATCCATTGGTTTTTGGATTAGATATTTTGCCGATGGAGCCAATCGCTGGAGCCAAATTAGTGCAAATGGATTTTAATGACGAAAAAGCACCCGATGTTTTAAAAGAAATGATGAATGGTCCTGCTGATGTCGTCATGAGTGATATGGCTGCGAATACAACAGGTATTCAATCATTGGATCATTTGCGAATCATGAATTTAATTGAATTGGGGTATGAGTTCGCAATACAAGTTTTAAATCCAAATGGTTGGTTTATTGCTAAAATTTTTGCAGGGGGAACGGATAGCGATTTTTTAGCGCGTATGAAAAAGGATTTTGCCGTAGTTAAACATGTAAAGCCACCTGCAAGTCGTAAGGATTCTGTTGAATACTATGTTGTTGCAAAAGGCTTTAAAGGGCTTTGTTGATGCAACCAGAACAAATTGAAAAAGCAATCGATGAATTATGGGATTTGACACAAAATCCCAAAAAGCCTGCAAGCGAAATTATTAATGAATATACGCGTTCTAGGCGTTATATTGGCTCTAAAGACAGAAAAGCGATTACGCAGGCTGTTTGGTTAAAATGGCGTGAAAAAGAATTTCCTGAGTGGTTAAAGGAAAAAATACCCCATTTCGAAAACGAATGGAAAAAAATGAGGTATTCTCAAGCACCAACAGGTATTCGTGTTAATGGCGATAGAACTTTTATCAAAAAAGAATTGGAAAAACAGGAAATCCGTTCGAAAGAAATGGAAAAATCCCCTTTAGGATTGGTTTTGGAAAAACGTACAAATTTGGAAGCTTTAAAGCTTTTTAAAGATGGGTATTTTGAAGTTCAGGATGAAGGTTCGCAGCTGATAGGTCTTGCTGTCGGAGTTAAACCAAATGATAGTGTTTTAGAGCTTTGTGCTGGGGCAGGAGGAAAGTCTTTATTGTTTGCTCAAATGATGCAAAATAAAGGTAAAATTATCGCTTCAGATATATCTGAACGTTCGTTAAAAGAGTTGGAAAAACGTGCAAAAAGAGCTAAAGTTTCTATTATTCAAACAACTTTGCAAATTCCAAATGAAAAGTTTGATATTGTTGTGATTGATGCGCCTTGTTCTGGGACTGGAACGTATAGGCGTACGCCTGATAATGTTCATAAATTAACGCAAGCGCAATTTGAAAAGATATTGGCTACTCAAAAAATGTTATTGGAAAAATCCATGAATTATGTCAAGGATGATGGACGCATTTGTTATATGACGTGTTCTTTAACTGTTGATGAAAATGAACAACAAATTCAGCACTTTTTAAAGGCTCATTCCAACTGTTTTTTGATTGAACAAAAATGGTTTTCTCCAGCGTTAAGCCAGACAGATGGTTTTTATATTGCGATATTGGGCGTTAAATAAGTTTTTTATTGGCTGACCCATAAAACGCGACTAAGCCATAAAATATCTTCCATATTAAAGTGACAATCGGGATATTCAGGATTTAATGATTTTAGGTCTAATTGTCGTGCTGTTTTTCGAATTAATTCTTTGACCATCACTTCTCCATTTTTTGTTTTGACGACAATTCTGTCGCCTGTACGTACTTCACTTTCTGGAGATACAATCAGTCTATCGCCTTCGCGATAAACAGGTTCCATACTATGACCAGAAACTTCTAAAGCATAAACGTTTTTATCGATTTGTACTGGAAATTCGATGCCATCCCATCCTTCGCTGTTTGTTGGGAAACCTGCGTCGTCAAAATAACCATCACGACCTGCTTGTGCAAAGCCCAATAATGGTATCATCGTGCTTTTAGGTAAATTTTCTTCACCTGCAAGAGCCATAAATTCCAAAAAAGATGTTGATGTCGCTTGTAAGACTTTGTTTAAACTTTCCATTGAAAGCCAGCGCTTTCTTCCATCTGCACCGATTCGTTTACTTTTGTTGAAGGCTGTCGGATCTAAACCAGATTTTTGTGCCAATGCCGATGGTGACAACCCCAATTTTAGTGCCAGATTATCAATACCTTTCCAAATTTCAAAATAGGATAAGTTCATTTTTTTCATGTCCTTTCAATGTTTTTTATTATTATATATTAGGAATTTAAAAAAGTAAATAGGAATTTTTATATTTTTATCTTGACAACGTGGGAATATAATCCTATACAAAAGAATGCAGAGGGAAAAGAAGCATTTTTTATGCTGCTCCCGTATTACGTGTATTAAACGATTTTGGAAAAAGGGGAATGTGTTTATGAAAAAACATGAAAATTATATGAGTATATTAGATAGTCGTCCAGTTGATTTATTCGAAAATGCCGAAGATGTTTGGTTTTGGTTTTGCTTTTGTGAAAGCATGCCAAAATCATCTTGCAAAGGTTCTGGTTTAATGGTGCGTCCTTGCGAAACATCGGACATCGCAATCATTGTAAAACGATTGGTTCAAAACAAAAAATTAACACAGGCACATTTGAAAATTTTATCAATGTATGGATTGAAGCAACTGATACCTTATGAAAAATGTGGCGATCCTGTTTTGCATTGTTCTTTATGGAAACAAGCGATTTCTGTGATGTCAAAGGTGTTTGAGGAAAAAGGGTTGATTCGAAAAGCGTCTACAGCAATAGCTGTTTAAGGAGGATAAAAAATGATAGGAGTTCAATTAAATGGGTATCGTTATCAAAAAGCTGTTGTTGGATTCGGAGGACGACAAACTTTATGGTGGATGCGTTTTTTAAAAAAAGGGTTTTATCATTGCATTATTGCATTGGGAAATGATGATGAGTGGGTTGTCATTGATCCTCTTTTGCATTTTACAGATATGATTGTGTTAAAAAAAACAGATGTTAAAAAATTTTTTATAAAAAATAATTATCGAATCGTTGAAGTGTTGTTAAATGAACCTAAAAAAATACGATTACGTGTAATGCCTTATACCTGTGTGGAAACAGTAAAACGTTTTTTAGGTGTTGAAAAAGCTTGGATTTTCACGCCTTACAGCTTGTTTAAGTATTTAAATAAAAAAAATAGGAAAAAAATCCTTGACATTTGATTGATTTTGTGGTATAGTCTTTTACAGTTGGTAGGGAAAAGTATATCTTGATTAAAAAACAGCTCTTTAAACAGGGCTGTTTTTTTTATTGATAAAAATAAATTTTTTTTCAGATACCAATGGTTCGGTTTCTTTTTTGTTAAAGGAGATTTTTATGAAGAAAGTAAAAGAAGTTATCGGTCTTGAAACAATTAAACAAGAAAGTACTTTAACAGTTCAAGATACGGATGACAGTTATTTAGCGCGTCATGCAGGGATGCAAACAGTAAATACTTCAGCCAGAGGTATTTTACGTGAAAACGATTCGGCACCTCAAAGAAAAAAATTATTAGGAGAATAAAAATGTCTTCAGTAAATCAATTATATCAACGTTTTTTAAAAATGAAAACGGCTCGTCAATCTTTGGAAAATTCTTGGAAAGATTGTTATGCTTTTGCGTTGCCTCAAAAAGAAGGAAGCTTTTGTGAATTTTCAACAAATGCATCAGAAAAATTATTTGATGGGACTGCGCCAGATTGCGTTGATCAATTAGCTGCTTGTATTTTTTCAGAATTAACACCGTCTTGGCGTAAATGGTTTAACTTGGTTGCAACTAATGTCGAACAAAATGAAGATGCTCAAAGTGCAGAATTTTTGGAAGATATTTCTCAAACGCTAAATTCACATTTAAATTTATCGAATTTTAGTGTTGAAATGCATCAATGTTTTTTAGATTTAGTGACGGTTGGAACGGCTTGTTTGTTATTTGAAGAAGCCAGAATTGGAGAAAAAACAGCTTTTCATTTTACAGCTATACCTTTGTCTGAAATTTATGTGGATGAAGGATATAAAGGTGTTTTAGACACAACGTTTAGATATTGTCAATTACCTTTATCGACTGTTATTCAACGTTTTGAATGTGAAGATGCTGTGAATAAACAACAATTAAAGGACATAAATCCTGCAGATATTTTAATTCCTGTAATTGAATGCGTTGTTCCTAAAAAATGTGGTGGATATGAATACGTCGCTTTTGTGGAAAAAGATGCAGATGGATTATTTGGAAAAAAAGAACATTTTATTTTAAAGCAAGGTTGTTTTGAAACATCACCATTTATAACTTTCCGTTGGATTAAAGCAAGTGGAGAAGTTTATGGACGTTCTCCTGTGATGAAGGCTTTGCCTGATATCAAAACAACCAATAAAGTTGTTGAATTGATTTTGAAAAATGCAACCATTGCTGTGACTGGAATTTGGCAAGCCGAAGACGATGGTGTTTTAAACCCAGCAAACATTCGGTTGGTTCCTGGAACGATTATACCAAAGGCTGTTGGCTCTAAAGGATTAACGCCATTACAGGCAGCAGGAGATTTTGATGTATCTCAATTAATTTTAGAGGATTTAAGAAATCGCATTCGGCATGCTCTGTTAAATGATAAGTTAGGTCAAGTTCAAAATACAAAAATGACGGCCACAGAAGTATTGGAACGTTCGGCTGAAATGATTCGTATTTTAGGAGCTGTGTATAGTCGATTGCAAACAGAGCTGTTGACGCCACTTATTGAACGTGGATTAAGTATCTTAAGGCGAAGAGGTGAGGTTCCAATTTTATTTTTAGATGGTTATTCAATTAAAATTACATATCAATCGCCAGTTGCAGATTTACAAAATCAACGTCAAGCAAATGAAGTGATGAATTTTATTCATTCTTTTGCAGATATGAATATGGATGCATTTCAGATTGTTGATGTTTATGGATTGGCAAAATGGCTGGCAAATCAATTAAATATACCGATGGATTTAATTAAAAATCCAGAAATAAAAAAACTTAACTAAACAAGAGGTAAAAATGAAATTTTTATGGTCTGTTTTAGAAAGTTCAGACAACGTTTCTGCGAATGAAGATGTTGCTCATGCTTTTGCTAAATGTTTTTCGTCAAATGAAGGAAAACGTGTTTTAAATTTTTTAGCATCGCAAACAAAAGACAGATTTTTATCTGCAGATGCTTCAACAAATGAATTGTGGTTTCAAGAAGGGAAACGCGCATTATTCGCGCAAATTGAACATTTAATTTTAAAAGGGAAAAAAGGAGTTTAATATGGTAGAAAATTTAATGCAAATAAATGAAAAAAAACAAGAAGTTCCTGCTAAATTTTTGGATGCAAAGGGTAATTTAAAGACGGATGTTTTATTGCAATCTTATTTAGAATTAGAAAAAAAATTAAGCAATATGGTAATGCTTCCAAATGATGCATCATCCGAGGAAGAAAAGCGTTCCTTTTACCAAAAAATAGGGGTTCCAGACTGTGCTGAAAATTATCAATTAGAAATTAAACATGATTTATTGGCTAGCGATCCCCAGGTAAATCAAAAATTATTTGATTTAAGATTTACAAATCAACAGGCTCAAGCCGTTTATGATTTGGCCGCAGAAAAAGTATTGCCTGTGATTGAAGAATTAGCTCAAGATTACGAGGCTGCACGTCAACGTTTAGCTTTGGAAAATCAATTTGGAGGAAAAGAACGTTTTGAACAAGTCTCACGTCAAATTACAGCATGGGCCAAACAAAATGTATCTACGGATGTTTTTGATGCATTGTCAACAACTTACGAAGGGGTGATGACTCTTTATAAAATGATGCAAACAAATGAACCTGTAATGATGCCAAAAGGCATTTGTTCTCATGAAATTTTAGATGAAGAAGGGTTAAAAAAATTGATGATGTCGCCAAAGTATTGGAAAGAACAAGACCCTTTGACATTGAAAAAAGTGGCAGACGGATTTAATCGTCTTTACTCGCATTAATTTAAAAGATAATCGCATTTAAGGCGACCTTTTATTTTCTTTTTATGATGGGCGGGGAACCATAACCCGTTATAAAAAATTTTGTTTTTTGTTTTAACTAAAAAAAAGGATATAATAAATATGACTTCTACAACTATTGATGCAGCTTTTGTAAAACACTTCCAAGCAGAAGTAGTGACTGCATATCAACAAATCGGTTCTAAATTACGTTCAACAGTTCGTTCTAAAAATAACGTTGTTGGTGTCAGTACAACATTCCAATTAATTGGTAAAGGTAATGCAACAACAAAAGAACGTAATGGTGTTATCAGCGCTATGGAATTTGAACACAAACCTGTCGAATGTGTTTTGACTGATTATTATGCTGGCGCATGGGTGGATAAATTAGATGAATTAAAATTGGGGCACGATGAACGCAGAGCAATTGCTCAAACAGGTGCATATGCTTTGGGTCGTAAGACAGATGAGTTAATTATCAATGCTTTAAATTCGTCAACAAATACAGTTTCAGATTCTGCTGTTGAGTTGAATAAAGAAACCATTTTAGACGCATTTACAAAATTAAATAATGCTGATGTTCCAGATGATGGAGAACGTTATGCTTTGGTTTCTCCTGCTCAATGGAATCAGTTGCTTAACATTGAAGAATTTTCTTCATCTAATTATGTTGGAGATAAAACACCATTTATCGCAGGAATTGAAAGCCGTAAATGGTTAGGTATTAATTGGATTATGCATACTGGTTTACCAAGCGATACTGGTTCTCATACGTGTTTCATTTATCATAAAAATGCAATAGGTCATGCTGTGGGAATGGATATTAAAACAGATATTTCTTGGCATGGAGACCATGCAGCTCACTTTGTCAATTCAATGATGAGTCAAGGGGCTTGTTTGATTGATGAAAAAGCTGTTGTAAAAATAGTTTGCTCTGATTAATGTTTTTTGATGTGGAGGGGAATTTATTTTCCCCTCTTTTTTTATGGAGAGAAAAATGGCACAATCTGCAATTTCTTTATGCTCTAAAGCTTTGATTAAGTTGGGAGCGCATCCGATAATTTCTTTTACAGAAAATACAGCAGAAGCGCAAGTTGCATTACAACTTTACGAAGCAACCAGAGATGCATTATTATCATCGTATCCGTGGCATTTTGCAACAGCTCAAGAAGAATTATCGTTGTTGCGCGATGCTCCTTGCGCTGATTATGCTTATGCGTATCGGTTGCCAAATGATTTTTTGCGTGCTTTATCTGCAGGGGTTAATTCAAATGGCAAAGGCTTGAACTATCGAATTTATGAACGGACCTTGCATTGCGATTCTAAAAACGTGGTGTTGACATATATCTTTAATCCAAAAGAAGAAAATTATCCACCTTTTTTTGATTATGTATTGATTTTAAAATTGGCTGCCGAATTTTGTTTGCCTTTGACTGAAAACAGTTCAAAAGCAAAACATTTAGAACAAATGGCAAAAGAAGCATTTAATCAAGCAAAGCTAATCGATGCACAGCAAAATTTACCACAAACAATAAATCATTTTCCTTTAATCGAGGTCAGATAATGAGTAATTTAATCAATTATAAAACAAATTTTACAGCAGGGGCTGTTTCGCTTGATTTATTAGGTCGAACGGATTTGTCAGCTTACGATAATGGCGCACTTGAATTAAAAAATGTTTTTATCAGTCCAATAGGAGGAATTGAACGCAGAGCTGGTTTACGTTATATAGATACAATTGACAATGCATATCGTTTGATTGCTTTTGCTTTTAATACTGCCCAAACATATTTATGTGTGTTGGGTAATGCATTTATTAAAGTTTATAAAAATGAAAATTTGATACAAACACTTTCAACTCCTTGGCAAACAGATGACATACCACATTTGCGTTGGACGCAAAGTGCAGATACTTTATTATTGACGCATCCAGATTATGAGCCAATGATGATGACACGTCAAAATGATGAAAGCTTTGTTTTATCAAATTGGGTTTTTGATATGGGGGATGATGGGCAAAAGTATTGTCCTTTTGAAAAATATGCTTCTGCGCAATCGACAATGAAAGCTGTTGGCGATGGAAATAACGTTGTCTTAACTGCAAGTGAAGATGTGTTTAATGAAAATTATATCAATCGACACATCAAAGTTGGAAAAGGCGAATATAAGATTACAGAAATAACGGATGCAAAAAATGCGAAGGCAAGTAAAATTGTTTTGGCTGAAAATTCTAATCCAACAACAAATTGGTCTGAAGAAGCTTTTTCAAAAGACCATGGTTATCCTGTTTGCGTGACTTTCTATCAAGGTCGATTAGTCATTGGTGGTTCCAGAGATTTACCAAATAAACTTTGGTTTTCAAAAAGTTTTGCGATTATGAATTTTGACACAGGAACAGGCTTGGATGATGAAGCTATCGGATTTAGTTTGTTGTCCGATCAGGTGAATGCGATTTGTGGATTAATGCCAGGCAGACATTTACAAGTTTTTACATCTGGTTCAGAATGGATGGTTTCTGGAGAACCATTGACTCCTCAAAACATTCAGTTGAAGCGTCAAACTAAAATAGGTTCGCCTCTTTATCGATTTGTTCCTCCTGTGGATGTCAGTGGTGCAACGTTGTTTGTATCCGAAAATGGACAAGAAATCCGAGAATTTTTATTCGCTGATTTAGAACAAGCTTATCAAGCGAAAAATGTTTCGTTATTGTCATACCATTTGATAAATAGACCCATCGATATTGACTATGATGCAAAACGCAGATTGGTTTATGTTATTATGGAAGACGGTTCAATGGCTTCGCTTACAAACTATCGTTCAGAAGAAGTGTTAGCTTGGAGTTCGCATGAAACACAAGGTAAATTTTTGTCTGTTTGTGTGTTAGAAGAGGAGGTTTACTTTTTAATCAATCGAGATGGAAAAACTTATTTGGAGGTTTTTGATAATGAGGTCTTTACGGATTGTGCTTTTTTAGGGCAATCAGAAGAAGCTCATGAAACGTGGTCTGGTTTGTCGGTTTTGGATGGTAAAAAAGTAAATGTTGTTGCTGATGGAAGATTGGAAGAAAGCG
The DNA here is from genome assembly GCA_015062395.1 of Alphaproteobacteria bacterium. Taxonomy (GTDB): domain Bacteria; phylum Pseudomonadota; class Alphaproteobacteria; order CAAHEQ01; family UBA3637; genus CAAHEQ01. The sequence goes on from SUUS01000002.1 coordinate 38,856, forward strand.
TGGTAATATCTTCGAACAGCATCACATTATCACAAAAAGCAAAACAAATTCAAGTTGGTCTTGCTTATACACATACAGTTGTGCCTTTGCCACCGATTAAACAAATCGGTGTGGGCAATCTGCCATTAAAAGCCGTTCGTTTGGTGGAAGTTAATTTTAAAGTAATCGATACAGCTTCTTTATTTTTAGATGTGGGGAATGGTTATAATGAATTTATCATTCAAAATGTAAATGATGATTACATATTGGATGGGGATGCAAAAGGTAAAACAAAAGATGTTTGTATCAGGGCGTTAGGATGGGTTCGAGACGGTGTTTCGCCTTTATGGAAAATACAAAGTACGCAACCTTTGTCCTGCAAGATTGTTTCTGTGGCAACATTAATGAAAGTGAGTGATTAAAATGGCGACTAAAGATTCTTTATTTTATGACTTAATTACAGGAGAAAATAAAACACAATTAAATTTAGAAAAACAAGCTACTTTATTGAAGCAACAAGAAAACATTAAAGAATACAAAAAAAAGCTGGGTTCATATCGTGCGAATATGGCTTCTCAAGGTGCAGGAGCTAACTTATCCAGTGTTTTGGATGGATTGGCTCAAGACGTTGAAATTAAAAATAGTTTGGCAACGAATCAGCTGAATCAAAAAATCAGAAATGCAAACAGAACAAGACGTAAACAAACATTGTTGAATCTAGGATTAAAATCTTAATTTTATCGAGATAAAAATGAAACAGAATGAATTTGAAAAAGCAAAGGCAAAATTTTTAAAAATTTTGCCTAAAAAATTACAAGAAACTTTGCAAGCTTATCATCTGTTTACATCCGTTAAAGTTCCAGAAGATATTAAATCATTCGCAGCATATCATACGGCTTGTAAAAATGCGTTGTCACATATGGTGTTGTTGATGAAAATGATACAGCTATCTGATTCAAATAATGCAAATAATTTGGTTGATGATTGGTTGGAAAAATCAAAGTTAGCTATTAGCCAATTGGAGGAAGAAGAGGATGAATAATTTAAAAGCTTCTTTTACACAATTTGTTTGGATTTGGAATGAATTACAAGGTCTTCAATTACCAAAACATCATCGACGTATTTGTCATTTTTTATCAAGTAATTATTTGCAAAAAAAAGCTCATGCTTTATTGATGGCGTTTCGAAATTCCGGGAAATCAACTTTGGTTGGATTGTTTTGTGCATGGTTGCTTTATGAAAACAGCAATGTTCGCATTTTGATTATGTCAGCTGATTATGAATTGGCAAAAAAAATGGTTCGAAATGTTAAGCGAATTATTGAAAAACATCCTTTGACAGTACATTTAAAACCCAAACAAAAAGACCAATGGGCTTCTGACAGATTTACAGTTATTCGTTCTCAAGAATTAAGAGATCCGTCCGTTTTGGCACGAGGTATAGATGCAAATATCACAGGCTGTCGAGCTGATGTGATTGTTTGCGACGATGTAGAGGTTCCTAAAAACTGTGATACTCAAACCAAAAGAAATGATTTAAAAGAAAAATTATCTGAATTAGATTTTGTTTTAGTTCCGAATGGTTTTATGTTATATGTTGGAACGCCTCACACGCAAAAAACGATTTACGACGTCAGTCCGAACGGTTTTTTAAAGAACTTTAATCAATTAAAATTACCCATTTTAGATGAACAAGGGAATAGTAATTGGCCTGAACGATTTTCGTTGTTAAAAATAGAGGCTATTCGCAAACGAGCAGGACCGTTGAAATTTACCAGTCAAATGCTTCTTCAGCCAGTTAATTTAAGGCAAGGACATTTAAATACAGACAATTTGATTTTTTATCAGGATGCTTTGGATTATCGTCAAATTAATCAAAGCAGTGCAGTTTATATTGGGCAAAGACAAATGATCAGCGCTAGTGCTTGGTGGGATCCATCTTTTGGTAAGTCGGATGCAGACAGAAGTGTTTTGGCGTGTGTTTTTTTTGATAATCAAGGAAATGCTTTTGTTCATGATTTGGTTTATTTGACTGTTGAAAATGCAGAAAAATCAGCACAAATACAGTGTCAGAAAGTAGCTCAAATGATAAAGCTTTATCATTTGCCACAAATACGAATAGAAACAAATGGTATTGGAAAGTTTTTACCAGAGCTGTTAAAGCAAACATTGCAACAAATGCATATAGTATGTGCTGTTTTACCTGTTCATTCAAGCATTCCAAAATCGCTTCGAATTAGCGAAAGCTTGGATGCGCGTCTTGCCAGTTCTTCTTTGTGGTTGCATGAAAGAGTTAAACAAACGCCATTTATGGAAGAAATAACATCGTGGAATCCTCAAGCACAGAATATGCATGATGATGGTTTAGATGCTCTGTCTGGTTGTTTGTCGAGTGAACCAGTTCATATTGCAAAGCATTTTATTCCCATTCAGCCAGAACCCGATTGGCGCTATGGACAGATGATTAATAATTTTAATTTAGATGATGTAAAACTTTAAAATGGAGATTTTTTATGAACAGAAATTTTTTTAATACGGCTGATGTGTTGGCGCGTACACTGTACGGTGAAGCCAGAGGCGAAGGGCTTATTGGAATAGAAGCTGTCGCTTGTGTGATATTGAATCGTGTAGCTCTTTCAAAGCAGCACGCTTTTTGGTGGGGCAAAACGGTGGAGGAAGTTTGCCTAAAACCTTTTCAATTTTCTTGTTGGACACCATCCGATGCTAATTTTTATAAATTAATTCGAGTTAATGCGCAAGATGCTGTTTTTCGGATGTGTCAACGTGTCGCAGTTCGAGCATTAAGTGGAAACTTGCCTGATATAACAAAAGGTGCAACACATTATCATTCAAAGAATGTTAATCCTGCATGGGCTCGAAAATTAACACCGATTTTTGAATACAAAAATCATCTGTTTTATAAGGAGGTCTATTAATGACGCAATTTGAATTAGAAATTGGAAAGTTAATGGCGCAATTTGACAGTTTGCAACAGCAACTGGATAATGTCAGCAAAGGGATGGATAGGACAAATAAACAATTAATGCGTTGGCACCAAGATTTTGATAACTTTACAGGAGATATTATGGAAAAAATGGAAAAACGTTTTGTTTTACGTTCGGAAATAGCTCCAATAAAAGCGATTTTGTCTGTGATTGCTGTTGCAACAGTCAGTGCTATTTGTTTAAGTTTGTCCGAATTAATTTTTAACAAATTATTTTAATAAAAAAGGAGATGAAAATGAATTTTATTATCAATCATATAAGTGAAATTTTGGTTGCAATCAGTGCCGTTGTGACAGCTGCCAGCGCTATTTGTGCTTTGACTCCTTCGACAAAAGATGACACCATAGTGTCGAAAATACGACAAGCGATGGATGTCTTGGCTTTAAATGTTGGAAAGGCAAAGAATGTATAATGACAATTTTAGATAAATTATCAAATGGTATTCAGATGTTATGGCAAAATTTGAATGCTTTTATATTAGGAAAGGTTTTATCTGACAATGCAAGTTTACAAAAAGAAAATCAAAAACTACAAAAGCAAGTTAAAATTGCAACTCGTCCTGATTTGTGTTGGGATAAACTTATTCAGTGGTTGCGCGCTGACGTATGAAGCTCATTGTCCCCCTTTTCCTATGCCAGATAAAAGTATTGCAGAAGAATTGCAACTCTGCCCATTGTCTGATATGCCACAATTTTTGGATTGGATGAATAAATTGCATACGTTGCAACAACAGTTGGATGCGTAAAAGTATCAGGCTTGTGATATACAAGCCTGATTTATATAAATGATTGCATCAAATATTTGTTTGATAAAAAAACTCCTACCCCACTTTTTTAACGGTGACATGGACCGTCATCATACGTATAGGCCCCACTATAATAGCAAGCCCCCCCAACATTTCAATCATACTACGACCGAATTGAGAATGGCGAGAAATAGAAGAAAAATTGGATTGAAAATTGGAATTAGAAACAGGGTTTAAATCAGGAATGTCCTGTAAGTCATTGAATTTACTTGAAAATTTTGGGGTGGGGGGGGGGGGTAAATTTGAATAAATTAATGGACATATTAAATACTTCCTTTCTATAAAAAAACTTGTTAAATTTCCTTCATTTTAAACGAATCAAAATCTTTAGTCAAGAACGTTTTTTGGACATAGGATTTTTATCTTTTTTTTATCACGTCATATTGAGTGAATGCGAAATATCTCATCAAGGGTGGTACTGCCTACGTGCAAAACCTTCCAGAGATTCTTCGGGCTAGAACCCTTCAGAATGATGAGGGACGGAGGCAGGATGACGTACAATGACGTGGTCAGCGAGTGACGTACAAAAAAATAGCCCCTTCGTTTTGCTTAATATGACGTGGAGGAACAGAGAGTTCGTTATTTTGTTGGATTTATAAGAACGTATTTTAAGTTTGTGATATTAGTTTTTAATAAAAGTATTTTTTTTAATTTAATTTGTTATAGGAGGAATCCCTTCGTCAGCGAAAGATGTCATTGCAAAATATAATCTGCGAATATCGGCTTCGGATAAATTACACAGTTCTTTTGCGGCTTGAATCATCTGTTTTGTCGGAATGGCAGGTACAATCATCAAACCTTCTTCATTTAATGCTTGTAGCATTTCGAGAGATTCTTCTAAATGATTTGATAGTTGTAAATCTTTCATTGTTGTTCCTTTTTTATTTGTTGTTTGTCGCTGAAAACTCATTTTCTCCATCAGGATAGGCCAATGTTTTAATTAAGTCAAATACTTTATGTGCCAAATTCCTGTCTGAAATGCGATAATAAGCGCGCATTAACTCTAAACTTTCTTTTCGATTCAGAGGATCGGCATCAAATTGTGTCATGATTTGAGATAATTTTCCATCAAAGTCTTCTTCAACAGTTTGGACGTGTCTGGGACTTAAGCTTCCAGTTTCTTCTGTAATTCCAGCATAAAATAAAGCGATAGGGGTTTCCAGAACTTGACTGATATCCCACAAGCGACTGGCACCAATGCGATTTAGTCCTTTTTCATATTTTTGCACTTGTTGAAAAGTCAAACCGAGCGCATCCCCCAGTTTTTCTTGACTTAAACCTTTTAATGTTCTGTATATTCGAACCCTGTTTCCAACATGAACATCAACTGGATTTGGTTCCCCATCCACACGACCACGCATTGATTTTTTTCTCATATTTTCACCTCTTGATATAAAATTCCTCTAATAAACTAACAATAAAAATACATAATGTCAACTATTAATTGTATTTTTTTGCTTTTTATGAAAATAAAGACCAAAAGCAATAAACAATAGACTTAAAAATAACGGAATACAGTTTCCCAATCGTGCATATAGGGGAGGGGGTAATGGTTTGGGAAGTTTGCTGTCTAATACGCCTTGTGAATCAAGCGGTAATGAAGACATAATTTGTCCCCAAGGGTAAATAACAGCGCTGATTCCTGTTCCTGCAACTCTGACAATGGGTAAGCCTTCCTCAACAGCGCGCATTTGAGCGCTGGCTAAATGTTGATAAGGACCAGCTGAAACGCCATACCAACCATCGTTAGTTAAATTAATCAGCCATTGTGGGCGCAGTTTAACGTCGTTGTTGTCCACAACTTGGTGTGGAAATATGATTTCATAGCAAACCAACATTCCTGCTGGAGGGGCATTTTGTATGCGTACTGTTTTAGGTCCCGTACCTGCTTTTAAATCTGAAGCAATCGGAACTATCTTTTCAAAAGGAAGCAGTCCACGCAACGGAACGTATTCGCCAAAAGGAACCAGATGAGATTTATCGTAATAACTTTGGATTTCACCCAAATCATTGATGACAAAAATAGAGTTAGCAACTTGCTGTTTTTGTGTATCAGCCAAACGCATAGAACCTGTCACCAATACAGAACCTTGATTTAATGCCATCATTGTCATGGCTCTGGCTTGGTTATCTATATCAAGCAAAAATGGTGATGCGCTTTCGGACCACAAAACATGGGTTATTTTTTCATGTCCTGCTTTTTTGGATAAGTTGATGTGTTTCATGAAATTTTCTTCGGCTTTGTCTTTATTCCATTTTAACGTTTGTTCTATGTTCGGTTGGACTAATCGAAGGTTGATTCCCCAAACATATTCGGGTGTTATTTGGTATAAACGAAGTGCTCCCAATAAACAAATAACCACAAATGAAGTTATGGAAATAACAGCTGTTTTATATTGTTTTTTTATCAGTAAAAAAGGCGTTGAAAACCAAAAAAGGCTAAATAAAGTTAATCCATAAACACCAAAAACAGAGGCTGATTGCAAAACAGGTAAAAACTTAACCCAGACAGAACCTGTTAAATTCCATGGAAATCCTGTAAAAATCCAACTACGTATCCATTCAAAGATTGTAAAAACACCACAAAAAATAAGTATTTTTGAACTAATTGAATTGGCCAAAATACAAAATAAAGCAGGAAACGCAAAGAATAAACCAAAAAATAATCCAAAGCCCAGGGGGATAAGGGGCGATAATTGAGCAAATGCTCCCGCGTCGATTAACAATGCGTTGATAAGCCATAACATAGAGCAAGCACCCAAACCCAATCCAAAAGAAAATCCAGCAAAAAAAAGTTGTTTTTTATTTTTGGCGTTGTTCAGATACATAAAAAATAACGGATATGTGACGAGCAGTATAAAGATATAAGAAGTTGGAACGAATGCTAAAGCAGATAGTCCCCCCAATAAAATCAATAAAAAGTGATCGTATTTTTTCATTTTTTGTCCTTTATTTTTGCTTTTATTATATATTTAAAAAAGTTTTTGACAACCCAAAAAGAGTTGAAATTTTTGTTTTTTTAAGATATAATAAAAAAGAAATTTTTAAGGAGATAAAAATTGGATTTTTTTACAGACGCATCTTTTAATTCAGAAAAGAAAATGGCTGGTATTGGCTGTGTTTGTGTGGATAAAGCAAATGGCGAAGTGTCTCATCACAGTTCTTGTATAAAGGTCGAAAATATACAACTGGCTGAATTATGTGCTTTGATGTTTGGTGTGCAAAAGGCGCTTTTATCGGGTGCTAAAACAGTCCGAATCGTTTCCGATTCTATGGCGTCAATTAACATATTACATAAGTATATTAATTGTGTTGATGGTGCAAAATTATCTTCTGAACAAAAAAAATTCATTAAACATTTAGAACAAACGCCTATGCAAAAAGAAGTTCTTGATAAAATGATAGATGTATTTATAAATTCTTCTATTACGTTTCAGTTTGCGCATGTAAACGGTCACCAAGAAACAAGAGAAAGTGGTTCTGATGCGTATTGGAATAAACGTGCTGACAGGGCGTCTAAAAAGGGACGAATTTTAGCGCAAACCCTTTTTGAACAAAGCGTTTTGCGAGGGGTGGAACAGTTTTTAGAAACTAACACAGACGAACAAACGGACGATTGGCGTGCCAGAATACAGGTTCCTTTTATCCAAAATAAGAAAAAAGATAAGATACAGCGTCCTAAAAAGGTTGTACATCATAGAAAAGAAAATCCAAAACGTACATCTAGATCCGAAGGGATTAATTTGCGAATTATTAACAAAGTTTATGTGGGTCGTGGTCGATAAAAAAAGATGTTGACAAAATCAGAAAAATAGTGTATAAATTTTCGTCCAAAGGAGTTTATAATAATGACTAATATACATTCAGAATATTATCGTGTTGCAAGTTATCAGTGCAATAATGAACGTAAATTAAAGTTGGAAAGTGTTTTGAATTTACTTCAAGATTCGCTGGAATGTTTTGCTCAAACTTACAATTTTGGTGTGGATTTTGGGCGAAAAAGTAATAAAGGATGGGTTATCCGAAATAATGATGTTAACATTTATGACTTGCCAACTTTTGATGATAGGCTTGTTATCGATACACAAATTAAAAACATGCATAAATCGATATTGGAATTTTCTTCTGATGCTTACATGGTGGGTAATCGTAAAAAGAAATTATTTTCTTCTGTCAGTCAAACAGTTTTGATTGATATGTCAACGTTAAGACCTGTCAGAATCAAGGAAAATGTCCCTCATATTCCATCGGAAGAAAATGCAGTAAAAACACCTGTATTACCTATTACGCCTTTGTCTCGTGTGGATCAGGAATTGGATAAGCCTGTTATGTGGGATTATATTGATTTTAATCAGCATGTCAATAATGCGGCTTATGTTGTTTTTGCACGTCAAACTTTGCCCAGTTCTTTTTATCAACAAAATGATTTGGTCAAAGTAAAGGTTGCTTATAAAGCTCCTGCAACATTGGGCGATACGATGGTTGTTCAAACACAAAGAGAAGGTTTGGAAAGTATTCATCGTATTGTATCTAAATCGGATAAGACAAAAGAGTTTGCTCGATTGCAAATGTTTTGGCGTGAACGCGAATAGTTATAATAAAAATACTTGCATTTGAAAAAAGAATCGAGTATAACTGTTTTCGTTATGGGTGCGTAGCTCAGTTGGTAGAGCAGCTGACTCTTAATCAGCGGGTCTGGAGTTCGAGCCTCCACGCGCCTACCAAAAAAACCGTCCGAAAGGGCGGCTTTTTTGTATGTGTGCGTAAGGCGAAGAACTCGAAAGAGGGCGTGGCTTGAAAATCTTCCAAGAAGGACGATTTTCAAACGCAAGCCCAATGATACCTTATGTTTGATAGACCATGGCAATGGTCGCATCAAACATTAGTTTCCATTGCACGAAATTTTTCTGAAAGAAAAATGTGCCTCCACGCGCCTACCAAAAAAACCGTCCGAAAGGGCGGCTTTTTTGTATGTGTGCGTAAGGCGAAGAACTCGAAAGAGGGCGTGGCTTGAAAATCTTCCAAGAAGGACGATTTTCAAACGCAAGCCCAATGATACCTTATGTTTGATAGACCATGGCAATGGTCGCATCAAACATTAGTTTCCATTGCACGAAATTTTTCTGAAAGAAAAATGTGCCTCCACGCGCCTACCAAAAAACCGTCCAGAAGGGCGGCTTTTTGTATGTGTGCGTAAGGCGAAGAACTCGAAAGAGGGCGCAAATCCAAAAAACGTCTTAAAAAATAAAAATTAAATACAATTTTTCTTGATAAAAAAATCTTTTTTTGCTTGCAAAAATGTTTCTTTTATGATATTATGACAAAATGCTTGACAAATGGGAAAGGGAAAAACAATGTCATCAAAACAAAAAACATCTCAAAAAATTTGGAATTTAACATCTGAACAACGTACTCATTTAACAGAAATGTTAAAAACAGCAGGATTTGTAGAACCAGCTACGATTAATAAAATGATTGAACGCATTCGTACTTCAAAAACAGATGTTGGCCAAGCAATTATGACACGTTGGTTAAATAATCGTTCTGAAAACGGAATGAAAAAATGGATGGATAATCTTTTGTTTCGTTTACGTCATACAGAAATGACGCGTGAAAAATTAATAGATGTATTATCAAAACAGCCGACTTTGTTTTTCAGCAAACCAGAAACTTTATATGAAAATGGAAAAACATTACAAGATAATTTAAAGCAAAAAGGGATTGAATTATCAGATAAAATTATTTTTAATTCTCAAATGTTTGGAACGGGTATTTTAGCACGTTCTCCAGATACGATTGCTAAAAACATTGAAAATTTAGTCAAAATTTTTGAAAAAAGAGGTGTCAATTTAAATCATGACGATTTTATTGAGCGTGTTTTAAAAGAACGCAACCAGTTGTTGATGCAAAAAGATGCAACTTTGGCGTCTAATATCGATACTTTGGCACGCGTATTGGCAGGGGCTGGTTATCCAATAACAATCCCCCAATATGCAAAGGCTTGTAGCAGCCAGTTGAGTTTGATATATAGAAAGCCTCAAACAATCGCAGCGAATTTTTCACGCGTATATGAATTTCTTGAAAATGAACATTGTCGTTTAGCGTGTGATCCGAAAAAAGATATTAAAACGCCTGAAACGATGGTTACAAAAATTTTAGCAGATCCTGCTCAAATCGGATTGAGCGAGGATAATTGGAAAACACGTTGGTTATTGGCTTGTCAAATGCGAGAAAGCAATGGAAAAATTCCAAGTTATACACAAATTATGGGCGTGAAAAAGCCTGAAGTCGTTCGTCGTTTAACTGGATATCGTTGTCCTTTGATGCGTGCGCTTGATAACATAAAACAACGAGATTAAAAATAAAAAGCCTCTTTTTTTAAGAGGCTTTTTTCTTGACTTCTTTTATTCTTTTCGATAAGCTCGTTTTAAAAAAGGAGTTTTATTATGAAAAAGAAAATATCTTATTTTATTGCATCTATGTTTGGGGGTGGTTTTTTCCCTGTCGCCAGTGGAACTGCAGGTTCGTTAGCAACTGTTCCCGTTGCTGTTTGTTTGGCGTATTGGGGTGGATTTAAAGCTGTTTTATTGGCAAGTATTTTGATTTATTTTTTTGGTGTTTTGGCAACAAAAGAAGTTTTAAAACATACTTCACACGATCCATCTTTGGTTGTGATTGATGAAACAGTTGGACAGTTGTTAAGCTTTTTATTTGTTTCACCATTTCTTTATCAGTCGCTGGGCTGTCAAAGCGTTATTTTATACGTTTGTGGATTTGCTTTATTCAGATTATTCGATATTACAAAACCATCTTTGGTAGGATGGGCCGATGAAAAAATACACAACGCACATGGTGTGATGTTAGATGATGTTTTTGCTGGTCTTTTTGCTGGTGTGATATTATTTTTAATCGCTTGGATGATTTGTTAAAAAAAGCCCTCTTCAAAGGGCTTTTAAACTACATACTTTTTACAATTTCATCGGCCAGTTTATCAAGCTGATTTTCATCAGTGCTTTTCATTGCAGACTTGATATGAATTTCTGGTTCAATATAAGTGATATTTTTTAAATCTGCTAAAATGGATTTCATTGCGTTTATTGCCGTTGGCGCCCAAGAACCATTTTCCATTAATGCAATCGTTCGATTGCACAATGCATGGGCTTTTATATCCAATAAGACGGTTTCCATTGCTGGAAATAATCCTGCATTATAAGATGAGGCGGCAAAAACCAAATGCGATGCTCTGAAAGATTCGGAAACAATCCAAGAAGGATGCGTAGATGAAACATCGTAAACTTTTATATTTTTAATGCCTCTTTGTGCTAATTTAAATGCCAAAGCATTTGCTGCTTGTTCTGTAAAACCGTAAATCGATGCATAGCTGATGACAACAGACTTATCTTCAGGTGTGTATGTGCTCCATTTTTGATATTTGTCAATAAACCAAGATAAATTTTGACGCCAAATCAATCCGTGTAAAGGACAAATCATCTGAATGTCCAAACCAGATGCTTTTTTTAAAACGGCTTGAACGGGTATGCCGTATTTGCCAACAATGTTTGCGTAATAACGTCTGGCATCATCCAACCATTGGTTTGGATAATCAACTTCGTCAGCATATAAATTGCCATCAATTGCATTAAACGAACCAAAAGCATCAGCAGAAAATAAAATTTTATCTGTCGTATCGTATGTCATCATGACTTCGGGCCAATGAACCATCGGTGCCATTATAAAAGAAAGGGTGTGTTTTCCTGTGTTCAGTGTATCACCTTCTTTGACTAATAAAACACGACCCTCAAGATTGATGTCAAAAAACTGTCCTATCATGGTTAATGTTTTTTGATTACAGACAAGTGTTGCTGTTTTGTATTTATCCATAATATCGCTGATTAATGCACAGTGATCTGGTTCCATATGTTGAACAACTAAATAATCTAAACTGCGACCATTTAATGTGGCAGAAACATTTTCTAAAAATTCTTTTTGTACGCTGGCATCAGCTGTGTCCATTAAAACAGTTTTTTCATCTAATAAAATGTAAGAATTATATGAAACGCCTTTTGGAATAGGATAGATGTTTTCGAACAAATTTAAACGACGATTATTTGCGCCTACATAAGTCCAATCTTGATTGATTTTTTGAATGTTTTGCATGTTTTTTTCCTTTTAACTATGTGATACAATTTTGTGGTTTATTATCTATAAAACAGCGTATATTGTCAATGGTGGTTTTTAAAATTTTATCGATAGCGTCTGTTGAATTAAAGGCAATATGTGGTGTGATTAATGTATTATTCAACTGAAGCATTTTGAAATTGATAATAGAATCTAATAAAAATTCATTTGATTTTTTTTCCATGTCAGTTGAAATTTCTCGTTCAGTAATGACGTCTTCATTTTCAAGAACATCTAAAGCAGCTCCAGCGACTTTTCCAGATTTTAATGCATGGTATAAGCTTTCTGTGTCTATCAAAGAACCTCTTGCAGTGTTGATGATGTAAACGCCTTTTTTCATTTTTTCAAACGCATCGCTGTTGAGTAAGTGAAAATTTTGTTCATTTGCAGGGCAATGTAAGGAAATAATATCTGATTTTTGATACAGTTCATTTAAAGACATGGTAAATGAAAATTCATGTTTTGAACTTTTTTGTCGCATGTAAGGATCAAAGCAAATAATGTGGGCATCGAAAGCCGTTAGTAAATGAATGACCGAACGACCAATCGCTCCACATCCGATAATGCCGACGGTTTTTCCTTTGATACTTTCGCCCAGATATTCATTCATATTGACATTATTTGTTTTCATGTGAGATTTAGACAAATAAATTTTTCTTAAAAGACCTAACATTAACGCAATCGTAAATTCAGCAACACTTGTTGAACCATAGTTTGGAACATTACAAACCAGAATGTTTTTGGATTTGCAATAATCAAGGTCTATGTGGTTAAATCCAGTCGAACGTGTTGCAATCATTTTTAAGTTAGAAAATTTATCTAACACATTATTGGGAATAGGTTGAGCATGTGCAAAAACTGAAATAATTTCAAAAACTTCAGGATTAACGATTTTTTCGATGTTTTGCGAATTTAATTCAAAGTCAACAGTGTGATAGCTTAAATTTTTGGGAAAGTATTGCTGTAAAAAATTTTTACTGATTGTATCGCAATCAAAAAATAATATATTCATTTCAAATAACCTCCTATAAGGAAGTTATTTAGTTTTTCGGCATTCTTTTTTCAAGTTTTCAATTTTTGCATCTAACTTTATTTTATCCAAAATTGTTTGGACAATTTGTTCCATAGAAGAGCCTTCTGAATAATCGGCAAGCGTCATAAAATTGACTCTGCCTTCTTTGAATAAACGTCTTGCAGCCTTTTTACTTTCCAAATTTTCATTATTGTAAACGGCAATAGAATGTCCATGTTCTTTTTTGACCAAGCGCATACAGGGTACGTCAGTGATTCCATCGCCAACATAAATCATACAAGATAGTGGAATATGGCGTTTTTCATCTGGAACAAAAGCATTTATTTCTGGGTCATTTATACCCAAACAACCTTTGTTAATTCTGAACAGATATTGTGTTTTTGTTGTATAATTTAACGCCATTGCAGGCCATACAGCATTTCCTTTTTCGTCGTACATAAAAGAGGATGCATAAATGTGTTTAAATTTTTTAGCTATTGGATGTCCTAAAATCATTTCACGCAAGCCCGAGGAAATAATATAATGTTCAATTTTGATGCCGTTTTTCTTGCCGTAATCATTGATTCTGTCAAACCAAGTATCAACGCCATTATACAGAGGTAAATTCTTTCCATAGTCTTTAAAATCTTGACGTGTGAAGGGCAGATTTTTTTTGACAGATTCTTCTATCATCAAACGCATGTAAGCCAAAACACCATCAGCATTTGTTTCTTCCATTAAAGCGCGAGACCGTCTCCAAAAAGTTTGAGAGTTTACACCAATTTTATGCATGAAATCATATTCTTGCATGTTTCCAGGGGACAGCGTACCATCAAAGTCATAACAAATAGCAACTTTTATTTTTTTCACGATTATTTTATTTCCTCAAAATCTACATCAATAATTTTATCATCGGATACTTTTTTTGTTTTTTCTTTGTTAAAATGAGGCGGTTGATTTTGTTTAAGTAAATCATTCCAAATCTTTTTGATTCGATAAATTCGGTAAAGTGCGAATGTAATTCCAACTAAAAAGACTGGTAAAAGTAGCCACCAAAGCCAAAAAAGCAGGTAAAAGAGGAACAGCGTAAATAAAATACTGGTAAAATATGTGATAAATTTTTGCATTTTAATCCTTTTCTTGTTTTTTATTTCAAATACATAGGTATGTATTTTATTTTTTTCAAGGTAAAAGAAACTCATCCTCTTTTTTTTCACTATAAATTAAATTAAAATAAACTGCAATTATTTTTATCAATTTTTGTGTGTGTCAATATAACCAGATATGTGCTCTTCTTGTTTATTTTTTCAGTTCCGATAAAAATAATAAAAAAAGGACGGACACAATGAATAAAGATAATTTTTTTCGGTTGATTTTTAGTTTAATTGCTTTTTGGTATATTTTAGGATGAAAGTAATCTGTGAAAGTTTTAAGTAATTTTCGATGATTTATTAAAAAGAGTTTTTCTTTTAGTCTTTTCGTGATATACTTGTTTTCGAAAGGATGTTAAAATGGTAAAAATTGCACCCAGTATTTTATCTGCAAACTTTGCTTGTTTAGGGCAAGAAGTTTCTGAAATTTGTCAACAAGGAGCTGATTTTGTCCATTTCGATGTGATGGATGGACATTTCGTTTCGAATTTAAGTTTTGGTCCGATGGTTTTAAAATCTGTCAAACCATACATAACGGTTCCTGTAGATGTGCATTTAATGATGACTAATCCAGAAAAATATATCGAGGCGTTTATCGCAGCTGGAGCTAATCGTTTGACTATTCATCAAGAAATAGATGAGGATGTCACATCTTTACTCCAACAAATTAGAGCATTGGGTGCGAAAGCTGGTTTATGTATAAAACCATCAACAGAAGCTGAAAAGATAATTCCTTATTTGGATTTTTTGGATTTAGTTTTAATCATGACTGTTGAGCCTGGTTTCGGAGGTCAGGCATTTATGGAAGATAAGTTATCTAAAATTACTCAAGTCAAAGAATTAATCGGAACACGTAATATCGATATTGAAGTAGATGGTGGTATTAATTTACAAACAGCGCCAGCCGTTGTTCATGCTGGGGCAGATGTTTTAATCGCTGGAAATTATATTTTTAAAGCTCAAGACAGAAAAGAAGCGATTCAGTTATTAAAGGAAATCAAATAATGGTCAAAATTGTTGTTATTGAAGACGAGCAAGGATTGCAAACGATTTTAAAGTACAATTTGGAAAAAGAAGGATATGAAACATATCCTGTTATGGATGGGAAAAAAGCATTAGATGCAGTAGTTAATCAACAACCAGATTTGATTTTATTGGATTGGATGTTGCCTCATGTTTCTGGGATAGAAATTTGTAAGGCTATCAGACAAAATCATGACATTCGACATATTCCTGTTTTGATGTTGACGGCTCGGGGGGATGAAGCAGATAAAGTATCTGGATTATCTATTGGCGCAGATGATTATATGACAAAGCCGTTTTCAGTACCTGAATTGATGGCTCGGATTAAAGCTTTATTACGCAGAGCACCACCTAAGCCACCACAAGACACACAAAACTTTGCTGATATGTCTGTGGATTTCGATAAAAAACAAGTTTATCGGGCTGACAGATTGGTTCATTTAGGTCCAACAGAGTTTCGTTTGTTGCAAGTTTTTATGAGCAAACCAGAATATGTTTTTTCCAGAGCTGAATTATTAAAAGCTGTTTGGGGTGATTCTATTTACGTCGAAGACAGAACAGTCGATGTGCATGTCAAGCGTTTGAGACAAGCTTTAAATGCTGGTGGTGAAGTTGATATTATACGAACTGTCCGTTCTTCTGGATATGCTTTATCGCAAGCAAAGAAAAAATAAATTATTTTTTTTAGCTTTCTTTATAATTTATTTACTTTTTTATGTTTAGATAAAGCTCGGTTTAGTGTAAACAGAATTGAATGGGTACGCTTATGGAAAAAAAGGTACTGCCTTCGTTGGGTTTAAGTCAAAAAGATGTGGATTTGTTAAAACAAAATCCCGCACCAGCAGTTCGTTCTCAAACAGCTCAAAAAGTTTCAGCGCAGTACCAAGACGATATTTCTGAAAGCGAAAAAAAAATTGCAGAAGATATCTTTCGTTTAATCGCAAACGATGTCGAAGTCAGTGTTCGGCAAGATTTAGCAGAAAGTTTAAAAAATTGTGATTCTTTACCTCGAGACATTATAGAACAAATCATCAACGATATCGCTTGTGTTGCAACACCTCTTATTCAGTATTCGTCATTGTTAACAGAACAAGATTTAATTGCTTTGGTTAAGTCTAAAGATGAAGAAAAGCAAATTGCAGTTGCTGCTCGTGCAAATTTACCCTATCGTGTTTCAGAAACGTTGGTTGAAGAAGCTAAAGAAAAACCTGTTATTGTCTTGATATCGAATAATTTATCCAATATATCGGATTATGCATATCAACGATTGATGGAAAGATTCAGAGATTCTGAAGCCGTTCACAAACCTTTGTTGATGCGTTCGCATGTGCCAGTTCAAATTTTGGAAAAATTGATAACGATTGTTTCTGACACCTTAAAACAGCAGTTATTGATGCGCAGAGATTTACCAGCACCAATCGTGACTGCTATTGTTTCGCAAACTCGGGAAAAAGCTATTTTGTCTTTGTCTGAAACATCCACAGAAAATGAAGTCAGAACTTTGATTATTCATTTAAGTGGCGTAAATCGCTTAACACCGAATTTAATTTTACGCGCTGTTTGTGTTGGCGATATGAAATTTTTTGAATATGCTTTAGCAATGCGCGCAGGAATTCCTATTCGAAATGCGCGCGTTTTAATTTATGATTCGGGGCAAATGGGGTTGGAGCGTTTGTATGAAGAAGCTGATTTGCCAGCTCAAATGTATCCAGCTGTACGTTTAGCTGTTAAAACGTATCGTGAGATGATGGAAGAAACCGAGGATGGTTATCGCGACCATTTCTGTCGTCGTTTGGTTGAACGATTATTGATACTGTTTGATGAAAATAATATCTTGCTTGACGAAACGGATATGAATTACTTCTTACAGAAAATTGGTAGTTGTGGCGAACAGGTTTTTGAAACTGCAATTTAAAGCAATTTTTCTTCTGATATTAAATTTAAAGCTTCTTTTGCTAAAGGGATAGTGATTTTCCTTTTTTGTGCTAACGAAAGCATTTGTACAGTTCTGACAAAACTTAATACATATTCAAAAGAACGTTCTATGTGTTTTAGTACATAATCAATAACGTCAGATTCAATATCCAGTTGGCGTTCTGTGATTTCCTTTAAAATTAAAAGCATAATAGTTTTATCATCTGGCAAACCAACTTTTGCAACAGGAACAATCGCCATTCTGGATTTTAAATCAGGCAATTTCCAAAAAGGCATAGCCCTTGCAGTCAATAAAACTTTTTTATTTTTTTCTGCTGTAAAATTATATAAATGAAATAATGTTGTTTCGTCAACACCTACTTCATCAATATCTTCAACAGCGCTTAATTCAGGCATGTACATAATGTCTTCAAAAGTTAAATCTTTTGCACGATAAATATGTTTTGTAAATATACGTGTCAGATGCGTTTTTCCACAAGATGCAGGTCCCAAAATCAACAAAGCATGATGGTACCAATTAGGGTACAAGTTTAACCATTGAACGACTTCTTGATAGCATGGAGCGTTAATAAAATCACTTTGTTGATATTGACTTGGGTATGTCAACGGCAAAGGAAGCTGACCATTTTTTGACATGTTTTACCCTTTATAATAAACGCTGTTTTTATAACAAGAAATAGCCGAACGGACCAGTACACCCAATACGGCAGATACGGGAACAGCCAGTAAAATACCTAAAAAACCGAATAAATATCCACCAGCCATTAACGCAAAAATAACCCAAACAGGATGCAATCCGATTTTATCGCCAACTAATTTTGGGGTTAAAACGTATCCTTCTAAAAATTGACCAGCACCAAAAACCATTAAAATTCCCAAAAATAAAACCCAATCTGCAGATTGTGTGAATGCAAGCAATAAACTTAAAACAAAGCCTGTCAGAGAGCCTACATATGGAATGAATGAAAAAAGTCCTGAAATAAAACCAATAGAAAAACCAAAATCTAAATCAATCGCCGTTAAGCCAAAGCCATAAAATAATGCTAAAAATAAGCAAACAATCGCTTGTCCTCTGATAAAGGCAGATAAAATTTCATCCATTTCATTGATTTTCGTATTGATAAGTTCTGCATTTTTAACGGGGATAAGTTGTTTTATTTTTTCGACAATTTCATTCCAATCTAACAACAAATAAAATACAACGACAGGTGTGATAATTAAAAATGAAATGACGTTAAACAGGGCAGACCATCCCGTAAATAAACGCATCAGAGCAGAGCTAATATCTCCAAAGAAATTGGATGTTTGCACTGAAAGGGTTTCTTTTAAATAACTTAATTGTGTTTCAGAAATATGTTCTTTGATAAGTTCAAATACGGGTTGTACTTTTAACCATAAAGAATTTGCCAATGTTGGAACTTTAACAACAAAAGATATAATTTGGGCTTGCAAAACAGGTAATAAAATTAAAATTGACGATAAAACGGCTAATGCCAATAAGAATATCACTAAAGATGTGGCAAGAGTTCTGCTAAAATGTTTGTTTTGTAATTTGACAATTAATGGGTTGAGTATGTAAGCCAAAATAAAGCTTAATACAAACGGCATTAAGATTCCACGTAAAACAAAGACCAATGAGCATAATACAACGCTTGAAATAATCCAAAATAGGGTCGTTTTTTTGAATAAAGATATTTTTTTTGTATTTAACATTGTTTATTCCTCTTGTATCGGTGGTTGTATTTTTTTCATTTCTGACAGCATATCTAATGTTTCGGCATTCATTTCAGCTTGTTGATATAATTCCAAAGAAAACGTTCGAATTTCTTCAGGTAGAACATATGGATTTTCTGCTAGCGTTGTTGTTTCTTCTGAAACAATTTCTGTTTGTGTGTCTTCAGATAAATCTGGCATATTATTTTCCAAAATTTCTTCTTGAGGAATGTCTTTTAATTCTTGTAATAAGAAATGGTTTTCTTCATTGGTTTTTGATAAAAACAACCCATCTTCTTTTAATGCGTTTTGGAATGCTTCTAATTGTCCGACGTAAAAAACTTCAATTTCAGCCAAATCCCTGCGAACTGATTTTACGACATATTGTTTGATTAATTTTATTTTATCTAAACGTTTACGATATGTCAGCCATTGAGATAAATTATCGATTTCGATTTTAACAAAGATTCGGGTCGGATTGTCAAAACGCACAGCATTTTTTTCACGCCATTTTTGTTCCAATAAATAAACAGCCCGTTCAGCTGCGCGTTTTAATACGTCGGGTAATGGCGCATTGATTGGTTCTGTCAAACCGATTTCTTCTATGAATGATTTTTGATTAGGAAGGGCTTTTATTAAAACTTTCACAGCGCTGTTATCATTTAAATGCGACAATTCAATAATAAAAGCATTTTGTGCTTGATAGCGTTGCAAAATGGGTAATATATCTATGCTTGAAAGGTCTGATAAATTGTTTTCATTGACAACGGCAATGTCATCCAAATCGCCAAAAGGAACAACTAAAGGAACTAAATCACTTTTTTTAGATGCGTTTTCTAATATACCCATCCATAAGTTTGTATCTTGCCATAATAAAGGTTGTTTGTCAGCCGTTTCTTTATAAACAGGAAAAACAACACTGGTAGGGGCACTGTACGTCACATAAGGAACTTGATATTCTTGAAAAAATGTTTGAATAGCTTGAGGATTAAATTGTACGTCAACATCTGCGATATAACGAACAGAAGATGTTTTTTCGTTTGATATTGAAAAATCTTGAACCAAATTTAAAATATCTTCATTTGTCAGAACTGGCAATGCTTCTGTATCTTGGAATAAAGTAAGCCTGTCCAGCATTTTATAAAAAGCTTTTTCTTGTGCTTCATTTAAGCCTTGTTCTCTGGCTAAAGTTGCATTTTGAGCTGTCACATCAATGTGAATATCTTGAACAGAAAACATATCTGCTTTTGTTTGACTGATGAAAGCAAAGGACATCAATAAAAACAGTAAAAAACTTTTTTTCAACATAAAAATTAACCCACTATTTCTGTTTGAGCAAAAAAGAATGAAATTTCTCTGGCAGCAGATTCTGGACTATCCGACCCATGAACTGCATTATAGGGTAATTCACCACCGAATGCTTTACGGATAGTTCCTTCTTCTGCGTTGGCTGGGTTTGTGGCACCCATCAATGTGCGATAGCGTTTGATAACATCTTCGCCTTGCAAAACTTGAACAACAATTGGGCCAGAGCTCATCATTTCAACCAAGCCATCATAAAAAGGTTTTCCTTTATGTTCAGCATAAAATTGTCCAGCTTGTGTTGGTGTCATTTGAATGCGTTTTTGCGCAATAATTCGGATGCCAGCATTTTCTATCATTGCATTGATTGCACCAGTGACGTTTTTGGCTGTTGCATCTGGTTTTATCATCGAAAAAGTTGTTTGCATTTTATTTCCCTTTCTTTTATTTGTGTATTTTTTGTTTTATTATAGCTATTTTAACTTTTTTCGCAAGAAAAAGTATTTGTTTTTTTTCTTAAATTTTTATATAGTGAAAAATGTTTTTAAAAGGAGTTTAAAATGGCTTATGATAATCAAAATGTTTTTGCAAAAATTTTGCGTGGAGAAATCCCAACAAATAAAATTTATGAAGATGAATATGTCATCAGTTTTTATGATATTCATCCGAAAGCACCAACACATGTATTAGTTGTTCCTAAAAATGCATATGTTGATTTTAATGATTTAATCCAAAAAGCTGATGCAACAGAAATTGACGGTATTTTTAATGCAGTTCACAATGTCGCAAAGCAATTAGATGTGATTGATGCAGGCTATCGTTTGCTGATGAACGTTGGCTCTGGTGCCGGACAAGAGGTCCCACATTTGCATATTCACATTCTGTCAAATAAGAAAAATTAATTTTTTTCGGGCTCTTCTGGTGGAGGCGTAATTTTTATGCTGGATATTCGGTTTGCTTGTTTATCCAAAACTTTAAAGTTAAAACCGTAGAAAGAATAAGATGCCCCTTTATGGGGTATGCGTTCTGTTTCGTAAAGCAATAACCCAGCCAGCGTAGATGCTTCTCCATCAGGAAGTTCCCAACCAAAACGTCTGTTCAAATCTCTTAACGAAACAGCGCCATCTGCAATAACCGAACCGTCTGCATCAGAAATAACAGAAATACCATTTTCACTTGGGTGGTCCGTTTCATCCATGATATCTCCGACGATTTCTTCTAAAATGTCTTCCAGTGTGACAATGCCTTGAATTTCACCATATTCATCAACAACGATTGCAAAATGTTCTCTGCGTCTGCGATATGCTTGTAATTGGTCCAGCAATGACGTTGTTTCTAATATGAACCAAGGGGGTGTGACGGCTTTCATTAAATCAAAGTCTTTTTTATCTCCTGTATGTGCGTGCAAAGCTCTTAAAAGCAATTTTGTATGCAAAATTCCAACGATGTTGGTTTTATCGTTTTTATACAGAGGAATACGGGTATAAGGGCATGACAGTACTTTGTCCATCAATTCTTCAAGTGGTAAATCGACATCAAAACAAACCATTTTGTCACGATATGTCATAATATCCCCCACACAAACTTCGCTTAAGTCTAGAACGCTTTTCAACATATTTGTTTCGCTTTTCATTTTTGGGCTTTTATGCATGTCAATAGCACCACGCAATTCGGTTTTTTCGCCGCCACCTATTTTTTCATGTTTAAGTAAACCTAATACACGCATCACATTCTTAACAACACTGTTTAAAAAAACCAACATAGGGGATAAAATAACCGTTAAAAATGAAATGGTCGGAGCGACCAATAAAGCGATTGTATTTGGATTGCGAATGGCAACTGTTTTGGGAAAAATTTCGCAGAAGATTAATACGACAAAGCTGACAACAAAAGTGGATAAAAATACCCCCAGTTTGTCCCCAAATAAAGTAATACAAATGCTGGTGGTAATCGCTGTTGCAGCAATGTTGACAACATTGTTTCCAAATAAAATCATACTTAAAAAACGGTCGGGATGTTCTTTTAATTTTTTGACGGCTTTAGCTTTTTTGTTGCCTTTTTTTTCCATCTCGTGCATTAATGCTTCCGAAGTGGCCGTGATAGCTGTTTCTGTTCCTGAAAAAAACATGGATAACAGTAAGCAAATAATTAAAATAATAACGGAAAAAGTCATTAGTAATCCTTTTCTATGATATCATTTTCGGCTAATAAATTTAAAAGCCGATTAATTGTTTTTGAGATGGGTTCCTGTTTCGTATCCAAAACCATATCTGCGTTGGCGTATAAAGGATAGCATTCATTAACCAATCGTGTGATTGCCCGTTTATTATCTTTGGCCGGAACTAATGGCCGATGATTTCTTCCTTCTGTCCTGTGAGACAATAAATCAATATCAGCTCTAATCCAAACGGAAACAGCCTTTTTCTTTGCAATTTCTTGTGTTTTTAAAGATAAAAAAGCTCCCCCACCAGAAGATAAAACACATGGTGTGTCTGATTTAAGCAATCGTTCCATGATACGTTCTTCGCCTTTTCGAAATTCAGCTTCACCATATGTTGCAAACAGGTCTGATATGCTGCACCCAGAAGCTTTTTCGATTTCTTTATCGCTGTCAACAAAAGGCAGACATAATTTTTTAGAAAGTATCTTTCCAAGGCTGGTTTTGCCACATCCCATCATGCCAACCAGTAAAATTATTTTATTTTGTTTTAATTTAATCATTTTTTTGTTTTGACTCTTTTCTTTTTGATGATTATAATTGATGCTTGTGAAAAATACAAGACTTTTATTAAATATAAAGGAAAAAAGATGCGTCAAAAGAAAAAACATTATGGGATTAAGTTGTTAATTGTCTTAATTTTAGCTTTTTGTGCTTGGGGTTATTTTTGGGATGCGCCAGCTCCAACAGGCAGTTTTGAAAAGATTTTATCGAATGATGTTTTACAAAATTAAAATTGCTTTTTTATCCGTTGTTCTGTGTTTTTTTTGTTTTTTCTCTGTAAAAGCAGAATTACAGATTGAAGAGTTGAATGGTAATTTAACGGATGCATTGGGTGTTGAAAAAACATTGCCTTTCAGCGCATGGGGTGATTTGCCTTTTGATGATTTAGTTGAAATTACAAACCAGCTATCTGTACAAAAAAAATCTGCTTGGCTTGCAAAATTAACAGCTACTGTTTTAATGCAGCAAACATTTATAGAGCAAAATAATTGGTCAGAGAAACAATCCCAAAAGTGGTTGTTGACACGATTAAATGCGCTGTTGAATTTGGGGTATCCTGCTCAAGCGTTAATGATGATAGAGCAGTTGCCGATGACCTCTTTGAATAAAGATGTTTTAAAGTTGAAAATGGATGCGCTTTTCTTGACTGAACAATGGCAAGAAGCTTGTGTTATTGCGCTTCAAAATGCGTCAGAAGATGATTATTTTAATCACGTTCAAGTGTTGTGTCTGGGTTTGCTGGACAATCAAGATAAAGCATCGATGGCTTTTGATTTGTGGCAAGAAGAACATCCCAATGAAAAAACAGCTTCTTTTGTGATGGGAAAATTGTTGGGGTTGGAATTGCCTAAAAGCGACAAAATGGATAATTTAACGATTGCTGATGTTTTTGTGTTGAGGATGTTAAATGCAAAAGAATTGGATGAAATTGTTTTGCCTTTACCTTATCAGGTTTTGCCTTTGCATTCTTATAGCGATTTTGGGAGTGCTATCAATACTCGGCTTTTATTCGAACGCTGGGAAAAATCTGGATTATCTGAAACACAAAAAGCGTACAGATATTATCTGTTGAATGTTTATGCGAGTATGTTTCTTCCAGAACTGCGTTTTTTCAAAAACGATTTTTTATGGAATGAAGCGCTTTTGCAAATGAATTTTTCTTTGCGTTCTTTGTATTTAAAAGATAAAACAGAAACACAAATAACGGGTTCGGATTTGTTGTTAGGATTATGGTTATTAAATGAACAGTCTTTGAACATTCAAGATGCGATGATAATTTTGTTTAAAGGTGGATTAGATTTGAAAAATTATGTGTTGGAGCAAATAAATTCATGACGCGTGATACAGGACAAAATTTATCAGACAAATGGATTGAAAATTTTTTGCAAGTGATGGTTGCAGAACAAGGCGCCAGTCCCAGAACAATCACTGCATACCGTCATGATTTGCAAGATTTAGCTGCTTTTTTAAAGGTTGATAACGTTGCGTTATGTAAGGCAAAAAGAAAAAATTTGCAATCTTATATTCAAACGTTGGCTAAAAACGGCTTGTCAGCTAAAACGCAAGCGCGCAGGTTATCTGCTATGCATGAATTTTATCGTTTTTTATATTCGGAAGAAATACGTGATGATAATCCAACAAATTTACTAGATTGTCCTAAAATAGGAAAAGCTTTACCGAAGTATTTGAACGAAACGGAAGTCAATTTATTAATTGATGCGGGAAAACAAAAAGATGTGCGTCTTGGTGTGTTATTAGAGGTTGCTTATGCGTCAGGAATGCGTGTAAGTGAGTTGGTTGAACTGCCTTTAACTGCAGTTTTACATGATGGTCAGATGGTAATGATAACAGGTAAAGGTGGTAAGCAGCGAATGGTTCCATTGAATGATGTTGCTAAAATTGCTTTGGATAATTGGCTGATACAACGTGAAACATATTTAAAGCGAGGTCGGTCATCTAAATGGTTGTTCCCATCAAAATCTTCAACAGGACATTACACCAGAGATGCTTTTTTTAAAGCGTTAAAAGCTTTAGCTTTGGAAGTCGATATTGCACCACAAAGGGTTTCTCCCCACGTTTTGCGACATTCTTTTGCATCGCATTTAGTTGCCCATGACGCTGATTTGCGAAGTGTCCAAAAAATGTTGGGACATTCTGACATTGCAACAACTGAAATTTATACGCATGTGATGGAAGAGCGATTAAAAAAAATAATTTCTCAAAAACATCCCTTGTCAAATATACATAAAATCTGATATAAGGTAATTATGAAAAAAATAAATATATACATAATAAAGCAATTATTGCTCGGATTTGTTTTAATAGCTTTGGGAATGACAGCCTTGATTTGGCTGTCTCAAAGCTTGCGTTTGATTGATTGGATTGTCAACAAAGGTGTTTCTGTTAATTTATTTATTGAATTGACATTGCTTGTCTTGCCGAATTTTATCGCAATTATTACACCTTTGGCGTTTTTTATTGTGTTGTTGTTTATTTATCAACGTTTGTTGGCAGACAGAGAGCTAATTGTCATGAAAGCCGCAGGGATGTCAGCTTTTGATTTGGCAAAGCCAGCGTTATTTGTTGCCGTTTTGTTGACTGTTTTGGGATATTTTTTAACCCTTTGGTTGGTTCCTTATTCAGTGTCTCAATTTAAAGAATTGCAATTTAAAATTCGAAACAATTTGGCTCAAGTTGCTATACAGGAAGGAGAATTTAACCAACTGCCGAATAACATAACGGTTTATGTTCGGGAATTTAAACCATCAGGACATTTAAAAGGTATTTTAATACACGATGATAAAAACCCAGAAAAACGAGTCGTTATTGTCGCGCAAGAAGGCCGTTATTTAATGTCTGACGGTAAGGCAAAAATTGATATGCTAGAAGGAACGCGTCAAGAATATGACCGTCAAACAGGGGCATTCAATTCTTTAAGTTTCCAAAAAAATGTCGTCGTTTTTGAAGAAAGTAAAAATAACAAAGTCAGAACAAGGGGTGAAGAAGAATTAACGTTAAAACAGTTGTTAGCTGCGCGTTCTGATGATGAAAATATAAAGCCACTTCAGTATCGTGAATATAAGGTTGAAGCTTTTAAACGCTTAACACAGCCATTGTACGCATTGGCATATTTGTTTGTTGGATTATTGCCTTTGTTGTTGGGACATTATAATCGTCGTGGACAAAGTGGGCGTGTTTATTTTGCTGTTGGATGCGTTGTTTTATTACAGTCAATGGCGTTGGGATTTGAAAATTTATCTAATAAAAATTTGTGGTTTTTAATTTTGATGGCAGCTAATTTATTGATTCCGATTGTCGTTGGTTTTGTCATTTTAAAAAGGGGGCGTTTGAGCTTAAAAAATAATATCCTCAACAAATTTTTAGCGCGCTTTTTTATCGTTTTAGCTTTGTTCTTTCCAACGCCTATTTTTGGTGCTTCGAATGTTCAGTTCGTTTCAGATACTCAAATTCATAAAGATGCACCAGTCGATTTTGAAGCAGATAGTATTTCTTACAGTCAAAATGCCCAAGTTATGACTGCTACTGGAAACGTTATGCTGAATCAAAAAGGGACTGTTTTGCAAGCTGATAAATTAGTTTATAATCAGCAAAGCGAACAAGGGATGGCACAAGGAAACGTTGTGTTGACACGTCCAGACGGGGTTAAATTATACGCAAAAAGTGCAGAATTGTCTGAAAATTTTAATAATGCATTATTTGAAGATGTTTCACTAAAATTAGCTGATGGTTCAACCTTTAGTTCGCAGTCTGTCGTTCGAAAAGATAATGGCAATACATCTGTTTTT
Source organism: Alphaproteobacteria bacterium (assembly GCA_015062395.1). GTDB lineage: Bacteria > Pseudomonadota > Alphaproteobacteria > CAAHEQ01 > UBA3637 > CAAHEQ01. The sequence goes on from SUUS01000002.1 coordinate 65,486, forward strand.
GATAAGGCATTTTTTACACCTTGTACTTATTGTACGCCAGAAAAACCTTTATGGGATATATCAGCGCAACAAATTAAACACGACTATGCGCAACAAGAATATGAATTTTATCATGCTTTTTTTGATGTCAAGGGAGTTCCTATTTTTTACTGGCCATATTTAACATTTCCAGATTTTCAAGTTAAACGAAAAACGGGTTTTTTAACGCCTTCTTTAGCTAATTCAACAGAAATGGGATTTGGATTTGAATTGCCATTCTTTTGGGATATTTCAGATTCTCAAGACTTATATTTAGAGCCAATCATAACAGGTCGTCACTTTCCTTTAATTCAAGGGCAATATCGTGGAATTTATCATCAATCGCAATTAATGACGTCTTTTTCGATGACAAAAGATGATGATGATAATAATAAAGAAGGTCATATTAAAATCTATTATCAAAATGATTTAACATCTTCATTGCGTTTTACTGGGCAGTATTATCGTGTTAGCAATCAAACATATTTTCGACGTTATCCGATTAATAATGTTGACGATCAAGAACCGTGGATTAAAAGTTTCGGTAAGTTAGAGTATTTTGGTGCGCAAAGCTATGGATTTTTGAATGTGATGGATTTTCAAAATTTACGTCGTTATGTTTCAAATGATTCGATGCCTATTGTCAGTCAGATAGACTATTCTTATACAAGCAAGCCAATTTGGAAAGGGTTATATTCTGTTTCAACAATCAATGGTGCTGATATTTACAGAAAAACAGAAGAACGTTCTACGCGTTTGTCATTCGAACAGTCTTTTGTTTTACCGTACATTTCATCATGGGGGCTTGTTTTTGAAAACAAGCTATCTGCCAGAGTAGATGGTTATGCCTTGCGTTTTGAAGATAATCGTTCAACGAATCAAGGACGCTTTTATACAGTGGCATCTTCGAAAATCAGTTATCCTTTGGTGTCTTATGGCAAAAATTATAGTCAAGTTATTGAACCTGTTTTAATGGGCGTTTTAAGTCCAAATTCTAAACCAGATAATCGTATTCCAAATGAAGATAGTTTAGATGTTGTTTTTGATGACGTTAATTTATTTTCGGCAAACCGATATGACGGTTATGACAGGGTTGAAACAGGTACTCGCTTAAATTATGGTTTATTGTGGCGTTTGTATGGTCCTAAAAATATGTACTTATCTGCAATGCTTGGGCAATCCTATCGTATTCGAAGAGATAATACGTCTATGGCAAATGCTGGTTTTGAACGTCATTTTTCGGATTATGTTGGATATTTGAATATGGACTTTAAAGATTTTGGTTTAGGATACCGTTTTCGCTTTAACCAAGAAGATTTTAGTCAGGAAATGTCCGAGGCGCGTTTTTACATAGGAAGAAATCCTTTAAAATTAAATGTTTCTTATTTGTATTTGAAAGCATCCAAGGAAGCTTTAATAAATAAAGCGCTCAAAGATAGGGAAGAAATTTATATTTCTGTCAACTCTAAATTAACACAAGCTTTTAGTTCTTTTGGGTATTATCGATACGATTTATCTAAAGATGGTGGTCCAACAGAGGCTGGTGGGGGCTTGCAATACGATAATGAATGTATTAGTTTATTATTCACTGTAGAAAAAGAATTTACAAAAGATCAAAATTATAAAGGGGATACATCCTTTTATGTTCGATTGCTTCTAAAGACTTTGGGAGGTATTTAATGAATAAATTATATGCTGTGATTTTGATAGGGTTATTTTTTGCTTTGCCTTTGCAAGCTGGTCAAATAAAGGCTGTCGTTCAAGATGAAATTATTACTGATTTAGATGTTGAACAGCGTGTACAAATTATGGAAAAAATGTTCCAAATGCCAGCTGATGAAAAAATGAAAAAGCAGGTACTAGATGATTTAATCAATGAAAAAGTGAAAATTTTTTCTGCTGTTGAAAAAGGAATACAAATTTCGGACGAACAAATTAAACAAGGCGTTTCTTTTTTAGAACAGCGAAATCAAATGGCTTCAGGAGAATTGGAAAAATTTTTTAAAGAACATAATCTTTCCATGAACAGTCTGTACGCACAAATCGAAGCTGATATCGCTTGGTTGCACTATATTCAATCGTTGGATTTAAAACGCACGGAAATAACACAAAAACAGATTAACGAAAAAATAGCTGATTTAAAAAAACAATTAATGTATGCATCCTATTTATTGGGTGAAATTTATATTCCTTTTGCTGGAAACGAAGTTGCTGCAGAACAAGAAATTACGATGCTTTTCAATCGAATAGTTGATGGCGAATCATTTACAGATTTAGCTAAAGCGTATTCAAAGGGAAAAACAGCCCATTTGATGGGGGATTTAGGTTGGGTTAAATCTGGTCAAATGGAAAAAGCTGTTGATGATGCTTTACCCGAAATTCAGGTGGGACAATTATCCAAGCCAATAAAAGGAAAAGATGGTTTTTATTTAATTTTGATGCGTGATAGTCAACCAGCATTGGATTCTGATATGCAAGAATTTATCCAAGCAAGTCAATTAGTTTTAAATCAAGAAGATTACCCTTCGTTGAAAGAGGGTTTACAAAAAGCTTCTGAAAATTGTATGAGTTTTACTCAATTTGCAATGACACATGGTGTGTCTGGTTCAAGGTCTGGTGCTTTGCCAGAAATGATGACTTCGCGATTGCCGTCGGAATTAAGGATGTTGTTATCTGATCAACCTGTGGGGGCTTTAATAGGACCGATACAAATGTCTCCGTACTTGCTGTTTGTGATGAAGTGTGGTGTCAAAGTTCAATCTGTTTTGCCAGACAACGATGTTGTTCGTGAAAATTTGCAAGTTCAAAATATGGAACAACAAGCCGAAGAAATTTTACAAAAAAATCGCAAAAAAATGTTCGTGGAAATTAAATAAATGTATGAATTAAAACAAATTATACAAAAATATGAATTAAATGCCAAAAAATCATTGGGGCAAAATTTTATTTTAGATACAAATCTGTTAAATAAAATTGCAAGAATGGCTTTGGCTGGTATTAAGCATGATACAGTTTTGGAAGTCGGTCCTGGACCTGGGGGATTGACCCAAGCATTGTTGGAACAAGGCGATTTTTCAATGACTGCCGTTGAAAAAGATGAAAGATGTGTTAAAGCATTGTCCGAGTTGGCATCCGATTTCCCAAATCGTTTAACAATTTTGAATGAAGATGCTTTGCTTTTTGATGAAGCTTCTTTGGGCAAAGATATTTGTGTCGTGGCGAATTTGCCATATAATGTATCAACAGTTTTATTAGTAAAATGGCTAAAGAAAATAGATTTGTTTTCTGGTTTGACTTTAATGTTTCAAAAGGAAGTCGCAGACAGATTGCTTGCAGATGCAAACGATGAAGCTTATGGGCGTTTATCCGTTTTAACAAAATGGTTAGCCGACGTTTCTTGTTTGATGATTTTACCTCCTGCTGTTTTTTCTCCAGCACCCAAAGTCACTTCTGCATTGGTTCGCATTCAGCCCAAAAAAACAAGAGCTGCTGGATTTTCTTTTGATACACTCTCAAAACTTACACAGGCAGCGTTTAATACACGCAGAAAAATGTTAAGAGTTTCTTTAAAAGCATTGGGATTATCTGCAGATGAAATTATTCAACTTTGTGCCAGTGCAAATATCGAGCCAACATTTCGAGCCGAACAAGTGACTGTTGACCAATTTTGTTTAATGGCCAAGTGGTTCGAGGATTATTTATGTGCGAAATAATAAAAATTTTTCCTGATGCTGTTCATTTATCTGTTCGTGTTTGCCCTGGTGCAAAACGCAATGCTCTTGAAAGTATTTGGAATAATACCCATATTCGTATAGCATTACAAGCTCCTGCTGTTGATGGTAAGGCAAATGAGGCTTTGATAGCTTTTTTGGCAAAGATTTTGGACGTAAAGAAAAAAAACATTGAAATTATCGCTGGACAAACCAATCGCTGTAAGATAGTATCTATACAAGTACAAGATACAGATGAAAGGATTAAAATAGAAACATGGTTGAAACAAAAATTATTGATGGAAAGCAAATAGCTAAAGAATTTAGAGAAAATTTAGCAAAAAAAGTTCAAAAGCTTGGTTCAACACCTAAATTGGCTGTCTTGGTCGTAGGCGAACATCCAGCTTCACAAATTTATGTGCAAAATAAGAAAAAAGCCGCTGTGAGTGTCGGGATCGATGTCGATATTTATCAAATGGCTGTTTCTGAAACACAAGAAAGTATTTTAAAGTTAATCGGGGAGCTTAATGAAGCAAAAGACGTTGATGGTATTTTAATTCAATTACCTCTACCTGAACATTTAGATGCGCAAATTTTAATTGGTGCGATAGCGCCTCAAAAAGATGTAGATGGTTTGCATCCACACAATGTTGGAAATATGGTTTGTGGTTTGCCTGCCATGATTTCTTGTACACCGTTGGCTTGTTTGTATTTGTTAAAGCATGTTTTGCCTGATATGACGGGGATGAATGCTTTGGTTATTGGTCGTTCTGCGTTGGTTGGAAAACCTTTAGGGCAATTATTATTGCAAGAAAATTGTACGGTAGTTCAGGCGCATTCTAAAACTAAAAATTTAGCTGATTTGGCGCGTCAAGCAGATATCATTGTTTGTGCTGTGGGAAAACCTGGCTTGGTAAATGGAAATATGATAAAAGACGGAGCCATCGTTATTGATGTTGGAATTAATCGAATGGATGATGGACGCATTGTTGGTGATGTTTTGTTTTTAGAAGCGATGCAAAAAGCATCTTATATAACGCCAGTACCTGGTGGGGTTGGTCCCATGACGATTGCAATGTTGTTATGGAATGTTGTAAAAGCAGCCGAAGGACGATTTTCCGACTGTAAGGAATTGGTTTTAAAAAAGTAAAAAAAATGCTTTACATCCTTTCTTAAACGGAGTATAATAAAAGAAATGATATTCAGTAGAGGGAGGAAAAGAAATGCATTTGAAACATCTTTTAACATCTGTTTGTTTGGTTTTGGCATTGAATATAGGTGTTTGTAAACCTGTGTTGGCGCGTCATGTGGTTTCTGACCCAGCAGCGACGGCAATGTCAATACAAAACTTGGTTCAAGATATTTTGGCTGTTGTTAAGAAAATCGCTGATTTGAATGAGTTTATCAAGCGTAATACTAGTCAAGGAAGTATTGGTGCTATAGCCAATAAATTGGACTTTTCAAAAATGCAAAAAGAAGTTTTGGATGCTGCAAAATCTACTGTTCCTGAAACCTTAAAAGATGTTGGGTTTGAAGATATGATGAAAGATACGCAACAAATGATGTCTTTCCTTAAGGAGGATTTGATGCTTCCTTTACAGTCTTCATCGCAAGAGGAAGCACTGACGGATACGCAAAAGCAAGAACGTCTGGAAAAACGTCAAGATGTTAAAAATACCGCGATTTCTGATGCTTATGCAACTGCTGTTGCGTATTTAAACAGAAAAACAAAAGCTCAAGAAGAAATTGTTAATCCGACTAAAAAAGTGGCAGGTAGTGCAGATACCATTCATGCAAAAGAAGGGGCTGCAAACGAAGCTGCTTTAGCGCGATTAAATGAAGGAATTGAACGCAATGCATTGTTGGCTGAACTTTTGAAATTGCGTGCTGCAGAAGCTTTGGGAAATATACCGTTGGATGGTTAAATAATCGAAGAGGAAAGGATATGCGCAATGTTGAAAACAAAAACTTTTATTTCTTCTTTTCTTTTAGGCGTGGTTTTGACGGCTTCTCCTGCTTATGCTGTTGTTGATATCGTTAAATTGTTGCAACATACATTGCGAAATGTGCAGGAAATTATCGAAGTTGTTCAAAATGAATCATCATTAAAAGAATCTACAAATTATTCAAAGTTGCAAGGTGAAATTGGTGCAATAATGCCCAAAGTCATTGATTTAGGTTCGAAAGTAAAAGACGCTTCTTTTACGCCTGTTTTGCCCAGTGAAATTCAAGGTTTGTTGGGTGATAAAGGAATGGCTGCAGTTCCTCAACTCCGTTCATTTTTATCTAAAGATTTAAAATCTATCAATGTTGGAGATGTTGTTGGACAACGTGATGCTTTAGCAGCAATTAGTGAACAGATGAATTTGGGTGGTATTGAAGCTTTTAAAAACGGAAAAGAAGCAATGGCATTGCTGAATAAAGCGCCCAATGAATTGATGCAACAGCTCAGTGTTGCAACGGGCGCGAAAGATATGCAAAACAAAATTACTCAAGAAACAGGAAATAGTATCCAAATTTTAAAAAGTGATATTGCGATTAATCAGCATTTGGCCAGAAAAATTGAAACGCTGGCTCAAAGTTTAAGATTGGATGTTAAAAAAGGATTGCAAGAGGCTGGTAAACAGCTTACAGAAAATACAGGAGGTCAACAATGATGCGCTATTTAAAACAGTTTTTGGTTGTTTTGTTGATGCCTTTGTTTTTTTGTGGGCGTCCCGTTTATGCTGGCGAGGTTAATTCGCCCAGTGAAGAAGTTTCTTTCTTCGGGCATTTTATGCAAAAAATCAGTAAAACAGCTTTATATATTGAAACCATAGCAGAAGGCGTCACGTACATTACCTCTATTGGGGAAGATGGGAACTCTTTTATGGGATTTTTGTCTTCAATGGCAGGGAATCTGGGACCTTTCCAAGATACGTTAAATTTTGGTGATGCAGGTCAGTTTGGTTCTTTATTGGATGGTGCTTTTGATACTGCTGGAGATATTTTAAGTGGTGATATTGATTGGAATAATCTGGGCAGTACAGCTTTGGGTGTGACTGGACAAGCAGGAACTTTATTGATTGGTTCTGGGCACCCGATTGGTATTGTTGCTGGTTTTGCTGTAAAAATCGGAAGTGATGTTGCAAACCATGCGATTCAAGGTGGCGATATGAGCTTTGGTTCGTTGGCTGGTGTCGTTTTGGTTTCAGGTGCAGAAGGCGCTATTAGTGGGTTAGCTGGTGGGGCTGGAGGTGGCGCTGCTGGTGCTGGGGGTGGTTTAAGTGGAATCCTCGGTGGCGCTGGTGGTGCAGGTTCTGGTTTGTCTGGATTATTGGGGGGCTCTGGAGGACTTGGGAATCTGTCTAGTGCATTAGGTGGTTCTGGTGGGCTTGGTAATTTGGCGAGTGCATTGGGTGGATCTGGTGGACTTGGTAATTTAGCAAGTGCGTTAGGTGGTTCTGGTGGGCTTGGTAATTTGGCAAGTGCATTGGGTGGTTCTGGTGGACTTGGTAATTTAGCAAGTGCGTTAGGTGGTTCTGGTGGGCTTGGTAATTTGGCAAGTGCATTGGGTGGTTCTGGTGGACTTGGTAATCTATCTACTGCGTTGGGTGGTTTGACTGGTTCTGGACTGTCGGGTTTAAACGGTCTTTCATCAGCATTAAGTGGTTCTGGTTTGTCTGGACTTTCTAGTTTAGTCAATGGTGGAGGACTTTCTTCTTTTGCTAATTTAAATTCTTTATCTGGTATTGCAGGTGCATCGAATTTATCCAGTTTACTTAATTCGTTCGGTTCAGGCAATGTTAGTGGATTGGCAAATTCTTTGGGTGGTATAGATGTTAGTACTCTGGGACGGGTATTAAATAACGGGGATATGTCTTCTTTAGCTGGGATGTTAGGTGGCTCTAATTCTTCAGCGTTAGCTGGTATTTTTGGAAATGCTTTAGGCCAAATGGATGCATCTTCATTATCTTCTGTTTTAGGAAATACAGATATTAACAGTTTAGCATCGGCATTATCATCAGGAGATTTAAGCGCTTTACAAGGGGTTGATATTAATTCTTTGATGTCTGTAATGGGGAATGCAGATATTTCATCGTATGCTTCTCAAATGATGGGGAGTGGAACGACTGCAGGTTCGACAGATCCGTTAAGTTCTTATGCGCGTATAGCTCAAATTACAGAAAGTTATGGAGCACCTCAAGAAGACAAAGCGACTGCACAGAAGTATGTAAAAGAAGCATTCTTTTACAGTACGCACGAAAATGATGAAATTGATGGCGTGCTTTTAACAGAACAAGAAAATGCAAGAGATAAAATCATTCAAAATCGAAAAGCATATCAGCAAGAAGTTGTTTCTTTGGCATTAGCAACAGCTTATGAAAACAGAACAACTGCACATGAAGAAACAACAACACGTTATGGTGATTTGCGTTCTAATGTTGGTTCTGCAAAAACAATTAATGATAAAAAGGGGATGGAAGGTGCGATTACTCAAGAAGAAACGCGTCAAAGAATAACGTCGTTGTCTTTGGAACTAGCGTTGTTGGAGTTAGAATTGGTTGAAGATTTGCAAAAAGAACCTGAAAATTATATCATTGCAAGAACGGCTGAACAAATAACTGACGAAACAAAAGAAAAAACATCTGAAATCGATTTTTTAGATGATGCAGGAAGCGTTGGGCATGCAGGTATTTTAGTCGATGGATAGAAAGGGAGGTAATATAATGACTTTTAAACGAAAAATTTTGATTGGATTATGCTCCTTTAGTATAATGTTTGCATCATTTCCTGCAAAGGCTTTGATATGTGAGTTGTGGGATATTTTAAATGCTGCTGTGACACCGTTGCCGACAAACGATACGACAACAGGCATCAATACTTTAATGACTAATTTACAGCAAGTTTTACAATCCACAGAATCTTTAAATGAATACAGTGAGTATCTGAATAAGTTTCAAAAGTTGGCTTCTGGGAATACATCATTGGCTTCTGGTTTACAGGCTATCGATGTGAAATCGTTTGAAAATGCAACAAATGGAGCATCAGGTCTGATAGATGCGTTTAAGGGAAAATTAGAAGGTTTGGGGGCTATGGTAAATTTTGAAAAGCCCGAACAAGTTGAAAATGCTGTTAATGTTGCGGCTGTTGTTTCTAACCCTATTGATGATGCAGAACGGCTGGCAGAAGCAGAAAAAAAGGCTGCATTTATTCAACAATCTAGAATTGATTTGCTTGCCGAAGTTTTGGTGGCTAAAAAAGTATTGGCTGAATTAAAAGCAGCCGATTCACAAGCTCAAACTTCTTCATCGTCTCAAGATACGAATGGTATTATCAATCAAGCAATTCAGATGAAAAATTTTGAAAATCAAGTTCAGGTTTTGGAACAACAATTAGCTGCTATGCAGGATCTTCTTGAAGGAATCCGTATTTTGGAAATGGCAGAACCAGTTCAAGAAGAAATTTCAGTAGGAGGGAAAGATTCATGATTAAGTTTTTATTATCATCTGTTTGTTTAAGTATTGTTGGATCTGTTTTGTCTGTTTCTGCTTTTGCACAAACAGGGCGTTTGGATGATGGTGACTTTGAAAAACAATTAATCGAATCTTCCAAACCAAAGAAAACTTCTTATTTAAAACAAACACCAAAAGCTAAAGAAGAAGTTATTCCAGTGACCGTTTCTGGTTATAAAAAAGATTTGTTGAATGCGTTATTATATCATAATTTAATGAACTCTATTTCTTCTTTGGAAGAACAAATAGAACCATTCCGTTTAGCCGTTTTGGATAAAGAAGTGACTGCGCAAAAAGTAAAGGATTTTGACAGTTGTAATGTTCAGATGTTTTCACCTTTCTTTGCAAATCCAACGGCTGTATGGAGTAAATTAAAGTCAGAAACGCAAAAAGGCATTGAAAATTATAATGCAAGTGTTGCTGCAAAGGCCCAGAATTTATCAGACAGCAATGCTTCTGTTTTAGCAGCGTCGTCTAGTGACGAAAGAGAAGTGCAAATAATTAATGGACGAAAACGTTATGTTTCTTCCTCTGCGCAGGGAAATTTGCAAAATACAACAAAATCGGTTGTTTTTACTGCAAGGGCTGTGGCTGAAACGAAAAAAATGGAAGAAAAATATGGTTTGGATGTGTTAAGTGTTCCGACAGGTCAAAGCGTTTCGGTTAGCCAAGAAAGCGCTGCTGCAACGGCTAAAGCAGAACAAGCGTGGGAGACAAATGCTGATTTTTCTGATAATGTTGCTCCAGAATTAGATATTACAATGGCAGTTTTAAATCGTTTTTATCCACATCAAGATTCTTGGGGGCAAAGAAAAACAGCTTCAACGTCTTCATTGCCTTTGTGGAAAGATCAAAAACATTTGTACAATGAAAAAATTTGGAAACCAAAATACGCTGCTATTCGGGCGTATTGTGCAGCTCTGGAGCATCCAGTTATTGTGACAGAACCACAAGTTTCAGATAAAATTAAATACGATTATTATTTCTATGATCAAGTCAAGAAAGCGCACGATACCTTTGTCACTTCGACCGAGGAAAAAGGCTGTGTTTTGACGGCAGAAATGAAACGTGCTCCAGAACGTGCACCCAGACCATTGCCTTTGGTTGAAGAAGAAATTTTGGTTTTCAAAGATGGCAGTGGTAATATAGAAAGAATTTATCCTCAAAATCCTAAAAATCCATCCGATACTGTTGGTGCTTTTAAAGCTGGGACGCTATGGGAAGCTTATAAGGCTGATGATTATCGAGGGATTGCTTCAGGTGGTGAATTTAATCGTTATTTTAGTGTTTATAAAAAAACAATTACACCTCGTCCAGCTATCAACGATATCGATGGCAACAGGTTGTCAAAGTATCTTGAATTTAAAGAAGATGCTGAAAATGCAATGGAAGTATATAGAGGTTATTTAGCTGCAAAAGAAGAATTAGCCTTAAGTATCGAAGAAACAGCCAAAACAGCCGATATCGTTTTGCCTGAAAATATCGATTATTTTGATAAAGATGATTTGAAAAAAGTTTATGATGTTTTTAAAGCTGAAAAAGAAAAATCTTTGGCTGCAGCTGAACGTGGCATGACTGATATTGTGGCAAAAGTCGAAGGTATGACAGCAGAACAATTACAGGAAAACAAAGAATTGGCTATTGAAGCGGCATATTTGAAAGCATTGCAAACAGATAAAAAAGCAATTCTTCAAATTACCGATCAAAAAGCATTGGAATTTGATGACGCGATGAAAGAAGCTGAAGCTAATTCTGAATTGGTTGGACTTGTTTCTGATGAAGCAAATGATTATAAGCTGAAAACAATAAAATCTAAAAATTATACGGCTGATTTATCAAAAAGTTGTTTAAAACCATCAAAAACACAGTTGGTCAATTTGAATTTGATTGAAATAAAGTAGGCTTTTATGGTTGATGTTGTTGTTTCTTTGGAAGACAGAATAAATCGTGCGCGTATAGTTTCATGGATTTTTATGGGATTAACAGCTGTTAGCTTGTTTTTCAATGTGTTGCTTGTTTTGACTATGTTTCAAATGGGATCTCGTCTGACGGTTATGACGCAGTTATTCAACTGGTCGGGGGACACTCAAGAACTGGTGTTAAGTGACATTTTTAACAAAAATTTAGGTGATTTATCTACATTGAAAAATGCTGTGGTTCGTCGTTTTATTGAAGAAAGAAACTTTCAAATTCCAGATGAAAAAGAAATGTTGCGTCGTTGGGGACCTGCTGGTACTTTAGCGTTTTTGTATGCGCAATGGACACCCGTCGTTTCAAAGGATGATGATAAAATAAAAGACGTTTTAGAGGCTTTGCCAACACACGCAGACAACATTCAAATAATGTCCAGTCATAATAACGTCGTTAATGTTAATTTTGATTTATGGACACATGCTAAAAAAGGGTCTTTTAAAACGAAAAAACAAGCAACAATTCATTTGGCGTTTTTGCCTGGCAGAGTTCAACAAGTAGCAACGCCTGGATTTTATTATAACCCATTGGGATTGACTGTCGTACATTATTCTGTCGGTGATGTGAAAAAATAAATAATTAAGTGTTTTTTGGGTAAAAAAAGCTCTTTTAATAGAGCTTTTTTTATTTTTTATAAAAAAAAAGATAAAAAAAATGCGTTAATATAAAATTAAGTATTGTTTTCTTATAATAAACTTGCTATGCTGTAGCAAAACATAATCTATGAAAGGGGTAAAAATGAAAAATATCTTAATTTTTGGTGCGATTGTTTTAGTTGCAATGTTAATGGCTTGTGGTTCGTTGTATGAAAAGGAACCTGTTGGGATTGGTATCGATTATTCAGAATTGAAACGTTCTCCATGTGCTTGTTTGGAAGTTGAATTGATGCCTGATTTACCACAGTGGTTCTCTTAAAAAATATAAGGAAAATCAATGGCGTTTCTTCCCAAAACAGCTTCGTTAAGTCCAAAAGCAACTCAAGCAACATCTTCTCAAACAGTTTCAGCTGGTGAACAGGAACGTGTTTCAGAAGAAAATTTGCGTGAACGTAGATATTTATGGACTGCACGTGCATTTGCTATCGTTTTTATTGTCAGTTTTATTACGAACATTATGATGTTAATGGCTTTATTTTCTTTGGTGCCATTGGTTCGTGTTCAGCCGTATAAATTGGTTTTTACAGATAAAAATGCGCAAACGGTGACTGTTTCACCTTTGCGTGCGAACGCAGATACGATGAAAGAAATATCCAGCGATATGGTTCGTCAATATGTTATCGCTCGTGAAACTATCGACGCTGATCCAGAAGAAATGGCGTTTCGTTGGGGACCAGATGGAATTATTAATCTGTTATCAACAGACAATGTCTTTTTGAAATTTTCTCAAACAGCCAATGATATTTTACAAAAGGCAGTCGGAACGCAAGAAACACGTTCTGTTCATATTAATTCTGCTATGCCATATGGTTCGGGACCAGAAGGAGAGTATTGGTTGGTGAATTATAATTTAATCAAAATGTCTCCTCAACGCACAACGCAAGAAATAACACCTCGTGTGGCTACGTTAATTGTCGGATACGAACCATACAAAAGTATTTGGGAAAATCGTTTGAAAAATCCAGTTGGTTTCAAGGTCAGAGCATATGGTTCTGAAACAAAAGCTGAATTTGATGCAAGAGAGGGAGGACGCCAATAAAAATAGGGAAAAGTTAAAAAAATAATAATTTGTTAATTTTTTTACACTTATAATCATTTTTATCTAGACAAGTATGTCCATTTTGTTTTATGTTAGTATTTAGGGTTAATCAAGGAAAGAGTTCAACAATGTCAAAACAACTTAATATGAAAAAAATTTCAATAATGGCTACAGCAGGATTGTTTGCTTTTGCTGTGTCTATGGCAAATGCACAACAGGTAGCTCCTGGTGATGTCAGTGGTGCATTGATGACTGATGCAATGAATCAGACAGCTGGTAGCTTTGATACGATGAATTTAAACTATATTTCATCATTGGGAATGCAACAAAAAGCATGGAACGATCCGATGCAACACATGGGGGAAGGTCAAAGTAAACCTGGTTATTCTCGGTATATTTGGTCTCCTGATGTCGTTTTGCCTGTTCGTTTACGCGAAGGAATGATGACATTGATTAACTTGCCAACATGGGAATTGATTGAAAAAGTTCATATTGGCTCTCCAGAATCTTTTGGTGGTGAAATAGCAGCTCCGAACTCTTTGCTGTTATATGCAGATCCAACTTATTTAGGGGTTGATAGCAACTTAATTATTTTTGGTCGTTCTGGTAATCGTTATGTTTTCTATTTGCGCAGCGAAACATACAATACCGATCGTATTACAAACGCAGTTGTTGATGTGACAGTTGGACCTAAATACACACCTGTAAGTGCTGGTGGTACTTCTGATATTTCAGGGGGGGCATCTTTAAACATGGGGTCAATGGCATCTCGTTCATCGGGGGCTCCTGGTTGGGCTGGTTCAGGATCTTTAACTCCAGGGGGAAGTCAATCTCCTAATGTTGGTTTGAATACGGCAACAAATGGACCTAAAGATTGGTTAAATTCAATACCAGTTGATCCTGAAAAATTCCGTTTTGATATTGATGTTTTTATTCCAAATCCAGAAGATATTGAATTGGCTCCAGAACGTGTTTGGCGTGATGAAATCTTTACTTACATTGACTTTGGTAAAAAAGCCTTAACAATGACACAGCGTCCTATTGTTAATTTGATTGTTCAAGATTCAGAAGTGCCTGTTGGCTCAAGAACAAAGGGACCTCACAGCCGTTTGTTGGTTGTAGAAGGTGTTGGTGATATGGTTTTGCGCAACGGTCAACGAATTGTTTGCTTAAAAATGCGTCGCGATCCAGCAATGGGATTAGAAAATGTTGATTATTCTTGGTCGGATGCAAATTCATGGCATGCACCACAACCATCTAATCAGGCAACAACGGATGTAGATATGCCAATGGATATGGGGATGGAAAATCCATATGCAGTTGATGGAATGGCACCTTTGCCTGAAGGCGTACGTGGTTCTGCTGCAGCACAACAGGGGATTGTTGATGTGATGTCGGGAATGCCTTATACAAATCCAGTAAATACGTCTGTTAAGATGCCAGAACCCGTTGTTGATAACATTGCAATAGAGTTGGCGCAGGGAACAGATATAGCATCTTTGGAAGCAACTTGGGAAAATATTCGTGCGAAAAATCAAAAGTTGTTGGGTGGATATAATCCTTATTTCTCGGTAGATACACTTGCTGAAGGGGGCGTTCCAGAATTGTTCCGTTTACGTGTTGGACCAGTCAAAGATGTTTCAACAGGTGATGATATTTGTACTAAATTATCGAAAAAAGGGATTTCCTGTTCTGTAATCAGAACGCAATAGAAAACTTAAATACAGCCCTTTTTTAAGAAGGAGTTTAAAAAAGGGCTGAATGATGCAAAAATATATGTCGAACAACACTAATATAGGTTTGAAGATAAAATGGTAAAAAATACAGGACTCAGCTCTTCCGAGCAATATGTAAAAAAATCAAACAGATGGCTTTTAGTTGCAGGTATTGTTGGTGCAATAGCTTTTTTATTTGCGCTTATCATGCTGACATCTGGTGGAACAGAAGTTAAAAAACGGGATGAGTTGATTGTTCCTGATACAATGGATGATTTAATTAAAGATACGCCTGTCGCATTCAATTTTGATGAATCTGAAACGGCTGCAGGGTTAAAAGTTTTTCCAGAACGTGTTGATTTGACCAATATCGTTGTTGGTTCTGCTGCAGAAGCTGTTGTCACTGTGACGGCACAAAAAAGTCCGATTAGACTTGAAGGAATTGATTTAGCAGAGGCTCAAACAGATGGTTTTGTTATCGAAAATGGTGCTTGTCAAATCGGTATGGTTTTAGCGCCTGATACATCTTGTAATTTTAAAGTTAAATGGAATCCCGTTTCTTTGCGTTCTTATTCCAACTATATTAATGTCTTGTGGCGTAAAGAAGACCCAACTGCTGCTTTACCAGGAGAATTGAAAACAACAGAAATTGCTATTTTTGGACAATCTAAAGACACAGAAAATTGCGTTATTTGTGAAGATAAGTATGCGCAAGATGCGGCTGATGCATTAGCTAAAAAAATGGGCGTTTTGGATGAAGCAACAGGTCTTTATGTAAAAGATGGTGAAATTATGGGGATTGTCGAGCTTGATAAAATCGCAATTTCCATTAACGGAACGTTGTTGGGACGTGTGACAAAAGATACAAATGAAGTTGTCAATGATGCAAATGAAGTTATCGCGCGCGTTTTGGGCGATGATACAGTTGTCAGCAAAGAATTGGATGTTTTGGGTGCTGCATTGCCATTGGCTTCTGTTTTGGATTCTTCTGGTCAAGTTATTGGTCGTTTGATTGCAGATGGTACCGTTGTCGATAATTCCGAAAACTTAATCGGTTTACCTATGGCTGATGGTTCTGTAATTGGGTTAAATGGCAATATCATTGGTTCTGTTATGCCTTGGTCGGTCGTTTTGAATATGTCTTCAAAAGCTGTTGGTGGTACACAATTAGACGGTACGGTTTTGCTTGCAGATGGTCAAAGAATGGGACGTATCTTACCTGGAGGTTTGGTTGTCAATGACCAAGGCGCTATTGTCGGTGGTGTCGTTAATAAAGGGTTGGGTATCGGACAGACTTGTGGCACTCTTGGAAAAGTGGCTCAAAATGGTAAGATTTACAATGCTTTTGACCAACAAGTCGGATATACAACTATCGATGGTTTGGTTTTGGATATGGCTGGCGCTCCAGTCGGTCGCGTCGTTCGCGAAGGCTTGATTGTCGATTTGCAAGGTGTTGTTATTGGCTTTGTCAATTCTGAAGGAAAAGCCGTTAGTAAAAAAGCAGACTTAATCGGTTGTGTTAATCCAGATGGTTCTGTTGTTGCAGGTAAGGACGTTATTGGTTCTGTTATGCATCGTGGTCGTGTTATCGGCTATGACAGAACAGTTCAAGGTATTGTTTTACCTAATGGTGTTTCGGTTCGTCCAAATGGGGAAGTTGTTGGAACTGTTTTAGCTTCTGGATATGTGATTGATTTGAACGAAAAAACAATCGGCTCTGTTATTCCAAAAGGGACTGCTGTTGCTCCAGGGTGCGTATTGTTAGGTATTTTGGATTTAAATGGACAAGTTTTAAATTCACAAGGTATCGTTGTGGGTGTAATTAATCCCGATAAAAAAGTTTTAAACAGCGCAGGTGAAATTATCGGTGGTGTCACTCCATTGGGTGTCGTGACAGATTTGAAAGGCAAATTTTTGGGTTATGTTCGTCCAGATGGTAAAGTTATCAATAAAATGGGACAAGTTATCGGCTGTGTTAATCCAGATGGTTCTGTTGTTGATGAAAAAGGTAATTTGATTGGTGTTGTTTCTGAAGCAGTTGGTGCTGTTTTAGATGCCAATGGTAATCCAACGGGTTGGATTGTTGTCGGTGATAAAGTTTATGATGAAAATGGTAATTTGGTCGGGATTTTGATTGGCGATAAGGTTGTTAATGAACGGGGCGAAATTGTTGGGTTTATTCCTCCTGATGGAATTGTCGTTTCTCCAGAAGGTCGCTTCTTGGGTCGCTTTACCAGCAAAGTTGGATATGCTGTTGATGCAAAAGGTGTCAAATTTGCGCGTGTTTTACCAGATTATACAGCTGTAAGTACTGAAAAATCAGAAATTATTGGTGCTTTGATTCCTGATGGCAGTCAAATTATTAATATCGATAATGAAAAAATCGGTTCTGTGAACGCAAATGGTGAAGTTGTAGATACAGCTTTAAAAGTTTTGGGTATTATTCGTGCTGATGGGAGCGCTATTGATAATAATGGCGTTGTTTTGGGTGCTTTAATGCCCACAGGTTCTGTATTAGACTGGATGGGTAATGTTTTAGGCTCTGTTCAGCCAGATGGAAAGGTATTATCTTCTGCCCAAAAGCAAATCGGTGTTGTCCGTATGAACAGAACGGTCGTTGATGCAGGCAACAATGTAATCGGTATGGTATTTCCAGAAGCATCTATTCCATTGGGGGAAGATGGAAAACTTTTGGGTTTATTGACGATTGATGGAGGCGTCAATAAAGATGGCAAACCGATTGGTCGTATTACAGCCGCAGGGAATGTTTTTTCTTTGAATGGACAGTCTATTGGTTCTTTGGTTCGTTTAGGTTCTGTGTTAGGAACAGATAAAAAGGTTAAAGGATGGATTGCATTTGACGGTAAGTTGAATAGCAAAGAAGATTTCCAAGCCATTGGTCGCGTTATGCCAGATGGTTATGTCATTGATGACAACGGTATGCAAATAGGTCATGTTATCCCACGTCAAACAGTTGCAGATTTAAAAGGTAATTTTGGTGGTTTAGTTTCTGTTGACGGACGTGTATTGGGCAGAAATGGCGAAGATTTAGGTTCTTTCCCATATGATAATCGCTTATTAAATGCAAACGATGTTTGGGTCGGAAGAGTTTTACCTGTTGGTGTTGCATTAGATGTTGATGGACGTTTGTTGGGCTCTACGCGTTATGATGCGGCTGTCGTTAATACAAGAGGACAATCCGTTGGTCAAGTTCGTTATGATAACAGAATCGTGAATACTTCTGGGGAGGTTATTGGGCAATATGTTCCATACGGTACTTTATACTTTGATCAAAAGGGTAAAGTTTTAGGTGCAATGGCTTTTGATGGCGTTGTCAGAGATGGAAAAGGTTCTGAAATTGGATTGGTCGTTGGTACGACTTTAGTTGATAAAAATAGCAACATTTTAGGTAATGAAATGGGTCAAGGATTTGCTTTGGATGAACAAGGTAATGTCACAGGGCATATTTTCCCAAATGCAACGACACAAAAAGATGTGGATGGGGAAATTCAAATCAATACTTTGACAACGAATTTACGGATTGTTGATCGTAATAAAGCCATTGTTGGTGGAACAGTTCCATTTGGTATTGCGTTGGGTTTAGACTTGTCCGTTGTTGGCAATATCATACCTGATGGTTCAATTTTACAGGGTAATGCTCTTTCTGCTAAAAGTTTAACAGATACAGTCATGTATGACACATTAGATAAAGTTGTCGGAGGTGTTATTGCGCCTGCTGTTGTTGTTGGCAGAGATGGACGTATCGTTGGTTCAACTTCAGTATCAAATGCTGTTAACGATAATAAAGATGCGCGTATTGCAACATTGATGCCTTTTGGAACGGCATTAGGTAAGGAAAATAATTTAGTGGGTATGACTATGCCAACAGGTGCTGCTGTGGATGATTTTGCGCGCGTTGTCGGTTTTGTTGCAGCAGATGGTTCTGTGATTAAAGCAGATGGTGCAATGGCTGGTCGTGTAATGCAAGATGGTACGATTGTTCGCTTGTTATCTCGCGATGCTTACGGTGTAATGCCTGATTTTGCTGATGTGATAGCAAGTGGTGTTGCAATCGCTTTGAAACCACAATTATTGGGTCGTTCGATGCCCAGTGGCGATGTTTTGGATACGACAAACAAGAAAATAGCTTCTGTTTTGGATGATGCAACATTGTTGGGAACAGATGGTAATTTGGCTGGTGCTTTGGTTGGATGGAGAACTGCAATAGACCATCAAACAAATGTTATTGGTAATTCTACAGGTGATGGTTTTGTGACGAGTATCAAAGGGGTCGCTGTTGGACCTTTGGCATCAAATGGTGCAATTAAAGGGAAGCATCAATTAAAGACATTAGGTGCAGTTATTCCAAAAGAACTAGTGGCAAAACAATGTAAGATTCAAGGTCAAGTTCGCTATGATGGTCGCATTATTGATGGAAATGCTCAGGTTGTAGGTACAATCGGTTTAGATGGTATGGCAAAGGGAACTCAAGGTCAACCATTAGGTGGCGTAGTTTTAAAAGGAACGGTTATTGCTGATAATGGTGATGTTTTGGGACGTACTTTACCAGATGCTGATGTGGTTAATATGGATGGTGTTTCAATCGGTTGTGCATTAGAAGATGGTACAGTTATTGATAAAAACGGTAATGTGATAGGTCACGTTTTGAAACGAGGTATTGTCGTTGATGAAAATGGAAATGTTATCGGTCGAGTTTTACGTAATGGTCAAGTTGTTAATGCGAAAAACGAAGTGATTGGTAAAGTTTTAGGCGATGGTACGGTCGTTGATAAAGATGGCAACGTTATTGGTCGTGTTGTTGATGTTAAAAGGGATCATTTGCTTTACGATGATGATGGAAATATCATTGGATCTATGGACAAAGCTGGTCGTGTTTTTGATAACAATGGAAAGCACTTATTCACAGTTGGTGCAGATGATAAACTTTACGATCCAAATGGTAATTTAATTGGATATTTGGATGAAGAAGGAAATATCTATGATTTAGCTGGTAATAAGATTGGAGATGCTACCAATTGGCCAACTTATTTGTATGATGCAAACGGTAATGTTTTGGGTTATCTAAAAGATGGAAAATTGTTTGATGTCAATGGTAATCAAACAGGTTGGATTGATGAAAATGGCAACATTTATGATATGGATGGCAATTTAATCGGTCGTATCAATCCTGATGGTTCTTTAAGTTTGTTTGGTGGAAAGGAAGCTTGCCAAAATGCTAAATACAATGGAGAAGTTCATGATGTAAACGGCGAATTGCTCTATCGTATCGAGTGTGGAAAGATTTACGATAAGTACGGAAATCTAATTGGTACGATTGATGAAAATGGCAATATGTACGATTTGAACGGCAACTACATGGGTCGTATAGACGAAAACGGAAACGTTTACGATGCTGACGGTAATTTGATTGGTAAGTTTACGCCAGATTTAAGTTCAGCCGAATGCAAAAATGCCAAGTACAACGGAGAGGTTCGTGATGTAAACGGCGAATTGCTCTATCGTATCGAGTGTGGAAAGATTTACGATAAGTACGGAAATCTAATTGGTACGATTGATGAAAATGGCAATATGTACGATTTGAACGGCAACTACATGGGTCGTATAGACGAAAACGGAAACGTTTACGATGCTGACGGTAATTTGATTGGTAAGTTTACGCCAGATTTAAGTTCAGCCGAATGCAAAAATGCCAAGTACAACGGAGAGGTTCGTGATGTAAACGGCGAATTGCTCTATCGTATCGAGTGTGGAAAGATTTACGATAAGTACGGAAATCTAATTGGTACGATTGATGAAAATGGCAATATGTACGATTTGAATGGCAACTACATGGGTCGTATCGATGAAAACGGAAACGTTTTTGACGCCAATGGTAATTTGATTGGTCGTTTTGAATCGGATTTAGCTTCAGGAGAATGTAAGAATGCACAATACAATGGCGAAGTTTATGATACAAATGGCGAATTGCTCTATCGTATTGAATGTGGAAAAATCTATGACAAAGATGGTAAACTGATAGGCTACATCGATGATAAAGGAATCATGTATGACTTAAATGGTAATCGTATAGGTTATATAGATTCTAATGGCAATGTTTATGATGCAGATGGTAATTTAATCGGACGCTTTAAACCAGCTTCAGGGACTGGATATGTTAGTGGCGGTAAAAATTTATTAGCTAACGCACCTGTTGCAGGAAATGCTATGAATTTAGCAGGTCGTAAAATCGCAATAGGAAATAAAACATTCCGTGTTTTACCAGATGGTTCTATTGTGGGTGATAACGGGGTTGTTGGTTGGATGAAAAATGGTGTTCCTTATGGCTTTGACAATCGTCCATTAGCAGACAGTTTAGCAGAAGCTGAACGGATTGCTGCTCAACCACAAGTTCAGAATGTTTTTGACCCAGCACAAGCAGCTGCAATGCGTGATATTTTAGCGCGTCGTCGTGCAGATATGAAAAATGGAGTTGGTCAAAACATGGCAAAGTTGACACCAGACGGTCGTATTTTAGCCAGAGCTAAAGACAAAAAGTCAAAAGATTTTGGTTCAAAGAATTTGTCTTCTTGGCCTGTTGATATGACACACATGATTTTAAAGGATAAGCCAATTCCAGCTGTTTTGGTTCGTTCGATTGACAGTCGTTATCCATCTGTTCCCGCAACAGCAATTGTTGAACGCAATGTATATGCAGAAGATGGACGCAACATTGTTATTCCTTCTGGAAGTAAGTTAATCGGTCGCGTTTCTGGTTCTCCAGGTACGAATCATGTTTCAAAATTGGAAATTTCTTGGGAACGTTTGATTCGTCCTGATGGTTCGCAATTTACTTTAAGCGCAACATCGGGCGATGCTCAAGGTCGTGGTGGTGTGGCTGCTTATTTGGATGAACAGTGGTTGGCTCGTTATGGTAAGCCGTTGTTGCAATCTACTGTCACTTCTGCGATATCTTATTTAGTTGCATCGGACGAAACTGTCACAGAAAATCAAAATTTTGGTACGTCTTCTCAATCTGATAGAGCAAGGGCTGCACAAGATGCTCGAGAAAACTTCATTGATAATATGGAAATGATTTTCCAACAAATGATAGAAGATTCTTCTGTGACACCTCCTGTTGTCTTTGTTCCATCTGGCACACGTATGACGGTCTTTGCTATGGAAGATTTGTGGTTGCGTTCAGAAGCTGATGATGAAGATGATTATGTCGCAGAATTTGGGGCAGATCCAAAACAAGTTTTAGGTTCTGGTAAATCTGGTATGCAGAAACGTCCTGCTGGTGGAAGTTCAGAACCTGCTTCCTCTGGAGCTACGGGCGAAGATGTCCTTGATGACGAAGAATACTATGACCCAGGATATTCCGACGAAGAATATGAAGATGATGAAGAAATTTATTCTCCAGAAGTCGGTGGTGGGGAAGAAGAGTCTTTAGAGGATAAATATCGTAAAAAACAAGGTTTATCTTCACAAACAGGGAAAACAACATTTTCAAAACCTTTAAATTCGTCGGGGTCATCTAAACGAACATCAGGTTCGATGTTTTAAGAAATAAATAGGGGGACACTATGCCAGAGTTATCCATATCTGAAACATATAAGGTTTTAGAGTCGGCTTTGCGTCCTCTTTCTTATTGGTACAGCCAAGATCAAGTCGAAGAAGTCGCTGTTGACAGACCAGGCTATATTTGGTTGCGTTTGCGTGGTCGCAGAGAACATCCATGGCAAGAACAAGAAGATCCAAAATTAACACGTGAGTATTTAAATAATATCTTATATATTATTGCAAACAGTTATGATTATTCGTTTGAGCCAGTCGAAGGAACACCTGTTGTTTACGCTACATTACCAGGAGGACATCGTTTTACAGGTATCAGTGGTCGTAATATCATGTACGATAATGAGGACTTGACGGGTGGCGTTGCCATGGCAATTCGTGTTTACAAAGAAGATACAGGTATTGGTTTTAGCGATTTTAAATTGGAACAAGGGCAGCGTTTACGTCCATTAAGTAAACTTTCTCAAGTTGAAGATCCAGATGATCCTTATGAGCGTTTGCTTCTTTCTATTCGAAAAGGGGAGCATATCTTAATCAGTGGTGGAACGGCAACGGGTAAAACGACATTTTTGAATAATATGATTAAGTTGGTTGATGAACATAAAAGAATCATCACTGTTGAAGATACGCGCGAATTAATAGTTCCTCATAAAAACAGAGTTCATATTGTATTGCCTCGTACAGATCAAACGAACAGCTTTTCATATCCACGTGTGATTGACTTGGTTGTGCGTTTTACGCCAGATGCGATTATTTGTGGGGAAATTTCTATTTCCAATGCCAGTGCAATTTGGGAATTGATGGGGTCTGGTCACGAAAACTGTTTTGCAACAATTCACGCAGAAAGTGCTGAAGAAGCTTATAAAGCATTCGTTGCACGTATTATGCGTACATCACCGACGATTGACCGAGAAAAAACCCTGCGTGAAATGCGTGATAAATTACGTGTTGTTCAAATCAATCGAAATGGCAACATTCGTGCTGTCACGAACATTACGTAATGTTGTATTTAAACGTTTAAATGGATTTAGTAAAACAGCCCTTGTTTTGCAGGGGCTGTTTTTATTTTATAATTTTCCACGTTCAGCTTTTCGGCGATCGTTGCTATCCAACAATTTTTTACGTAAACGAATGTTTTTTGGCGTCACTTCAACCAGTTCATCTTCGTTAATATAAGCCAAAGCTTCTTCCAAACTCATTTGCGTTGGTGGTGTTAAAATAACATTTTCGTCTTTTCCAGCTGCACGCATATTTGTTAATTTTTTACCTTTAATCGGGTTGACTTCAATGTCGCCAGGTTTTGCATTTTCGCCAATAATCATACCTCCATAAACAGGGGTATTATGCGTGATAAACAGTTTGCCTCTATCTTGAATGTTAAACAGAGCATAAGCAACGGCTTTACCTTGCTCCAATGAAACAAGAGCACCGTTATGACGACCTTGAATAACACCTTTATACGGTCCGTATTCGCTGAAAATACGATTCATTATTCCTGTACCACAGGTATCTGTTAAAAATTCAGAATGATAACCGATTAATCCTCTGGATGGGGCTTTGAATATAAGACGTGTTTTGTTGCCACCAGATGGATGCATTTCCATTAAATCAGCTTTACGTTCACTCATCTTATTTACGACGACGCCAGAGTATTCTTCGTCAACGTCAACAACGACTTCTTCATATGGTTCAGTTTTAATACCATTTTCATCGATGTGGAATAAAACGCGAGGACGTGAAATGGATAATTCGAAACCTTCTCTGCGCATCGTTTCAATTAAAATACCTAGTTGTAATTCTCCACGACCAGCAACTTCAAAAGCATCAGATGTATCTGTTCTGGAAATTTTAAGTGCAACATTTCCTTCTACTTCTTTGCATAAGCGTTCCCAAATCATACGACTGGTCACTTTATCTCCTTCTTGACCTGCAAAGGGCGATGTGTTAATTGAAAAAGTCATTGCCAATGTCGGAGGGTCAATCGGTTGAGATGGGATCGCTTCTGTTATTTCATTTGCACATAGTGTATCTGCAACGGTTGCTTTTGAAAAACCTGCAATAGAAACAATATCGCCTGCATGAGCTTCTTCTAATGCTGTTCGTTTTAACCCTCTGAATGCCATGATTTTGCTAGTTCTGGCTGTTTCGATTGTGTTTCCATCTCTCGATAAAGCTTTTATTTGGCTGTTAACTTTTAAAGAGCCACTTTCAATGCGTCCCGTTAAAATTCGTCCGACAAAAGGGTCGTATTCCAGTGTGGTAATTAACATTGAAAAAGGAGCATCTTTTTTGCAACGAGGGGCAGGAACGTGTTCCAAAATTTTATCCATTAATGGATGAATGTTTTTTCTTTCATCTTTTTGTAAATCATAGACTGCCCATCCTTCTCGACCAGAAGCGTATAAGGTTGGGAAATCTAATTGTTCATCCGTTGCCCCCATATTGGCGAATAAATCAAAAACTTCATTCAATACATCATCAGGACGAGCATCAGGTCTGTCAGCTTTGTTAATGACAACGATTGGACGTAATCCTAGTTTTAAAGCTTTTCCAACAACAAACTTGGTTTGAGGTAATGGACCTTCTGCTGAATCGACCAATAAAATAACGCCATCAACCATCGATAAAATACGTTCTACTTCACCACCAAAATCTGCGTGTCCCGGAGTATCAACGATATTGATGCGCGTATTCTTCCATTCGATGGACGTGCATTTTGCTAAAATAGTAATGCCACGTTCGCGTTCGATGTCACCACTGTCCATTACACAAGTTTCGACTTGCTGGTTTTCTCTGAAAATACCGCTTTGTTTTAAAAAGGCGTCAACCAAAGTTGTTTTACCATGGTCAACGTGTGCGATAATCGCAATGTTTCTGATGTTTTCTGTCATGATTTTCTTCTTTCAATAAAAATAATTTTGCGTATTATATACGCTTTTTATGAAAAAAGATAGTAAAAAATGAAATTTTTAAGCTTTTTCTACGTCAAAAGGTTCTTTTCCAACAATTTGATTGTTTTCAATAATCAGCTTATCAATTTGTTCTTTGGCATTTGCCAATTTTTCTTCGCATGCTTTTTTTAATGTCATGCCATCTTGGTAAGCTTTTAAAGCATCTTCCAATCCAATACGACCACTTTCTAAATTACGAACAATGTTTTCCAATTCATTCAGCATTTCATCAAATGTTTTTTCAGTCATTTTATATCCTTTCTTTTTTTAAGATTATAGCCAAAAACATGTATAAAGCAAATGGTTTTTTAAGAAAAATTTAACATTTGTTCCATTATTATTAAGCTATATGTTGGTAAAAAAGGGGGCGCCTATGACAAAAGAAAAAACATCACCTAAAAATAAAACGGTCAAACAAATGTCTGTAGAGCGAGGCTCTTACCTTCGTAAGCCTGAAAAATTGCATAAACCAACAAAAGAAATTAAGCAAATTGCTTCGTCTTTTAAGAAAGATAATGAAGCGAATGAATTTAGAATTTTTGTAGCAGGAGGCTCTCGTTCTGGTAATAATCCCGTTTATGAAAAAGAAGCATTTAAATTAGGTGAAAAAATAGCACAAATGGATTTTCGCCTTGATTTTGGGCTGTCTGGTCAAGGAATTATGGGGGCTGTTGCTAAAGGTGTTTTAAGTGTTTGGGCTAAAAAAACAGATGTGCAAGATTTGCCAATTAAAGGAATTACAACAAAGGAATATCTGGCGTTAACTCAAGCAGATGATGTTGTGAATCAGATTAAGGAAGTTTTTGTTGCTCATACATTGGAGGAACGAAAAAATCAACTTTTAAATGCAGACTTTGTGATTTTTGCTCCAGGTGGAATTGGAACGTTGGATGAGTTAGTTTACGATTGTGTTGCAATGCAAGATGGTTTTTTGCCTTTAAAACCATTTATCATTTTTAATGTTGAAGGCCATTATTACCACGTATTGGAATATTTAAAAGAAATTGCAACAAAAGGTTTTTCTCAACCAACTCCTTTTATTGTTGTTGATGATGCAACAGAGGCTGGAATAGTTTTTGAGGTATTAAAAGAAGTTTATCAAAATCCACCTTCGAAAGAGAATGTTTTATCTGCAGTTGAACGGTTGATTTATCTTATGCCGTTTATTTTTGAAAAAAAAGAAGAAAATCCTCGTTTAACAGCTAAACAAATTTTAAAAGAAATTAAAAAATGTGAAAATAATGAAGGTTTTTTGGCTCGCATAGAATCTGCTTATTTGAAAAAAGAAATCGATCGAATGTATTTAAGATTGGAACGTGTCGGTCAAGATGCCGCTTTGGTTAGTTCAAAGCTCTCTGGTTTAAAAGAAAGAAAAAAAGGAAATATCGATGGAATTTATTAATTTACCTATTCTGCTTTTTTCAGTTATTTTAGTTATCAGTATATTGACGTCATTGATTTCATCCAGAGCCAACATTCCATTGATTTTGGTTTTTCTTTGTATTGGGGTTTTATTTTCGGACAGAGGGGGGCTTGGTATCGTTTCTGGTTATCATCAACCGAAAGTTGCTTTTTTTATTGGTTCGTTGGCTTTGGCGCTTATTTTATTTGACAGTGGGTTTCAGACGAATTTTAACAGTGTAAAAAAGTATTTAAAGCCATCTGTTTTATTGGCCAGTGTTGGGGTTTTTTTGACGGCTGTACTATTAGCACCTGCAGCGCATTATGTTGGTCATTTAAGTTGGTTGGAATCTTTTTTGTTGGCTTCTATTATCAGTTCAACAGATGCAGCCGCTGTTTTCTTTGTCCTACGTGTTGGAGGTGTTTCTATTCGTGAAAAAATTAAGTCAACACTAGAAATGGAATCGGGTAGCAACGATCCAATGGCGATTTTTTTGACTTTTTCTTTTTTATCTTTGTATCTGGCAACTTCATCTAATCCTTTTTATTTGGGAATACAGTTTTTTTTACAAATGGGCTTCGGTTTGTTTGGTGGAATCGGTATCGGGTTAATTATCAAAAGAATTATTGAAAAAGTAGATTTTGATACAGGGCTTTATCCAGTTTTGGTTATTGCAATGGCTTTAACGGGCTTTGCTTTGATAAATATGTTGGGTGGAAGTGGTTTTTTAGCCTTGTATGTCGGGGGCATTTTACTTGGTCAGGCAAAATTAAAAGGTCATTATCAAACAGTACGCTTCCAAACAACGCTCACTTGGTTTAGTCAAATCATTTTGTTTTTGACTTTGGGGTTCTTTGCTGATATGGAAACAATGCCATCTGTATTGATGCCTGCATTAATTTTAAGTATTGTTCTGATGTTTTTTGCCAGACCGTTGGCTGTGTTTTTATGTTTATTACCATTTCATTATACAAAACGTGAAAAGTTGTTTATTTCGTTCGTTGGATTACGTGGCGCAACGTCGATATTATTGGCTTTAGCACCTTTGGTTATGAAACTTGAAAATGCGCAGCTTATTTTTTCAATTATTTTTTTAATGGTTTTAATTTCCTTAACAGTACAAGGTTTTTTGATTGTCCCTGTAGCTAAAAAATGTCGTGTTGTTTTGCCTCAAATAGACAAACCAGCACTAAAAAGTGAAATTGATTTGCCAGGTTTGGCAGACAGCTTTTTAATTACGTATAAATTAACAGAAACAACCCCTGCTGTTTTAGGTGCAAAAATACCACGTTGGGCTGTTCCAGTGTATGTACAAAGAGATGCGATTTCTTATAAAGGTGCCAATATAAAAACATTGAAAGCAGGGGACCAAATATATGTGTTTGCAAGCGATGAAACTTCTGCGCGTGAGTTGGACCATTTTTACGGTGGTGGACAAGTTGAAGAAAACGCAAACAATATGGGGGATTTTGTTTTGTCTCCTGATATTATGTTAAAAGATTTATCTTATTTGTATAATGTACCTGTTCCAAAAAGCAAAGAAAATATGACTTTGCGAGAAACGTTGGCTCAAAATTTTTCGGATTTAGATGTTGGAGACAGATTTTTATTTGGAAAAATAGAATTAATTATTCGAAAAAAGAATGTTGATGACATTGTAGAATTGGGATTGAATTTAGAACCAGAAAGCAAAACGAAAGATTTTGTTCGTTTATTAAAATTCAAACGCAAAAAATGATACTTTTATGATAAAGAAAAAAAAGTTGAAATAAAGCTTGCAAAAAAGATAAAAAAAATATAAAAGTATCTATAAGTTATTAAAAATAAAGAGGAAAAAATGAAAAAAACGATTATTACATTACTTATTTTAGCTTCTTTAGGCTTTGGCGCCTACAGATATTATCCTGTTGTTTTTTCTAAAAAAGAAGTAAAACAAACAGCAATGACTATGCCTGTCGATGTTGTTGAAGTTAAACAAAAAGATTTTTATCCGTCTTTGAGCTTCGTTTCCAAAATTGAAGCCAAAGATAAGGTTCAAGTTCGTGCGCGTGTGACTGGTTTTTTAACAAAACGTTTGTTTACAGAGGGTGATTATGTTAAAGAAGGTCAGTTGTTATTTGAAATAGAAAAAGATCAGTTTGTTGCATCTGTTAACAGTGCTGAAGCAGACTTGGCTAAAGCTCAAGCAAATGAAGAAAATGCAGTTGCGCAGTTTAAACGGGCAAAAGATTTGTTTAAATCAAAAGATTTGTCTCAAGCAACTTTGGACCAAAGACAGGCAGAATACTCTACGGCAAAAGCAGTTGTTAAACAAGCTTCAGCGAATTTAGATATTGCAAAATTGAATTTGAATTATACGGATGTTGTGGCACCTATTTCAGGTCGAATTGGGACTGCTGCGTATTCAGTTGGGGCTTTGATAGGACCTGATTCTGGTTCTTTGGCAACAATCGTTAGCACCAATCCAATGTATGCAGTTTTTTCTGTTTCTGAAAACCAATTATTACAAATGAAAGACTTTTGGCAATTAGAAGGTGAAGAACATATTCAAATTTCATTTGTTTTTGATGATGGTAAAATTTACAATCAAGCTGGGCGTATGAATTTCGTTGATATTGCATTGGATGAACACATGAATACAATGAAAATGCGTGTTTCTTTTGAAAATCCAGAAAATCAGTTGATTGCAGGACAATATGGTCGTGTTGAAATGCGTTTTACAGATCCTCAAAAAGCGATATTATTGCCATCAGATTTGATTATGCGTGATTTGGTTGGCGCTTATGTTTATGTTGTTAATGCAAATAATATAATTGAACAGCGCAGAATTGAAAAAGGATTGGATTTAGCAGATGGTGAAACAATCGTTTTAAGTGGTTTATCCATTGGCGACAAAGTTTTGGCAAGCCATTTACAAATGGCGCCACGTTTAGCAAAAAGCCCTGTTAAACCAGTTGTTGTTGAAACAGAAAATAATACACAAAAAACAGAAGAAAAGGAATAACCGATGATTGCTGACGTATTTATTAAAAGACCACGTTTCGCAATCGTTGTTTCTTTAATTATTACGATTGCAGGTGCTTTGGCTTATTTTAGTTTGCCAGTTGAACAATTTCCGAACATTACACCACCACAAGTTGCTGTTAGTGCTACTTATCCAGGTGCGAATGCCGAAGTTATTGAAAGTTCCGTTGCTCAACAAATAGAAGCTGGTGTTAATGGGGTTGAAGATATGCTTTATATGTCTTCAACATCATCCGATGATGGTAGTTATTCGTTGACGGTGACATTTAAGGTTGGAACAGATCCTGATACGGCAACAATGAATGTACAGAATCGCGTTAAGCAGATAGAAGCAAAGTTGCCAGAAGATGTGATTAAACAAGGTGTTTCTGTGCGTCAAAAAAATACGTCAATGTTGCAAATTTTCCAATTCGTGGCAGATACAGATCAATACGATTTAACAACCTTGACCAATTATGTTTTGATTAACATCAAAGATGAATTGTCGCGTGTTAGTGGCGTGGGTGATATTATGGTGTTTTCCCATTATGACTATAGCATGCGTATTTGGGTCAACGATGACAAGTTAAAAAGTTTAAAGTTATCTACATCAGATATTGTTCAGGCAGTCAGAAGTCAAAACATTCAAGCTTCAGTTGGTCGTATTGGTTCTATGCCAGCGCCTAAAAATCAGGTGTTCCAAATTACGTTAACGGCTCAAGGTCGTTTAACTTCAGCAGAAGAATTTGGAAACATTATTATTCGGGCAAATAAAGATGGTTCTTATTTGCGTCTAAAGGATGTTGCAGAAGTAAAATTAGGTGCTCAATCAGAAGAATGGTCTTCCAGCTATAATGGACATGTCGCAGTGGGTATGGCAATTAATCAGGCTGCAGGTTCAAATGCTATTGAAGTGGCTTCTGGAATTAGTAAAAAGTTAGAAGAGTTAAAACCACGGATACCAGAAGGTATTTCAATCGAAATGATGTTTGATAATGCGGCATTCGTTAAACGTTCAATGGGTGAAATTGAAGAAACAATTATCATTGGATTTATTTTGGTTGTTGCTGTTATTTATTTGTTCATGGGTTCTATTAAAACGACGATTATACCACTTTGCGCAATACCTGTTTCTTTGATAGGTGCTTTTGCTGGAATGATGATTTTCGGTGTCACAATTAACACTGTTTCTATGTTGGCATTGGTTCTGGCCATTGGGGTGGTGGTGGATGATGCAATTGTCGTGGTCGAGGATGTGGAGGCTGTTATGCAAAAGCATCCAAAAGATAAAGCATCTTTAAACGTTAAGCGTTCTATGGACAGAATTACAAATCCTATTATTGCGACAACGTTAATTTTGTTGGGTGTATTTATTCCAGTTGCATTTATTCCTGGTATTACAGGTTTGTTGTACAGACAGTTCGCAGTTGCTGTTTGCTGTGCTGTTGTTATTTCTGCAATTAATGCGTTGACGTTGTCTCCAGCGTTGGCTCGCTTGCTGATGAAACCAAATGCAGAGCATAACAGATTCGTGCAAAAAGCAATGGGTTTTGTTGATGTTTTACGTGATGGTTATGTGAAATTATTAAAACCACTTGTTAAAGTTCCTTATATTGTTATTCCCGCTTTGATTGCTGTCGGTATTGGAACTCTTTGTTTGTTCAGAATAACTCCGACGGGTTTTTTACCGTCTGAAGACCAAGGCGCATTTTTGGGAATGGTTCAATTACCGTCAGGTGCTTCTTTTCATAGAACTCACGCTGTTTTAAAACAAGTTGAAGAGTTGGCGCGTCAAATAGAAGGCGTTAAAGGTGTTATGACTGTGACGGGTTTTGGTATGCAAACAGGGGCTGGTTCTAATAATGGTTTTGTCGTTGTGAACTTAATTCCTTATGAAGAACGCCAAGCATCCAGTTTTTGGGAAAAACTTGCTTGTCGATTTGATGAAAGTAAAACATGCCGTCAAGAAGATTTAACTGTCACACACGTTATTCGTAAATTTAATCAGGTAATGGGTGCAAATATCAAAGATGCTATTGTTCAAGCATTTAATGTTCCTGCATTGATGGGGGCATCTTCGATGGATGGATTTGAATACGTTTTACAATCAACAGAAGGTGTTTCTCCAGAAGAATTGGTTGATATGGCTAATAAAATTTTAATAGAAGCAGGTACCAGACCAGAATTAACAAATGTTATGACGTATTATCGTGTGGATGGTAAACGTTTGGCAGTCGATGTCAATCGTGAAAAAGCCTATGCATTGGGAGTTTCTGTTTCTGAAATTTTCAATACAATGCAGGCAATTTTAGGGGGCGTTTATATCAACGACTTTAACTTGTATGGTCGCTCTTGGCAAGTTCGTTTGCAAGGTGTAGAACAAGACCGTTCAACAGTCGAAGACATTTATAAAATTGAATTGAAAAATAACAAAGGCGATATGGTTCCTTTACGTTCTTTAATCACGATAAAAGAAACGGTTGGTGCTTCAAGTATTAATCGTTATAATAACTATCGTTCTTTGACCATTACAGGACAAAGTGCGCCGGGTTATAGTTCGGGTGATGCGATTAAAGCAATGGCCGAAGTTTCTGAAAAAGTTTTAGAGCCTGGATTTAAATATGAATGGACAGGAACGTCTGCTCAAGAAGTTGAAGCTGGTGGACAGACAATCATCGTTTTTGCCATGTCTTTCTTGTTCGGATATTTATTCTTGGTTGCTTTGTACGAAAGCTGGACATTGCCTTTGTCGGTTATGTTATCAATTATCGTTGGCTTTGCTGGTGCTGTTTTGGCTATTTGGTTCCAAAGTAAAAATTCAATCTATCCAATTTTTGATGACTTATATGCGCAAATTGGTTTGATTGTTTTGGTGGGATTAGGGGCTAAAAACGCGATTTTATTGGTTGAATTTTCCAAAGATAGACATGAAAAATACAAAGATTCAATAAAAGATGCCGCATTGATGGGTGGCGAATTGCGTTTCAGAGCCATTATGATGACAGCGATATCTTCACTGATGGGGTTCTTGCCATTGATTATTGCAACAGGCGCAGGTGCTTTATCCAGAAGAGCCGTTGGTTCGGCAATTTTTGGAGGAATGGCATTTTCTGCATTTATTGGTATATTCTTTGTACCGTTGCTTTATATTGTTTTGCAGACAATCGCAGAACGAATTTATCCACCAGATAATAAAGATTAAACATAACGCCCTTGGAAACAAGGGCGTTTTAATAAAAATCAAATAAGTTATTGTTTTAATATCTCTTTTGCAATTTTTTGACTTAATTGCGCTATGAGTTGACTTTCTAATGCAACTAAATCTTCGTAATTTTCTGAAGATAACTTTTCTGTTAATTTGGTTTGAGTTTTATAAATTATATTTCCATTTTTATCTAATAAAGACCACCAAACAGATAATTCGATATTTTGGTTAAAGGTTGCATCTAATTGATGAATGTCAACATAAATAATATAGTCGTATTTTTCTTGGGAAAATGTTTTTTTTCGGATTAATGATTGAGGGAGCAGGTTGCTTAAATCATTAATGATAACTCTTTGGATTTGTTCATTCAAAGGTTCAGCCCAACGTTTTGTTTCAGATACGTTTAATTGGAAGGAATCTTTTTCGAAAGAAACAATTTGAGGTTTATCTAAATATGTCGGTATTTTAACAGGTTCAATAGCTATTTGTAGTTGTTTTTTTGATATACTTTGTTCGTTTATACTTTTCAACATATAAAATTGAGATTGAGGGGATGTGCCAATACAACCAGATAAAATAAGTGTTGTTATAAGTAGTGGAAGTTTTTTCATGTTAGTAAGCTCCTTTTCCTTTTAATAATGCTTCTGGATGTCTTTCTAAATAATCTGCAAAATTACGTAAGGCTTTTGCAGCAGAAGAAACATCTGTTAATGTTTGGTTGAAATTAATGAGAGTATCTGTTGTTTGAGGTGTTATTTCACTGACTATGTTAGATAGTTGATTTATTATTTTTTCCAATTTAGGTAAAATAATGGGTAATGATTTATCTAATTTATTCAATATACTGTTTAGTTGTTCGATAGTTTGTTTTATAGGTAAACTTTGTATCCCTTGAACCAGTTTTTCCGAAGAAGATAATACTGTTGGAATTTCTAAAACGTCATTATTTGTTTTGTTGTTAAAAATAGCTGGCGAATTGGGTTCCATTTCTAATTCAATCATCAGCTGACCAGTTAGTAAATTTTGAGATGCTAATCTAGCTCTTAAGCCTTTTTCAATAAAAGAATCTAATACTTGTTTTCGATAAACGAATCTCTTTTTTAAATCAATTAATTCTTGTGTCTTTTTTAAACGAACGTAAACAGGAATGTTAAATTTATCACTTTGTTGATTTATTAACAATTCGATTCGACTGACTTTTCCAACTTCTACGCCTTTAAAAACGACAGGAGAACCAACATTTAGTCCTTTAATAGATTCATCAAAATACATCACAATCAAATTATCGTTGTCTGGAAAGAAAACATCCCAGAGCGAAGAAATAATAATTGTAAAAAAAGAAACAAAACCAATTAAAATAAACAAACCAATTTTTCTTTTATTCGGTGTTTTTGTCATTTTATTTTCCTCTTGTTAAAAATGTATAAACTTTTTCATCTGGGGGATTTTTCAATAAATCTTTTGGATTCCCAGATGCTAAAATACTTTTTGTTTCTGCATCTAAAAATATACTGTTCGTTGCGATGTTGAAAATGGAATTTAATTCGTGCGTTATAATGACGATTGTTGTTCCAAAGCTTTTATTGATTTCAATAATTAAATCATCCAATCGTTTTGAGCTGATTGGGTCTAGCCCTGCTGATGGTTCGTCAAAATAAACAATTTTAGGATCCAGAGCAAGCGCTCTGGCAAGTCCAGCTCTTTTTTTCATGCCACCACTGATTTGGGATGGGTAAAATTCTTCAAAGCCAGCCAAGCCAACAAGCGCTAATTTTAAAGAAACTAATTCAGAAATAGTTTTAGAACTGTAGTTCGTATATTGAGTTAAGGGCAATGCAATGTTCTGTGCTAAAGTCATGGAACTAAATAGTGCGCCACTTTGATATAAAATACCAGATTGTTGCATTAATTTATTTTTTTCTTCTCTATTTGCTTTTGTAAAATTGACGTTGTCAATAAAAATATCCCCGTGTATTGGAGGAAGTAATCCTGTTAGAACTCGTAGTAATGAGCTTTTGCCACATCCAGACCCTCCCATGATAGTAAAAATTTCACCTTTTTTTATTTCAAAATGAATGTCTTTTAACAGGATGTGATTTTCATATCCTACGGTTAGTTTTGTTGCTTTAATTAACGGTGTATTTGTCATATTCCCATTACCTGAAAAGTTAAAGTAATTATACCAGTCATGACAATCATCCAAACAATGGAATATACAACGGCATGCGTTGTAGCCTTTCCTACGCTGTCAGCGTCCTTACCACAATTAATTCCGAAATAGCACGCACATAATGCAATAACAATGCCATAAATAATGCTGTGGAAAATGCCAACTAGAAAGTTTGTTAAACCAAATGCGTCTTGTGAAAATTTAATGTATTCATAAAAGGGGATGTTGAGTAAGAATATACCAACAAATGCGCCACCTAATATACCCATAAAATCAGATAACAGCGTTAGTAATGGCATTGATATTGTTAATGCAAAAAGTCTTGGTAAAATTAAAAAGTCAGTGATTGGTATGCCCATCGTTTTTAGTGCATCTACTTCTTCATTTACTTGCATTGTTCCGATTTGTGCTGCATAAGCTGCTCCTGTCCGTCCAGCCATGATAATGCCAGTCATAATTGCACCCATGATACGAATCATTGCGACCATAACTAAACTGGCAATATAAACTTGTGCACCGAAACTTTGAAGTTGAATAGAGCCTACAAAAGCTAAAATTAATCCGACCATAAAACTAATCAAAGATACAATACCAACAGCTTTGGGACCACATTCTTCTAGTGAAAAATAAAAATCTGTTTTTTGCATGATGGCATTTTTTTTAAAAAAACGTTTTATTGATGAAAGCACAGAATAAACAAAGCTGTTTGCTTTTTTGATAGATAATGTATAAAGGATTGCTCTATCGGCCAAACATTCTAAAAAAGGTGTTTTTTTATTGTGTTTTTGTTGATTTTTTTGTTTTACAGTAAAAGCCAAAGTCATTAAATTTTGAATTTGATTTGGTAGTGTATCATAATTGAATAAAATTTGTTTTTTTTCAGCCAATTTTTTTATTTGATATAGAATTACCAACAAGGATGAATCCCAATTTTTTATTCCTTCATTTTGGACGATGATTTGACGTAATGTTTTTTTTTGCATAAAATGAATTATTTTTTGCATGAATGCATCATTTTCATATCTGATATATTCTCCAGATATGACGATTTTCAAAACATTCTTTTTTTCTTCAAAATCAAGACGCATATTTATACCTCTTTAGAATATAAATGATATATAGTTGTTTTTAATAAGTCAATGAAAACAAAGATAAAAAAAAATTTTTTTGAAAAAAATATAAAAAAATGAAAAATTTTTATTTTTTTTGCTTGCAATATAGAATAAAAAAAATTAACCTATTATTAATAATGGTTAATAACAAAATAGAACGAGGGGAACATGCGCGTATTATTGATAGAAGATGATAAGTCGATGGCTCAAAATATCAAGATGATTCTGACGAAAGAAGGAATGGTTGTTGATGTTTCGAACTATGGGGAAGAAGGAACAGAATACAGTCGCCTTTATGAATTTGATATCATTATATTGGATTTAGGATTGCCAGACATGGATGGTTTGGATGTTTTGAAGAAAATACGTTTGGAAAAAATCTCGACGCCTGTGTTAATTTTGTCTGGAACAAACACTTCAGATAAAAAGGTTCAGGGTTTGGTTAGTGGCGCAGATGATTATTTGACAAAGCCTTTTGATAAATCCGAATTAGTCGCACGTATTAAAGCGATTGTTCGTCGTTCACAGGGACATTCTAAATCAATTTTAAACGTTGGTAAGTTGGAAATTAATTTGGATTCAAAAACTGTTTGTGTCGATGGTGATATAGTCCACTTAACAGGAAAAGAATTTCAAATTTTGGAACTGCTGGCTTTAAAACAGGGAACAACATTAAATAAAGAACAATTCTTGAATCATTTGTATGGTGGTATGGATGAACCAGAGTTGAAAATCATAGATGTTTTCATTTGTAAATTGCGTAAAAAATTGAAAAAAGCAACAGGTGGCGATGATTATATCGGAACAATTTGGGGGCGTGGTTATTTGTTGCAAGCTCCAGATGAGAAAAAAAGCTAAACATTCTTTAAACGCATACTTTTTGGTATAAATTTGTAATGACAAAGAAAAGTTTATCCATAGAAGAACAAGTACTTGAGACACTCCAAAGAATTGAACCTTTAGGGGTGTCTTTTTGTGCTGTTTATGTTGCAATGTCAAAATTGCAACCAGAAAACAGAGGATTTCGTCAAATTGAAATAGTTTCTAAACTTTTTGAACCTTTGTTAAACCATGCTCAAGCACGCTTGTTTTTGCTTTCGAACAACGATTTTTTATTGTTGACAGCAAATCCTGTTTTAGATGTTATTGACGATATTTTATATCAGATTCGTTCTTTATTTTCGGATGATTTTTTTATTTGCTCTTCGAATAATGAAGCGTTCCAGCAAATTTTCTTTTTGGATAAAAACAAAGAAGAATTATTAAAGTTGTTGCAACCGTCAACGCAACTTGCTTTATCGCAACCACTTCCTGTTTTTTCATCTTTGCCGACGATTCATTCAACGCAAGAGCTTTCGGTTGAAATTTTAGAAAAATTGCTTTATCAAATTGAACAAAATCACACAAAAAAATTTATACACAGACAAAGCATTATTTCGATGCCCTTTGGCAAAAAAAGTTCTGAATTTGGTCAAGAGTTTTATACATCTTTATTGGAAATACAAAATGCATTTGCTCCGAATTTGAATTTAACG
Source organism: Alphaproteobacteria bacterium (assembly GCA_015062395.1). Lineage (GTDB taxonomy): Bacteria > Pseudomonadota > Alphaproteobacteria > CAAHEQ01 > UBA3637 > CAAHEQ01. Next base: position 103,040 of record SUUS01000002.1, read on the forward strand.
TCTGATAAAGGGTTGTTTGCAACGCTGATGGAGGCTTTGGACAGACGGATGCTTTCTGTTTTATCTGATTTAAAGCTTCGAAAATTTCCTCAGGTTATCAGTGTTAATTTAAATATAAAAAGTGTTTTTTTACCAATTTTTGATAAATTATTGACTATTTTGCCTGCTCAATTAATGGTTGAATTTCAAATATCGGATGTATTAAGACACTTACCTGAATTTAAATTAGCATTAAAAAAACTGAAAGAAAAAGATGTTGTTTGTGCATTGGATGGCATTGGCATTAACGAGCTTGAATTTTTACAGTTGCCAGTTTTTGATGTGGATTGTTATAAGTTTTTTTGGACGCCCAAATGGCGGCAAAATGATTCATTAATTCGCTTTGTTCAAAGCTGTAATAAGCAAATCATTTTATCCAGATGTTCCAGCGAAGAAGCTATCGTTTATGGCAAAAAAGCAGGCATACATTTGTTCCAAGGACATTTTGTGGATACTTTACAAGCTGCGATACGTAAAAATACCTGTACATTTGGTCAAGAGTGTGCTTTATCAGATTGTCGTCTTCGGCAGACAGTGCTTTCTGACGGCTTAAGAAAGTCATGCGTTCATGAAGCACATTTGGATGCATATATTCCTTTGAAGGAGTTTTAAATGACACTATTACAAGAAAGTTTAGCTCGTTTTTTAGAAAATTTAACACCTTCAATGGAAAAAGGATTTATTTTACAACTGCGTTTAAACGATTTAAAACTACCAAACTTATCAGAAAATATATCAGAGGTTAAAAAGCTTTTTCAAATTGCGCAAAAAAGTAAAAAATGTCAATTATTGTATAGCTTTGAACCGAATGTCTTTTTTATTTATTTTCCAGAAAGCAATCAAGATGAAATAAAAGCGCTTTTGATGAAAATCCAATTTGTTTTGGGTGTTTCTTTAAATTCTGATTTGCATAATAAAAATACGTATTATCGACTTTATTACATCAAGTCTGATTTAAAAGAGTTAAAAACGTTGGCATCTAATAAAAATGCTATGCCAAAGCCGTCGATTTCGCGACTAAAAGCACAGTCATTGAAACCCGTTTTGCCAGAGGCTAATTTTTCCGTTCCATTTACGCCAGCGTTGTTGGCGCAGTTAGAAAAGTCTTTGTCGCAAGCAGATTTGTCGAATTTGATACGCAGACAATCGGTTTGTGCATTGGTTGGAAAAGCACAACCTGTGGAATTGTTTGAAGAAATTTATGTTGCTTTAGCTGATTTGAAAAAAGCCCTTTGTCCAACTGTTGATATTCATCAATCGCCATGGTTGTTGGACAGGCTTTTGGAAACACTTGACAGGCGTGTTTTAGAAAATATATCGCATCATGATGCTGGGGCTTTTAAAAAGAATTTCAGCATCAATATCGCAGTAAAAACAATTTTAAGTGCAGATTTTCAAACCTTTGATAAAAGTATTGCTCCAGAAGATAAAAGTTCGATTTTATTAGAACTCAAGCAATACGATATTTTCAGCAATTTATCGTCGTTTTTAGCAGCAAGAAGTTTCATTAAACAGCAAGGTTATCGTTTTTGTGTTGATATGGTTGATTCGGATTCTTTGCCATTTTTGAAACCAGACAAGTTAGAAGCTGATTTTATTAAGCTTATTTGGAATGCTGAATTGTTAAAAAAAGCGCAAACGCAATCGTTTATTCAAACACTTAAAGCGAATAATCCATCGCGCATTATTTTATGTCGAGTTGATGATAAACGTGCTGTTGAATTGGGACATGCATTGGGGTTGACCTTGTTCCAAGGATATTATATCCAAAAATTACTTTATCAAAAAGCTAAATAAAATAAATTATTTTATTGAAAAGGGGTTAATTTTTCTTTGTCATTTTGTCTTTGTCCCACTCCACCCAGCACGTCATAGTACCTCATCCATCCACCGACCACGTCATTCTGAGCGAATGCGAAGAATCACGCCCCCCCTTCCGTCATTCTGAGCGAATGCGAAGAATCTCTTGAGTTTTTCCCAAAAAATAAAAAATCGTTAAAAAAGGTCGTAGAAGGGCAAAAAAGGACTTGACAGGGGGGG
>SUUS01000022.1 GCA_015062395.1 Alphaproteobacteria bacterium
ATGAAAATATACAGTATGTGAGGTGTATGATGTTAACAAAAAGAACATATCCTTTTAAATCAGAAAAACGGCTGAAAGTGGCTGTTTTCTACACACACACACACACACACACACACACACACACACACACACTTATCTAATTAAAAACAAAAAAATGAAAATAACAAACACCGAACGGGGATTGCCCCTTGTTCGGTGTTTTTAGTTTGTGAAAGGAGTAAAAAATGGCAGATTTAATTTTAGATGACGAACTTAAAATAGCTTTGATGTGGGCCGTAGACAACGGATATGCGAAAGTAGCAAAAGCCTTAATCAAAGCGGGTGCTGATGCAAATGCAAAAGATAAAGATGGCGCGACGGTTTTGATGTTGGCTACAAAAAGAGGAAAAACGGCAATAGCAGAAACCTTAATCAAAGCAGGTGCAGATGTAAATGCACAAGATAGATGGGGTACAACGGCTTTGATGTTTGCCGCACAAGAAGGAAAAACGGAAGTAGCAGAAGCCTTAATCAAAGCAGGTGCAGATGTAAATGCAAAACGTGAAGATGGCTATACGGCTTTGATGGCGGCCGCAATACACAAAAATACGGAACTAGTAGAAGCCTTAATTAAAGCTGGTGCAGATGTAAATGCGCGACATAAAGAGGGCGAGACGGCTTTGATACAGGTCGCAGACAGGGGATATACGGAAGTAGCAGAAGCCTTAATCAAAGCAGGTGCAGATGTAAATGCACACGATATGTTCTATAGAACGCCTTTGTTCTGGGCCGCAAGAAAAGAAAAAGCGGAATTAGCAGAAGTCTTAATCAAAGCAGGTGTAGATGTAAATGCACAACATGGATCGGGTGAAACGCCTTTGATGCATGCCGTAGCCCTCGAAAGAACGGAAGTAGTAGAAGCCTTAATCAAAGCGGGTGCAGATCTTAATGCGCGAGGTAGATATGGCAAGACGGCTTTGATGTTGGCCGCAGAAAGAGGAGAAAAGGCAATAGCAGAAACCTTAATCAAAGCAGGTGCAGATGTAAATGCAAAACGTGAAGATGGCTATACGGCTTTGATGTTGGCCGCAGAAAGAGGAGAAAAGGCAATGGCAGAAACCTTAATCAAAGCAGGTGCAGATGTAAGTTTGAAAAATGAAAATGGTATGACTGTGTTAAATATCGCTCGATTTAAAAGACAAACAGAAGTAGCAAGTTTGTTAAAATCTGCGGAACAACAAAATTCTGATTTAAAGAATGCTTCGCAAGAAACGGAAGAACAATCAACATATGAAGTGACCGATAAAGCAAAAGACAATGTGTCAATAACGATTACTAATGCGATGTTTAATAAAAGAGCTGGTCGATAAAAAGAAAGCCTCTGATTTTTTTTAGAGGCTTTTTTTAATATACTTTTACTTGAATAAAAATACCATCAACAAATGTTGATGGTATTTTAAGATGTTTTTTTCTTTTTACATTCCTGGCATTTGTGCTTCTGCTTTAAGCATCTCAACCAAATCAGTTAATGCAAATGTTTCTGATTTTTCGGAACCAATTCGACGAATAGAAACTGTATTTGTTTCTTTTTCCTTCGCTCCAACAACAGCGATTACGGGAATTTTTTCTAAAGAATGAGAGCGAATTTTATATCCAATTTTTTCATTCGATAAATCTTCAACAACCCAAATGCCAGCCTTTCTTAATGTCGAAGCAACATCTTTTGCATAGTCATCAAAATCAGAAGTAATTGGCGTCACTAAAACTTGGACTGGAGATAACCACAAAGGTAATTTACCTGCATGATTTTCGATTAAAATACCCAAGAAGCGTTCAATAGAACCAAATAATGCTCTGTGCAACATAACAGGACGATGTTTTTGACCATCCTCACCGATATAAGATACATCAAAACGTTCAGGTAAGTTCATGTCAACTTGGATTGTTCCACATTGCCATTCGCGACCAATCGCATCTTTTAAAACAAATTCCAACTTTGGTCCATAGAAAGCACCTTCACCTTCGTTGATTTCGTATTTATAATTATGACGAGTCAAAGCATTTGCAAGAGCCTTTTCAGATAAATCCCAGATTTCGTCTGAACCAATTCTTTTTTCAGGTCTTGTTGATAAATAAATTTTTACATCATTAAAGCCAAAGTCTTTATAAATGTCCAAGATAAGTTTTAATGTTGTGATGCATTCTTCCTCCATTTGTTCGGGTGTGCAGAAAATATGCGCATCATCTTGAGTAAATTCGCGAACACGCATCAATCCCATCAAAGAACCACTTGCCTCATAACGGTGAACTTTTCCAAATTCGGCCATGCGTAAAGGTAAGTCACGATAGGATTTAATCCCTTGTTTATAAACCAATAATCCACCAGGGCAGTTCATTGGTTTGATGCAGAAAACTTTTTCATCTTCTGTTTTTCCAGAATAGTTATGTTCTCCATATTTTTCCCAGTGTCCAGATGTTTCCCATAAAATTCTGTCCATGACAGCAGGAGTAGAAATTTCTACATAACCATTTTGTTCTTGTTTACGGCGCATGTATTCAATTAATTTGCGATATACTCTGTATCCTTTGTCGTGCCAGAAGACTGAACCAGTAGCATATTCTGGTTCAAAATGGAACAAATCCATATCTTTTCCAATTTTTCGATGGTCACGTTTCTTTGCTTCTTCCATCATTGTCAAATAATCTTTTAATTCTTGTTTCGAAGCAAAAGCTGTTCCATAAATACGTGTTAACATTTTATTATTTGCGTCACCGTGCCAATAAGCTCCAGCAACAGATAATAACTTAAATGCTTTAATATCTGAAACATAACCTACGTGAGGTCCTGCACATAAATCAACAAAATCTTCGCCAGTCCAATAAACGGTCGGAGTTTGTCCTTTTTGTTCGATTTCGTTAATCCAATCTAATTTGTATTCGTTATCTTTGAATAATTCTTTTGCTTCATCGACAGATATTTCTTTTCTTGTGATTGCAACACGAGAATCAATGATTTTTTGCATTTGCTCTTCAATTTTTGGTAAGTCATCAATCGAAACAACAATCCCTTCAGGCATTTCAAAATCACCATAAAATCCATCTTTTGTTGCTGGTCCCATAGCCATTTTAACACCAGGATATAATTTATACATTGCTTGAGCCAAAACATGTTGGCATGAATGACGCATTGCGTTGATATCAATATCTTTACTCATTTTTATAAAGTCCTCTTAAATAGAAATTAAATTTTGAAAATTGTATTTTTGTGTATTGTATGTTTTATATAATAAATCGTCCCCCCTACGGGGTTGTCAAAGTTGCATAAAGGATTAAAACAGTCATCTTATTTTTTCCTTTCTTTTTTTAGTCAACAAAACATTTTGTCAGCAATACACATATTTTATATGCTTGTTTTTTTATAGCAAGATTTGAAATAAAAATCAAGGAAAATATAAAAAAATTTTGCACATCTTTTTGAATAGAAAGTTTGTTCTTATGATGTGCAAAATGATTAATTAAAAAGTTTGTTTTTATCTAACGTTCGGCCCCAAGTTTAGCAACAAGCGCTTCTGTGCCTGTCAGCAAGGTATTCTTTTCTTCTTGTGGACTCTCTTTTAAGATTGCAGGAACATCGACTGTTCCTTGTTTTCCTGAAATAGGTCTTAATTGTTCTGGTGTAAGTCCATATATCGTTTCTTGTTGAGCTTCTTTTTGTTCTCCTTGCCCAAAATTAGAATTTTTAGCCAAAAATTCTTTTAATCCTAAATTTGTTGCCGCTCCATTTAAAGCTGTTTCTGATGTAGCAGAAGCCAATTGAGAACCTCCGTCTATCATTTTGTTGACATCCATAGAAGTTAAGCCTTTTGCAATCTTTGATGCGCCTTCTACACCTTGAAGTATTGTATTGATATCCATCCCTGTTGTTTCTTTGATGACGGTGTTGAGTGTTTCAATGGCTTCTTTTGCTACAGCGAAACCTTTAGAACCCAAAGATTTGAGTATGTCGGTATTTTCTTTTATTTTGGACGGATCCATATCCGACCCTAAAGAACTTAATGTTGAGGCTGTTAAATTAGCAATTTGTTCTTCTATTTGTTTTTTTGTTTGTTCGTCTAAAGTATCCATCGTTGAAATGCTTTTAAGTGAACCACCAATCTCTCCAGATATTTTTTCTGCTGGAGTTGTATCTTCTAGTGCATAATTATTTTTTGGCATAATAACCCTCCATTTTTACCTTATTTATCATTATAGCATAAAAAAAAGTTAAATCATAGAAAATTATTGAAAAAGACGAAGATTCGATTTGAAAAAGTATTCTAATTTTAAATTTTACTTTGACAATTTTTTTTAATGTTTTAATATATAAGAAGTATTTGAAAAAATGAAGGAGATTATGATGAAAAAAATAATTTTTTTATTTGTTCTAATGTTATTTATAATAAGTAATTCGTACGCAAAAGTTTATACACCAGAGGATTTGACCCCTTGTGATAATGCTTTTTGCGATAAGCAGGGAAATTTGTTATCGGGCGAGTTTCAAGCATCTTATTCTTCTGGTAAAATTAAGTATAAAGGTCAGTATGAATTTGGCTTACCAGAAGGTGTTTTTAAACTGTATCGTGAAGATGGCTCTTTGCATCAGGAAGAAACTTACAAACAAGGTAAAAGAAATGGTGTAAAAAAAGTATATAATCAAAATGGAAATCTTTTAACAGAAGCTGTTTTTCAAAATAACCAATTGGAAGGCATAACAAAAATTTACTATCCTAGTGGGAAAATTTTTGCTCAAATGAACTATAACGCAGGTAAGTTAGATGATGTTTCTAAATTTTTTGATGAAGATGGTTTACTGCGAGCAGAATTAAATGTTCAAGATGGAAAAGCAATTTCAGGCTTTGAATATGACGAATTAGGTCGAAAAACTAGAATGAAGTATAAAGAAATACAAGAGTTTATGAAAAAGTACCCACAATCCTTGTAATATAAAGAAACCATCTTTTTGAGATGGTTCTTTTTTTTGTTTTCTAACGTTCCAGATTGTTTCTTGAAATTGATTTTAACAGAGGACAAATATCTGGAACTAGGGATAACGTATCGATTTCACGTTCTAGAGATGTAAAAATTTCAAAACGTTTTTCTATTGGAAAACTTGGATCAAATTTAGCACAACGAAGATGTTCGTGTAGGTAGTTAATTTTCCAAAATAATTTGATTTTTTCAGGATTGACGTATAAAGGTTCTTTTTTGGGAGCTTCATTATAATAATAAATAACATTTTTTAAAAAATCTGCTGGAAGTTTAGAAAATACTGTAGGGCAAAAATCTCTATAAAGGCTTCTAGCTTTTGCCAGTTCGAAATCAATGATTGCTAATTTTTGTGTTTCTTGGTTATATAAAACATTTTGATATCGCAAGTCGCCATGTGTTATTACAGTTTTTTCATCTGTTTTATCTCGATTTAAATATGTATTACATAAATTTTCCAAGTGTTCATACTCTTTTTCGGATGTATGGGGTTGGAACAGTTTTAATAATTTAGATAAACAAAAATCTGGATTATGTTCTGGTTCGCGCTCGTCTATTTTATCTATTTCGCCAATTTTTGTGCGTGATATTTTTTTATCTAGTTCTGCCTTTTTTTCAAATGACTTTTGATGAACAAAGTTTAAAAATTCAGCAAATTCTTTTGCTATTTTTAATTTTTGACTTTGTGATAATTTACAGTAAACAGCCTCTGTTAAATCTTCTCCTGCATAGGGCATTATTCTGTAGCCATCCATAACTTGAGCTTTTGGAATAAATATATCTCCATTATAACCAGAGATAAAGAAGTCTTTTTTTTCTTCAGCTTCTTTTTGTCGATCCATGTAAGCATCTGGTGATTCTGCATTATTATCAGATGCTTTTATTAATATGACACATCTTTTTCCATCCTTATCTTTTGCATCGAAAGCCATAGTTGAAGCGCCACTACGCCCTAATTGTTGCCCAATGTAAAAATAAAGGGATAGTTCTTTTTTTATTTGAGATATTTTATCCGATGACATATTTCCTCTCTTCGTCAGTAATTCTACCATGGTACATTGTTTTTGTCAACTGTTTTTTTATGTATTGTACAAAATCAAGATTATTGACTTGTTTTTTTATAAATATCTTGTATGATTAAAAAGATACAAGAAGAAAAGGTGTTTTTATGCAAAATTTGTTTGGTATAATCGGTTCTTTATTTTTTGCGATTGCGTCATGGCCTCAAGCATTTTTGTCTTTGAAGACAAAGTCTGCAAAAGGGATTAATTGGTCATTTATTTTGTTGTGGTTGTCGGGGTCTTTTTTCAGTTCCATTTACGCGATTGGTACAGACAAATATGTACTTTTGCCTAATTATATTTTAGGTGGTTTGGGAATGCTGGTTGTTTGTTTCGTTAAGATACAAGAAACATTAAAGAATAGGAAGAAAGACAATGGAATTTATTGAAGTTTGTGGCTGGATTGGATCTTTATCGTATTTTTTTTATTCCCTTCCTCAGACAGTGGAAACTGTTTATAATGGTAAGACAAACGGGATAAGTACATTAATGATTTTATTAATCATTTTAGGTTCTTTTTTTAGTTTGTTATGTATTTTGCCAGATATAACATCTCCGTTATTTTATAATTTTTTAGGAACTCTTGTTTGTGCGTTAATCTTGTGTAAATACCATTTTTTCCCCAGAAAAAAAAGAAGTTAGTACCCGTTATTTGTCCCAAACAATGTTTGTGATTTTAAAGAAAAAAGACTATATTCCAAAGTAAATTACGAAGCTGGAAAGTTAAACGGACCTTCTGAAGAGTATGGTATTTGGTATAATGCAGATGGTGAAAAGGAAATATATATAGAAGCTCGAAAAGTTTACAAAAATGATGTTTTATTATTCAGCAAAACATACAATGAAGATGGGATTGTTCGCTTCCGATTCGAAAATGGAGTGTCTTCATCTTTTTATCCTAATGGTACAATAGAGCGTGAATACTTTAATGAGCCTCGTGATTCTGTTCGTGAGCGATACTACAACGAATGCGGACTGTTAGAAGAAGAGCGTTTAACCAGTGGTCTAATTTGTCATTACGATGAAAATGGAAAAGTAATTAGTCGTACTTTGAAAAAAAATGGTAAAGAATATGATTTTTTAAAAAATGGAGCTCAAGAATTAGTGGAAGACCATAAACGCTTAAAAAAAGCAGAGCGAAAAGAGCGTTTAGAAGTTCGTCGTAAAATTTTAAAAGCACTTAAAAAAGGGGATAGAGCTACTGCGATGCAGATATTGAAAGATTTTCATCAAACGGGTAAATATCGCACAACAGCTTTGAATTAAAAAAAAGCTGCGTACAAAAGCCTAAAGACTTGGCGTCAAAATCTTTTTTTTAACGTTTCTTTAGGGCAGTAGTTTTTGGGTGCTTGAAGTGATTATATAGGTAAATCGTGTTTTTCTAGTGTTTTTTTCTCTGTCTTTTCCAGTTTAAGAAAGTCCTGATAAGAACGCAAAGAAAAACAATGATTGTACCAAATGGAGCCAATAGTATTGCTAACACCAACCACCAATAACTACGTCTGTTCGCTCTTTTGACTGCTAGATTAACTTGTTCCTTATTGTAATTACCTCTGATTTTGCGTAAGAAAGGAGCTTCTGTCCAATGCGACAGCTTAAAGCAAACATAAAGAAGGGCCATTAAATTCAAAATAATAATGATAAAATTTTTTGTTTCCCAATAAGAACCAGTGAGAAACGGTGTAGTCGCGATAGGACCGACAAAGATATACTCAGTTAAAGCGTAAGGCTCGAGAGCTAATGGCATCCAAAATAAAAATCCGATAGCTGTGGAAAAGATATTTGCCTTCCATATTTGTTTTTTTAGAGTTTTTTTATCTAATTCAGATAAAACTTTACTTAAGTATAAATATTCTGTTTGTACAACAATCCACAAAAGGACAAGTCCAATTAATCCATATATAAGTGGTTGTATATAATCAGAATAATCACAGCTGTGAAACTCTCTGCAAAAATCAAACAAATAAAATACATCTTTCCAAGAAAGTCCGAAAAGCGTTGATTGGATAACAACAGGAAATAAAATAAAGACTGGAATAATAACGTTTGCCCAACAAGGAGTTGACAATAAACAGAACAATAACGCAATCAGTAAACTTTTTTTCATTTGAGCCTCCTTTTATTGTGGCTTTTAGTTTAGATGAAAAAAAATACGTTTGCAAGAAAAATTGTTAGCGAGCATTCACAATATGTTAAGAATAATCTATTTAACCTTTTTCTTTGAGGGAAAAAAGTCTGTAGTTCTGTTTCCATGACGTACAAAAGGCTAATTAGATTTAAACTCATTTTTGAGAGGAGGTAAAAAGTCGCATATTTTTAAAACCTTACGTTCGGAACTACATAAGTAGTTGCATACAAAAGAAAAAACGTCCATAAAGGACGTTTCGTGCAATTTGGCTGGGGTACCTGGACTCGAACCAAGACGTACGGAATCAGAATCCGCTATCCTACCATTAGATGATACCCCAACGATGTTGTGTACTATACTTCAAGTTTTTTATTTTTTCAAGTGTTTTTTTGATTTATTTCCTCTTCGATTAATCCACACAGCATATGTCCTGTGGCCAGATGCATTTCTTGGATATAATTGGTTGTGGTAGAAGGAACTTTAAAAGCAATATCTGCTGTTTTAGCCATGCTTCCTCCATCAGCTCCTGTGAATGCAATGGTTTTTATTCCCTGTTTTTGAGCTTGATTAAATGCCAAAAGAACGTTTTTAGAGTTTCCACTGGTGGATAATCCAATCAAAACATCTCCATTTTTTCCGATGCCTTCAACTTGTCTTGAAAAAATTTGTTCAAAACCATAATCATTTCCGACAGCTGTTAGGATTGAAACATCGGTCGTCAAGGCGACACTTGCCATTGCTGGTCTGTTTATTTTATATCGTCCAACCAGTTCTGCAGCAAGGTGCAACGCTTGAGATGCAGAGCCCCCATTTCCACAAAACATAATTTTATTTCCTTGACGCAAAGCATTGATACATAAAACAGCAATTTGTTCTATTTCAGGAGCAAGTTGTTTGAGATTTAAAAAATTATTCGCAATTTTTTCGCATTCATTTTCTATAAAAGTTTTCATATTATTCCTTTTTTAAACATTTTTCATTGAATTTTTATAAACAGCCCAAGTTGTTTGGATAATGCTATCGATATCGCTGTGTTGAGCTTGCCAATTTAAAAGTTCTTTTGCTTTTTGTGCTGATGCAGTGACAACAGCAACGTCTCCTGCACGTCTTGTATCAAAAACACTTTTAATCTTATGACCGATAAGTTCTTGTGTTTTTTGAAGCATTTCCATGACAGAAATTCCTTTTCCAGTGCCCAAATTTATAATTTCACTTTTGCCACCATTTTTCAGGTATTCTAATGCTTTCCAGTGTCCTGTTGCTAAATCTGTGACATGGATATAGTCTCGAATACAAGTGCCATCAGGCGTGTCGTAATCATGACCGAATATAGTCAATAATGGACGGATTCCACAAGCTACTTCCATAATAATTGGCAATAAGTTTTGGGGATTTTTTTCCAATCCCTTTATATCTCCGTTAGCATCGTATCCAACTGCGTTAAAATATCTTAATGCAACAAAGTGAATGCCTTTTAAATCACTGTACCATTTTAGTAATCGTTCAGTTTCCAGTTTTGTGAAGCCATAAAAACTCATCGGATTAACAGGATGTTTTTCATCTATTGGTAAGTATTCTGGGGAACCGTAAACCGAAGCAGATGAGGAGAATATAATTTTGTTAACACCATATTCCAGCATGATATTTAACACATTGATTGCGCCTGTTAAATTTGTGGTTGCATATTTGGCTGGATTTTGCATTGATTCTCCGACTGCTTTTTTCCCTGCTAAAAAAATGACTGCATCAACATTTTGAGCCATAGCATGTCCTAATGTATCAGTGTCAAGAATCGATCCTTTAATAAAATGAGCAGATGGGAATAAATTAATTTGTTGCCCTGTTGACAGGTCGTCATATACAGTCACTTTTGCGCCTTGTTGTAATAATTCTTTTACAACGTGAGAACCAATATAACCAGCACCACCAATTACTAAAATATGCATTTTTTTTCTCCTTTTTGAATTGCTCTGTAGTAATCAGCTTAAACCAATTTTTATAAAAAGGCTATACTTTTTTTTTATTTATTTTATAATCAACGCGAGTGAGGTTTAAATGAAGTATAAAATTTCTATCAATCAAGATATTTTAAAAATTGTTGCATTGGTTGCCATGACAATCGACCATATTGCGTTAATTTTTCCAACAATTCCGTTTGATTGGATGGGGCGTTATATCGGACGAATAAGCTTTCCTATTTTTGCATTTTTATTGATGAAACACCTAAATCAATATCAGATTTATAAAAAATATGTTGTACGATTGGGTTTCTTTGGGATATTGTCCTATTTTATTTTAAAGCCTTTTCAAATTCACCTAGGTTTTCCTTTGGCTTTGCCGTTAAATATACTCCTTTCATTTTTATTTGCAGTATTGACCTTAAAAGTTTTTTCATTCTGCGCTCAAAAAAAAATGAATTTGCTTCTTAAAATTATTTTTTCAGCGATAAGTTTTTTAATTTTTTCATTTTTAGCGTTTGGTGCGCAATACGGTGTTATCGGTTTTTGTTATCTTTTATTGCTATATTTTTATTTTCAAAAGCCAAATAAATATAAAACTTTTTTAATTTTGTTTTGTTCTTTTTTTCTGAACGTAGAGTCATATCAAGGCGTTATTTCTTTTATAATGACCTACATATTATTGAAGGTGGATTTTAATAAGGTATATCCACGGTTAATCAAACATTGGTGTATTTTTTATTTGTACTATCCGTTGCATTTGTTGTTGTTAGCCTCGATTGCATACTTTTTGAAGTATTGAAAAAATATAAATATGACCTATTTTCCATAACTGGAGGCTTTCTATGTTGTGGGTTATTACAGGATTGTTTTATGGATTGTTTATGAGTTTTTATACTTATATCAATCAAAACAATAAAATTAATGGATATGTTTTGGGGATTTGGCGTGGATTTGGTGTTGCTTTTGCTTGTACCCCTTTGATTTTGATTACTCCATTTGAAGCAGATTTAACATTCTTTTTTTTGTTGATAGTACAGGGTATTATGACAGGTTTTTATGATTCTAGAATCTTTTTTTCTTCGGCCAGATATGGCGCTGCAGGAACTTCTCGAATTTTGGTGTTTTCAATACCTCTTTCTATGGTGCTGTGGTGGCTTACACATTGGAAAAGCTTTTCTTTATTATTGGGAAGACCTTTAATTTTATTTATTATTATTTTATGTGTTTTATTAATTCTTACATCTTATTATTTTATGATAAAAGAACCTCTGTCAAAAGAGTTAATACACTATATGATGCCAGCCGTTATTATTTGGTCTTTGATGAGTTCATTAACTCAAATAATCATGCAAAAACATTCGCTACAAGAGGGAATCGTTTATTATTTATTTTATGTGACGTTAATTAGTGGTTTTTACAATTTAACTTGTTTAATTAAGTCTAAAAAAATAACGCGTAAGGAGTTTGTTTTTTATGTTTTTAATGAAAAGGTTTTATATATTGGTTTTTTAGTTGTTTTATTTTCTGCTCTTTTAATTGTTAGCAAAGGAATCGCGTTGGCATATGCTCCCAATACAGGTTATGTTAATGCTTTATCTTTAACGTCTCCATTATGGATTATGCTGTATAACCATGTTTTGAAGAAAAAAGATTTCTCGTCTCCTAAAGCAGGATTGTGTATGATTTTTGCTATATTCATATTGTGTATTGTGGCAAATTTATAAAAAGACTTTTCAAAAGTTTACTTTTATGCTATAGTGCATCAGAAAAGAAGGTGTAATAAAAATGTTAGTTTTATCGTTAGATACGTCAGCAAATTTTGTTTCTGTTGCAGTCCTTGATGAAGTAAGAGTTTTTGCTGTGACTGAAGAAGAAATGCAACGGGGACAGGCAGAAGCATTAATTCCGATGATTAAAGGGGTTGTTGAACAGGCTCATAAGCAAATGTCGGATATAGATGCTATTGCTGTGACAGTCGGTCCTGGTTCTTTTACTGGTGTCAGAATCGGATTGGCTGCTGCACGTGCATTCGGTTTAGCCTTGAATGTTCCTGTTTTCGGAGTCACATGTTTTGAAGCTTGGTCTTATCATTTAGGACAGCCAGCCACAGTTGTTTTGGACTCTAAACGAGATGATTATTTTATTCAAAGTTTTGATGTGTCAGGTTTGGTGTTGGATGAACCATCCATTAAGAACACCGAACAATTAAAAGAATTATTGCCATTTAATGCAGTGGGTACGGGGGCATTAAAATTAGCAGAAGAAATCGGATGTAATGTTATTTATAAAATTTCTCCAATCAGTATAGCTATTGGACGTATCGCTTTGGCGCGTTTAAATAATCCAATGCCTCCAGAACCTTTGTATATGAGGCCTGCAGATGTCACAATTTAATTTGGTTTGTTTGCCATATGCAGAACCGTTATCTGTTTTACATAGAAGTTGTTTTGAACGATATTGGGATAAATCGTCTTTTGAAAGTTTATTGAAACTACCAACCACTTGTGGTTGGATGAATGAAAATGCTTTTGTTTTGTTTTCTGTTTGTGCAGATGAGGCCGAAATTTTAACTTTAGGCGTTTGCCCAAGCGCCAGAAAAAAAGGATTAGCGACTTATTTATTATCATACGCAATTGAACAGCTAAAGCAAAACGGTGTTGTTTCTGTTTTTTTGGACGTCAGTGTCGAAAATCTTGCAGCAATAGCGTTGTACACTAAAATGGGTTTTAATCAAATTGCCTTACGAAAAGGATATTATACTGAAAAAAATCGCAAGATTGATGCATTGATATTAAAAAAACAAATTTAAATGTTTTTAGACTTGAAAAAATAAAAAAAATCGCATATGCTAAAGCTCATTTGGTAAAAGCTTAAATTAAAAGGTGTATAAATGATTACTTTTTTTCGAAATTTTGGTGAAACTTGGTTTGCTAAAGCATTGTTATTTTTGTTTGCAATTAGTATGATGGGTTTGTTTGGCTTGGGGTCTATGACCGCTATGTGGGGAAAAGAACAGGATGCTATTTTAGTTGGAAATTCAGCTGTTAAAGGGATTGAATTGGTTCGTGATACACAGGCTCAAATGCAAAAATTATCAGCTATGTCTGGAAATACAGCTACTTTTGATGTCAATTTTGCCTATAAAAATGGTTTGGTTGAAAAGTTGATTCAAAACAAAGTTGCTAATTTAGTATATCAATATGTTCAAGATGATTTGGATTTGGTCGCTTCAGATCAGGCGATTGCAAATTATATTGTTAACAATGCTAATTTTAAAAACATTTCTGGAAATTTTGACAGAGCTTATTTGATTGCATATTTGCAAAATATGCGCATGAGTGAGCAAGAATTTACAGCTGCATTAGAAGAGGAATTATCTCGTAAACATTTATCAGATGCGATTAAAGGTATTTTAGCTGTTCCATCAGAAATGAAAAATAAAATTTATGCTTATTCTTATGAAACAAGGGATATGGATTTGTTATTATTACCAACAAATGTGGTTAAAATTGACACAACACCAGACAAGGAAACCTTACAAGTCTATTATGAAAGCATGCAGGATAAATTTTATGCACCAGAATATCGTTCGATTAGCGTTATTAAGTTGACACCAGAAATGGTAATGGCTGATATTGATGTTGATGAAGCAGCTTTAAAGCAAATGTATGAAGAAAAGAAAGAACTTTATTCTAAACCTGAACGCAGAAGAATAGAACAAATTTTATTAAAAGATGTTGCACAGGCAGATTCTTTGGTCAAAGAGTTAAATGCTGATAATTTCGCGCAATTAGCAAAAGAAAAAGCTCTTCAGGAAGATATCGATTTAGGTTTTGTTGAAAAAGCTGGTGTTGTAGAAGAAATCGGGGATGTCGTATTTGATGCTCCGTTAAATCAAGTTTTAGGTCCCGTTGCATCGCCTTTTGGATATCATATTTTGATTGTCAGAGAAATCCAAAAAGCAGAACAAACTCCTTTTGAAGCTGTTAAAGATGAATTGAAAAAAACATTGCAAGCAGAACAAGCATATGATGTTTTATATCAAAAATCAGCACAATTGGAAAACGCTTTAATGGAAGGTGCTGACTTAAACACAGTAGCTCAAAACAATGGAATGATACTTGAAAAATTTGATGCTATCGATATTTCAGGTAGCAATAAGGATGCTAAAACTGTTGGCTTACCACAAGAGTTTGTTCAAAAGTTATTTTTAATGAACGTTGGTGACGTGACACCATTGTTTGATTTTGAAAATGGTTTTATTGTGGGACAAGTTGATGGCATTGAACCAATTTATTTAAAACCGATAGAAGCTGTCGAAGCTGAATTAAAAGAAGAATGGTTGAAAGATGAACAAAAGAAAAATGCAAAAGATTTTGCAGATAGAGTTTTGACTGCTCTTAAATCTGGTTCTTCTTTCGATGTTGTTTCTTCGATGTATAATTTACAACGTAAAAATTTAGATGCAGTTAAACGTTCTGATATTGCAGATATGTCTTCAGATGTTGTGGATCGTCTGTATTCAGCGCAAGTTTCTGATATCGAATTAATTGATATGGGACAAGGCGATTATGTCATTGCGCAGATTAGTAAGATAACTCCTGCAGATAAAGAAGATGTTGCAGCTTTGACGGTATTGGAAATGAATTTAAAAGATAAAATGCTTCTTTCTGCAGTAGATGAAGTGTTAGATTACTATACACAAAAGCAAAAAGTGAAAATTAATCAAAATGTTATAGAAGAGGCTTTTGCACCATATATTGTTCGTGAAGAATAGAAAAAAGCCTCGAAAAGAGGCTTTTTTATTTTTTATACAATCGCATGTAAAAGGAAGAAAATATGCCTAAAAAAATGACACATTTACCAACTCAAGACGAATTAATAGCCTTTTTAAATAATCAAGGTAAAGAAATGTCTAAACGTGAAATTGCACGTAATTTTGGTGCAAAAGGTGAGGCTAGGGCATATTTAAAACATTTACTCAAAGAAATAGAACAAAGTGGCTTAATCCAGCGAAATGGGCGACGTTTTATGATGCAAGGATTGCTACGAGACAGAATAGCAGTTGAAATAACGGGGCAGGTTTCAGATGGTTCTTTAGTTGGACGTCCCGTTCGTTGGAACGAAGAAGGAGAGCCACCACAGATACTGTTGACAGCTCAAAAAATTAAACCAGCACCTAAAGTTGGTGATATTCTTCAAGCTAAAATTCGTCGAATAAATCAGCATTTGTATGAAGGCGAAGCTTTAAAAAGATTAAGTAGCGCAAACAATCAAATGGTAGGTGTTATTTATGAAGGAAAAATCGTTTCTGTTGACAGACGCTTTAAGGAAGCTTTTCTTCCAGATGAAAGTTTTCCTAAAGACATAAATGCAGGCGATATCGTTTTGGTTGAAATTCCTGAATTAAGGTCTTCCAGACCCAGAGCAAGATTTATTCAGAAAATCGGTAAAGCTACGGATGCTCATGTAGCCAGTTTAATATCTATTTTTTCACACCATTTACCAGTCGTTTTTATGGAAAATTCACTGCGCCAAGCAGAACGGGCAAAATTGCCTGCTCTAGGAAAACGTGAGGATTTACGAGACATTCCATTCATAACAATCGATGGCGCAGATGCAAAAGATTTCGATGATGCTGTTTTTGCTCAAAAGGATGAAAATGAAAAAAATAAGGGTGGTTTTCATATTTATGTTGCAATTGCTGATGTCGCTTGGTTTGTTCGATATGGGACAGCTTTGGATAAAGATGCTTTTTTGCGAGGTAATTCGACGTACTTTCCTGACCGAGTTTTGCCGATGTTGCCAGAAGCTTTATCAAATGGACTGTGTTCACTCAATCCAAATGAAGACAGACCAGCGATGGTTTGTGAGTTGAAGATAGATAAAAATGGCAGAAAATTAAGTCATCGTTTTTTCAGAGCTATGATTCGTTCAAAAGCACGATTAACATATGATGAAGTCGAGGCTGATTTTATCGGAAAAAGCAAAATTGAAGGATTGGGGACTTTGATTGACGATTTAAAATCCGTTTATTTGGCTTTATCAAAGGCGCGTCAGAATAGAGGGGTTTTAGAATTGGACGTTCCAGAACGACAGGTCGTTTTAAATGAAAAAGGACAAGTAATTGATATTCGCTTACGTCAACGTTATGATAGTCATAAAATGATAGAAGAATTAATGATATTATCAAATGTTGCAGCAGCGCAAACTTTGGAAAGATTAAAATTGCCAACAATGTATCGAATTCATGATAAACCAAGCGAAGAAAAATTGGATGCATTGCAAACGTTTTTAAAAACAATAGGAATATCTTTAAAAACGGCATCTTTTATTCAGCCCGATGAATTTAATACTGTTTTACAGCAAGCAGAAAATAAAAAATTATCGACACAAGTAAACGAAATGGTTTTGCGGACACAATCACAAGCTGAATACAGTCCAGAAAATATTGGGCATTATGGCTTGTCTTTGGATAAATATGCACATTTTACATCGCCAATTCGCAGGTATGCAGATATTATGGTTCATCGAGCTTTGATTTCAGGCTTATCTTTGGGGGAAGGTGGTTTAGCTCCTCAAGAAGCTGTGTCTTTTGAAAAAATAGCAGAACATATTTCTGCAACAGAACGGCAGTCTGCTGCAGCCGAACAAGATGCTATAGACAGATATGTGGCTTCTTATTTGGCGGACAGAGTTGGGGAATTATTTGATGTCCGAATTTCTTCTGTGACTAGGTTTGGTGTTTTTGTTGCGTTGGATGAATATAATGCAGATGGTTTAATTCCGATAAGCGCTCTACCTGATGATTATTATGTTTATGATGAAAATGCCAGACATTTAAAAGGGATACATTCAGGGCGAATTTTTACAACGGGTCAGATTTTACAAGCTATTTTAAAGGAAGCAGTTCCTTTAACTGGGGGACTTTTATTTGTCCCCGTACTGAAAAAAGAGACAAAAAAACAAAAACGCTTTAAAAAAATAAGTAAAAAATAAAAGTTGACAAAAAATGAGTGTGTGTTATACTCTTTGGCGTGTGATTGTTAAAGTTTAGGAGTATAGTACTTGAATGCAACTTCATTTTGAACACTATTTAAAAGAACTGTGTGACATTTATATTGATGTTTTGGGGAAATGTCAGTATTCTGGTTTTGCCGGTTATGTAGAGGAACTAGAACAAAGAAAAAAAGGTATTTCGTTTTCTATAAAAAGTAATTTTAAAGAGATTTTGTCGTCTTTGCCGTATGTGCAAAAAGTGGAAAGTTTAAATAAGCGTTTTCCTGGTTTTAAGTATTTAACAGATGTATTTTTTAATGATGAAGACAGTTTTTCACAATTAAGTCAGGCACGTTTAAATTTTCATTCAATGGAATTTATTGTTGGAGAAAATGAACGAAGAAAAGTATTCACAATAGATAAAAAAACAACATTTATTTGCTACCTATTATCTTTTTTTGCTAATCATGCAAAATTAAAGGATTCAAAAAACATTTTAGATGTGATTGATAAGTTAAAATCTTCTATTCTTCAGGAAGGAGAAAATGCCACTTTAATTTCAGATTTATTGAAGAGTGCATTTTCAATTTATTTTCGTTTTCCGCCATTGAAGAAGAGAGCCTTGTTGCTTTATTTAGATTTGATAAAATTTCTTGGGGAAAATCCTCTTACATCTCAATCTGTAGTAAATAATATATTAAACAAAAAAGTAATTATTCAATATAAAAAAGGGACTATTAGTCTTAAAGAGTTATTTTTTCTTTTGACAAAAACGAATCAAAACGTAAAAGAAAAGAGTTACTTGAATTTGTTAAGGCAGAGTTTAATAAAAGAAGGTATTATTCAAAAGTTTTATAATGTTCAATTTGAAAAGACAGTTGATTTTTTAAGGATTTTCCAGAATGTACGTTATTTAAATGAGACTGAATTTTGTGCCGCTATAAACGCGATGGATTTTGAAAAATTAAAAAGGTATGATTTTTCGTTAGCACAACGTATTTTACCAAGATTGTTGGTTCGCTTATCTAAAGAAAAAAATGCACCTATCACGTTTGAAAAAGCCGTTGAAACAATTCGAACTGAACGCGCCAATTTAGACATTTGGCAAGAAGATATTTGGCAAGAAAATAAACATTGGTTAGCCCAAGGGGCTTTGTCTTTGGCTGAAGTTTTTGGTATTGGTTTTGATGGATATTTAAATAAAACAAAACCATTTTTAAATTTGCACGACAGTATTTTTTTCTTAACAGACATGGATTATGGTAATCCTAAAAACAAACAATTAGGGGTGTTTTTAAAAAATAATGTTATATATCAGGATGAAAATAATGTAAAACATGTCAGAGCATTTCATCATTTATCGACAATTATCCATTCTTGGGCTAAACAAGAACTTCAAGGAAATGAAGGTTTTAATCGAATTTTAAATTTGTCGGTTTCAAACTATTACGAAAATGTAAAGAATGAAAACTTTGCAAAAGAAGCATCTTTTTGGAGGGTTCCATCAGAAAACTATTCAGATATTGAAAATATATATTTAACATCAAAATCTGTTGCTCATCCATTTGACTGTTCTAAAAGATGGCTTTCTGGCAACTTTGTTGGTCGTTTTTTGCCCAGAGATGATGTGCGAGTAGGGTTCTTTGGCCATTACACAGGGTGTTGCCAACATTTTACAGGTGCAGGGAAATTAGCTGCTATTTCTTCTGTAAAGGATGACTTTTCATCTTTGTTTGTTATTGAAAAAGATGGGCTTATTGTTGCAGGTTCTCTTGTTTGGCAGGCAAAAGAAAATCCATCGATTAATAGTGTTTGTTTTGATTCTGTCGAGTGTTTACGGGCTTATAGAGAAAGTCCAGAAATTTTTGATATTTACCAACAAGTTCATACTGATTTAAAAAAACAATATGAACATATTACATTTGGAGCAAATCCGTTTACTCAAATTAAAGCAGAAAAATGCTTGCCAATTCCTCAAAACATTTATACAGACGCAGGAGTCCAATTTGTGCTAGACGAAAAGCAAAAACAGCGTGATTAGGCTTGTTTTAAAAATTCAATAACTGGTATGTCTGCTCCAGCAAATTCATAGTTTTTCATCTCTTCAATGCTGACAAAAGCATATTGTTCATGATCGCAGATTTTAATTTCTCCCAATCCATTCCACGAAGCTTTATAAACGTACATTTTTAAATCAAAGTCAGGATATGCAAAGGTGTGTTCCATTAAATAATCTGAAACATCAATTTGGATGTCAAATTCTTCTTTGATTTCTCTGGCTAATGTTTGTTCGCAGGTTTCTCCAGCTTCAATTTTTCCACCAGGGAATTCCCAAAGACCACCCAAAGATTTATCTTTTCTGCGTTGAGCAATTAAAATTTTGTCTTGATAGTAAATAATGCCAGCTGTCACAGTAATAAGTTTTCTTTCAGTCATTTTATTATCCTTTCCTTTGCTATTTTAGTATGCGTATTTTAACAAAAAAGTAAAGTATTTTTTATAAAAGAAAAAAAGTATTTGACTTTTGTATAAAAAAAGAGTAGATATACTTCTGACGGTCTCGTAGCTCAGCTGGATAGAGCAACAGCCTTCTAAGCTGTGGGTCAGAGGTTCGAATCCTCTCGGGATCGCCAAAAAATAAAGTCGTCGAAAGACGGCTTTATTTTTTTATTCATTAAAAATTTCAATTTGCGTTTTTTTAGCGATTGATTCCAATTTTTGAACGAATAATCTGGATGCCTTCTTGTGCAATTGGGCGCACTTTATTTGCTCCTTCTTTTAAAATGTCAAAAACATCATCTGGATGTTGTTTTAATTCTTCATATTTTTCTCGGCAAGGACCAAAAAATTCAATAAATTTTTGATACAGTTCAGCTTTAGCTTCACCGTAAGAGATTCCATTTGCAAATTTTTCAGCAAATTGCTGTGTTTGTGGTTCTGTGGCTAATTCTTTATAAATCATGTAAATCAGATTACCTTCTGTTTCTTTGGGTTCGCTAGCTCCTTTGCAGTCTGTTTTTATTGAATTGATGATTTTTTTGATGCGATTATCTGTTTCAAATAAAGGAATGGTATTTCCATAACTTTTACTCATTTTTCTGCCGTCTAATCCAGGTAAAGTAGCAACTTCATCTTTTAAGTAGGGTTCTGGAACTTTAAATGTTTTTCCAAAAATGTTGTTGAATTTAATGGCTAAATCTCTGGTATATTCTATGTGTTGTACTTGATCTTTTCCAACGGGAACGCAATCAACATTAAACATTAAAATATCAGCAGCCATTAAAACGGGGTAATTAAACAGTCCCATATTGACGCCATCATCTGCTTCTCTACCCTCTGCGATATTTTTATCTACAATAGCTTTATAAGCATGAGCTCTGTTCATAAAGCCTTTAGGACAAACACAATCTAAAATCAAAGACAATTCAAAAATTTCAGGAATGTCAGATTGTCTGTAAAACATTGTTTTGTTAGGATCTAAACCTAATGCCAGATAAGAAAGAGCAACTTCAAAAATCAATTCTTTCATTAAAGATTTGTCTTGAATGAAATTTAAAGCATGATAATCTGCGATAAATAAAAATGATTTAAAGTCTGGATTTGCAGATAAATCCAAACATGGTTTGAGCATACCTAAATAATTTCCCAGATGAGGACGTCCTGTTGGTTTGATACCAGATAATAAAGTTTTCATAATTTCTCCTTTTTAATCAAATGGTTTTAATATAAAAAAGGCGTCTTTTTTCTCTACAAAAGACGACCCACTTTCAATATAAATATATTTAAACAGCCCGCCTATTCAGACCAGCGCCACCAACGAAAATTTGTGTTTAAACATAAATACATATAAAAACCTCTTGAGTTAACTATAAGGTTAAATTTTTAAAAGTCAAGTTAAAAATTATTATTGTATTTTAAATGGCTGAAGTTTTTTATAAAAAAGTGTAAAAACTCAAAACGTCTAATAGGAAGTACGTCATTCTGAAGGGCGCTAGCCCGAAGAATCTCTTATTAATTTTCCCCAAGAATAAAAAATCGTTAAAAAAGGTCGTAGGAGAGCAAAAAAGGACTTGACAGGGGGGGGGATGTTATAACAATAGCGTTGTACGACGATTTAAACGTCGTATAACGCTATGTTTTTATGTGGGATACCCCCTTTTTTTTGGAAGGTTTGAAAAATGCAACAAAATCGTGATAAAAAAGCTTTGAAACAACACATTCA
>SUUS01000023.1 GCA_015062395.1 Alphaproteobacteria bacterium
GCGTATCTGGAGAGTTAGGTATCCCTGCTCGGCTTTCTGATGGTACTGTCACTTGTTGCAGTTTTGAACAACATGCCTGTTGGGTCGATGGGTTAAGACCTGCTACAGGGAGAATGGGTACCACCTGCTGTGATAAAGAAAAGCATCCATACTACAATGTAATTAGTGAACAAATTGAATGTTGTGATAAAACGGTGATGTTAGTTCCTGAAACAGGGGGCGAGATGTTCCATTGTTGCAATACCGATGAAGAAGCTTATTTAATCGATGCAAACACTCCTGGATGTTGCAAAGGAAAGTCTGCTTGTGCTACAAGAAACGGAAAAGATACATGTGTTTGTTGCACAACAGCAAATCTCAATTCTTATGCTTATTGTCAGGCAAGCTGGAAAGATTCTGAAATAGATTGGATACGAAAGCAATATGATGATTGTCTTGCCGCGGACAAACCTTTGTGTGAGGCTTGTGGAAAAAGTTGGGGAACGGTTCGCTTGGATGAAGTTTATAGCGTCTTTAGTTATTCTGAGCGAAAGTACGAGCATCAAGTGGTGGAAAATTCCATCGGCTGTGTGACGGGGAAGCTGTGTTACTATCTTAGCATTTCCGATGAAGAACCTTATAGCATCAATATATTGATAACAGATTCGGATGAAAATAGCTCATGTCCAGGAGGCTATAGTTCAGAAACAGAATTTAACGCAGCTAAAGAAAAAGAATTAAAGTATTTTGATGGGTGGACGCTTTTTTAAAATTATTTTGTTGACAAAAAAGGAGGCAACAGCCTCCTTTTCGTTTTTTTATACCGTAATAAAATATCCGAAACGGCAGTTAAAACTTGCATTTCGATTCGTTTTGGATTGATGTTTTTTTGTATATTGCAGAGGAGAAAACATCAAATAAGAATTTATATTTCAAATTTTGCGTAAAAATACTTTAAAAATTGAAATTTGAAAACATTCTTTTTCTGGAAAATTTAAATTAAAATTCAAGTCAGGAAAAGGTTGTAAAATGCATAAAAAATTAACAGCAAAACAGATTTTGGGTCATCGAGTGCGTCAAGAGAGAAAAGAAAGAGGTTGGACGCAAACTCAATTATCCGAAATGATTAATAAAACGACCGAAATGGTTTGTCACCAAAAAAAACGGAAACGCCACTACAAAATTAAAAACAATAGACAGATTGGCTGAAATTTTTGATATAGAACCATACAAGTTGTTTCAAGAAAAAGATACTTTTAATCTGGCAAAAATTTCTGGCATTCGCTTGGAATTGTTGCAAAAATTAGAAGAATCCGATGACGAAACCACTGACGTGCTTTTAAACCTTATCAAAAAAATGATGAAAAAGTAAAAGTACTTTTTGACTAGTTTAACCGATTTTAAAAACCCTCTGCATTTTGTGTAGAGGGCTTCTCCTTTATTTTTTCGGCAAATGTCGGAGCAATGGATGAATGATACATGCTGGCATTGCACTCATAAACCAAGCGCCAAACGCCATAGGAAGTGGAAATGCGATAATTGGTTTATTCTTTTTAATTCCTTTTTGAATGATTTTAGCTGCCTTTTCTGGTTGCATTAAAAACGGCATCCGAAAAACATTTACATCTGTTAATGGAGTCTTGATAAAGCCTGGACAAACAACATTAACCTTTATATTTTCTGATTTTAACCAACCACGAAGAGCTTCTCCCCACGCTTTAACGCAAGCCTTACTTGCCGAATAAGCTGGTGCAGAAGGCAATCCTCTATACCCTGCTATCGAACTTATAATAGCGACTTGACCAGATTTTCTGGCTCTCATTCTTTCTAACAGAGGTAAAACAGTATTAGCAACACCAAAAACGTTTGTATTTAACACTTGGCGCGTTTGAGCATTTCCTTCTGCCTCCCCCAAAACACCACCAGATATACCAGCATTAGCAATCAATAAATCTATCTGTGCAACCGATTCGGCATTTAAAACTGCTTCTTGCGCTGCAAAAGCATCCGTCACATCAAAAAGATATGTATAAACTTCAGCCCCCTGCTCTTTACAAATAGCGGCAACATCATACAATCTTTCTTTGTTTCGACCACATAAAAACAAGCGATTCTCTGGCTTTGCATAGGCTATTGCCAACGCCTTTCCCAATCCACTAGATGCCCCTGTAATAAAGATAGAAAATTTTTTTTGCATTTTTTTTCCTTTTTTTAAATTTTTCTCTTGACAAGCAATAATATATCAATATAATACGTTCTTGTCTACTGAAAAAAGCATGTGCCTCTGTGGCGGAATTGGTAGACGCGATAGACTCAAAATCTGTTGCTCGCAAGAGCGTGCTGGTTCAAGTCCGGCCAGGGGTACCAAAACATACAACTCCCATCTCGGGAGTTGTTTTTTATTTGTATTTCAAGCATTTATGCTGGTTCGATAATAGTTCGATTTTGGAGGGCTTGTTTTGGAAGTTTATCGAACTATTGTGCAAAATCTATTCTTCAGCATCTCTAAATATGCCACGCATGCAGTCAAATGAAACTCCTATATCACCAATGGGTCCCCAGTGGTTCTTTGCAATAATCATATTGCACTTATTCATTATTTTATCACATTTATTTTCCCATTTTTTATATCGTTGTTCAAAATGATTCTGTGGCTCGTATTTTTGTTTTTGTGGTAATTGATTTAGAAGGTAGCATGTCTTGCGATATAAAAAAATAATTTTATCAGTTGGGTCATTTCTTTGAGTGTATCCGACAATATCAAACCACTTTGGTATTTTGTTTTTTCTATATTCAAGTGTGCGTTTTAATTGACTTAATACTATAATTGGAACATTCATTCGTATAGCTATTTTTTTTAATTCATTTAAAATGGCCATATAATCATCTGTATCTTTTTCGATTAATTGAAGATAATCAATGATAATACATCCAATTTGTTGTTCGGAATTTACTATTTGTATTTCTTCTTTAATTTCTTTTATGGTGTTTCCCTTGTTGGATAAATAGATTGGCAATTTTGATAGGGATAAACACGAATTTATAACATTTTCTTCTGTTTGGGCATCTTTTATTCCGTTAATCCTATCCCAATGCGAAAATTCTGTTTCTAAATTAATAAAACGAGGGATAAGAGATAAGTTTGTTCCATCTAAGTTAAAATAAAGAACACATTTATCTATACTTTGATTTTCTTTATATAAATCAGAAAAATATTTGCTTATATTATAGGCGATATTAATTGCAAAGGCAGTTTTTCCCATTGCAGGACGAGCAGCAATTAAAATTAAATCTCCTTTTTGAAAGCCGTTGGTGTATGTGTCAAAAATCCTTAAACCACTTGGAAGTCCGACAGGGGTATGTGGATGATTTTTTTGAAATTCAATTTCATTTAAAAAATCATTCAATGATATTGAAATGTGATTTTTGTGCATATTTTATACTCCTTTGATAAAAAGAGTATAAAATAGTTATCTGTCATTTTTTGACGTATTGAGTTAAAAGTTTTTGCCATTTTTTACGTTTGTCCTTAGAACCCATACGAGCATAGGCAGAACTGGGGGATGGTAAAATATGTTCTTCTCCATTTGACATTTTCTCTAACCAATTTTTATATGTTTCATCAACTTGTTTTAAATATCTTTTATAATATTTAAATGCTTTTTTACTACTGAAACAAATACATTCCAATTGTGGACATTCTGTTTTTAAAGTTGTTAAATTATTGTATTCAGGGTCTTTGATGGATGAATCTTTACTCTTATCAATATAGCAAGATTTAATCATATCCCATAAACCAATTTTATGTTTTTTTAAGAAGTTTTTTCTATTTTCTATTAATTGATTGTTTTCATTTGGTGTGGGTTTTTGATCATTTTTTTTAGTTTCTAAATGTTTAATTGAGTTGTCCCCAAAAATTTTACTCATTATTTTCCAAAATTGATTGGTTGATTTATGATAAAAGAACGTATCTCTGGACGCTTCCGATGGAAACGTTCCCAAAATAACAACTTTTGCGTCTGGTTCAATATATTTCAAATCTGCAAATTTTCTTTCCATTTTTTATTTCCTTTCAGGTTTAATGACTTTAACTTTATTTCCCCAAGTGTATAAATGCCAATCCATTTCTTTTTGACCTCCGGCAAAAAATTTGACTGTCAACGTGCCATTAGGATTTTTTATCATCTGTTGTGATGGATGAAATTCATATTTTGAGGCATCATCTGCCGTTTCTGCATCAAATAACCATTCAACTTCAACAGGTTCTTCACGATAAACACCAAAGCAATCTTTTGTAAAATCTTCTAATGAAAAACTTTCATCTTTTCTGAAAATATTATCAGTTAGTTGAACATCGGATAACTTGTGCAGTGCAAAATAACGATATTCTTTTGTTTTATCAGAATAAGCGACCAAATAATGTTTGTTTCCATATAAAAAGCCATAAGGCGAAACAGTTTGTTTTTCGTTCTTATAAGTTATTGTAATTTTCTTAGTGGATAAAATAGCCTCTTTTATAATATCTAAATAATTGGTGTTAATTTTGATTTTTGGACCAACACGACGGGCAAATCCTTGGGCTTCTAATAAAACCTCTGCATCTGGTTCTATTTTCCTGAGTGTGTCTGTTTTTATTGAGGCTGTAATTTTTTCAATAATTGTATTTAATTGAATGGCTTTGTCGGATAGTTTTTCTTTTGCTAAAGCATCTTTTGCCAAGTTTAAGCAAGCCAAATCATCAGCTGAAAATTGAACAAAATCTTTTAATGTTCCTTGAGGAATTCGCCACCTTCTTTGACGATTATCTCCCTCGATTTCTTCTGCTTGAATAAAACGAGAAACAATCATATCCCTCATTCTTTCTGCTGTTCGTCTGGATACTTGAAAACGATTCATTATATCGGAAAGACTAACACCTTCACGATTTGATTGCATCCAAATTGCTAAATCTAATAAATTTTCTGTTTTTTCATATGACATCATAAACTCCTTATATATCCAATATACGACATTTTTTGACATAGTCAAATTATTTTTTGTCTCTCATCCTCATGGCAGGTTTAGATGGCTTGTTCAAGTTGTGATTGAAAGGAAAGGCTTTCAATTAAACGATACAACTCATCAATTTCTTTGATATTATTAGCTCGGTATTCGTTCAGCACGCTGTACCAAAAAATTATAAAGCCTTGGTTTTCAAGGCTTTTTTTATGTCTTTTTTTAGGAATTTTTGCCTACCCGTCAGGGCTACCCGTCAAATCGCCCGTCAAACCATTTTCACCCATTAAACTTTTTGATACAGAATCTACCTTTTTAGCCAAACACTTTTTGAATATTTTTCGAACCAAAAGACGCTCACTTTTAATAGACAACAGCATTTCTGGACGAATGCTTTTATAAGACAACTGCTTTTGTGGACGATTGGTTTTAAAGGACATTGACATTTTAGGACGTTTGGTTTTCTAAATCTTCAAACTCTCCACGGCATTGGATAACATTTGAGGATTATAGTTAAAATACCTTTGTGTCGTTCCTATGTTTCTATGATTGGCGAGTTTTTGAACCAAACAGATGTTCACACCACTATTGACCAATTTAGACACGAATAAATGTCTACCTAAATGACTTGCCCCATGAATATTGAATTTTTTATAGATATTTGAAAACAACCTACTAATTGAAACTCTGTTATAAGGCTTGTTCATCTTTTGAGATGTAAACAAATATGTTTCTGGTGTAATTTCATCATTTTGAGATTTAAGGTAAGACAAATACTCTTTAAATTCTTTCTTCATTTGAGAATTTAAGTAGTAAGAACATCCGAACTTGCCTTTATTTTTGTTTTCATCAAGGCAAATAACATCTTTAACAGAGAGGTCGTCATTATAGACATCTTTGATTTGCAGATAACAAAAGTTGATACTTCTCATCCCATTCAAAGAACAAAGGAACATCATTCGGATTTGTTCAGCATGTCTCATACCTGCAATATAGGTCAAAATGTCTTTTACTTTTTTATCGTCAATATAAGTTTGGTTAATCATGATAAGTCCTTTCAGAAAAATTGTTTATAAAGACATCCTGTCGGGCCAATTACTTTGCGTCAAGGCCAAAAATGCAAAAAAATGTAAAAAAAAGTAAGAAATCATAACTTTGTTTAACATTATGATTTTTGATGCTTTTAGGCACTTTTAAAAACCCCAATAAAATCAATGCTTTTAGAGATAATGTTAAAAAATGCGTCTTTTTTAACATTTTTGAATCATCTGGACTTTTGAGGCAAAATGTGGTACAATTATATAGATGTAGAACATATCAAGGGAGTTTTTTTATGAGAATACAAAAAACGACATGTTTTGCTGATGAAGAAGCTCGAGAAGAACTTTTATACGGTCCCGAGGGAGAATATAAAAGCATAGAACTTGATTTTTGGAAAAATATATATCCTGTTATATTAGAAAGATATATATCTGGACATGAACCAGATAATAATTATCAAAATACATTTCTAGACCCAACATTTTATCCGATAGGAATAGACCAAACGATGCTATTGGTAACAAGAGCCTTTACCAATGTTTTTGTAGCTTGTTTTGAGTATGATTTCAGCATATGTAGAGAAAACAAATTCACGAATGAAGAAATAGAACAAGCCAAAGAAAAAAAAGGATTATTGGGAGCTATTGCTCGAATAGATAAACATATCGGGGCCGTTGGAAGACATTTCTTCAGAATTTTATTAGCCATAGTAAAAGAAATACCGAATAAAACAATTAAGCTCAGTCAACATATGCCACTTCCTTTATATGATGATTTTGTAAAAGAGATAAAAACCCCCTTTTATATGTTAGCCGAAATGACAGGTCATGAAGAAATTCGTGAAGAAATTGATAAAATCAGATTTTTAAAACATCCGAACGCATTAAAGAAAATTCCGTCTCCCAAACATTATAGAATAGAAAAAACATCATACAATCGTACAGTTCTTATCTTTGAAAACATAAACTTTTCAAAGAAAAATCAAGAGTTGTTTTGGGAGTTATTATCTTTTCCTGGATGTTTTTATACAAATGATATTGTATTCTTCTTAAATTGTAGATTTTCATCACATTATAGGTGTGATAAAGAGAAATTAACTTCAAGAGTATTTTTTAGACATTGTATATTTGAAAAAGAGTTTGCTCCGGCAAATTTACTAGAACAAAGTTGGAAAATTATCGGCTGTAAAATCTTTGGCAGGTTTAATTTATCAAAAACATTCTTTTCTGTTAACTTCACAATTGAAGACTGCATCTTTAACACAGGAAGTGAATTTTTGATGGATTATTCAAGTTCAAAAGACAAAAAAAATCTAAAAGAAAGTAGGCATAAGATTGGAATATATAATACAATTTTTGGAGGGTTATTTTCTGCAAAAGACTGTAATTTTAGACACGTTGAGTTAACACTATCAAATGTATCATTCTTTGACCTTTTTTATTTTGACCACATGAAAATGGGAAAAAATAATAGATTTGAACAAATAGCCTTTGGACCTAATTTTTCACCGCAAATGAGATTATGTAAGGAAACCTTCTTATATATATTAAGGTCCAACGGATATACTAAGATTTCACAGCTTTTATCAACTCCAACCATTAGAACACAAACATCTAAAACTAGCAGACATCCTCTTTCTCTTATGGGATGGTTTGCACCAAAAGAAGCAGCTAGAATATTAGGGAAAAGTACCAGTTGGCTTGCCAAAAAAAGAATGGCAGATAAAAAGAAAAGAACAAAGAAATCAATTCCTTTCATAGGAGAACGAAAGGGGATATTGTATCCAGAAGAAGCTCTTGTAAAATATAGACTTCAAGAGTGGAATGTTTTGCAAGAGTTGTGTGACAGGTATGGAATTGGTGAAAAAGAAGACATTAAAGAAGATTTGAAAAAAGAAGACTAACTATTATCTCTTAACACTTCAATAGCATCATCTATATGGACGGTGGAGTTAGGTAGACGAACTCCGACCTTTATAGCATCTTTGAACAATTGGTTGTATGAAAGATTTTTTAAGGTAATCGGTTTTTGAAGACATTTGCTCCACCCAAAACCTAAAATGTTAAATTTGTTGTTTTTTGTTTTGATTTTATAAAGATATATTGTGTCTTCATTTTGTGTGATTATCCAACGAGTATCTTCAGTCCAAAGTCTGACCAAATTTTCCAAAGTAAAGGGAATATGATTAGTTTCACAAATTCCTGCTTCTTTAATGATTATAGAACCGATATCATGCCTTTTTATAATCATATCTTTCTTGGATAAAATTAAATCCAAATTATTTAATACACTTCTTATACTCATACTTTTATTTATTTCAAAAAATATGATTTTGATAAAAAACGGAATTAAATCCTTTCAATCATAATATCCAAAGCTGTTTTGCCTTGAATGTTTTTTAATTTGGTTAGGTCTGCTCCATTGTCTATTAAAGTTTTGATAAATGCTTTTTTATCAGATGTGTTATTTAATTTTAAAACTTGCATCAGGGCAGTATATCCATTCTTGTCCTGAGCATTTACATCTGCTCCATATTGAATAAGTAGTTTCAAAACATTAGGGTATTTTCTGGATAAACAAGACAGCATAATAGGAGTTCTGCCATCTTTGATGGGTTGATTGACATCTGCTCCCAATTTAATCAATTCATTTATAAAAGACACTTGAAACTTCTGAGCAACTGCCAAAGTAAATGGTGTAAATCCATGCTCATTATAAGGTTTATTTAAATCATATCCTTGCTTTACCAGTTCTTTTATTTTGCTTAAATTTTGTTCTGCGACACGTATGACTAAC
Organism: Alphaproteobacteria bacterium; assembly: GCA_015062395.1. Lineage (GTDB taxonomy): Bacteria > Pseudomonadota > Alphaproteobacteria > CAAHEQ01 > UBA3637 > CAAHEQ01. Next base: position 8,812 of record SUUS01000023.1, read on the forward strand.
TTATCCATTTTTACCTTCTTGAATAATATTCTCTTAAAGATATTTATCCCCTTTATTTTTAAACAGCACCATAGTCCTTTAATATCTTTATAAAGGGTTCTTTGGAAACTTTTTTAGGATAGAGTAATAATCTTTGTAAAGCAGTATAACCGGCTTTATCTTTTACATTTGGGTCTGCACCATAACGCAGTAGCAGTTCCAAAACATCTGGTTTATCTCTGTCATGGTAAGACATCATAACAGGCGTTTTGCCTTTCTTTGTCGGCTTATTAACATCACCTCCCAGTTTGATAAACTCTTCCACAACTTCCACAGAATGATATTTAGAAACCATTAAGTGAAACGGTGTCCATCCTAGTTTATTATATGGTTCGTTGATATCCTCTCCTTCTTTAATGAGTTCTTTGGCTCTGTCATAATCCATCGTCAATATGCTGACTGTCAGTTCATTCATTGGAGAAACTAAAGAAGAATATTCTTTGTCCCATTCAAAGACCTTTTCCAATATTTGAAACACACTTTCATATCTTTTCTCTTTTATCAGAACAAATTGCTCTATGCTGAGAGCAAAGTTATGTTTCTTCATCGTCTTTAAAACATAAAAAACGGTTTCCTTCTTGACCTTTCTCAGCAGTTCAAATAAGTCTCTAAACTCTTGTTCTTTATCCAAGTGTAAAGCATAGTATTTGTATTTAAACAGCAATATCAGCATCTTGTCCCAATTCGGTTCGCAAAACTGCAAAACCCACGCCAAAGGTTGATTGTTAAATGCTTTTTGAATGTCTGCTCCTTTTAGCAAGACTTCTACCATCTCCATATCCGGATGAAATGTTGCAAACTGACATAAAGGTGTTTCTTCCGTTCTGCAATCGGGCTTGCCTAAAATAGTTTCTTTGATTTGTTCTTTGTTCATTTTAATACTCTCCATTCCAAAAGAACACATTGTTGTCAAAATAGAATTTCCAAAGACCTTTGGGGCAATCGGTAAAAGGAATCTCTTGTTTAAAGAAAATGCCTTTCGTGTCTTCAAAGGTTATGGTGGCTTTATTGTCTTTGCCAACGATAAGGTCTATGATGATGAAGTCCTCATGCATTTGTTTGTAATGACGAGAGATGCTCGCCACAATATCCAACAGCCAATAAGCATCAGCATTTTCACAGAAAGTCTTTACTCCATCAGTGTAGTTAAATGAATACTGAGGAATTTTATAATAATGTTCAGTCCCATAGCAATAGGACATTATATTTTCCAGTTCAGTTGATTTAATAACGGAATGTTGAGTTGTATTTAGTGTCATAAAAAAGCCCTTCAGTTTGTGTTTATCCGCAGTTTCCTGCCGTTTTATAAACATATCCTGTCGGGCCACGATTCTTAAGTCAAGATTGTTTTTTAAGATTTTTATAAAATCTTCCACAAGTTCCACTTATTATCTATCGAATAAATGCTAAACATTCGTTCTTTTTGTCAGATGATTTAATGCTATAACAATAACTTCTGCTATTTTTTAATTTAGCAAGACAATAGTTTTTCATATCATCATTTCTTATGCTATAGCAATACGAAGTACTGTTCTTTTCCATCGCCAAACAATTATTTTTAGCGTCATCATCTCTGATATTATAGCAATTAGCTAAACATCCTTGTGCATAGATTGATATAATCGCAATAAAAAGTAAACTTTTTTTCATTTTTTATCCTTTCTTTTTGTGTTAAAGTTCTAATTTTCGAAGGTTCTTTTTATTCTTTTTAATTACTTGACCTGTTTTCTTCTTAGAAATGATAGATACTTTATCCCATTCTTTTTCTAGAAGATGCCTACGTCGTTTTACATTTTTCTTTTTAACAAATTGTTCGGGTAAATTATATTCAAACTCTCGTATATTTTCTTCTATTTTTATATATATTCCTTTTTCCAATAACATATCTAATAGATATTGAATATCGTTCTGATTATATGGATTTAAATTAATGCTCCCATATTCTTCCTCATCACTTTCTTCATCATAAAAATAAAGTATTTTGTCTTCTTTTAAAAGAGCATAATCAATTTCATCTAAAGCAACAGTTGTATCCCTTTCTGAACCCACTACTCGAACAGGCCTTTCTGCGATTAGACAATTATCTGTCAGTATTAGGAAATACCAACTATAACGGATAAGGAAAACAATCCATATTACTGTTGCTATAAGCGTACAGTACCCAAAAATCGTATAATGAGAAATAATACTTTTTACAATAAGCCGAAAAAGGACAAAAGCACCTACCCAATTACTAAAATGAATAGAAAATTTTCCAACAATTTTTATTGTTCCATCTACTTGATTTTTTATCATAATTCCAACTTTCGTTTATGTTTTGATTGCTCACGAGATTCTTTATCAGAAGAAGCAATCTGTTTAATAATGGTACTAGCAGTATTTTTTTGATGTCGACACTTGTTAATTTGTTTGCGAATATATTCGTACCAGACTTTTGGATGAAATACGGAAAATATCTCTTCTTCTCTTAATAAAGTAATGCAGAGATTCGGTCCAAAAACAAAAAAAGAATCGATTTCCACTGCTTTTATTTTATTTAAAGGTATTGTAATAGGTTTTCTAGATAAATTAAAAAAATATGGTTTAAAAACTAACTCATCCTCGTATAAGAATAATTTACCACCTTCGAAAAGCAGTTTTCGATAATGATTTGCAAATCCTTTATATACTTCTTTTTTATTACTCATAATTTCATTACTTCTAAAAATCAATTTTTCTCCCCGCAGATGTTTGGGTTTCTGCCTTTGCGTTTTTATTCGTTGCCGATGCACTAACTGCATTTTCATTCGCCCATTCTCTTAATTCCTTAAAATCTTCTTGTCGCATTTTTGCCATAGGAACAAAACGTTTAATTGTATCTTCAAAATCTTTCATCGATAAATCAGATTCTTTTTCTCCTGAAACTTTTCGAGAATATGCTTCAAGTAGAGAATCTTTAACCCACGCTTCTAATTCTGCACCAGCCAAACGGACTTCATCGCCAAAATTGCTCTCGCCAGACAATCTCACCAATTTATCTAAATCAAAAGAATCCGATTTCCTTCCTGTTTTATTGATATGGATTTCTAAAATTTTTTTACGTTCTTCATCGTCTGGTAAATCTACAAAGAAAATCTCGTCAAATCGTCCTTTCCGCAATAATTCAGGAGGTAGATTTCTGATATTATTTGCCGTTGCAAAAATAAATACAGGAGATGTTTTATCTTGCATCCAACTGAGCAAATTACCGAACACACGAGAAGAGGTCCCAGAATCACCACCACTGGCAAGACCTTTTTCAATTTCATCTATCCAAAGGACACAGGGAGCAATTGCTTCAGCCGTTTTTAATGCCTGTCGAATATTCGCTTCAGAATCTCCAACATATCTTCCAAAAACTTTTCCCATATCTAATTTTAATAGGGGCATACTCCATGCACTTGCAATACATTTTGCTGTTAAAGATTTACCACATCCCGGAATACCAACCAAAAGAACTCCTTTGGGTGGATTTAAACCAAAATCTTTTGCTTCTTCGGAAAAGCTATGTCCTCTTAATTCTAGCCATCGTTTTAAAACGCTTAAACCACCGACATCATCAAGCGATAACTTATTTTCAACATATTCTAAAATACCACTTTTGCGAATAATTTGCTTTTTTTCATTTACAATGCTTTTCACATCTTCAATATCCAAAGATTTATCTGTGACCAAAGCACGGGATAAACAGTTTTCAATTTCCGAATATGTTAATCCTAATGCAGCACTTGTTAAGGCTTGTAATGTTTTTTTGGAAGAATCGATTTTAATTCCTTTTTCAGATTGGTATTGCATGACAAATTCACTAATTTGTTTTTCAACATCTTTACGAGTAGGTAAAGGATAGTCCAACATAGTAATTTCTGTTTCTACACTGGAATTGATATCTGCGTTGTATGAAACAATAATACAATTGCAACGATATCCTTTTGTCCGAATATTCAAAGCAAACTCTTTAATTCTGCGTTGATAAATGGGAGAGGCTCCTTGTCCGGAAATCAAAGGAACTAAATCATAGAAAACAAATAGTATCGGCTCATCTTTCTTTGCCAAGGCTTCACAGATATCTAAAGCTCGTTTCAATTCTAAGCTAGCTTCATCCAATGATTGCCCATCATGTTGTAAGCCCGAAGCAATACTCCATGTAATAAATCTGTGTTTTAACTCTTTTGCTACCTTTTTAAGGTCATTAGTTAATCTGTCTTCTTCGGAAGATTTGATTAAAATCAAAGGATATCTTGCTTTTAAATAGTTTTTTAATTCTGTTGTAAAATCCATTTTATGTTCCTTTCTTAAATAAACCCGTTGTGGTTACAATATTATCATTAATAATTAATTCTGTTTTGAGATAGGGATGTAATTCTTCAGTTTTGATTCGTTCACCTCGTATTACCAATTTTTTATTCATAAATGGATGAGGCTGCGTTTCCATATATCGGCCAAATAATCCTGCATCAATATATTTCAAAATCTGATTTTTGGTGGGGTCTTGCTCAATTTCTGCTAATGTATAACCAGAAAATAATAAAACATCTAAATCTGAACGAATTTGTTTTAACAATGCAATTATCTCTTCAACTTGTATCAATGGTTCCCCCCCACTAATGGTTATGCCCCTGATACCATTTGTCTTATTAATTGTATCCGCCAAATTGGATATTTCATAAAATGTTCCCCCATCCATTGAATGCGTTTTCGGATTAAAACATCCCTTACATCTTAAAGGGCAACCTTGCGTCCAAAGAACAAACCTTTTCCCCGGTCCATTGACAGATGATTTTTCCAACAAATAATGTATATTTAAAGTTGCCATTAAAACTCCAACCGTCGTTTATGTCTTTTTTGTCGAGATGAATCTGTATCATCAATATCCAAGTCATCGGTTTTAACAACTCTTCGTCGTTGATGTGGCGTTGTTTCTGTATCTTCATCCGTATCTTTTGTATGATATTGACTTTGTTGAGAGAGCTTAGAGTGCCGATTTTTGGGCACAACATATCCTCTTTCTTTCATTTCTTCGGCTACATCTATAACAATTCCTTTTTTAGCCAGCATATTTAAAAAAACTTGAACATCATCTTGTTTAAAAAATGACAACTCTATATAGTCATCCTCTTCATCATTTTCATCATAAAAAATCAGTTCTTCGTCTTGGAATAGTTTGGCACTGGATATTTCTTGTAATTTTATAATTCGTTCAGTCAGGCTTCTTATCAATATCGTAGTGGGGGATAGCGTAAACTGATGACGTAAAAAAGGTATTGTACATAATGACACAATTCCGAAAATCGAAACAATAATGGCTTCGAAAGTTTCTTCGTTATAAACACGCAGAATACCGCCCACCACAAAGAGAAAAAGGGAGCCTATTAAAAAAAAACAGCAAGTTTTACTTTCCAATTTGCCCACAAATTTTATGGAACCATCCGATAATTCTTTAATCATTTCAGACCTCCAAATGCCTATTATTTTTCTGTTGTTGGATAGGTTCTAGGGTAAACACTCCGTCCAACAGAGGTTCAATTTCCACTATCTTTCCTCGCTTTTGAAGCTCTGTAAGGATTTGTTGTATCTGAAACCAAGAAAGGAAAGAACAATCCATAGTCCCAATAGTCTTGTTACTTTCTGTCTTTAAAGCAATCTTTTTCCCAAATAAAACAGAAACTTTTTTAAAGCTTCTTATTAAAACTTTTAAAGTCGGACTTGTTAAATATTTTTCATCTAATTTAATCCGTGTCTTTCTCATCATGAAGATAATTACGAACTCAGGTATCAGTATCCCTACAACGGCTAGAAAAATATATACCCCACCGATACAGTAGCGAATATTTTCAGGAAAATATTCTATATCTTTTATAAATGGTAAAGAACAAATAATAAAAAGGAAAGAGCCTGTTGCTGTAAAAATTGAAATTTTCATATAGACATTCCACCAAACTTGTTTTTTCATATTTCTCTCCTAACTTATTCTAAATTATAAACTTTAAGTTCATCATCTTCTGTTTGATAATACTCCTCAGTCCAACGTGTATTTAAATCCACGTCCGAAGAAGACAACATATCTTCCAATGCCCCTGTTAAAGAAGAACAACTTTTTCCTTTAACTCCGGATACTTGTTCTTCTATCTTATTCTTATTCAATTTAACGAAAATGCTTTTTTCGTACATTGCACCAAAACAAATTTCCCATCCTTTTGGTGTATCTTTTAAAATACAATCGATACCTTTTCTTTCTAATTTTTTCTTAAATTTCTCTACTGTTGTTTTGACATATTCGTGTTTGAATTCATTAGCCATCTTTTTGGAGATTTCTTCTTCTTCAACGCTCATATTATGCTTTTCTATAGAAAGTTCATAATGATTTCCTTTATCTATCATGAAATAATTAAAACCATCTTTGTTTGCTACGATGGCAGGTGCTGAATCATGTCCGTTTATTCCTAACATTTTTTCTAATCCTGAATTATAATATACGACAGTATCATCTCGCCAGATTAATCCCATATTTTCAAATGTTTGAATAATACATCTTCGGCTGGAATATTGGAAATCAAAGTTTGTACAATGAGACATAATCTAGTCCTTTTTAATTTTATTTTTTAGTTGTTCTAAAAGAGAACTAAAAATATCGGGAATTTTAGAAAAAGAAACACCTGTGTAATGAGTGGTTAAACCGTTCAACATCTCTATAGTTGCCGTTTTTAGTTCTTTTTTGTTCATAACAGCCAATACCTTATTACCGATTTTTAAATTTGTTTTTTCATCTATTTTTGCAATATTGACAATTACTTCGGCTAAATCTTTAACAGATATTTTTATAATATTGCGATTAAATGAGGTATCATATAAAACATTACAATCTTCACAGTAAGATTGAAAATTCATTTTAACAAAAGGATTATCTAATGTAAATTTTGCAAATCCCTCCGAAAAAGACCACTTTGTTTGTATTAGCGTTTCTAATAATTCTTTTTTTTCTTCAGCAATATTCACTTGCTTTATCAAGCGAGTCTGAATTATAAGATTTTTTAATTTAGTGACCGTAATACCCAGTTCTCTTGCTAAACTTATAGGCTTTTTTCCTTTGAAAGATTTGCTTAACAATAAAAAAATTTTCAAATCAATCTCTTTTTTTGATTTATTTCCAAATCCGTTTTCCATATAAAAGTCTAAAAAATCTTTACCAATTTTTTGATATTGTTCTTTGGTTAATTCATACATATTCATTCCTTTTCCTCTATTTTAATCTCCATAAATGGTGGTTTATGGAGATGTCCTTTTCCTATTTTTGAATTTGTTTTTAATTTTCTTTAAAAAATAAAGGAAAGTAATGCAATCACGTTTTTTTACTTGTAATAAAAGAAAAAACATAATATAGTATTTTCAATATAAAATCTAAACCACCGTCTATTTGATATACTTAACTCCTTGATAAATATATGCATATCAAGGAGTTTTAAATGAAAGTAATCGGATATATTAGAGTAAGTACAGAACAGCAAAATTGTGCAAATCAAAAGCATGAAATCATTCACTATTGTAAGCAAAATAATTTGATTTTAAGTGAATTTGTTGAAGAAGTTATTTCTTCACGAAAAGAGTTAAAAAAACGAAAATTAAACAAGCTGTTGTCTAAGTTGGATGAAAATACAATTCTTATCACAACCGAAATCAGTCGTATAGGTCGAAATATGTTGGAAGTGATGGGTATTTTACAGCAATGTCTTGAAAAGGGATGCAAAGTTATCACGATTAAAGAAAACTTTCAGCTGGGAAAAGATATTCAAAGTAAATTTATTGCTTGTATTTTCTCTTTGGTTGCAGAAATGGAAAGGCAATTGATTTCTCAAAGAACAAAAGAAAGTCTAAAAAGATTAAAAGATGAAGGACAACATTTAGGACGTCCGTTTGGTTTTTCCTATAAGAAACTCCATAAAAAGCACAATAAGATAGTTGATTTATTAAGTCGAGGTGTCTCTAAAGCCGAAATAGCTCGTCTAATGGGATGTTCTTGGACAACTTTACACAGATACATAAATGAGTTTATTACAGAACAAAAATCTACATCTCCTCCAACTGTGTTAAATTGACAATATCTTTCTTTTTCTTCTTGGCGTAGAGGTAGGATTGGTATGCACCTCCGTATGGGGTGTTTACATAAAAGACAAGTATGTCGCTGTTGTCTATGACCCATTGGTTGCGTTTGATTATTCGAGCCTTTCGTTTGCAACGGTCTAATTCATCCAAATATTCAAATCCATCTGATTTGATTTTCCCGTTTCGTTGAAGCTGCTCGGCAAAACAAATAACTTCTATTCTTTGGATGAAAGGATATGTTGGCTTTAATTCGTTTAAAACTTCGGCTGAAAGTATTTCAAAATCGCCTTGTTCCCCAAGGTAAAACACATCCACATCTTCTTCCTTAATAAGCCTTTGTGCCAAAGATTTTAGTTGCTCTTTGACTTCTTCTTTTTCCAAGACAAAACGGTGTCCAAAAAAACTACAAACTTTACTCATACCAAAAAAGATACACAAACCAACGATTATGTATCTTTGACAAAATAAGTTCTCAACAACTAAAACAAAAAAGCATTAAAATCCTTTGTTTTCCTTGTGTTTGTTATTAAAAATAGGTCTTGATTTCAGAATTAAAAATACATCAAAAGCATACAAAATTCAGTTGACTTTAATCGTTCGTTTAATCTCAACCTCTAAACAGTGTTTAAAACCTTTGTTTCCGTCAAATAAATACCTAAAAGGAGTTTAAATGATATATGGATACATTAGAGTAAGTTCAGATAAACAAACGACCGAAAATCAACGATTTGAAATCACAAGATTTGCCAAGTTGCAAGGCATTAAAATCAACAAGTGGATAGAAGAAACCATTTCTTCCAGAAAGCCTTTAAATAAAAGGAAGTTAGGCAGTTTATTAGCAGAGTTAAAAGATGGAGATATTTTAATTTCCACAGAGATTTCAAGGTTGGGCAGAAGTCTTTTGGAAGTAATGAGTATTTTGCAGAACTGTTTAACTAAAAACTGTGAAGTTTGGACATTAAAAGAAAACTATCGCTTAGGTTCAGACATTGGTTCAAAAGTATTGGCATTTGCATTTGGTTTATCAGCCGAAATCGAAAGGCAACTGATATCTGACAGAACGAAAATGTCTTTGGATAAACTAAAGGCACAAGGAAAGCATTTAGGTCGTCCATTTGGGGCAAAGAGTAAGTCTTTGAAGTTGTCCAAAAATGCCAAAAAGATACAGGAATTATTAGAAAAAGGACTTCCCAAAGCACAAATTGCTCGTATTATGAAAGTTGATAAGGTTACATTGTATCGGTATTTGGAACGGATGAAAGGTTTAGCCACGTCCGAACCGAAATCCCCTTTATATTAAATTGAGCCTGATGGCTTATGGCAGTTGGATGCATTACTTATTCCTGTTTATCTGGTGTCATAAAATAAAAAAGAAAAGTAATGTCTATGTCAGGTTATTATAATAGCTATTGTTTATATCTATTATAATAGTATTGTAGGGTTTAAAAATCACTCTGAAAGCCTTGGTTTGCCTAATGTTCAAAGAAAAGTAGCGGAAACAACCATTTCCGATACTGAAAACAACCATTTCCACCAGTGGAAACAAACCTTTCCGGATAAGGAAACAACAGTTTCCATTTTGAAGTTAGTGGAAACAACCTTTTCCAAGAGGCTTTTAGGTGGAAACAAACATTTCCCCGATAATTTTTTTGCCAAAATGAAAAAATAATTTTTCACCCGATAAATATCTTTGCAAAAAACAGAAGGAGAAAATTATGCCAAAACAAAAGTCAGAATTATCAATTACAAAACGAGTATTGCTAGATTATATTAAGTTCAGAAGCAACAATGGCTTTACATTTTACGAAAGCAACGAATATATTGCGAATGCCTTAGATTTAACAACAGGTTCAGCCAAAGTCTTCGTGAATGATTTAATCCGAGATGGATATTTATATAAAGAAACAGATAAGCAAGGAAGACGAATATTATCTTTGACGGATAAAGAACACAAACCTTTGTTTGAAGACATGAGGAATATCGATAAGAAAGTTTTAAAATTAGAACGAGATGGGGCTTTGAATGAAAACAAATATCTGCAAGAACAATTAATTTATACAGAAGGAAGAGTAAATAATTTGGTGTCAGAAAAGGCAGATTTAATCTTAACCAATGAAGAACTTACAAGAAAAGTAAAGGAATTGGAAGAACGAATAGTCAAATTGGAAAACAGAACAACAAAGTTAGAGAACATCTTTTACAAAAATGGAATATCCCAAGAGAAATTAGAAGAAATCATCCAAGAGAATGAGAAAAAGGACTGATAGTGAACAGTCCTTTTACTTTAAAGCCAAGTAATTGAGAATGCCAGCCCATTTATTGGGGTTTCGGATGGCATAATCAAAGGCAGTTAAACCAAACTTGTCTTTAATATGAGGATTTGCTCCTTGTTCAAGCAAGTATTCAATCGGTTCGGTATCAGAAGTCATGATACAGCATACATGAAGCAAAGTCGCTTGATTGGCATTAACCGGTGCATTGATATCCGTTATTTCAGAAAGGATTTCCTTTAAGTCATCAATATCATCTATAAAATAATCATTCTTTGTCATCATTTGAAAACTCCTACACACTTAGTTCATCTAACACATTTAACAACCGTTCTTTCGCTTCAAACTTTAACATCTCATGCTTGATAATCTCAGTTTGAATAAGAGAAAAGACAAGCTCTTGCCGTTCAGAGATATCTTTGGGTTTAAAATGCACTTGATACTGATTAAGCAATATGAACAACCATTCTTTCAGATGGAACTTATTTTCCAAAGCATAATCATAAGCCGTTTTGCCATTGATATCCATATAGTATGGGTCAGCTCCTTGTTTTAAAAGATATTCAACCATTTTAGGCTTATTGCTTGTGGCACATAAGACCTGCAACAAACTGGATAATTTGCTGTTAATGGGTTGATTGATATCGGTCATAAGTTTTTGTAGATTTTTTAAGCTTTCTAAATCCTCTGGGATAGGATAGAAGTTTTTATTGATAATAATTGGTTCTAATTCCATTTTTCATTCCTTGTGTTTTTATTATAAAGATATTTATTCATCTGTGATTAAAAAATGGAATTTTAACCCGAATCGCTTCTTTCGATTCGGAAGAAAAATGCATTTAATGGAGAGTGAAGACTAAAAGAAAAATAAAAAGATGAATAAAAAAAGACACTCGTTTTTTATTTTTTTTACATCAATATCCATCTATATTGATGTTTTTACATCCATATAGATTCCCATCTGAAAAAAGTTATTGCACAGATTTTTATTTTTTTTAGCATTAGTTTTGTCATCGGACGGAATGGTTCTGTTCGGATTTAACTAACAAAATACGAAAGGAAAAAATTATGTTAGAAAATACAAATTATGAATTGCCTGAAACAGGCTTAGTTATGGAAACATCCATCAATTTGGAAAGCATTGAAGACTTTATGTCGGCTTTTGGAATTACCCAAATAGCAACACAAAAGGATGAAGGCTTGTTATCCAAAGAAAGTTGCCGTAAAAGAATTTTAAAGGAAATTGAAATCAATATTCAAAACTTTAAAAATGACGGTTGGTCAAAAGAAAACCAAATGCATAAATTGCTGACCGAATTGAAAAAGAAAGACAATGTCATCAGCACTATTTTCAGCGTTCGGTTAGGGGGCAAAAGAATTTATCGTTGTTCCTGTGGAAAGTTGACGAAGCAACAAAAGATAGAATTTTTAACTAAATTTTATGAAGCTATCTCGAAAGGTATTTTGGATGAGCAGATTGAAAACTTCTGCGAAAACGAAGTCAAATTGAAAGAAAAGAGAAAACAAGCCTCACGTTTAAAGAAAAAATTAAAACGGGCAGAAGAGAAAGCCAAAAAGGAAGCAGAAGAAAAGGCTGCAGCCAAAGCCCAAGAAGAAGCAATGAAGCATTTGC
>SUUS01000024.1 GCA_015062395.1 Alphaproteobacteria bacterium
GGGGGGGGGGTAAAAACTTAAATAAATTAATGGACATGTTAAATACTTCCTTTCTATAAAAAAACTTATTAAATTTTCCTCATTCTAAACGAATCAAAATCTTTAGTCAAGAACGTTTTTTTATCTCGTCATCCTGTTCCCCAAACCCCAACGTCATTCTGAAGAGCGCCAGCCCGAAGAATCTCTTGAGATTTTGTACCCACGTCGTACCACACTTCATGAGATCCTTCACATCCGTTCAGGATGACAAAGGTACGTGGTGGTGGGGGATTAAATAATTGAAATGTCGTTCAGTGTTAAACAGCTTAAATACATAAAAAAATCGCTTTTGTGTAAAAGCGATCTTTTTTTACTGTGATATTTTAATACTCTTTAAGTTGGTCTTCTAAACTTCCTGGTATGAAATCTACCAAAGGTCGCTCTATTATAGTATAAGCGCCATATTGACCTTGCTCTGTCGCACGATAAGCTGCTCTGGCAGCGCTGATTAAAACGTTAGCTGTCATTAATGGATTTATACCTTCTAATTTATATTTTTGAAAAACATCTTCTGAACGTTGCTCAATTTCGACGCCATGATTTAATGTGTCGTACTGTGCAACATCTTTTACAGCAATAACATCCGTTGGATCAGATTTAAAGTAATCGTCTTGACGAATTTGTTCGGCTATATTGTTAAAATCAGCACCTTTTTCCAGCTCAAGATAAACCAAACGTTTTTGTTGACCAGCACCATTTGGTAAAGTTAACGCAACAGCATCTTTTACTCCAGAAATAGATTTTACAGCGACTGTATGTCCCATGCTACGCCCACCTTTAGAGCCACCAAAAGTTGTGCTTGCTAAAGCATGAGGATTTACCATCTTCATTAAACAACGAATTACAGAGTCGCTTCCAGGATCCCAACCAGCCCCCAAGATTGAAACAGCTTTATTTTGTTTAGCTATCTTGTCTAAACGTTTTTTTGTTTCAATAATTTCTGAATGAATATCAAAGCTGTCGATAGTTGAAATACCTTTTTTCAGTATTTGAGCAACTTTGTCTCCTGCAACGCGAGAAGGAACACAAACAATAGCAACATCTACGTCACTTAATTCAGAAATATCAGATGCGACATTTACACCATTTAGTTCTTCATCAAAGTTTTTTAAAGATGTTTCTCTGCGAATAACGCCAGCCAGTTCCATGTCAATAGTGTTTTCTATGACGTATTTACAATAACGCCCAACATTTCCCCAACCAATAATCGCAACGCGAATGTTTGTCATTTTTAACCTTTCAGTTGTTGATAAAGCGAATAATACTTTTTCGCAGAGCTACCCCAAGAAAAATCTTGGTTCATAGCGGTTTTTATCATTGTATCCATATCTTTTTTTCTGTCATAATAGGTCGAATTTGCCCATCCGATGGTATTATAAAGAGCAGATGAAGAAATGTCGTAAAATTTAAAGCCAGACCCTGTTCCGTTGCTTTCATCATAGTTGATGACAGTATCAGCTAATCCACCTGTCGAGCGAACAATAGGAAGTGTTCCATATAACTGGGAATACATTTGTTTCAAACCACAAGGTTCATAAATTGACGGAACCAATGTAAAATCGCTTCCTGCATCAATCAGATGTTCTAACGGTCCATTGAAGCGATTGACACTGATTTGTCCAGGATAATAGTTCTGCAAGTTTCCTAAATACGCTTGAGCCCAAACTTCTCCATCACCCATAATCAAAACTTGAGCTTGCATATTGCGCAAGACCCCTTCAATGCAATCAGTCACCATACGCAAGCCTTTTTGTTCTGCCAAACGAATGCACATGGAAAAAATAGGCATGTCGTTATGTGTTAATCCAAAATGGTCACGTAAAGCTTTTTTGTTTTTTGCTTTACCTTCTTTAAATGATTTTACATCGTACGGATATGCTATATTTGGATCTTTTAAAGGATTCCATAAATCTAAATCGATTCCGTTTAAAATACCTGAAACATCTGCAGCGCGTTCTTGCAATAACCAATGTAATCCAGCGCCGCCCAGTGGAGACATAATTTCTTCTGCATAGTGTGGACTTACGGTCGTTATTTTATCTGCAAAACGAATGCCTCCTTTTAGCAAATTAATACGACCATAATTTTCAAATGCATTCATGTTAAAATCTTCCCATGCAATTTTTGCATAGTTTAAAACATCTGCATTGTAAATGCCTTGATATGGAAGATTGTGGATTGTTAATACACTTTTCGTATTGGCAAAGAATGGATTACCATCTTTCTTTAAGTAATATGGGATTAAAGCTGTTTGCCAATCGTGGACATGAACAACATCAGGCTGCCATCCCATATCTTGAGTTAATTGTAATGCAGCCCGACAAAAGAACGAATAACGATAAGCGTTATCTTGATATTCTTCGTGAGAATTTTTATCATCATAAACACCATAACGTTCAAAGTATTTATTAAATTCGATAAAATAGGCATCGTAATGGCAAGGTGTTTCAGCATAATAAACACTATACCATTCTTCGCAGTTTCCCATTTTAACACAACTGCCATCATACATTTTGCGCAAATTATATTTTTCACGATCAATTAGCGAATACAATGGCAAAATTAATTTTACTTCAGCCCCTTGTCTTTTCAGATATTTAGGTAAAGCAGCTACAACATCTGCTAGTCCACCTGTTTTAATGAATGGAGCACCTTCACTTGCTACAAATAAAATTTTCATTTTAGACATATTTTTTCTCTCCCTTTATGTCGTTTATGGGAATAGATTAGACTATTTTTTTCAAGAGTGCAAGAGCTATTTTAACTTTTTTTTAATAAAAATTAAAAGTTTATGAATTTTTGTTTTATTTTGGAATTGAATCTAAAAAATCTTCCAAAGAGATTAATCCTTTGCCTTGACCTTTGTCCATTAAAAGGATTGTTCCATTTTTATTTTTCCAATAATTCAACCACTGTTTGGCATTGAGTATAGAACCATCGCACAAAAGAACAATGGGCTGAATGAGGCTGGTCGGTTCTTGTTTCTGTAGAATTTGAGCTGCTCTGTCAACTTCATAAAAAGGTGACGCGATTAAGTATTCTGTAGAAAACCAAGTTGGTTCTGGATGTTCTACTGTTCCGTCTTCATCAACTAACCAATCGTGAGGTTCCATAAGGGGGCGTAATAACAAAGCTTGGTCATCTGAAGCCAAAACAAAAGGAATAATGTATTGTCCTAAATGGACATTAGTAAATAATTCAAAGCCATATTTTTGTCCCAGATTTTCTATTTTTTCTTGTAATTCAGGCGAATGAATGTATGAAGATACATTTGCCATGTTTGACATTTCAGCTTGGTCAGGCTGATCGATGGCAGAGAGCGTTGTTTGTGGACCAGAGGATAACACTTCTTCCAACGATGAAATTGCTTCAGCTTTACCGTTTTGAAATGTAGCAACGGTACAGTCTTTTTGAGCCCAAGTATCTATCAAAGCAAGGGAGTTCATAATGGAGCCTTCACACAATACAACAACAGGTCTTACATGAGAAGTTGGTTCTTGTTCTTGCAATGATTGTACAGCAGGTTGTAATTCAAAAAAAGGAGATGTGATTAAACCTTCCGTAGAAAACCATGTTGGTTCTGATGCGTCTTCTGGTATATTTTCATCAGCAATCCATTCCCTTTCTTGAAATAAAAATTTAAGAAGTAGAGCTTCTTCGTCTGTTGCCAGAACTAACGGTACCATTATTTCACCTAATTTAACATTTTCAAATAAATCATAGCCGTATTTTTTTCCTAATTCGCGTATCTGATTTATAATTTCAGGGGAAAGTTGTTCAAGTTTTGCAGGCGCTTCAGTCGATGCTTCAGCCAATTGAGCCATTTCAGCTTCTTTTTGTGCTGCTAATTGATTTAACATAGAAGAACGATTTGATGATTTGGGTTTTTCCAATGCTTTAGGGCGCGATAAATATGTTTTTAAAGAGGAACCTTCTGTCATTTGTTTATTTTTTTCTTTTTTACGTCGGTGATGAACGATAACTTTTAAAATTTTTCTTTTCCAAGGAAGGTTTGAAAGCAAAAACCAAAGACCTATATAAATAGGATAAAAGAATAAAAAACTGAAAAATAATGGTAAGTTTGTCGAATCTATTGTTAAATTGTTGTACTTTAATCTTCTGTACAATGTTCCCCAGTCAGAAAGAGGATTTAAATATATTTCATTTGTACTCCATGAGAACAAATTAAACGGAGATACACCAAAAGCATACTCAACCAGCGAACCACCTAAACAAAGAAAGATGAAACTATATAATAAAAAGAAAAAAAACTTGCTCATTTTAAACCCCTTTTTGGTCAGTATAGCAAGTTTTTTTATAAAAACAAGTAAAAAAAAGCCTTGTTCAAAACAAGGCTTTAATTTTTTTTAAGCATATTGATATCCTCTGTTCAAAGTATAGGCTGGAGCCTGAATTTCTTGTGCAGGACCTTGTTTTGCTCTGTTTAAGTTGTCTCTATTTTGAGCAACCTGTTTTTCATCTTCTTTGACTTGAGAATAAGATACGCTAAAATTTTGAACTGCATCTGCAAAATTGGTTTCAGAGGAAACGCTGAATGTTTCTTGAACCTTTTGTAAATTAGCAGGTTTTCTTTCTGGCAATTCTTCTGCATTAACTTGTTTAATTGCGTCAGATATGTTAGTTGTTTCGTCTTCTGTAATGTTTTGCGCAATAACATTCATTCCTTCTTCTGCTATTGAGTATGTTGAAGGCGCTGCCAGATTTTCTGTTGTGGCAGGTTTGTCAGCCACATCTTCTGTTTGTGGCGCATTTAAAGTTGCTGTTGGTGCTTCGACTGTATTTTCTACAGGTGTATTTTCAGTAGCAGGAGCAGGCGAAGCTTCAGAAGCTTGATTGCTTTGTGCAACGTTTTGTGGCGTTAACGCATTTAAAACTTCTTGTGGATTGGCGTCTTTCGGCATTTCTGGAGATAAGCCTCGACTTAGAGCAACTTGCGCATAAAGACCTGATTTTAAGCCCATATCGACTCTCTTTTGGGATTCTTCTAATTGCTCTTTAGTTGGAAGATGCCCAAAATTTTTCATAAAATTATTTGCGATAATGCGATCGGTTAATTCCTTAATTTGCTTATCTTTTAATTTCCCTTTCAGTTGTCCATTTTCATCAAATTCTAAATTTAATCCTTTGAGTAATTCGGGATTTTTTTCTTTTAAATTTGCAGCAACTTTTGCCATGTCTCCAAAGCCTTCGACTATTTCTTTATGAATGGCCATAAATCGATCTGCAGCTCCCATTCCCAACCCATGGGCTACAAAATCATCATGAGCTTGAGCTTGTTTTTCAATGTGAGCTTTCATTTCTTCTCGACGGACTTCCATTTCGTCTAATTTAGCCATTGCTTTATTAGGCAAGTATAACAGCAATCCGACAAAAGCAGCCATAAAAGCATCTTCAGGTTCTTGAGCAGATGCAAAATCTTCTGCAATTCCCCAAAGGCCTTTATCGTTTTCCCGTAGTTTTTTCTTGGCAGCTTCACTTAATTCAAAGCCATCTTTAAAGTTAAGAGGTTTCTTTCCTGCTTGGACTTCAGGAACTGCTTCAACAGACGGTTGTTCTGATTGATTTTGTTTTTCTGGGGCAGAAGATATGACTTTTCCAGCATCTAAATTTGGTGCAGGAATGGTTATTTGAGTTTCATCTTTTGGCATTTCAGGTGTCACAGATAAAACTTTTCCAGCATCCAAATTTGGAGCAGGAACGCTAATTTGATCGTTTGCTTGAGGCGTTTGAGCCTTTACAGAAACAGTCGGTGCATTTGCCAAAGCGTCCTGATTTACAGTATAAGGTGAAGTACCTTGTTTTTCTGAAATGACGTTTCCAGCATCTAAAGTCGGTGCTGGAATTGTGATTTGAGATTTATCTTGAGGCATTTGGGCACCAAGTGAAATTGTGGAGGCGTTATTGGCAGCTTCTTGGTTCACAGAATAAGAAGGCGTACTTTTTCCTTCCTGCATTTGTTTTGCTTTTTCTGATACTATATTATTGATTTCTGGCCAAACGACTTCCATGCCACTTATATCACCAGCTGCAAGAGATTGAAAAGCTTCTTGTGCTTGAGGTGGTAAACTTTGAAACGAAATACCAAGCCCTGTTAAGTAAGCAGCTGGATTGCCCATAAAATCAGCCATACGAGCCCCTTCATCTTTTGCCATAGTATTTGCAAGATTTTTTTGTATTTCTGTCATGTCAGCCATGTTCATCTCCTGTTTTATTATTTCCGTGCTTATAAGTATAGCATATTTTTTATTGGATGTCTATACTTTTATGCTTTCATTTTTTTTATTGCTGCAGCTGCTTTTTTGTTTACTTCTTTTGCTCCAGAGACAGATAAATTACGTTTACCATTTTTATCGACTGTATTTATTGGGGCAAAAAAAGCCGGATTAGTTATCGCCACTTTCCAAGCTTCTTCTGCATCAATATCTGCCATATTCAGATAATTTGTAAATAATCTAGTTGCATCGATAGGCAGTTTTTCTTCATTCAGTTTTTTTGCAAAAGAAGATATAATTTCTTTTCTGCGTTTTCTAAAGTTAGAAAGCTTTTTATATAAGTCTAATCCTTCTTGCTGAACAGTCTGTTTTTTTTGACGTATTTGCTTTTCGTCTTCTTGTTGTCTGACTTCAATATAATCTAATAACAACCGTCTCCAAAAGTCGTCTTTTTTATATGTTTTTTCTACAGAAGACAGCATTTTTTCAACGGGAAGTGGGCTGTTTTGATCAGTTGCAGCGATTCGGATACCCAATAAAAAAGCAACTGCATTTTTCAGTTGATTTTCGATTTCAGGGAATCTGTTTTCCAAGAAAGCTTCGTCTAATTCTGATACGTTAAACGTTAAATCAGCCCCTCCAGAAAGTAAGTGTTTATATTGAAAAAGTTGCTTGTATATCGCAATAATGTTTGATTGATGCTCATTTAATCCCATTTTAAACTCCTTTTTTGACAAAAAAACATATTTTTATGAAAATAGTTATAGACGAAATTTTAAAAATAGTCTATAATAAAATATAAAGAATTAAAAATTTTTATTACAGATGGGGTGTATTATGGGGAATATTCGTCGCTTTTTTGCTTTTTTCTTAATGCTTTGTTCATTAAGTTTAGCTACTCTTCATCCTGCTAGAGCAGGTTGGTTTGGTGATGCTTGGGATGCTGTTTCAAATGGCGTGTCCGAACTTGGTTCTATTATCGTTGAAGGTGGCGCGCAATTAGGTCGGGAAGTGGCTAGTGGTGTCAGCGATGCTTATTTTGGTCTTGGGGAACGTTTGGCTTATCGTTGTTATCCTGGACAGGATTGCGACGTGGCAAGTGCATCGCAACTTGCTAAAATTGCTGATGATTTGAAAAATGGACGGCAAAATAGTGAGTTTTCACATTGGTCAGCTCGTGCAAATTGTCCGACATGCTTGGATAATATGCGCAGTGTTTGCGATGCTGTCTCTTCATCCTGTAATGCTATGACTGCTGGTAGTGCTGAAAAAACTTCTTGTTTGCAAAGTGCTGGTTCTTGTCTAGCTTCTGTTTCTGTCGCTGAAGAATGTCCTCTAGCTCTGGCTAATGATATCGGAGGAGCACTTTGGGAGCCTGTAGCAAATACTGCGTCCTCCATTTGGAATGGGATCGCTTCTTTATTTAATGGGGAAGATACTCTTGATGCTATGGCTAGTCCTTGGTCTTCAAATAAGTCTTTTGGTAGTATATATAACAAGACGTTGGCCGCTTTTTTGAATCTTAATCAAGGTTGTTGGTTCTGTTCAATTTTTGAGACTGTTTTTAAAACAGTTAATAACATGGCAACCGATGTATATAATCAATTACGGGATGTCTTTTTAAGTTTATTGGTTGTTTTGGCTATGGCTTGGTTGTTGTGGACAGTCTTTAAATTCATCACAACTATTCATGGAGCAAATATCGGTGAATTAATGACAGAGCTTTTTAAAGGCTTGGGAACAATTATGCTTTTGGCTATTTTATTAAGGGCACAGCCTGGGCAAGTTACGCGATATTTGGTTGATATTCCAATGGAAATAGGTGCAGGCTTATCAATGGACATTATGAAGGTCGGAGGGGTTAAAACGACAGTATCTTATACATCAGCCACTCAAGTAGAAGGTCGTTGTGCGGCAGCCTCTGGGCAAACTCAAACAATGAATGCTTGTCAGGGAATCGCTTCTGATGCATTTGCTGGAAAAGCATTATCTGCAGATGTTTATAATGCGTTAAATTGTTTGCTGAAATTGATAAGTATAGAGTTGGTTAATGGTTTGGCTTTGGGATGTGCCATTATCGTTTACGCTTTAAATCCGAATGGTGGTTTGCCAGATTTAGGATTGCTTGTCGTAGGGCTTGGTATTACACTTTCTTTCTTGATTATGTTTATCAAAGTTCCATTTAAGTTAATCGATTTGCTGTTGCGTATGGGATTCGTTGTTATTTTGTTGCCTTTGTTTATCGCGTGTTTTGCAACAAAGCAGACCAGAGGGTATTCGAAAAAAGGTTGGGATTTGTTGGTGTCTTGCTGGGTGACATTGGTGACATTATGTGTATTCTTGGCTTTTGCAATTCAATTAATCGCAGCAGCATTTTCAGGCTAAAGGAGGATGTAAAATGAAACGTTTATTGTTTATCTGTATGATTTTTTCCTTAGGTGCGATACTTTTTTCGTCGTCAGCTTATGCAACTGCAAGCTCTGCCATCGATGCGATAGTGCAAAAAATGTCAAATGGGAATACAAAAGAAGCAGTTCATCAGTATTTGTATTTCGATGGTATTCGTTTTTGGATGATTTTGGCTTCTTTATTCATTGCATCGGGTGTTATTTCATTAGCAGGTGAGATAGCTTCGAGTTTCGGTGGTTCCAAATTAGGAGGTGGCGTTGGTGATGCTTCGTCAAAGTTGACAACAACGTTTGCCAAAGGCGCTGTGGGATTAACTGGAAAGGCTGGACATCATACAAAAGGCTTGGCAACAGCTGGTATTGCTGGATTGGGTGCTAAACTTGCCCAGAATCGTCTGACAAAAAGCGCTGGAGCTAAAGATTTTATTGATGAGCAAACTAAAAGAACTGTGCCTTCTAAATCAGAAGATCCTTCAGAAAAAATTAAAAATCCTCCAAAACAGGGAGATGATTCTCCAAAGGATAACAGAACAAATCCTCCAAAACAGAATGAAACTCCACAAAAGGATAATGAAACAAATTCTCAACAGAGGGATGCTTCACCAAAAAGTGATGAAACAAATCCGTCTGAAAGCGCTCAAGCAAATGGGGCAAAAAATTCTGATACTGCATCCAATAATAACACAGAAAATACATCTTCTCTAGCTTCAGATAATACGAGTGCTGGTGGTGATGTTGGAGGCGGTTTAGGTGGTGATGTTGGAGGCAGTTTAGGTGGTGATGTCGGAGGGGCTTCATAAGTGTGGAATAAATAAAAAAAGGAATGTTTTTTATGGAAAAGTTTAAGTCATTTTTCTTACATAAAATTTGGAAGTTTTTGCCTGTTTTAGGCATCTTCTTCATTTCTGCATGTAAGGTTGATGGCAATGATACAACAGAAGAAACTTTTCGATTAATGAATTCGCCTGCAGGATGTTTTTCTTGCCAATTATTCAGGGTCGTTTACAATGCTGCTGCACAAATGTCTGCGAATGCATATTTGAAGTTATGTGATATAGCTTTATCTTTACTTGTTATTGGTTTGACTGCTTGGTTGTTTTTGCATGTTCTGTCCATTATGGTTTCGTTGCGAGAACCTAATTTATCTAAATTTTGGGTACAATTATTCCAAAAATTATTTAAAGGTGGTTTTGTGGCAATTTTAATTGCTTCTAAAGAACGTCTTGTTGAAGTTATTAACACGCTTTTTGAACCGATAATGTTAATTTTTATAGATTTAAGTTCAAATATATTAAGAAGTAATTGGGCTTCTAAACACACGACCTTGGCAAACACGCTTAATTCATCTTTTAATGTTGGACCTGGTTTTAATCGACAGATTGCAGTTCAATTAGAAAATTTAATTTATCGTATTACTTTGGCTTTGAATTTCGGATTCGTTATGGGAATTCGCTTACTGAAAGACAGTGATTTTTACAATTTCTGTATGGGAGTTGTAATGGTTTGTATTTTTATGCTTTTGATACTGTTTTTCCCCTTTTATATATTAGATGGTATTATTCGTTTGGTTTTGGTTTTTACTTTACTGCCTTTATTTTTAGTTGCATGGGTTTTTCAACATACAGAACATTATTTGAAAAAAGCGTGGGGCATTTTTATGGGGGCTCTTGCTCAAGTGATGATCG
The DNA here is from genome assembly GCA_015062395.1 of Alphaproteobacteria bacterium. Classification (GTDB taxonomy): domain Bacteria; phylum Pseudomonadota; class Alphaproteobacteria; order CAAHEQ01; family UBA3637; genus CAAHEQ01. The sequence continues at coordinate 10,366 of SUUS01000024.1, forward strand.
CTTGTGTTTTTGTGGCAATTTGTGTGACGCTTTTTGAAGGGTATCTTTCTTTAAAAAATTATGGTTATTTAACGTCAGCCTATATTCAAAATGTGGATAGGACATTCTATGCAGAAGCAGATCAAACTTCGTTGGGTTTTTTGACGTTTTTAGTTTTGGCATTTTATATGTATAATATGTCTAAAAATATCGGGACTATTACAACCCATTTTACGGGGGCGCCAAATTCAAAAGCTATTACTGATATTGTTGGTCGTATGAAAAAATTGATGTCTGCTGCAGTTATGGCAACAGTTGCTCTTGTTGCTTTACCAGTAGCCGCTCCTGTTGCGAAAGCAGCTGCAGAAAAAGCTAAAAAAGACGCAACAGATTCTATGAAAGGAGGTAAGTAAATGAAAAAAAGATTAAGTGCGTATTTTGTATTACTTCCTTTGTTGATGTTCTTTTTATTTACAGATATCGGAAGATATTTGCAGTACATTGCATTGGGTTGTCTTCCTATTATGATTGGTTTGATTGTTTTTATGGTTATCAAAACAAAAAACTTTTATAAATTGAAAAAATGTTTATTCTTTTTAACTTTGTGTGTTGCAATGATGACGCCTCATGTTTCATTCGCTCGAATTGGATTAGGGGTAGATAATGTTGCAACAACTATTGGTGTTGTGACGGGATATATTGATTTAGATGAAATGGATGATGCAACAGCTTCTGGTCTTCTTCGAACAACAGAGAAAACAATAAACAGAGCTTTGGGAAGAAGTACAGATACTGTTCAAAAAGATTATTCTGAACGTCAACGATTACTTCGTCAACAAACGCAACTGCGTCAAATTATTGCGCGTTTAGACAGAATACCTTACAATGAAAGAACTCAAGCGCAACAACGTCAGTTAAATCAAGCGCGTCGAGAATACACTGAACTTCAGTCTTTGATTGATACTTATCCTTGTAAAACGCCCGAAGAATTGTATCTGGAAGCAACAAATGAATGTTGGGTGTGTGATGTCGCAGCATTGTTTTTGCTGGCTGGAGATAAGGTCGCAACATCTTTTTACAAACAAAATGCAGAACAAGGTTATGTCCAAGTACTGTTAGTTATTGGTTTTTTATTTTGGTTGATTGTGCATGTAATGAAACTGCTGATGAGCTTCGGTCGTGGTGATATCGGAGGTTTCTTTACAGGGCTATTTGTTAAGATGTTGACAGTTGGTGGTTTGTTCATTTTAATTGCAGTGGTTCCGATGCAAAAAATTGTACAGACAATTTCAACACCATTTTTCTTGATTTCTTCGACTTTGAGTTTACATTTTAATGAGGCTGCAAAACCTATGGTTGAAGGGATTCCTAATCCCATAGATCAAAAAATGGTTGAAACTTTTGGTTCTGGCTATAATTGTGATATATGTCAAGCTTGGAAAAATGATACAGATACAGGACTTGATCAGCGTTATGCAGAGGCAATAGGTTATTCAGTTCCTGCAGAACAGCGAATAGTCACTCATACTTTATATAATTCTTTCTTATGTTCGATTTGTTCTGTTTATCGTGTAACTGTGCCACCAACCATCGTTGGACAGTTCTTGTTGTGTGGCGCAAAGAATAAAACATATTATGAACATTTATTACAGGCTGATGTTTATTCTGATTGGTCTGCATTGGTTAGTGGAATTGTCTTGACTTACTCATTCTTTTTGATTTCGGGTATTTTTGCTTTCTTCTTGATAGACGTGTTTTTCAGACTAGCGATATTATTTGTTTTAGCTCCATTCTTTATTGTCGCAGTTGCATTTAAATCTACACAAGGTTATTCGAAAAAAGGTTTAGAAATACTGCTTCATTCTATGGTGACATTATTCTTAACGACATTGATGTTGATATTTATTTTACAAATATTCTATGCAATGATGGGACCTCATGCTGCAAATATGGTACAGTTGACAGCTGAAAATAATTTTGATGATTTAGCTGCATATGTTGGTTTTAGTCGTGATGGAAATGGGGGGATTGTTTTACTTGTCAGTATTGCAACCGTATTTATCTCTCTGGCGTTGTTAAAATCATTGGATAGTTATATTCAAACGTTCTCTGGAACCAATCTGTCTAATCAAGGTGGTGCTACTGCTGTTATGTCAATGGTTGGAGCTGGCGTTGCAACGAAAAAGGCGATAAGCAGTGTTTATGATCAAGAATGGAAAGGAAGTGCTGGTCAAAAAGCGACAAAAATCAATCAGTGGGGTGAAAAGAACGACGCAGATGATGATATAGAGAAAGATGGTGAGGCTGAAAAAGCAGCCGATCGTGTCGGTGATTCGACAGCAAAGGGAATTCGTACACTTGGTTTTGCATTGGCCTTTTTACCCAGACAAGGTTCTGCGTTGGGAAAAAAATTGATAAACAATGGCGTAGCTCAAATGGGCAACGGATATTTTGGTTGGATTGGTGGTATTTTTGCCATTTTAGGTGGCGCTCTTTTATACGGTGTATCGACAGCAACGACTTTGGCTATTAATTACACGTCGAAATATGCTGCAAAAGCAACAAACTTTATTATAAAAAAAGGTTCAAGGGCTTTAATAAAAACAACCAAAAAAATTGTTAGAACTGTTTCAAAGGCTCCAGCTAAAATGATTGCTCGCAATAAGTATTTTAATAAAACAGTTGGTTTATTCTGGGATGGTGGTGAAAAAGCTGTAAATGCTGGAAAATGGACTGGTCGGACGACTGCCAATACAGCAAAATGGGCTTCTGAACGGTATCGTAAGTGGTTTAGACGCAAAAAAAAGTAAGCGTATAGATTTCTTTAGTTTTAAGTCGTTTAGATAAAACAAAAAAACAGGTTGAAGTATTTTTAACCTGTTTTTTATAAAAAAAATACTTTTTTTCATTTTTTGTCTATTTTATTTTAAAAAAATCTGCTATAAAGAAACAAATATCAATATAAAGAGGAGTCTAAAAAATGGAAGAAATAATTTTCCCTAATCAAATTCGGATGATTCGAAGAACTCGCGGAAAAACAATGAAAGAGATAGCGTCTATTTTAGGGGTTAGTTTATCGGCAATCAGTAAAATTGAAAAAGGCTATCGTCGAATCGATGAACAACAGTTGACTAAAATATCTGCTTTTTTAAATTGTCCTAAAGAAAGCATATTCGTTTTTGAACAAACATCTCAACCAGAAGTATTGCAAGCTTGGGAAAAGGAACAAGAACGTCGTAAGCAGATTAATGAAAAAAGTGGGTTGAAAACACTTGGTGCTGGTTTCCGTTATTTAAGGGGTGGAAAAATGCTAACTCTGCAAGATGTCGCAAAGGGGGCTGGATTGACATTGTCTGTTTATCATCGCATTGAGATGGGGCAACGTGAAGTGACAGAAGAACAATTCCAAAAAATTGCTCATGCATTAGGATTTGATCCTGAAGAATTGCAAATGAAAATTTACGAATTGGATATGGCAGGAAGTTTGCAAGAATTTAAGAAAACTGGAAAGCCTGGTATTTTCCATCCAAAAGGTGGGTACAATGATTTGCCTTTACGTGATATTAGTTTTCAAAGTACAGCGATTGATTTTTATGATTTAGATAATGCTCAAAAACCAGTCGTATCTATGACACCTGCGTTGCCTGTTGCGAAGGATTGTTTTGCCATAACTGCGAATAAAGACATCATGGATGGAATTTGTAAAAATTCAACTTTGCTTGTATCTTCAACTCTTTCTTCTGAAGAAGGGCAACTGACCATTATAAAAAATAATAATGGTTTTGAAGTTGGTTTTTTACGTAAAGATGCTGATGGTTTTGTGTTAGAAAATAAAAATAAAAAAATCAAAGTAAATACTTTGGCTGATTGTAAAAAGGTCGTGTGTGTTTTATACTAAAGGAAACTAAAATGGCAGAGTTGATTTTTAAAGGAAAAGAAGAGTTTTTAAAGCAGAAAAAGGAACAACGTTCCCAAACAGATTTAATGGCACAACAGTTGATAAACATATATCGTCAGTTAAATGTGTTGGGAGGAGAAGCAACTCAAAAGTACAATCAGCAGCTGATTAGAGAGGCTAGTCCAGATGTTTTATCTGCTTTGCATTCAATTCCTGGTGGTGATGAAGTTCGAGAATACTATACCTTTTTAACGCGTACGCAAATCGAGGATGTTTCTTCTTTTGACGATGGTACAAACGGGTTGCTTCCAGCACCTGAAGAAATTTCTCCAATTTGGGAAACCTTTGGAATGGGTGGTGGTGTTTCATCTCAAAAACCGATAGCGATGGAAGTTGTTAATCCTATTCGCGCCTCTGTCGTTGCGACATCTTTAGGGGGGGGGATGCCTGTATCTAATGGTGCTGTTGTTTCGTCTAATGTTGATTTTAAGGCGTTGCATTCTGAAATGTCAAATGCTTTTGAAGCAAAGAAGAATCAAATTATGCAGGCTTTAAATTTTATCGTTATCGATTCTAATATCGAAAAAATGCATCAAAACTTAAAAGGTGCAATTTCTCAAGTCTTAAAATCTTTGGATGAATTGAAAAACGGTTTAAATAAAAGTGTTGCTGTTGCAAAAGAAAAGGCTGAATTTGTTGAATTATCTGAAAAAAAACAAGAAGTAGGGCAGGTGGCTTTAAATTCGTCTTCTGGTTCGCCAAAACAAGAAACAGAAGAAAATGTTTCTTTGGATAAATTCAGAAAAACAAAAATGCAACCAAAATTTTCTGTAGATATTGAAGAAGAAGAAAGTTTTTAAATAATCGTTAACTTTATTGGCTTATACTTTTCTAAAAGATACTAATTTAAGGGATGACAATGGTGGATGCAAATTTATTAAAACAACTAGAAGATAGTTTGAATGCATATCAAGAAAACCAAGAAACGCTTGATACAGTTGTTCGGGTGGCGCAGTCAGCATTGGGTTCTTCTTGGATAAATCAGTTGCCAACTGTTTTTGATGATGCATCTATGCCAGAAGAACAAAAAAAATTATTAAAAGATAAAGCAAATCATGCAGTTCACTATTATGGTGCATTATTGGCATGGCAAGAAGCTGGAAATTATTTGCAAAATCCACAGAATGTGACAATACAGATTTTGGAAGGCAGAATATCAACAATAGAGTATTGGTTGTCTTTATTTGGTCAAGAAGGAGCTGTTGTTGTAGAGCGTTTGAAAGCTTTATATGTTTCTTTGAAAGAAAAAGAAACGAATGTTGTTAATGAAGAAAATGTTGTGTTGCCACAATCTGAAGAAGTAAGTAATCAAAACAACGTCGTTCAGCCTGTTGAACAAAATACTTCAAGTGTTTTAAACGAAGAAGCTTTGACCGAGCAACATGAGCAGGAAAATCATCAAGCTTCTTTAGTAATGCCAGAGGTTGAAACAACCTCAGAACAAAATGATTTTGTGGCATCAAATTCTGTTAATGATACTTTTTCTATTGTGGAAGAAAACAATGAAAAAAATGAGGTGGTTGTAGATACCCCAGCCGTTCTTCAGACAGGTGAAGTTGCTCAAATATCACAAAATCAGCCCGTTGAAGAAACAATTTTAGGGGTAACATCTGAAGCAACTTGGGTCGATATGAATACAGATGGAGAAAAAAGTTTAGATAATTATGTCGATTTGGAAGTTCAGCCATCTGCTTCGAATGCGATTTCTCAAGAAGAATTTTTAAATCCAGCAGAAGTTATGCAGGGTGGTTTTCCTGTTAAAACGCAAAATTGGGATTTTGCTACTTTTTTAAGGCAAAAAAGACTATATGACGAAGCGAATAATTGGCTGAGCGCATGGTGTTTACGTATGGATGATGCTGAAAAAACGGATTATCCACATTATGGATTTATCGTTGATTTGATGCATGATTTAAAAGAAAAGACTTTAGTCGTATTGGAAAATCAGTTGCTAGAAGATTTGGTTGATGTTGAAATTCCTGGTGGCAGAGCTTCTTTAGAACGTCTTGTTTCTTCGCTTGAAAAAGAAATCGAAGACTTGCCAATCGATTTCCAGCAATCTACATCTGAAAAAATTAAATTGAATGCTCGGGAAATTTTGGGGGCAATCGATACTTCTAATGTTAAAGAAGAAATGGATGCTGCTCCAGATGGCTTTGAGTTGATGGATGATCCTTATGCTGCTTCAACAGAACAAATTTTAAGCGATTTTGAAAAAACAGAACAAGAAGCGCAAAATGAAATTGACAAATTGAATGTTATTGAAGATAATGAAGATAAACAACAAAAAAAGGATGGTTAATATGAAATGTTCGCGAAAAAAACTTTTTTCAGTTAGTACTCTTTTGTACGCAGTTTGTGTGACTGCGTTGATAGGAAGTGGAAATGCGCAATCGCAAGAAATGTATGAATACTCTTCAATACGACAATCTGATTTTGTGCAAACAACAGACAATTATGATCCGTATCAATCTTCTATTCCAGTTGTTTATCAAGATGCAGAAGTTGTTAATCCTTATCAGGCCGAAGAACTGGTTGAGCTTGAAAATGTTGTTGTAGAGGATACAAAACCTTGCTATGCTGTTGAAAATGGACAAATTGGTTCTCCTAGCAACGTCGTTTTCCACAAAGAAACTACGCCTTGTGCTCAAAAAAATACAGTGGTTGAAGTTGCTACATGTAATTGCGTTCAGTCAGATTTAAATTGTCCTTGTTCGGAAAAAAAGAAACAAGATTGTGGTTGTGAGCAAAAAGAGCAAAAATGTGCTTGTTTTGAAAGTGGTAAAATTACAACGACTGGCGTGGATACGACCAATTCATCCATGGTTAACATAGAAACACCTGCACGTTGTCAAATCGCTTTACATAATAATGAGTTAACTTATTCAATCGCTTTGGATGAAAGTGCTTTTAAACTTATTCCGTTGGATGGTTCAGATGAATTACCACGGTATGAGGTTAATGATTATACATTCAAAGACTTACCTTTGGATATAGCTATTCAAAATTTGGTATCTGAAGCAGGTATTCGTGTTTATTCTGATGATGCTTTGTTCCCTGAAATTTCTGGAGAACATATTCGTGGAGAATTATCCGTTGTTATTAGTGAATTGGCTGCTGCAGGAGATGTGTTTTTCAGTTATGATGCAGCTAAAAAGCATTTGATTTTGTCTCGTTGGGGACGGTTTGTTATGAAAGTTCCTGGAAAAAGAATCGGAATGTATACAGTATTGGATGCTTTGCGTGGTGCTAACATTACAAATTTACAGCCAGATTTTGGTGCTAATGAAATTTACATGCGCGTCAATATAGAAAAGAAGAAAACGATTGAAAAATTAGTAAATGCAATTAAAGCGTCTTCTAATTTGTTGTTATTCGATATTCAAGTTTATCGTTTGGCAAAAACAAATCCTGAACATGTTTTAAATTGGCAAGATGTTGCTCAAATTTTTGGCGTTCAGCGTATTAATACTTCTGTAAATGGAATTGTTGGACGTCTTTTATCAACAAAACATCAGCCAAATAACAAAAATTTAATAGACGTTTTAAAAATGTATGGTTCTGTCAATTTGATTTCTGAAGGTGTTGCAATTATGCCTGATAATTGGAAAGTCAGTTTTGATATAGGCCAATGCGTCAAATTTTCAACACCAGAACAAAGTTTGTCGATGACATTCCAAAGTAATATCTTGTCTGGAAAAAGAGCTGAATCTAACATTTCATTAGATACTGCTGATGGAGAGATTACATCTTATCACACAGTTTATAGTATCGATGATACTTTGGATATTATTGGTATCCCTGGACAAGTATTTAATCCAGCTTGGGGAAATAGTATAGAGTATGTTATAACATTAAAACCCAGATTGGTCCGTTTAGTTAAGTAAAAAAAGGTCTTTAAAATGAGTGATGAAAAAAAGATATTTGAAGCACCACAAATGCCAAACGCATTTTCTGCGCCTCCTGTTTCGGAATTACCTAAAGTACCACCGATACCGACGTCTGCTGTGCCTCCAACGATTACATCTAATGCGCCTTCAGTACCTGAAATGCCTAAATTTCCAGTGCCAAATTTGGCGCCAACGACAAATGTTGCGCCTGTTGAACAACCTAACGCAGTGCCTCAAACACCAAGCGTTCCTGTTCAGAACACGCCTCAATTTGCGATGCAACAGGTACAGTTAGAAGGTAAATCTTTGGAAAATAAAAATGAACCAGAAAAAGTTTCCGGTTTGTATGATAATAATTTTGCGGCTGATTTAAATTTGCCACCTAAAATTTTACAAACCAAAATAATGGGAAGCATCGTTGGTGGGTTATTTTTCTTTGGGATGATGATGGGTTGTATGATGTCTGGGGGCGAAGTCGTTCAAACAACCAATGGATTACAAGGTGTTGTTTTTAATCCAGATGCGCCTTCTGGAACGTATCGTTGTGGTATAGCACCTTTAACAAGGGGATGTGTTTTATATATTATGAATTCCAAAAATTATGATAGAAAAGGTGCAGATTTTTACCAAGAAGCTCAAAATATTACAGGCGTTCCAAGTTATACGCTTCAACTATCGAATGTTCGTTATGCTTCAACACCAATTCAACCAGGTTATATTGCAGAAATATATATTCCTCCCCGTTGATTGAGAGGTCTTTGAAAAAAATGCTTGGTTTTGCTACCAAGCATTTTTTTGTAAAAAGAACACCACCAACATTTGTTAGTGGTGTTCTTTTATAACCAATCCGTTAAAACAAACGTTTATCTTTCGGTAAAGGTTTATATTTCAAGAATGGTAATATTTTTGCACACCAACGGAATATACTCTTTTCGTTCATTTCCAAAGCATATGCTTCATATTCAGGGTAATGAGACAAGTGACGTTCTTCTGTTCTTGCACGTAAGTAATAAACGATATTTAATCCGAATAACAATACGGAACAACGGAATGCTTTTGACGCATCGGTCCACATAAATGGTAAGAACAAGAACCACCAACTGATGTTTTTGAAAACATAGGCAGGATGCTTTGTATAACGATACAATCCAGTTCTCCATAAACCACGATAAGTCACGTTTGAAAAATGGATACCTGCAGAAATTGTTGCTAAAGCGTATAAAAGTTCCATAATAATGATAATTACAAAACAGCACCAGAACATAACGCTTCCAGTTTCAAATGTTTTTAGCCAGCCTGGTCCTTCGTGCTTTAAGAAGAAAGGATAAAATAAATTTTGCCAGAAAGGCCAATAACACATAATGGCAACAGTCCAACCAAATAAGGTAGGTTCTGCAGTTCTTGTTTGTGTATTAAATAGCTTTAACCCCATCATATAACCGATAGAGGCAAAAGTTAAATCCATGAAGAAAACAATGACATTTGCAGTCCAGAACCATTCGACAGGACCATCTTTCATCATTTCCCAGTTATAAGTGATTAACCAACGAATTTTTACAATCATTGCAGGTTGCATTAAGCTTAACCAAAAAGCCTTAACGATCCAGCTACGAACATAGTTTCCAAATTCAAATTTGGTCATTGTTTTTTTCAGATGAGTAATCGCATATCCGACTTTATAATAATCGTCTTTGACTTCTGGATCTATTTTGTCCATTAAGGCAAAGTAAAAGACGCTACCTAGCATAATCCAAGGTACAATTTTCTTCAAAAACGGAAAGTATTGCAAAGTAAAATCGTTGTATGAAAACATTGGCAATACAAAATAGAAAAAAGCAATAACGCCAAAACTTGCAAGCAAGGCAACTTCTTTATAAAAAACGCGCTTCCAATTTACTTTTCGTAAAATTTTCCATTGTCTTAATGGAGCAGTTCTTGGAAAGAAAATATATTCCAATGAAACAATAGAAACAGTAATGATACCTGCAAATAAAATAAACAGATTTGTATAATCTTTATATCCAAAGTGCCGGCAAACAACCAAGGCAAGAACCCCGATTAACATTGACACAAAGTTTATATAAAACGACGTTTCAGATTGAGCTTTACCTTCCTTAAGAGGGAGATAGTGACTGCGAATAGTATCTTTTTTTGTTATCATATAATTCACTCCTTTTTTGATTATTAATCACTATAAATAGAGCTAAAGGAATTTAAAAATAAAGTCAAGAAAATTTTTTATCTAATGGAACACTCTTCATAATTGGATGGTAAATAAAAAAAAGGTCGTAGAAGGGCAAAAAAAGACTTGACAGGGGGGG
>SUUS01000003.1 GCA_015062395.1 Alphaproteobacteria bacterium
ACCATAAGATAACAGGGCTTGTTTATGGAGCTGGGGGCTCTTTTATCCAAGCTTGCTGTGACACAAGAGAATACGGTTCAAATCCAACTGCTTATTGGAATGGAAACTCTGCTCAATGTTGTAAGGGAGACGCATATAAATCAAATGCAAACGGCTATGGATGTTGCGACACAACAAATGGCGCATATGTCGTGGTAGATGTAGAAGGTGCCCCAACCGACGATCTACAAATCTGTTGTTCAACAAGTACATACGGTTCAAATCCAACTGCATTTTGGAATGGAAGTTCTGCTCAATGTTGTAATGGAGTAGCGCAATGTATAACTCACGAAGGAAAACAAGTTTGCAGATGTTGTCCTGATGGTGAAACGTTGTATAGCTATTATGCCTTCAGAGAGTACGATACTGAAGGAAATATCACCGCTTCACTTACAGACCTTTACTGCTGCACAAATAACCCTATGACCTCTCTTATGACCAAGAGTTATTGGGAGTATGATGATGGCAGCCTAGCTCTTTATGAAGAACCTGTGTGTTGTCAGAACTCTGCTCCTTTGGTTGATGTGTGGTTTGAAAGTTCAGATGGAGAGATAGCTGTGACCTGTACAAGTGACAAATATAATATAACTATATACGAAGGCCGTTATGAAAATGTTTGGTATAACTACTACGGATACTGTCCAAATGGCGTTGAAGAATGGACATATGTGAACTCAAGTCCAGAAGATCCTTATTATGAGCGTGGAAGAAATTGTTTATAATTCGCATTTTTAGATGAATTTTTTACTGGAAATTTAGCTTGTTGTGTTAATATAAATGGAGAAGATCGCTATTGTACATATAGAGATTAAATTCATTTTATAGTAAAACTTCATCATTCAAAAAAGGAGGCCATCGCCTCCTTTTTATATTTAGATTATATTTTTCGAACAATAAATCAACCTACTTTTTCGCAGTTGTTTTTTTAGTCGCTGTTGTTGCGTGTTTTTTTGTGCTTGTTTTAGCAGATGTTTTACGTGTTGTTGGCTTCGCAGATTTTTTAGGTGCTGTTTTTTTCCTGACTGGTGTTGTTTCTTGAGCACTTAACACTGTTTTTACAGCAGGTAAATCTACAGGCTTTTTATCCGATGTCCGAAACAACGTAATAACCTTTTCAACTTGAGCCCCTGCAAACACAATTGCCAAAATCAAGGCAATTAAAATAATTTCAGAATGTTCCATTTTATCTCCTTATATAAAAAACGATAATAAATCCATCAAACCTGACATCATCCACTGCATGTATGCTGAAATAACGTCTATCCCCAGCATCGGCAAGAAAAATAACATCGTCATTAATACCACGAACCCATAGCGTTCCGTTTGCTCAAACTCAACAGACAAACGTTTGGGCAACAAAGACACTAAAATGCGCCCCCCATCCAAAGGTAAAATGGGCAATAAATTAAATGCACAAAGCGCTAAATTAATACCCAAAAAAGCTCTGAATGTATCAAAAAGCCAAACCGTTAACAAATTTGCAGGCGCATATTTTTGTATCAAAATCGCAACAAAAAAAGCAAAAACCCCCAGTATAAAATTGCACAAAGGACCAGCTAAAGCAACCATTCCCATATCCCTTTTCGTATCATTTAACGCAGAAAATCGAACGGGAACAGGCTTTGCCCAACCAAACATAAATCCTGCTTTTGAAATAAACAACAAAGCTGGCACCAATATCGAACCTATCGGATCAATATGTCGAACAGGATTTAACGTTAAGCGCCCCATATTTTTGGCTGTGTTATCGCCCAATTTATAGGCCATCCAACCATGAGCGACTTCATGCAAAATAATGGCTAAAAACAATGGAATAATATAAGTTGATAAATCCCAGAAAGTTTGCATACAATACCTTTTATTTTGTTAAAGTACAATCTTGTTTACGGCTTTTAAGCTTATTACACAAATCTTGAGCATCTTTTCGATTTTTAAACGAACCAACGCGCAAACGATAAAATGTTCCCTTTCCATTGATTTGAACTTCAGCAATATCATGGTCCAAGCCCGTCAACAAAGCCGAATTTGCCTTTAAAATTTTCGGCCAAGCCTTTTGAGCGCCTGCTTTTGAAGGCAAGGATATCAGTTGAACTTTCCATGTATTTGCATCTGTTTTTGAAGCAACAGGCGCTTGTTTTTTAACCTCTGTAGCAGGTTTAGCGACTGGTTTTGCCTTTTCAACGGACGCTTTTGCAACAGGGGCAAGGGTTTTGACCTTTGCTTTTTCAATAACAGCCACAGGCTTTTTCGAAACAGGTGCTTCCACAGCTTTTTGTTGCATGGAAAGAACCTCTAGCTCCATTTCATCAGCCGTTTCTGGCATAACTCGAGGCGTTCCTAAAATTTGTCCTTCTTTTGTTGGCGCTTGAGGACGAACAGGCGTTTCTTCTGCAATTTTTAAATGCTCAACAACAGGTTCGGACACTTCATCAGAGCGCAAACGTCCATAAATTGTTTTATCTTGGTCAGGAATATCCATCCCCCCAGGATTGGTTGGACGAACCTTTACAGGACGTTGGCTTTCTTCGACAACGATTGTTTGTTCCAAATCATCGTTGTTTTCTCCAAATAGGAAAATACTGAACAACAAAGCAATTAAAACACCGATTAAAAGACCGATTCCTATCGCGTGCAAACGAACAGAAGAAAACCTTTTTTCGTTTTCTTCATCATTAGCAAAAGTTTGTTCTATACGGTCTTTAAACTCTGTTCTAAAATCGTATGGCACCTCATCAATTTCATCCGATAAATTATCCATATCAAAAACAGGCATTTTAGGTTCGGTTTTAACGGTCTGTTCTTCTTCATCATCTCTGATTTGACTTCTGTTCGAAAAAAAATCAGGTATTTTTTTGTCGTCCTTTAAATCCATATTACATCTCCTTTACAGGTTGCACACCAAAAATTGAAAGTCCCGAAGCAATTACAAAGCAAACGGCTTGAATCAATGCCAAACGCGCCATTGATACATCCTTTTTATTTTCATCCAAGAAGCGCATTTGAACATCATCACGCCCTTTATTCCACAAAGCATGGAAACCAGAGGCTAAATCATATAAATAGTAAGCAATTCGATGTGGTTCGTTTACTTGAGCAGCCAATTCAACTTGTCTGGGGAATTCCACCAGCTGGCGAATTAATGCAACTTCTGCTTCATCTTGCAATAAATTTAAGTCAGCATCCATCAATCCATCTAAAACATCTGCCCCAAACATTTCTTGAGCTTTACGGAAAACAGAATAAGCTCTGGCATGCGCATATTGAACATAAAAAACGGGATTGTCTTTTGATTGTTCTTTGACTTTAACCAAATCGAAATCCAACTGACTGTCATTTTTGCGTGTCATCATAAAGAAACGAACAACGTCTTTATCGATTTCTTCCAATAAATCTGAAAGTAAAACGATTGTTCCAGCTCGTTTTGACATTTTGACAGGCTGTCCGTTTTGCGAAAAGCTGACCATTTGAACTAAAGGAATTTCCAAAGATGCTTGACCTTGCGTGACAGCCTTAACTGCAGAAGTTAATCTGGAAACATATCCAGCATGATCAGCACCCAAAACCATAATTAACTTTTTAAAACCACGTTTGAATTTATCGTACTGATAAGCAATATCCGGCATAAAGTATGTATAAGTTCCGTCAGCTCTTGCCAAAGGTCTGTCTGCTTCATCCCCAAATTCTGTGGATTTGAAAATCAACATTTCTTGTGGTTCCCAATCTTCAGGAGCTTTTGCACTTTTAGGCTTTTCCAAAATACCTTTATAAACCAAACCTTCATCAGATAAAACTTTTAAAGCCTCTTCAATACCACCCGATTTTGCAATTTTATTTTCAGATGCAAAAACGTCAAAATGGATACCAGCTTTTGCCAAATCTTTTTGTATCAGCTCTTTCATTTGCTGACCTGCTGTATCTCTAAAGTATGTCAGCCACTCACTTTCAGGTTTATTTAACCACTTATTCCCATCTTTATCTGCAATATACTTTCCGACTGGAATTAAATAATCGCCAGGATAATACCCTTCTGGAATTTCACCGATATCTTCACCTAAAGCTTGACGATAACGCAAATATGTTGTTTTAGCCAACTTGCTCATCTGTGCGCCCAAATCGTTCATATAATACTCTCTGGTGACATCATAACCAGCTTTTTCAAGCAAGCCTGCCAACGCATCGCCAAAAACAGCGCCACGCACATGACCGACATGAATAGGTCCTGTTGGATTAGCCGAACAAAATTCAACGTTTACTTTTTCGCCTTTACCCATATCGGAAGCACCGTAATTTTCTTTTTGTTCTAAAATGGTTTTTAATTGAGCATACCAAAATGCATTTGACAATTTTAAATTGATAAAGCCTGGACCAGCGACTTCAACCTTTTCAACAGAGCTTAAATTTGCCAATTTAGACGCAACTAATTCAGCAAATTCACGAGGCTTTAATCCCAGCTGACCTGCACAAACCATTGCCACATTTGTCGCCACATCACCATGCGACACATCTTTGGGTGGTTCTGCTGTTATCCTGTCCATATTTGGAAGCTTGGTAATTTCTTTATTATCTGCCAACGCTTGAACAACATTTTTAATTTCTGTTTTTAAAATTGTAAATATATTCATAATAAAATGTCCTTTCTTTTTTATTTAAACTACCCCTTTTTAAACTAAATTGCAACAGATTTTAAAAACTTTTCTTTACTTTTTTATTGTTTTTGATTATAGATAAAAAAAAGGAGTTTTTCATGTATCTTTATTTTATTATTTCCTTAATTGTTATTTTGCTTGATTTTGCCAGCAAGGAAGCAATTTTAAGAACTCTGAATGAAGGAATGCTTGTTGAAATAACGCCTTTTTTTAATCTTGTTTACGTATTTAATCCAGGTGTCAGTTTTTCAATGTTTTCAGATGCAGGACCTGTTATTTTAACAGTTTTATCATTGTTTATTTGCGCTTGGATTGTTTATTTTATTGTTAAAGAAAAAGATGGTTTTTCGCGTTCTTGCTTGGCATTGATGTTGGGGGGAGCTATCGGCAATGTTATCGACAGATTACGCTTTGGCGCTGTTGTTGATTTTTTAGATTTTCATGCATTTGGCTATCACTGGCCTGCGTTTAATGTCGCAGACAGCGCTATTTGCATTGGTGTGATGTTGTTAATATATCAAATGACTTTTGTCAAAAAGGAAGAAAAAAAATGAAAAAATTATGGTTTATCGCATTATTAATCTGTTTAGGCTACATAACAGCTTGCACGACAAAAAGTACCATTTATCGTGCACCCGATGAAACAAAAGTTTCTGAACGTAAAGATTTAACTTTACCTCCAGATTACGAATTACGTCCACCTAAAGAAGAAACAAAAAAATAGAGGATTAATATGCTAAAAGATTTAAATGCATTTAAAGCGTTAAACGAACACTTTGCTCAAACGAAACACATCCGTATGCAAGATTTATTTGCTAATGATACAACTAGAGCTGAAAAATTCACATTAAAATTGGATGATTTTGTTTTAGATTATTCAAAAAATCGCATTACAGATGAAACAATTTCTTTATTATGTGATTTAGCAACAGAATGTGCTTTAGAAGAAAAGCGCAACGATATGTTTGAAGGCAAAAAAATTAACTTTACAGAAAATCGTGCCGTTTTACATACTGCTTTAAGAAATCGCGATAATCATCCGATTTATGTTGATGGTAAAGATGTTATGCCTGAAATTAATGCTGTATTGGACAAAATGCGTATTTTTTCCGAAAAAGTTCGCTCTGGCGAATGGAAAGGCACAACAGGTAAAAGAATTAAAAATGTTATCAACGTTGGTATCGGTGGTTCTGATTTAGGCCCTCTAATGGCAACCGAAGCATTGAAGCCTTATAAAACGCCTGATTTAGATTTCTATTTTGTATCGAACATTGATGGCACTGCGATGGTCGAAGCATTAAAGCAATGTGAACCAGAAACGACTTTGTTTTTGATTGCCTCTAAAACATTTACAACGATGGAAACAATGGTCAACGCACAAACGGCTCGTCAATGGTTGGTTGACGCATTAGGTGCAGAAGCTATTCCATCTCACTTTGTTGCATTATCTACAAATGCCGAGGAAGTTGCAAAATTTGGAATCGATACGAATAACATGTTTGAATTTTGGAATTTTGTTGGTGGACGTTATTCTATGTGGTCGGCTATTGGATTGTCCATTATGTTGGCAATTGGATACGATAACTTTGTCCAAATGCTTGAAGGGGCTTACGAAATGGATGAACATTTCAAAAATGCTCCGTTAGCACAAAACATTCCTGTTATCATGGGATTGTTGGGTATTTGGTACCATGTTTTCTATCAAGCAGAAACATATGCTGTTTTACCATATTATCAATACTTACATCGCTTACCTGCTTACTTACAACAATTGGATATGGAAAGCAATGGAAAAGCTGTTGATAAAGACGGCAACTTTGTTGACTATCCGACAGAACCCGTTTTGTTCGGAGAACCTGGCACAAACGGTCAACATTCATTCTATCAACTCATTCATCAAGGAACACACTTAATTCCTTGTGACTTTATCACGCCTATTTTCTCGCTCAATGAAACAGGAAAACATCAAAATATTTTATTGTCAAATGCAATTGCTCAACCTGAAGCATTAATGATGGGAAAAGATGAAGCTCAATTAAAAGCAGAAGGCGTTTCAGAAGAATTAATCCCATTTAAAACATTTACGGGAAATCGTCCAACAAACAGCATTTTAATGGACGAATTAACCCCTAAAAATTTGGGTCGTTTAATTGCTATGTACGAACATAAGGTCTTTGTAATGGGGGTTATTTTAGGCATTGATAGTTTCGATCAATGGGGGGTTGAATTGGGTAAAGTATTGGCTAAAAAAATCTTACCAGAATTGGAAGATACAAAATCAACAACATCACATGATTGTTCAACAAATGCACTGATTAATTATATCAAAGGGAAACGTTTATCATGACCATTCGTCTGCTATCTGCAACACTCATTAATCAAATTGCTGCTGGAGAAGTTATCGAACGACCTTTTTCTGCCCTAAAAGAATTAATCGAAAATTCTTTGGACGCAGGGGCAACAATGATTGATGTAGTAATTGCAGACGGTGGAAAGTCTTATCTTTGTGTCAGCGATAATGGTAAAGGGATGACTAAAGATGATTTAACGATTGCTGTTGAACGTCATGCCACATCAAAACTGCCAGACGATGATTTATTTGCAATATCTTCTTTTGGCTTTCGTGGAGAAGCTTTGCCGTCTATTGGTTCGGTTGCACGCTTGACGATTACGTCAAAGACAAAAGACGCATCAGAAGCTTGGGCCATTCAGGTTGAGGGAGGGAAAAAGTCAGAGCCATATCCCGCCTCATTCAACCAAGGCACAAAGGTTGAAGTCAAAGATTTATTTTTTGCAACACCTGCTCGATTAAAATTTTTAAAATCCTCTCAAACTGAAACAGGATATATCAAAGAGGTTATCAATCGTTTGGCAATGGCTCATCCAAATGTTTCGTTCAAACTTTCAGATGAAAAAAGACAGATTTTATTTTATCCAGCAACAGATAATTTATTAGAACGCTTAAACAAAGTCATTGGCAACAGTTTTGCTGAAAATGCTGTGGAAGTTATTGGCGAACATGACGGTTTTAAATTACATGGATTTGTTGGTTTGCCAACTTATACACGTTCGACATCTTCTGAACAGCATTTGTATGTCAATGGGCGTTGGATTAAAGACAAGGTTTTAATGGGCTGTTTAAAGGGAGCTTACCAAGGTTTGTTGGGCGTTGATAGTGGGCATCCTGTTGTTGCTTTATTTTTAACAGCACCTCAAAATCAAGTGGATGTAAATGTTCATCCTGCAAAAACCGAGGTGCGTTTTAAAGACAGTGCCATTGTTCGTGGTTTAATTGTGACAGCGATTAAAAGTGCATTGGCAGAGGCTGGACATAAAACATCAACAACGATTGGCATTGGTGCGTTGGATAAAGCTGTTCCCAGCTTTTTACCAGATAGAAAACCCAGTTATAAAAGCAATTATGCGTCAGCTTATAAATCCAATAATTATACTTCGGCTTATCAATTAAAAGAACCTGCGCAAGATTTTTTAAAGGCTGATTTTCAAGCGCAAGCACCCTTTAAAATGAATGATTTTTATTCGGCTAAATGCACTCAAACACCTTGCAGTGAAGAAGAAAATGCTCTTGAGCAAGATGATTTTCCGCCTCTGGGATTGGCTCGTGGACAAGTCATGGAAACGTATATTATATCTGAAACACCTGACAGCTTGATTATTACTGACCAACATGCCGCTCACGAACGTTTAACTTACGAAAAAATCAGAACAGCATTACAAAATAAAATGGAAACCCAATTGTTGCTGATTCCAGAAGTTGTCCCTGTCGGGGAAGATATGGTACATCTGTTATTATCAAAGCAAGAAGAATTAACCCAAATGGGTTTTGTTATGGAACGTTTTGGAAATGATTCTGTTGTTGTCCGAGAAATCCCTGCGCTATTAAACAGTGAAAATGTTAAAAAGTTAGTTTTGGATATGGCTGATACATTAAAAGAATTTGGTGACGCAACCGCTTTGGAAGATAAAATTCAAGCTATTTGCGCAAAAATGGCTTGCCATGGCTCTGTTCGGTCGGGCAGAACGTTGAATGTCGCAGAAATGAATGCTTTGTTGCGTCAGATGGAAGCTTGTGGAACTTCGGGGCAATGCATTCATGGTCGTCCAACTTATATCGAATTAAAAGTATCAGACATTGAACGTTTATTCGGTCGAAAAGTGTAAAAAAACTAAAAAGTTTATAAATTCTTAAAATTTGTACTTTCTTTTGTTTCATTTCCATGCTATGAATAATAAATAAAGGGGAGACAAATGAAAGAACACTTATCAGAAAGTTTTAAACATTCTTTAATGACCAATGGATATGGCGACCCGTTTTCTATACTTGGGATGCATAAATCCGATAAAGGAGGGGTATTTATTCGTGTTTGCTATCCTGGGGCAGACAAAATTGAAGTTATTTCTTATGACGAACAAAAAGTCATTGGAGAAATGAAAAATATCCATTCTTATGGCTTATTTCAGCTGAATTTACCAGAAGAAAAAAGCTTTTTTGATTATAAATTGCATATTTACTTTTTAGATGGACGCAATTATATCACAGAAGATGTTTATCGCTTTGCGCCTGTTTTATCCGACTTCGATTTACACCTGTTAAACGAAGGAACGCATAAAAACTTATATGATAAATTAGGAGCACATTTAATTAACCATCAAGGCGTTGACGGTGTATTTTTTGCTGTTTGGGCACCGAATGCTAAACGCGTCAGCGTTATTGGAAACTTTAATATGTGGGATGGTCGCAGACACATGATGCGCAATCGTGCAGGCAATGGCGTTTGGGAAATTTTTATACCTCATTTAGTTGAGGGCGAATTTTATAAATACGAAATTGTCGATAATAAAGGACAAGTTTTACCGTTAAAAGCCGACCCTGTTGGATTCGCCGCAGAATTACGTCCAAATACAGCATCTGCCGTTTATAATCCCAAACGTTATCAATGGGCTGATGACCAGTGGATGGAAAAAAGGGCAAAAAATCAAGATCCGCTTCATAAACCGATGAACATTTATGAAGTCCATTTGGGCTCATGGCGCAGAAATTCTTTGGAAGGCAATCGTTTTTTAACTTATCGTGAATTGGCTCAAGAATTACCAGAGTATGTTAAGTATATGGGCTTTACACACGTTGAATTTTTACCTGTTTCCGAGCATCCTTTTGATGGTTCTTGGGGTTATCAAACTTTGGGACTTTATGCGCCAACTGCACGCTATGGCAATCCAGATGATTTTAAATTTTTAGTTGATTGTCTGCATCGTGAAGGTATTGGCGTTATTATTGACTGGGTTCCCGCACACTTTCCAAAAGATACTTATGGATTAGATTACTTTGATGGAACAGCTCTTTATGAACACGCAGACACCAGAAAAGGCGAACAAAAAGACTGGGGCACAAAAATTTATAACTATGGTCGAAATGAAGTTGCAAACTATTTACTTGCCAACGCACTGTTTTGGATCAGAGAATATCACATAGATGGTTTGCGTGTTGATGCCGTTGCCAGCATGCTATATTTAGATTATGGCAGGAAAGCAGGAGAATGGCTTCCCAACCAATATGGTGGTCACGAAAACATTGAAGCGATTTCTTTTTTAAGACGATTAAACGAATGGATTTATGCTGAAAATTCTGGGGTTGTCACATTTGCAGAAGAATCTACATCTTGGCCGATGGTATCTCGTCCTACGTATTTAGGAGGATTAGGCTTTACATTTAAATGGAATATGGGTTGGATGAATGATACTTTACAATATATGCATCGAGAATCTGTCCATCGAAAATATCATCAATCAGAAATGACTTTCAGCTTTGTTTATGCATTTAATGAAAACTTTACACTGCCTTTATCACATGATGAAGTTGTTCATGGCAAAGGACCTTTGATTGATAAAATGACTGGCGACAGATGGCAAAAATTCGCAAATTTAAGAGCTTATTATGGCTTTATGTACGCGCACCCAGGAAAACAATTATTATTTATGGGCAATGAATTTGCTCAAGACCATGAATGGAAATATAACGATAGCTTATCTTGGAATTTATTGTTAAACTCTGACCACAGTGGTGTTCAAAAATTAATTAAAGATTTAAATGAACTGCACATTTTGCAACCTGCTTTGCACGAATTGGATTTTGAAGAAAAAGGATTTGAATGGATTGATGGTTCGGATGTTGAACACAGTGTTATTTCTTTTATCAGAAAAGCTAAAAATGATAAAGATTTTTTAGTTTGCGTTTCCAATTTTACCCCTGCGACTTTATACGATTACAAAGTTGGTGTTAATCACTCTGGGATTTATGAAGAAATTTTAAATACGGATAACTTAAAATACGGTGGAAGTGGTGTATTAAATCAAGGACAAATTCAAACCATTGAACCTGGATGGAACTTTAAAAAATATGCATTAAACTTGACGATACCACCATTATCAACTATCATATTAAAACCAGTTCAGTTAAATAACGAGGAGTAAATGTTTAAGCGTGGACGTTTTTTTATTGAAGCAGGACATCCCTATCCCATCGGAGCAACGGTTGATGAGAATGGTGTCAACTTTTCGATTTACTCAAAACACGCAACAGCCGTTAGCTTACATTTTTACAATTCTTTTGGACATGAAACACATCATTTTGAATTAACAGAAAAAACAGACGATATTTGGCATATATATATTGCAGGAGCAAAAGCAGGACAACAATACGCTTACCGTGTTGATGGTCCTTGGGAACCAGAAAAAGGGTTGCGATTCAATCGATATAAATTATTACTAGACCCAACTGCCAAATTATTGACCGCACCTATCAACATTCATAAAAGTCAATTCGCGTATCAATTTAATACACCAGAAGAAGATTTATCTTTCTCCAGAATAAACAGCGCAAATTATATGCCAAAATGCGTTGTCATGGATTGTGAAAAATTACGTTCTTCTTTGGTGGAAAATGCCCCTCATGTTCCATGGGATGAAACTGTTATTTATGAAACACATTTAAAGGGATTTTCTAAACTCAACAATGCCATTTCAAAAGATAATAGAGGCTTTTTTTCCGGATTAAGCACAAAAGACGCAGTGCGTTATTTAAAAAGTTTAGGTATTTCATCAGTGGAATTGCTTCCTATTGCGGCGTTTTCAAATCCCATTTTTTTAAAAGAAAAAGGGCTTTCAAATTATTGGGGGTATGATCCTGTTTGTTTTATGGCTCCACACTCTGATTATTTAAAAAATGGCCGTTTGGGACAAATTCAAACAATGGTTCGTGTATTGCATGATGCAGGAATCGAAGTTTTGTTAGATGTCGTTTATAACCATACGGGCGAAGGCAATCAAATGGGACCAAATCTTTGCTTAAAAGGAATTGATAATTCAACATACTATCGCTTAAGCCCAGAAAATCCACGCTATTATATGAACGATACGGGCTGTGGCAATATGCTAAATTTTGACAATCCGGCAACATTGACTTTGGTTTTAAATTCGATGCGCTATTGGGTTGAAATTTTTGGAATAGATGGCTTTAGGTTTGATTTGGCAACAACACTTGGCAGAACTGGAGATGGTTCTTTTTCAAAAGAAGCGCCTTTTTTCAAAGCTGTCGGAACAGATAACATCTTAAAAAATACAAAATTAATTGCAGAACCTTGGGATATTGGTTGGGGTGGTTATCAATATGGTAATTTCCCAATGCGTTTTGCCCAATGGAACGATAAATTTCGAGACGCTTGTCGTAAATTTTGGAAAGGTGATTTAGGACAAGTCGCATCCATGTTTACTGAATTTACAGCCATTCAATACGATAAAAAACCAGAATATCAATACGCTTGGCGACGCATTAATTTTTTAACAGTTCACGATGGTTTTACGGCTTATGATTTGGTCAGCTATAATGAAAAACACAACCAAATGAATGGCGAGCAAAATCAGGATGGTAATTCAGCAAATTGGAGTTGGAATTCAGGCATAGAAGGACACACCAAAGACAAAACCATTTTAGATTTTCGTTTTCGTCGTTTAAAAGCCATGATGGCAACCTTGCTTTTATCGAATGGCACACCAATGATGCTGGCAGGTGATGAATTTTTAAACACACAATTTGGTAATAACAACGCTTACGCACAAGATAATAACATTTCATATCTTCAATGGCGACATATTGGTCCTTATGGTAAAAGAATGCAAGCCTTTGTTCAAAGTGTTTTGCTTATGCGTAAAGAGCACCCTTTGTTTTCACACGATACTTGGGTTTGTTTACAAGACAGAAATGGTATTCCTTTAGATACTTATAATCTGTCCGAAGGAATGCGTGATTTTAGCTTTGTTTGCCAGACAATGGGACAAATTTATTTTGTCATTATGAATGCATCCGATGATGCTGTTTGTTATCATTTGAAAAAAGACGTATCTTATCAATGTTTATTGGATACATCAGAAGAAAGCATTTTTATTGGTTCAGATATACAAGTAGCTCCTTGGAGTTTTGTCGTCTTAAAAGAAGAATAGCATTGAAATTTAACAAAAAACATGCTAAAATGGCTTTAATTTAAAGAAAAAAGGATAAAAAAATGAAGCCAGAATTACTTGCCCCAGCCGGAGACATTGAAGCTGCTTATGCGGCTTTATTTTATGGAGCTGATGCACTTTATTTAGGTTTACGTCAATTTTCTGCCCGCGCAACAGCAACAAACTTTTCAGAAGAACAGCTCTGTGAAATTACAGGTTTTGCTCACTCCAAAGGGGTCAAGGTTTATGTGACGATTAACACTGTTTTGCAAGAAGAGCAATTAAACGACTTAATGTCGTCACTTAAAACGTGTCAAAAAGCAAATGTGGATGCGATTATTATTCAAGATTTGGGAGTTGCTCAAATTGCAAAAAAACACTTTCCAACATTGCAATTGCACGCTAGCACACAAATGGCTGTTCATAATTATGAAGGTGCTTTATCTTTAAAAAACATGGGATTTTCCAGAATCGTATTGGCTCGGGAAATGACTTTGCCTGAAATCGAAAAAGTATCAAAAATTGAAGGCTTGGAAACAGAAGCTTTCATTCATGGTGCACTTTGCTATGCATATAGTGGACTTTGTTTATTTTCTTCTTTAGAAAGTGGTATGAGTGCCAATCGTGGAAAATGTTTATATCCTTGTCGAGCAGAATTTGATGGAGATTTAGGTAAAAAACACCTTTTTTCAATGAAAGATATGGCTTTGCAAGAAGATGTTTTAAAAATGCCTGTCACTTCGCTTAAAATCGAAGGCAGAAAAAAAACAGCTTTATATGTTGCTGCTGTTGTCAATTATTATAGGCGTTTAATCGATGGAAAACCAACGCAAGGATTAGATGAAGATATTCGTCAGATATTTGCAAGACCTTGGACAAAATTACATTTTAACGGTAAAAATAAGGATGTTATTGATACCGATTTTGTTGGACATCGAGGGCTTAAAATTGGCGCCGTTAAAAACGTCATCAAAGGAATTTTAACTTTCATCCCAAATCACGATATTGAACGCTACGATGGCATTCAAATTGATATTGAAGGACAAGAAAAACCTTTTGGCTTTTCATTGGAAAAAATGCGTGTTCAAGGAAAAAATGTTTTCCAAGCAAAAGCTGGAACTGTTGTTGAGGTATCTTTACCGCCTAAAGCACCATTTATCACATCTGGTGCGCCTGTTTATTTAGCATCTTCATCCAAAGTCAAAGGAAAATATCATTACGATAAACCCAAAGCGGGTAGTTATGCATTTAAACACCCCATAGATGTTTTTGTTGAAATTAAAAATGATTTTATTGTCGCTCAAGCTGAAGAATGGAAAGCTCAAATCACCGAATCCTTTTCTAAAGCTCAAAATATTCAAAAAGTAAATCAATCTATTCATGATGCTTTTGATAAAACAGGTGATACCTCCTTTCAATTAAACAATTTAACCATAGAAAATAAAGATGATTTGTTTGTTCCTGTTTCTATTTTAAACCAATTACGTCGTCAATTATATGCGCAAATTCAAATCAAAGAACAGCATATTATACTGCCTGATACACCAAACACAGAACATACATTCAAAGGCTATATTATCAAAACAGATAAGCCTGAAATTTTACAAAATTTAAATGATTTTGTTGAAGCCATTATTTTACTTAATCCCAATTTTGATTTTGCAAGTTTAAAATCTTTACCAAAAAACAAAATCAGGTTGGCGCTTCCTGCTGTTTGCCGTCATCCAGATTTATATAAAAAAACCATTCAAAAAGCTTTGGATTTAGGTTATAAAAAATGGGAAATTGGCAATTATTGGGGATTGTCTGTATTAACCCCTGTTGGTTTAGATTTAACGTTTGATAATTCAATTTATACACTAAATTCTTACGCCATTAAAACAGCAAAGGAATTGGGGGCAAAGCGCATTACCTTTTCTTTTGAAGATACGGCCGAAAATTTACAAAATTTAGCCGGTAAATCAATCCTTCCAACTGTATTTGTCGCATATAGTGATGTGCCTTTGTTTATCAGTGCAAACTGTATTCGTCCTCATGACTGTAAACAATGCGCTCAAGATAAAAAATGGTTTTCTTTGAATAAAGGAAAAGAAAGATACGATGTTTTAAGTGTTCCATGTCAAACCATTTTGATGAATAAAAAAGCACTTTATTTAGGGCAACATACGAACAGCATTCAAGCCGATTATATTCGTATTGATTTGTTGTATAAAAAGTATGATTTTGCAGATGTCAATCGTATTTTAAATGCAGTTAAAAACAAACAGTCGTTGCCTTTGACTGTTTCTGGAAACTGGCAAAAAAGAATATAAAAAAAAAGAGCCTTTTTTTAAAAGGCTCTTTTTCATATCTATTTCACAACGATATTCAATAAACGTTTTGGAACATAAATTACTTTAACAATGTCTTTTCCATTGATAAAATCTTGAACACGTTCTTCGGCTTTGGCAATTTGCAATACTTCATCTTGCGTTGCTTCTACTGGAACTTTGATATTTGCACGTTTTTTGCCCATAATTTGAACAACGACTTCTATTTCGTCTTCAACCAATAAAGACGCGTCAAATGTTGGCCATTTTTCATATGCCAATGTATCATTATGTCCCATTTTTTGCCATAATTCTTCCATCATATGAGGTGCAATCGGAGACAACATCAAACAGAAGTTTTCCATCACTTTTTTATTCACTTTATCAGCTTTATAAATTGCATTTGTCAATTCCATCAACTTGGCAATAGCTGTATTAAATGACAATTTATCCATATCTTCGGAAACACCCTTGATGGTTTTATGCATCAATTTATCCAATGCTTCATCGCCACCATTTTCAACGATTTTAGCCGATAAATTATCATTTTCATCCACAAACATACCCCAAACGCGCTTAATAAATCTGTAAGCACCGTTGATGCCTTCATCTGTCCAAGGTTTTTCTGCCGCAACAGGGCCCATAAACATTTCATATAGACGCAAAGTATCTGCACCAAAATCACGAACAACATCATCTGGGTTGGCAACGTTGTATCTAGATTTGCTCATTTTTTCAACTTGAGTATTAACTTTTACGTCCGAACCTTTGACAAACCATTCAGAGCCACGACGTTCAACATCTTTTGGATAATAATACTTACCATTGTCATCTTTATATGAATAAGCTGTAATCATTCCTTGGTTAAATAATTTTTGGAATGGTTCTTTTGTTGAAACAAGCCCTGCATCAAATAATACTTTGTGCCAGAAACGTGCATATAACAAATGTAACACAGCATGTTCAGCACCACCGATATATGTATCAACAGGCATCCAATATTCTTCAGCTTCCTTGCTCCACGCTTGTTCGTTATTGTTTGGATCGCAATAGCGCAAGAAATACCAACTAGATCCCGCCCATTGAGGCATAATGTTTGTTTCACGTTTAGCAGGTGCGCCTGTTTCTTTATCCGTAGTATTGACCCAATCTGTTGCTTTTGACAAAGGTGGTTCACCATCCTTTGATGGATTAAAATCTGTCATATCAGGTAATAAAACGGGCAAATCTGTCATTGGTAAAGATTTAACAGAACCATCTTCTAAATGAATAACTGGGAACGGTTCGCCCCAATAACGTTGGCGAGAGAATAACCAGTCACGCAATTTATAATTGACAGTTCCTTTACCACAGTTATGTTCTTCCAACCATTCGGTCATTTTCTTTTTAGAATCAGCAACATATAAACCGTTTAAGAAACCAGAATTAATCAAAGCACCATCCCCTTCCCAAGCCGCTTTTGATAAATCAAAATCTGCAGGCGATTGAATTACTTCGATAATCGGCAAATCAAATTTCTTTGCGAAATCATAGTCGCGTTGATCGTGCGCAGGAACAGCCATAATTGCACCATATCCGTAATCACCTAAAACATAATCAGCAATATAAACTGGAATTTTACGACCATCAACAGGATTAATTGCATAAGCACCTGTAAAAGCACCTGTTTTTTCTTTGGCATCAGCCAAGCGATCTTGAGCTGATTTTTTAGCAGTCGCGTCAACATAAGCTTCTACTTCTGCTTTTTGCTCTGGCGTTGTAATTTTGCTAACTAAAGCATGCTCTGGCGCCAAAACACAATAAGTTGCCCCGAATAAAGTATCTGGACGTGTCGTATAAACTGTAAATTCAGCATCTGTTCCATCAACTTTGAAGACAACATCTGCACCAGTGGATTTACCGATCCATTCACGTTGCATGATTTTAATACCCTCTGGCCAATCCAAATCATCCAAGTCATTTAATAAACGTTCTGCATATTTTGTAATACGCAACATCCATTGACGCATTGGCTTTTTAATAACTTCATCGCCTGTTTCAACGTATTTACCATCTTTGACTTCTTCATTGGCCAAAACAGTTCCCAATTTGGGACACCAGTTCACAGGGATTTCAACTTCATAAGCCAATCCCTTATCAAACAACAATTTAAAAATCCATTGTGTCCACTTGTAGTAAGATGGGTCGGATGTTTTAATTAATCTGTCCCAATCGTATGAAAAGCCAACACCCTTCATTTGTTCTGTAAAATAATCGCAGTTTTTAACTGTCACTTCTTGCGGATGAATGCCTTTTCTTTCAGCATAACGTTCCGCAGGCAAACCAAACGAGTCATAACCCATTGGATGCAAAACATTAAATCCCAGCATTCTTTTATGGCGTGCTATAATATCAGAAGCGGTATAACCTTCGACATGACCAACATGCAAACCATCACCGGATGGATATGGAAACATGTCTAAAACATAGTATTTAGGCTTTGATTTATCGATTTCACATTTAAAAGTTTTGTTATCTTCCCAAAACTTTTGCCATTTTTTTTCAATTTTCTGATGATTATATTCTGCCATTATAAACTCCTTCGCATAAATAAAAAAGAATGGCTTTAAAATATCACAATTAAAACGTAATTGCAAGCAATCTTTAATCAGATATAAAATTTTGATTTATTGTTTTTTTTGATGAAGCGCCTCGGACCCTGAAACAACATCTATCAATTCTTCGGTAATTTCATCTTGGCGTTTTTGTTGATATTCTTGATTGAGACGCACCAAACTTTCATCGATGTTTTTTTCTGCATTTTGCATATTAACCATACGCGTATGGTGTTCAGCAGACAAAGAATATGTCAACGCTGCACATAATTCTATCATCAAGTATTCTTTTATTAATTCCTGCATTAACGTTGCCGTTGGCAAGGTGACTAATGGCACATTATTTGTTTCCCATTTTTTCTTTTTTAATCCTTGATATACTTTTTCAGAAAATGGTAATAAATCCATCTGCTCTAACGAAACAGATACACCTTGTTCACGTTTATGGTAAAAAACAACAACTTTAGATACTTTATGTTTTTGCATCGCTTCATACAATCGAATAATAATCGTTCCTGCCAACGAATTAACAAACTTGATTGAATTTGAAATACTGTATTTTGCAAAAACATCCACTCCTGCATTTTCTGCCAAAACGGCCATTCTTTTCCCTACCGTTAAAAAAAGAGCGTCCTTTATCCCATTTTCTTGTAAAAAACTTTGTGCCTTTAGCAACGTTTCTTTATTAAAACGACCAACTAAACCACTGTCTGTTCCAATCACAACGACCATTGTTTTGCCTGTTTTTTCTTTTAATCCAGACATTAATGGCATAGAACGGAACTTTAACAAAGCATGAAAACCATCTTGGATATTCTTGCGATACGTTTTCAACGATTGAGCTGCTTGGTCATATTGTAAAATACTGACAGAAGACAACGATTTCATTGTGCTGACAATATCTCGTAAATCAGCAGTTGTTTTAATACGTTTTTGCAAAACTTCCAACGTTGCCATTTATGGTAAAATCCTTTCTGCTTGCAAAGCCTGTTTAAACCCATCTAACATAAGTTGTTTGGTTGGCTCGTCCAATTTTTCCCGATTCAAAATTGCTTTTGCTTGTTTGATAAAGGTTGTATCCATTTTATGAGAAATAATTTCTTGCGCACGCTTATTTTGTTGTTCATCCAAACCATCTAACAAGCCACCGACAGTTGCTAAAAATATAGCTATTTGGTGTTCAACTTTAACAGTTTGAAATTGGCGTTGTTCCATTACCAAACGAATTGCTTTACCTCGATTAATTCTGGATTGTGTTGCGCTGTCCATCTGCGTCCCAAAACGTGTAAAAGATTCCAGCTCTTCAAATTGTGAATAAAACAGCTTTAATGGACCAACCAAAGATTTATACGCAGGCAATTGAGCATCACCACCGACACGAGAAACAGAACGGCCTGTATCAATGGCTGGCATCATTCCTTTTTGAAACAATGATGTTGATAAATAAATTTGACCATCTGTAATTGAAATGATGTTCGTTGGCACGTAAGCCGATATATTACCCGCCTCGGTTGACACAATCGGTAAAGAAGTCAAAGATCCTCCACCTAACTTATCAATTAAATGCGTTGAACGTTCCAATAAGCGTGAATGAATATAGAAAATATCTCCAGGATAAGCTTCTCGTCCTGGCGGACGACGCAACAACAACGACATTTCTCGATAAGCTCGCGCATGATTTGTTAAATCATCATACACAATTAAAACATCTTTGCCCTGTTCCATAAAGTATTCACCAATAGACGTTGCTGCATATGGAGCAATGTATTGCATTCCTGCTTCATCATCTCCAAAAGCTGCAACAACAACACAATTATTCATCACGTCATATTTTTTCAAATCTGAAATCACAGAAGCTACAGCAGAAGCCCTTTGTCCAATAGCACAATAAATACAAATAACACCTGTTTCTTTTTGATTAATCATTGTATCTAATGCTATGGCTGTTTTTCCTGTTTGTCTGTCACCTAAAATTAATTCCCGTTGTCCTTTTCCAATTGGAGTAAACGAATCAATTGCTTTAATCCCTGTTTGCAAAGGCGTATCCACAGGGGCCCTATCCATAATCGCAACAGCATCAACTTCAATCGGACGACGTTTTTTGGTATTTATCGCCCCTTTGTTATCTAAAGCCTTACCGACTGGATCTATGACTCGCCCTAGCAAAGCATCTCCAACAGGGACGTCTAAAACACGTTCTGTTCGAACCACCTTATCGCCTGCTTTTAAATGCTCTGGATTATCTAAAAAAACGACACCAACCTGACCTTTTGATAAAGACTGAACCATCCCTGATACATTTCCATCAAACAGCAACATTTCATTCATTTGCGCACCGGATAAACCAGAAACCATTGCTGTTCCTGCCGAAATCGATTCAATAACTGAAACTTCATTGACTTTTAATCGAGGATTTGTCTTTTTAATTCCTTGTTGAATAGCTTTCATTGCTGTTTGATTTTTATTTATTGCCATTTTTTAAGCCCCCTGATGCAATAATTCATTAAAAGCAACATCCATATTATTTTCAAAATTTTCCAAATAATTTTGTAAATTCCAAGATGTTTGATGCTCGCCTGCTTGTAGCTGAATACCACAGATTAAATTTTCATCTTCCTTAAAGCTAAACTTCGTCGCTTTATCGATATTCAAGGCAGAAATCAAAAATGATTTTAAATCTGATTTAATTTTATTATCAAGTTTGGTATCTGTCACAATAACTACATGACCAGCTTGAGCGATATTTTCACTTAACTGTTTACGTACGCTTGCAGTCATTTGCTCGATTTTTTGTTTAAACTTATCCAAAACAAGAACAGTTAATTCCATATCAGCCATATCCTTTAAAGCATCCGATGCAAAAAGTTTAAAGTTTTTCACAATAGATGCTTGTAAAGCTGTATCAAAAGATTGTTTTTCCTGTTCTAGCTCTGTTTGCCAATTTTTACGAGAATAAGATATGGCTTGTTTGCTTTCTGCCAGCAATTTTTCCTTAAAACTTTCCACTTCTTTGCGTGCTTCAGACAGCATTTGCGTCCTTTGCGCATCAAAATCAGCTACTTTTTTAGTATATTGAGCTTCTTGTAATAAAGCTTGTTGACGGGCTTTATGTGCTTGATTAATCTGCTCATCTATCAATGCTTGACGTTCTGAAATCATCTTTAAAACAGGTTGATATAAAAACTTTTTCATCAACCATATCAGAACGACTAAATTAATAATTTGAGCAATTAATGTGACCAAATCGATTCCCATAAAAAGGCACTCCTTTTATTTATTGAGCATTTCTAAAGCTGTATTCCAGAATGGATTTGCATATAAAACAAGCATAACAACCAACAATGTGTATAAAGCTGTTGTTTCAACCATCGCAATAAAAACGAATGCAGAAGAACGGATGCGTCCAGCTTCATCTGGTTGTTGTGCCATTCCTTGCAAAGCTGCTGCAGCTGCATGCCCTTCACCAATCGCAGAACCAATCGCACCAATTCCCATACCAATACAGGCTCCTAATGCAGATAATCCACCAATAATTCCTAAAATATCCATTTTATTTTCCTTTCTTTTTTATTGAAGTTTCACTAGAAATTGTTGTTTGTGGTGCTACTGCCGAAGTATAAACCACTGCCAACAACGCAAAAATATATGCCTGTATCGAACCAGATAATAAACCTAAAACCTGCATTGATAAAGGCACTAAAAACGGTAAAAATGATGTTAGAACACTGCCAAACATCACTCCTGATAACATATTACCAAATAAACGCAATCCCATTGCAAAACTGGAAGCAAATTCCGAAAAAATATTCATTGGCAACATATAAGGGCTTGGATCGATAAACTTTTTTAAATATCCTTTTAACCCTGCATTGCGTATTGCAAAATATGGTATTGCTAAAAAAACAATTATAGCCATTGCAATAGATGTTGTCAAAGACGCTGTGGGTGGACGAAACCAAGGAATAATTGTTAATAAATTGCTTAATAACACAAACATAAACAGTGCCAACCCCATTCCCATGTATTTAACAGGATTATCGCCACTAGCTTCTTTGACTTCACCGTTCAACCACGAAATCACCATTTCTATTAGTGTTTGGAATTTTGAAACCTTTAATGATGGTTTTAAATTATGTGTAGCAATCCATGACATTAAAACCAAAACGCCCATAACTATCCAAGTTGAAAAAATCGTCACATTTATAGGTATGCCAAACAACTCAAACAAATACATTTTATCATAAACTTCTAATGATAAAGCTGCATTTTTTACTGGTAATCCAATAGCCTGAGTCATGTCATAATGGTATGTCACTTTGAAATCTCCTTTTTAGCCAAGCGCATCATCAAAACACGCCCTAACATAAAAGCAACGAAAAACGTCATCATTCGAACAGCCGGAAAATTTGGATAAGCAGCAACAGCCAAAACACAGCCAAAAACAACTAACCGAACAAAAGTCAAGATAAAAATTTTCTTTTTAAATGCGCCACCATTTAAGATGTATCGATTAATCGAATAAAAATGTAAGTAAGTAAACGCTAAACCAAATAAAAAGCCCCCCAACAACAGCAAGCTAACATTCAGCGCGCCAATTTGTGAAAAAATTAATGTCAAACTTTGTTGGTTCATTTTTTCAACCTTTCTTGCAATTTTTCATATTCTTTATCGATTTTTTCAATCCCTTCAAGCTGAATCCAACGGTATGCGTAGTAAATACCACAAAAAAAGCCGATAATCATTAAATTTAATTGCCAAGCCAATCCATCAACAGGTGCATTTTTATCCAACCAGCCCCCCAGCAAGATACCGATTAACAAAGGAAAAACAATAATCCCCCCTAAAATAGCCACAATACCCACATTTGCATATAAATTACGGTTGGGTCTGTCTTGTAATTGTTTAGCTTTACGCACCAAGACTTTTTCGACTTTTTTATCTTCTGTTTTATCAAATTCCGACATTTTGTCCAGCCTCCTTCAACTGCATAAAACCACGAGACAAGCCCACTTCCAATTTTGCCATTGCAGTATTAACTTCTTTGCGTTGTTCATCTTCGTTTTTAAATTCAATCTCTATAGTTTGAGATAATTCATCCAAGCTTTCACTTAAAACAGCTTTATGAACTGATACATATATTGAATTACCTTTTTTAACTAAAATTCCTTTATTACAAGCCATATAATGCATCAAACCATCTGTTGTTTGATAGCTGATGATATTCGCTGGCATAGCTGAAACAAAATCTTGGTGTTTTGGCAATAAAGTAAAATATCCATCTAAAGCTTCAAAATCCAGCTTTTGAATTTCACTGCGTAAAACTACACCAATCGGAGTCACCACCTTTAATTTCATTTAAGCGTCCTTTTGCAATAAAGATTCTTCATATGCTTTTTTCTTGTCTTTTGTTTTTTGAATTACCTCATTAATATCTCCGACCATGTAAAAGTCGTTTTCGTCCAAATAAGGGAACTCATCATTCAAAATTCGCTCGCACCCTTCAATTGTATCATCCAAATTAACCGAGCGCCCTTCCATTCCTGTAAATTGCCCCGTCGTAAAGAACGGTTGCGTCAAAAAGCGTTCCAATTTACGTGCCCGTTGAACCGTTTTTTGGTCATGTTCTGGTAATTCGTCAAAGCCCAACATTGCAATGATATCTTTTAAATCTTCATACTCTGCCAAGCATCTGCGAACAGCTGTTGCCACTTTATAATGCTTTTCGCCAACAATTAATGGCGTCAACATATTCGAAGAAGATTGCAAAGGGTCAACGGCTGGATACAAACCTTGTGATGCACGTTGTCTGGACAAAACAATACTGGATGATAAGTGCGCAAATGTATGAACAGCCGATGGATCTGTAAAATCATCAGCAGGAACATACACTGCTTGAATAGACGTAATCGCTGCTTTTTGAGTGCTTGCTATACGTTCTTCCAAATCAGCAATATCCGTTCCCAACGATGGTTGATAACCGACTCGAGAAGGTATCTGTCCCAACAAAACAGAAACTTCCGAACCAGCCTGAACAAATCTGAAAATGTTATCAACTAATAACAAAACATCTTTTTTTTCTTCATCTCTGAAGTATTCTGCCATTGTCAAAGCTGATAATGCCACTCTGAAACGCACACCAGGTGCTTCATTCATTTGACCAAAAACCATTACTGTTTTTGGCAAAACACCAGCTTCTTGCATTTCACGATAAAGTTGTTCACCTTCTCTGGACCGTTCGCCAACGCCACAAAAGATGCTGACCCCTTCATATCGGCCCACCATGTTGTTAATCATTTCTGTTATCAATACGGTTTTACCAACACCAGCCCCACCAAACAGTCCAGCTTTTCCTCCCCGTTCCATTGGCGATAATAAATCAATTGCCTTAATCCCTGAAATAAAAATTTGATTACTGACCTGTCTTTTTTCCAACGGTATAGGACTTTGATGAATTGATTGAAAAGCCTTTGGCTTAATGTCTCCATTTTTATCGATTGGTTGCCCAAAAACATTAAACATACGTCCCAAAGTTTCAGGCCCAACAGGAACCATAATTTGATGACCTGTATCAAGGATATCCATTCCTCTTGCCAAACCTTGCGTTGAACCCATAGCCAATGCACGAACGGTTTTATTATCGATATAACCCTGAACTTCAGCAATTAATCCTGTTTGCGTTTTTAATTCAGCATAAATTGCTGGTAAATCAGCTGTAAATTCTGCTTCAATAACGCTTCCTTGTACAGCGATAATTTTACCTACATTTTGCTTATTTTTCATTATTTTTGCCCCTTTTATTTATTCTTTAACAGTATTTTAAATAAGTGTCTGTCAAACGTCAAGATTTTTTATAAAAAACTTATTTGACAAAAACATTGACAAGTTGTCTTTTTTATGTTATAGTCGAGAGCTAATTTATTTTTTTTAGGAGTTTACTTATGTCTAGTTATATTGAAAGATGGTATGGTTGGGATGCTGCTGCAGATATAAACAAATGTATAAAAATTGAAAAATTCTTCAGTTTAATTCGCGAAGGTAAAACGCAAGAAGTCAATGCACACATACACCGTCATCCTGAATCAATTCTTTATACAAATAATTTAAGGGAAAATGCTTTACATATAGCTGTCAAAGCTCAACAACCAGAAATTCTTAAAGTAATTTTGGATTCTTTGCCTGAAAACATTTCCAAAGAAGACAAAGACCGTTTTATCAATCAACGCAATAGCGAAGGTTTTTCTGCTTTGATGGTTTGCGCAGTTCAAAAATCAACAGATTGTGCACGTTTATTAATGCCTCATCACCCGAATTTGCTGATAGAAGGATACGATATTCAACGCAACGTCATGCATTTGGCAGCCGAATGTAATGCTGATGAAATTTTACGCATGGTCTTGTCTGAAAAAGACGAAAACGGGAAACCAATTTTAAATCCAAATCAAGTTTGCGCTAATAGCTTTAAAAAATTTGGATATGCCCCTCTTCATCTGGCAGCATCAAGTCGTGCAGAAAAATCTGCTGCTGTTTTAATCGAATTGGGTGCTGATATTAATATGCCTGCAACAGCCAATCATCAATCCCTTGGAAAAACCCCGTTAATGATAGCTTTAGAGGCAAAATCTTTCGATATTGTAAAATTATTTTTAAAAAATGAAAAAATAGACTTGACAAGAAAAGATATTCATGGTAATGTAGCTTATCATTATGCGAAACGTCACACTTTTATGTTAGATTTTATCGAAGCATTAAAAGTAAATCTATTGGATCATACAAAAATAAATACTGTTTCGAAACATGATGATAAAAAGCATATAGATACACAGCATACTGTTGTGTAATCTCAAAAAAGATTTTCCTTTCATCGGGAAAAAGGACCAGCCCCCTTCGCAAGAAGAGGGCTGGTTTCTTACAGAGGAATGAGAATATGATAATTTAAAATAAGATATTAGAAATAGTATTGCATACCAATTTTAATATCGTTATACTTTACATCTTGTTTGATTTTACGACCTGTCGCAACTTCTTTTGCTCTTGCATCACCCAAGTCTGCGAATCGATAGCCTAAATCCAACGAGATGCAATCTGTCACTGCGTATTGTACGCCAGCGCCAACGTTCCAAGCAAAATTGCTTTTGCCTTCGCCTTTGTACACACCACGATAGCTGTCTGTTTTATTGTAAGCATAACCAATACCACCAATCGCATAAACAGACATTTTATTCCAAACTGGATATTGTAAAGCAACATTCATCATTGCATCTAATGAATACATATCAGGTTTGGCGACTTTCACACCGTCAACTTTAAATGCTTGTTTACCCCATGGACGAACTTCACCAACAAGTTCAGTTCTGAAGTATTCGTTTAAGCGACCACCAATACCAACATCGAAAACAGCCGCTTCTTCTGTTTCACTGGCTCCAATTGACCAACCTGCGTCTGCACGAAAGTACATGTGGTCCATTGGATTTACCATTTGAGCATTTGCCGCTGTCCCAACCGTGAGAGCAGTTAATACGGCAATTGTGGATAATAAATATTTCTTCATTTTTTACTCCTTTTTATTAATAAGACATGAAGTCCAACACAAACAAATTAAGCTCAAACAAATTCATTTGTCCACAACAAAAAGGTGTACTTTAGGACAAAAAATAAGCCCATAAACACAGCACATTAATTTTGTATGTGATGGTATTTTTTGCTTGCAGTTTTATTTATTTTCACTTAAAATTTAATTAGTGATTTAATATAAAAAAGGATGTATCAAAATGAAAAATGAAGACATTTTACGTTCCGTATTAGAAAAAGATGAAAAATTTTATTGGCAAGTGACTGGTTCCGTTGCCGATTGGAAATTTAATCCTCTTTTTTTAATTTTAACGTTAGCTACTTTAGGGATATTTTTGTTTATTGTTAAATTGTTCCGAGAATATCATTCTTATACACTGACATCTAGCCGTTTAATTATTATTTCTGGTATTTTAGGGCGAAAAGTTGATGAAGTTGAATTGTTCCGTATTGTCAACAGTATTTCAACACAAGGTCCGATTGACAGGCTTGCTAAATTAGGAAATATCCGAATCGATTCGACGGATAAAACGGGGATTGTTTATATGAAAAAAATTCCACACCCTCATGAAGTTCGCGATTCGTTGCGTGATGCTTATACACAGGCGCGTGATAAACGAGGAACGGTTCTGTTGGAAAATTTCAGATAGTTTTCAGGGTATAAAAAAAGCTCTCTTTTAATCGAGAGCTTTTTTCTTCCCCAAAAACGAAAGTATTATTGAGCTGTTGCCGCTTTTGCTTGTAAAGCTTGCATTTTAGCTTTTAAATCATCACTTGCTTTTTGAATACGTGCATTGGCTGCTTCAATTTTTGCATTCGATTCGATTTTTGCTTTATCAAATGCTTCTTTTGCCACATTTGCATCGATATTCAATCGTTTAATTTGAGCTTGCGCTTCTGTAATTGTTTTTTCTGATTGAGCTTTAATTTTTTCGAATGCTTCTTGAGCTTGTTTAATTTCAGCTTCTGCTGCTTTAATTATGTCTTGAGCTTCCTTTTGATAAGTTGCGATTTGCTTTTCATACATTGCCTTATCTGCTTCATTGACAGAAAAAGAAACATCTTGAGCAAACGCTGGAACAGTTAAAACAACACTTGCCATCAAAGCTATTAAAGTTTTTTTCATTTTTTATCTCCTTTTTTATTGTACATTTATAAACTAATTTTGCTTTACCGTTGTAGGTAAATAAGGTTGCATACCATCTGTTTTACCTTTGTCAGTGCTTTCTTGCTTATTTCCATTTTCTGGCACTGTATCATTAACTTCTTGAGCCCATACTGGCGTTGTTAATGTAAGAATTGCAATTAAAGTAATAAAAATTTTTTTCATTTTTTATCTCATTTTTTTTATTACACTTTTACAAACAGAGGTCTTCCTTGAATCATTTTAGCCATTTGAGCTTCCATCAACGTTGCCAAATTAATTTTTCCATCACGAATAACCATTCGCATTTGGTCGGCTTCCATAGGGTCTGGATTTGCGAAACAATAATGCAAGGTTGGCATCAATTTGACTGTTCCTGTTAATTTTTGGTGAATAACACCTAAAATACCACGCGCTAATAAATCAGATGCCAATTCTTCGTTCATACCCGAAGCTGCAGCATACTTAATCAAAGATGTCAAACCATCTTCCAAATTGTTTGCGTGAATCGTTGAAATAACCAAGTGTCCAGAAGTTGCAGCACGCAATAATTCGGCTGCCGTTTCTGCTGTTCTGGTTTCACCGACTAAAATATAACGTGGTTTTGAACGCAACGCAGAACGTAATCCAACTTCCCAGTTATTGTTAATAACTTCTGTTTGCTTACATAAACCTAACCCACCTTTTTTAGACATATACAATCCATCCATCGGCATTTCAGGAGGGTCTTCAATCGTATAAGCGAATCCACCTTCATTTTCCAAAAAATACTTCAACAAAGCCGTTGCTGTGGTTGTTTTACCCATACCCGTTGGACCACATAACAAAATCAATCCCGTTGCTTTATTTAATGAAGTTAAATGATTAACCAAAATTTCTGGCATTCCTAATTGATAAACATCTGGTACATTTTTAGGCATTCGACGAACGGTGTAATGGATTCCAGAAATTGTTTTAATACGTTCTACACGATACAAAGATTCGTTAAATCGTAAAGAATAGCTGGATGAACCTTGGAAACCTTCTTCCAAAGCCTTATGAAAATCCATTAAATCTTCAGCTTCAAATACTTTTAACCCAAAGCTTGATTTTTTATCATGAACGTAAGCCACTTTTTCAGGCGTAAAATAAAGGTCCGAAAACCAAACATCTTCAATTTTAGGCAAACTTTCCGTATTCAAAGGTGTTTCTATGATTTGAGACGTTGTTTCCAATCTGGTTGGCATTGGATTATAAACAGGCCGTTCCAATGGTTCGGAAATAAATGAAGAACTGGACGTTGAAGCAGGCTGTGTATTTGGCATAATGATTTTTTGTTCCACAGGTTCTTGCTCTTGAGCAACCTGACTTTGCGTTTCAGGCATAATAATTTTTTGTTCCACAGGCTTTTGCGCAGAAACGTCTGGTGCTGGCATTGGTTCTGGTGCAACAGGCGTCGTATTTTCTGTTCCCGATTCGGTAGATTCTTTTTTAGATGAAAAAAACATATTAAACCTCTTTATTTATAGTTATTTTCCTAGATTATGCGCCCCTTTTATTAACATATTCTTAATAGAAAGATAAAAAATAACGCCTACATACAAGCTTAAACACACAACAACCACAGATGCGCCTGTTGGTAAATCCGTTTGAAACGAAAAATATATTCCCAAAAAACTGCTGATAATCGCCAATAAAGTCGATAAAATCGCCATTTTTTCAGGTGTTTTTGACAATAATCTGGCTGTCATAGCTGGAATAACAAAAAATGCAGGCGCTAATAATGCGCCCATTAACTTCATTGTTATCGCGACAAAAAAACCGATGGCTGTAAAAAATAAAAATTGCATCCAAGAAATGTGAATACCTTTTGCTTTTGCTAAATCAGAACTGATGGCTATTAATGTCCATTTATTCCAGCAAAAAATTAAAATCAGACCTAAAATAATGTCTAATGCGCCTATCAATAAAACATCTTGTGCGCCAATCATTAAAACATCCCCAATAAATGCATGCATCATTGATGCGCCTTCTTTTGCCAGCGCAAAAAATAAAATCGCTAACGCCATAGAAGCTTGCATTAAAAACGCCATAATTGTATCGGTTGTATTTTCGCCTTTTTTACTTAAAAGCCACAAGAAAAAAGCCCAAACAACAGACAATAAAAACAAAGATACATTTTCATTTAAGCCTGTAAAAGCGCCAAAAGCAATCCCTAATAGCGCGCCATGAGATAAAGTATCCCCTAAACAAGCCACTTTATGCCATATCATCTGGCATCCATATGCTCCAGACAACAAAGCAACCCCCAGTAAAGCCAACATCGGATATAGCATCATTTCAAACATGTGCAAACTTCTCCACTTAACGTATGTATATGATTATGATGGTGTGCATACGGGACCTTAA
The DNA here is from genome assembly GCA_015062395.1 of Alphaproteobacteria bacterium. Taxonomy (GTDB): domain Bacteria; phylum Pseudomonadota; class Alphaproteobacteria; order CAAHEQ01; family UBA3637; genus CAAHEQ01. Next base: position 30,206 of record SUUS01000003.1, read on the forward strand.
CAAACAAATCATTGTCTTTGACCTGTTCTGGTTTTCCTTGACAACAAATATGTCTGTTTAAACACAAAACTTTATCAGAACGCGCCAATACAAAATTTAAATCGTGTGATGCCATTATAATACAGCATCCTGTTTGTTTTTGATAATCAAATATCAACTGGTACATTTGCTGTTCACCTTGGACATCCAATCCTTGAATGGGTTCGTCTAAAAGCAATAAATCTGGCTTATCTTGCAGCGCATACGCCAATAATACGCGTTGCATTTCGCCCCCTGATAGTGTTGCCATATCCATATTCGATAAATGCCCTGCTCCGACTTGTTTCAAACAAGAAGAGTCATTCAAAAAGCGACCAACCGTCATCGGTAATTCTGTTGGCAAAGATATTTTTTGAGGCATATATCCTATTTTCAATCCTTTACGTCTTTTGATTTGCCCTGTGGTTGGTTTTTCAACACCTAAAATCAACTTTAATAACGTACTTTTTCCCCCTCCATTAGGACCAACCAACGTCGTTAATTGATTTTTACCAAAACATACACTGATATTTTCCAGCAATATCTTGCCTTTAGGTGCAAAAAAAACGTGTCTTAAACTAATTTCATTATGCATAATTAAAAAACCTTGCCTGTTTACCAAAGCTATCTTATAATACTTTTAAATAATTTTCAATAAAGGAAAAATCAATGAAACACATACTCTTGTTATTTTTATCTTTTTTTGTTTGTCGTCCTGCATTTGCTGATTTAAAAATAGTTGCTTCATTTCCTCCTATTCAATCGTTGGTTTGGAGCATTACAGAAAATGTTTATCCTGTGAATGTGCTTATCGCAAATCCAGAACAAGGACATCACGATATCCAATTAAAACCATCACAAATGAAAACACTTAAAGAGGCCGATATCGTTTTTTGGGTTGATGAAGATTTAGAAAGTTTTATGCCTCAAGCTTTGCAAAGTATAGCCCCTGATGCATTATCAGTGCCTTTATTAAAACAAACAGATAACTTAAAATTGGTGCCATCTGTTTTAAATAAAGAAAAAAATGATGTTCATATTTGGATGAATCCGTCAAATGCGATGCAAATGTTGGAAACAATCACTGCTGTTTTAAGTCAAAAAGACGTTCAAAATGCTGAAAAATTTGAAGAAAATAAACAAAAAGTTTTATCTTACTTAAATAAATTAAAAGATGAAAAAAAACCATCCAAAAATAAAAAGTTTTTGGCTTTTCACGATGGTTTTAACTATTTTAATGATTTTTTTGATGTGTCTATTCAAACATTGCCTATACAAGATGAAAAAAATATGACACCTGCTGATTTTAAACAATTAAAAGAATATCTTTTAAATGAAAAACCAGCCTGCTCTATTTTAGACCCTTCGCTGTCACGAAAAGACAGAAAAAAACTTCTTTTGAAAAAAGAACCCGTCATTTATATGGATGCTTTTGCTTGGAAATATGAATTTGGTCCAGCTCATTATTATCAAATGATGAAAAGAATCCTGCGTGATTTGCGTGAATGTGGAAAATAAATTAGCGACAAAACTTTTTGCCACCTTGACATAACGAAGCCAAAAAGCGTGTTAATACCAACTCATCAGGCAGTCCTGATTTGCTGTTTTTTTCAGCCTCTATGGTCATTTTTTGAGCTTCGACTGTAAAATTAACAGGCCAAGATAAAACAATTTTTTTCCATAAATCTGCATATTTAAATGATATAAATGGAGGCGTTTTTTTAATCGCTTCATCTGCTTTTAATCCTGCTTCCATCCACGCTTGAACACGCAAAAGCTGATTGATTTTTAACAAAAAAGAACGAATAATTGCTACGCAAGATGTTCCTTCTTCCAATAACAGCATCATTTTCTTTTGTGCCAACATAGCATCGCCAGATAACGCGCTCATCAACAATTCTTCCATTGATGTTGGTGCAAAACCTGCAAAACAAGCCATCACATCATCCAATGTAATTTTTTTATCATCACCTTTGTAAAGCATCAACTTATCCAATTCAGATAAGGTTGCACCTTTATCTGCTCCCAAAGATTCCATTAAAAAACTTAATGCCTCGGGCAAAATTGTAAAACCATTGTTTTGAAGCGTTTGAGATATCGTTTGACGTAATTGAGCGCCCTCTTCCAAATAAAATCCCAATGCACAAGCATTAGGCAGATCATTGATTAACGTCACTGTTTTTGATTTCGTATTAAACGAATCCGATGTAATGATTAAAACAGGCGTATCTGAATTGGCATTGCTGATATAAGCATCTAATTGGTCCAATAAATTATCTGGTGGATTTTTTAACCATAAAATGCGTTTTGAGGCAAATAAAGAATTAGAAGCACCTTCTTCATTTAATCTGTACGGATTTTCCTTTAACGACTCTGCAGTTAAAATAATGACATCTGCTTGCGTATCTTGGCGCTTAATAAACGAAATAACTTGGTCGGCCCCATGACGAATCGCCCCTAAATCTGCGCCATAAAATAAAAATGCAAAGACAGACTTTCCAGCCTTTGCAATACTATCGTCCAATTGATACGCTTTTAATTTCATTTATCATTCTCTTTGTTAAAGAAAACAGCCAACCGTATAGAAATGTTATTTGCTAAAACTTCTAACAACCTTTTTCTTGTTGTATTTTCAGCCGTCACAGTTGGATAAGGTAACATCAAAACGTTATAACTGGATGTTGAAAACGCATTTTCTTGTAATAAAACCTTTTGCCCTTCTTTTAAGGTAAAATTAGCTGTTATGCGCATTGTTGCACGAGTCGATGTATTATCCCCTAAAATACCTTGGTCATCATCAATACTTTCTTTCAAAGAAATAGATAAACTATATTTTTTTTCAACATCTTCATTTTCTGGATTGAGTAAATCTTTTAGTTTATTAACTAAAATACGCCCACTTTCTTGTGCAACAGGTAAAATATCTATCGCAGCTGTTTGAGCCGTCACATCCGTTTTTTCTTGATAATAAAGAGGTTGAAATGAACATCCTCCCAAAATCAAACAAAATAAAAATATCAATTTTTTATACAACAAAGTTTAATCCCTTTCCTTGAACATGAACTACATTTTTAACTGGCTTATTTTGTATTTTATGTTGAACCAAATCAAAAGACAAGGCTTCTTGTTGAATTTCATCAACATTTTGAGTATTTTTCGGAAAAAATTGCATGACTTTTTTACCATTTACCTCGATAAAATAAGAAGATGGAACATCTAAAGAATTGATATAACTCCAAAATTCTGCCATTTTTGAATGAATATCCGAACAAATACTTTGAATTAAATGAGGCATAAACGGATACAAACAAAACAAACAAGCAGGTTGAATTTGCTCGTTTAACACTGTTTTTAAACAAATCCAAGCGCTTTTAAAATCTTTTTTTTGAATACATGAAATAAATGGGTAAAAAACAGGTTGATTTATTTGTTCCAAATCGGGTAGTTGAAAACCACGCAAAGAAAGCCACAATTTATCAACCAATTTCCACATCGCAGACTTTTGTTCGCTCGCAAGAGGTTGTTTATTTTCCAACAAAGCCACTCGAAGAGCATCAACACCATAATTCGTGCAATCTTCTTGAAATTGCGCCAACGAATCATCTGTCACAGAAACTCTGATTCCCAAAAACGCCAAATCAGATGTCCCTCTCGTAAAGGAAATACCCATCATTCTTGCTGTTATATCTGCTAATAATGCAGATGTTTCATGGTAATCGAATAATTTATTTTGCTCGATTTGAGCAATTTTAAATTCATTATATCTAAATGCATATCTATCAGTCATGCGCCTTATATAACATACTTTTAACTTTTTAGAAAGAAAAAAGCGTTATTTTTATTTCTATGACAAAAAAAATTTACATAATAGCTGGTCCGACAGCTTCTGGAAAAACAAAAATCGGGATTGATTTGGCCAAACAATTGGGCGGTCAAATCATTAACGCAGATTCAATTCAAGTCTATCAAGATGTGCCTTTATTAACAGCTCGTCCTACAGATGAAGAAATGAATACCGTTAAGCACCATCTGTTCGGTTATTTAGACGCAAAACAAAATAACAGCGTGAATGACTGGCTTTTAAAAGTTTCAGATATTATCGATGATATTGAAGTTCCTGTTTTTGTTGGAGGAACTGGACTTTATATCAAATCACTGATGGAAGGATTATCTGATATTCCAGAAATTCCAGAACAAATTCGTTATCAAGTTCGAAAAATGTCCATCAAAGAATTAAAAGAAGCTCTTCCTAATGCAAAATTTACAGACCCTCAACGTTTGATGCGTGCTTTGGAAGTATTCAAAGCAACTGGTAAAACATTAGATTGGTGGTATGAACAACCCAAAAAACAATTTATCAAAAATGCAGAATTTAAAACCATTGTTTTACTGCCAGAAAGGGAAAAATTGTATTCACAATGTAATTACAGATTTGAAAAAATGATGTCCTCTGGTGCGTTAAGACAAGTTGTTGAATTAATTCAAAAAAATCCACAAATGGATGGGGGCGTTTTCCAAGCATTAGGTGTTTTGGATTTAATTTCATTCATTCAAGGAAATCAAACATTGGAATCAGCTATAAAACACGCGCAACAATTAACGCGTAATTATGCTAAACGCCAAATGACATGGTTCAGACATCAACTTAAGGCAGATTTATTATTAAAAGAACCTGTATTGCCTGAAAACATCGAAACTTTGTTAAAATAAATTTTATTTTGGATATTCGGATTTATCCCATCTGTGGTGTATCCACAGCCATTGTTCAGGCTTTTCACGAATCCATTCTTCCAACATTTGATTAATTTTTAACATCAAATCATATGTATCTTTTGTTTTATCGCCTGTATCCACAGGTTTTATGATTGGATAGTAATAACATACATAATTACAATTTTCATCACGAACAACTCTAGCAGGTAAAATAGGTAAATCAAATTTCAAGGAAAGTGTTGCAATAGCTGGAGCCGTTTTTGCCAAATGCCCAAAAAATGGCACATCAATTCCTTCTCTTAATTTTTGGTCGCATAAAATACCAATATGTTCATTATTTTTCAACAACTCTATCATTTGTTTTGCACCGGCAGATCCTTTAGGAATAATTTGAACACCTCCAAAATGGCGATTTTGGAAAATATATTTTTCAATCCAAGGATTATTTGCAGCCCTGTAAACTAAATGCAAAGGAACACCCAATGATGTAGTTAAAGGACCTGCTAATTCCCAATTTCCAACATGTCCTGAAGCTAAAAAACCACCTTTACCATCTTTTTTGATTAATTCTAAATGCTCTGCCCCTTCAACTTTTATATTTTTTATCAACTTCGATGCATTGGGCATTTCTCCAATCATACGGCCAAAATGTATCCACATTTTATTGGCTATATCCAAACGTTCTTCATCAGATTTTTCAGGAAAACACTTTTTTAAATTATAAAGCGCTATTTTATGTTTTTTAGGCATTACATACTTTAAAATTTTGCCTAAATTCGCCCCCATTCCTGAAGATACCTTCAAAGGCAGTATTTTCATAAAATTCCATAAAAAAAGAACAACAACAGCCACTAAAGGGTCTTTGATAAAACGCTCGTGCCATTTTCGTTGAGCCACTTTAACATTCAAATTACTTTTCATTTTATTTTTCCATTTATTACTTTTTCCCAGTTTTGCGTATCATCCCAAACAAAATCTATATCCACAACTGTTAATTTTGCACGCAAATCTGCATCAATTTTGACTGCATCTTTCATTGTTGTAAATAACGGTTGTTTATACGCTAATAACTTTTCAATATCTGAACGCTTATAAGCATAATGATCTGGAAATGATATTTTTTCAGATAATTGAACACCATATTTTTCCAACATCGAAAAAAACTTTTCAGGGTATCCTATACCCGCAAAAGCAATTCCTTTTAAACCTTTTAAATTGACATTAGGCTCAACATGCCCAAATAAAACAGGCATTTTAGGATATATTTTTTTGATTTTTTGCTCTAATCCCGTTAAATCTGCTCCAACAATCACAGCTGCATCAGCGCGTTTCAAGCCTTGTTTTAAGCTTTCTCGCAAAGGACCAGCAGGCATACAAAAACCATTTCCAATCCCTTTTTTGCCATCAAAAACAACAAAAGATAATGTTTTATAAACAGATGGATTTTGAAAACCATCATCCATAATAATTATATCAGCGCCTAAATTTAAAGCTTTTTGAGCGCCTTTTTTTCGGTCTTTATTGATAATGGTTGGCAATTTTGATGCAAAAATCATTGCTTCATCAGAAACATCCGATGCATTATGCACTGATAAATCTACAACAATATCTTGTAATTTACTTTTATAACCATGATTTAAGAAAAAAACGTTTTTACCTTGCTTAATAAAATAATCAGCCAAAGATAAACTCAATGGCGTTTTTCCCGTTCCACCAACACAGATATTTCCAACACAAACAACGGGAACTTCTGGCTTATAGGGTTTATTATGGTTCAGGCGATATGCAACAATTTTTTCATAAACAATACCAAGTGGAGATAAAATCTTTCCAAAAACACTGTTATTTTTATGCCAAAAGTCAGGTTGTTTCATTTATTTCTCCAAAAACGGGGTTAAAACTTTTACGATACGTTCCAAAACAGCCGTTTCACTGTTTGCTAAATCTTCACCACTTTGTCGAATTTGGTTTAATCGAGTTTTATCTTCATAGATTTGCATCAATTTTTCAGCCAATTCGGTATTGTTTTTTACTTCTATAATTGCTTGTTGTTTTTTAGCCTTTCGGATAATTTCTTTAAAGTTAAAAGTATGTGGACCAACGAAAGTGCAAGCTCCTATACGCATTGGTTCTAACATATTTTGCCCACCAAATTCGACCAAAGACCCTCCAACAAAAACCAAATTTGACAAACGGTAAAACAATCCCATTTCGCCAATTGTATCGCCCAAAAAGATATCTGCTTTCAAATTTTGACGTTTCGAGCGACGATGAACAACCCAACCTTTTTCTTGAATTTGTTTTGCTAACTCCTCACAACGTTCTGGATGTCTGGGAACAATGATGGTCAATAATCCTTTATATTTTTTAGAAAGCTTTTCATGGATTTCAATGGCCTGCATTTCCTCGTTATCGTGTGTAGAACCAGCAACCCAAACAAAGCGCCCTTTTATTTGCGATTTTAAGTTTTTTAATTCTTCTTCATTATACGGGGCAGGAACTGCTGAAAATTTGATATTACCAACACAATCAGTCTGTTTAAATCCCAATTCTTTCATTCTTTTAGCATCTTCATCCGTTTGTCCCAAACCAAAAGTAAATTTGCTTAACAAAGGTTTGATAAAAAAAGGTAATTTTTTCCAGCTGTTATAAGATTTATCAGATATGCGACCATTTAACAAAATCATAGGAATTTTTGCCTTGTGTGCATCAATCAACATATTAGGCCAAAAATCTGATTCAAAAAACATCCCAATATCTGGTTTAAAGTGCTTAACAAAACGTTTTGTATATTTAGGCAAATCAACAGGTATAAATTGATGGAAAGCCCCTTTAGGTAGCCTTTTTTGCATCAAATTTGCAGATGTCACAGTTCCAGAAGTCACCATAACATGCGTATCTGGTAATTGCACCAGATAATTAACCAAAGGCATCATAGATAAGCATTCACCTACACTTGCTCCATGCAACCAAATCAAACGCCCTTCAGGCCTTTTTTTTGTATAAAAACCTTTACGTTCCTTACCCCTTATTAAATCTTCTTTACCGATACGTTTGCGTTTTTCAAGTAAACACCATACAAAAGGGTATGCCAAATGAGTGACTGAACGATATAAAGATAAAACCATTTATAAAAAACTTTCAATAAAACTTGCCTTTTTTTTAAATATCATACAAACTAAAATCATAAATTGCAAGTTTTTATCAAATAGGGATAAAAAATAATGATTATTTTTGTTAAAAATGAATTGCTTTGCGCAACGTATAATGAGCTTTTAAAGGAGTATAATCCTACAGTTTTTCATCAAAAAAACACTTTTTTATCAGCATTATCTGATGCCAAATTAGCAATTATTGATGAAGATATTGATATTTTAACTCAAGTTATTCAATCCAATTTAAACTTAAGCATTTTATTTATCGCAAAAAATGCGCCAGATTTTGAAGAAATTTCATATTTACAAAAACCTATATCCAGTTCATTATTATTATCAAAAGTGAATTTATTATGGTCTAGAATTCAAAAAGGAATGCTATCTTGTTTTTCAACTTCACATTATACCTTTAATGCGATATCAAAAAAATTAAATGATATTAACTTAACACCCAAAGAAGCTGAAATGATTGAATACTTATATGAAAACAAAGGAAAAATAATTTCAAAAGAAGAACTTTTAAAGCAAATTTTTGGTTATAAAGACGGTGTTGAAACTCATACAGTAGAAACACACATTTATAAATTAAGACAAAAAATAAATGATGATGAAAACGGCTTAATATCAACGAAAGAGGGTGGTTATACCATCAACTTAACGTAAATACTTTGTATTTACTTTCCAATACAAAAGGACGAAAAAATAACATCCAACAAATCTTCCGTTGAAACGATACCCGTTATTTTACCCAAGGAACGCGCAGCCAACCTTAATTCTTCAGCTTTTAGTTCCAATTCTGTTTCATTTAAAGCTCTTCCTAAAGCTTCACCACATTCTTTCAAGGCTGTTTTATAGCGCAAACGTGTCAACATGACTTCGCTTGAAGAGCCCATTGTTTCAACCACTTTTTCAGTTATGGCTTGCCATAATTCATCCATACCTTGTTCATTTTTCACACTAACAGGAATACCAGAGCTTACATCGCCCTGCCCTTTATCCACTTTATTCCAAACAAGCAATACATTATCATGATTTAAGCATGCTTTTTGTGTTTGTTCGTCTAAAATCGGTGCATTTTCAGCTAATCCCATAGCAATCACTAAACTAGCATCTTCAACACGTTTTAAAGCACGTTTAATACCTTCTTTTTCAATTTGTTCATCAGTTTGACGCAACCCAGCTGTATCAGCAATAACAACAGGATAACCAGCTATATCCAAATAAACTTCAACAATGTCACGTGTTGTACCAGCTGTTTCAGAAACAATCGCCACATCTTTTTTAGCTAAAGCATTTAACAAACTGGATTTTCCAACATTTGGCGCACCTACAATAGCAATTTGAAAACCGTTTTTTAAGCTTTCTCCACGTCCTTTATCATCCAAATGAAGGGCTATTTTATGCAGTAATTCATGTATTTTATCATCTATTTCCAGCATTTTTTCAGATGGGATTTCTTCTTCTGGAAAATCGATAAAAGCTTCTAAATAAGCCATCGAATTAATTAAATCTAAACGCCAAGCATCGTAAATTTTTTGCAATTCGCCACCCATTTGGCGTACAGCCCAAGCCCGTTGCGCTTGAGTATCTGCGTGAATTAAGTCAATCAAACCTTCGGCAGATGTCAAATCCATTTTATTATTGTAAACAGCTCTGCGCGTAAATTCACCTGCTTCTGCCAATCTGCAATTTTTAAAATCCGATAGTATCTGTAAAATTTTATGAATAACGGCTCTGGACCCATGACATTGAATTTCTAAAACATCTTCACCTGTAAAACTGTTGGGGTTTTGGAAATACAATGTAATTACATTATCTATAATTTCATTACCATCATAAATTCGATTATATTCAGCAAATCTGGGCTTTGGAGCATCTTTATGTGTTAATTTTTGAAAAACATTTAAAACTTCATCTCCTGAAATACGAATAACAGCAACACCAGCTTGACCAGCGGCACTCGACAGTGCAAAAATTGTATCTTTACTCATATTTTACCCTTTTAAAGACCACAAATAAAGCCCCATAAAAATTGCCAAAACCCATAACATAAATTGAACAGCTTTTCCACTTAATCGAAACGCCAAAACCAAACCGATTAAAACAATGACAGAATAAATAAAAAGTGGGTGTTTTGACAAGATATTTTCCAAACTTCCCAATAAAATTCGAGCAGTTAATATATATAAAACACCAATTATACTTAAAACAAAAGCAGTCATTTTATCCGTTCATTGCAATAAAAAAATCATGGTTATTTTTTGAAACTTTCAGCTTATCAATTAAAAATTCCATAGCTTCAGGTGCGCCCATCGGCATTAAAACACGTCTTAACACCCACATTTTTGGCAATTCGTCTTTGCCAACCAGCAATTCTTCATTACGAGTCCCTGATTTTGTAATATCAATCGCAGGGAAAATGCGTTTATCAGAAACTTTTCTATCCAAAATAATTTCGCTGTTTCCTGTTCCTTTAAATTCTTCAAAAATAACTTCATCCATTCTGGAACCTGTTTCAACCAAAGCCGTTGCGATAATTGTTAAAGAGCCACCTTCTTCGATATTTCTAGCCGCACCAAAGAATCGCTTAGGTTTTTGCAATGCATTAGCATCAACACCACCAGTCAAAACCTTACCAGAAGAGGGGATTACAGTATTATAAGCTCTGGCCAAACGTGTGATACTATCCAACAAAATGACCACATCTTTTTTATGTTCCACCAAGCGTTTAGCCTTTTCAATAACCATTTCAGCAACCTGAATATGTCTGGAAGCAGGCTCATCAAAAGTCGAAGAAATCACTTCGCCTTGAATAGAACGTTTCATATCTGTCACTTCTTCAGGTCGTTCATCAATTAACAAAACAATCAAGTGAATTTCTGGATGGTTTGCCGTAATTGCATGAGCGATATTTTTCATCATAACCGTTTTACCTGTTCGAGGAGGTGCCACAATCATTCCCCGTTGTCCTTTACCTTGAGGGCAAATCAAGTCGATGATTCGCGCAGTCAAATCCTTGTTTTTATCGGCATTTGGCAAGTCATATTCCATTTTTAATTTTTCGTCAGGAAACAAAGGCGTTAAGTTATCAAAGTTGACGCGATAACGCAAACCATCTGGTTCGACTCCGTTTACTGTGTTGATTTTATTCATCGAAAAGTATTTTTCGCCATTTTTAGGTGGGCGAATCTCTCCTTCCAACGTATCCCCAGTTTTTAAAGAATACCTTTTAACTTGTTGTGGAGCAATGTAAATATCGTCAGGACCAGCTAAATAGTTAGCTTCTGGAGCCCTTAAAAAACCAAAACCGTCAGGTAAAACTTCTAAAACACCTTCGCCAAACAATGCTGTTTCGGTTTCTGAAATTTGTTTTAAAATTGCGTACATTAATTCTTGTGTATTTAATGTTGATGCATTTTCAACTTCCAATTCTTCGGCATAAGCCAATAATTCAACTGGAGATTTTTGCTTTAATTCCTTTAAATCCATAGAAAAATCCTTATAAAAAGTGGGAAATTTAAAATAACAAGTTAGACTTGTCCTGATTAGATGTTTTGCATTATAGCACAAAATCGTTTTTTTGTCAAGTGAATTTTAAAGCTTGTCTTTATAAGTGCTTGTTTGACTTTGAATAAGGGTAGGGCATTTTATCCACAACCCTTTCCCTCCTATTATATATAAAATAAATATATTATTATTATTTATACCCTGTGGATAACTTGGATAACTTGCTTTTTTTTCCACATATCCACAAAGTTATCCACAATGATGTTATTTCTAACGACTCTTGAATTTATCTTAATGACAGCTGTTTTATACACAGGGAATTTTGTGATTTTGTTTTTAGGGGGCTTTTTTTGTGCAAAACTGTGTGTATTTTTTGTGTATGTTTTTGAATAACTTGTTCATAACTTTATTTTATCCCGACTTATCCACATTATCCACAGGGCAGGGTAATTTTTAATTTTTATAAATAAGCTTGCTTTTTTTTTCTTTATATATAATATAAATACAACATTAACGTACGAGGTTTTTTTATGCGTGAAATCGTTTTCGATACAGAAACTACTGGTTTAGACCCTTATTCTGGCGACCGAATCGTTGAAATTGGCGCTGTTGAGCTGATAAATCATGTTCCAACCGGAAAAGAATACCATCAATACATCAATCCAATGCGCTCTATGAGCGAGGAAGTCGTAAAAGTACACGGATTAACGGAAGAATTTTTGTCTGACAAGCCAACTTTTGAAGAAATTTGTGATGAATTTTTGGCTTTTATTGGCTCTGACTCTATGCTTGTGGCCCATAACGCCCCCTTTGATATGAAATTTTTGAATTGTCAATTAAAAGAGTTAAATAAACCAACAATTGGGGATGAACGAGTCGTTGATACGGTTATCATCGCTCGTAAAAAATTCCCAGGATCTCGCGTTAATTTGGATGAATTATGTCGCAGATTTAACATAGATTTATCAAAACGAACTGTTCATGGCGCTTTGTTGGACAGCCAATTATTGGCTGATGTTTACTTGGAATTATTGGGGGGACATGAACCTGGATTATTAAATTCAGACGAAAATAATGCTTTATTTGGTGGGACTTCTGAAGATGGTTCAGTTGCAAAAGTTGAAAGAGTATTCAGACCTGCTCGAAATTTCGATATTCCAGAAGATGATTTAAAACATCATCAGGAATTTATGAAAAAAATAAAAGATGCTTTGTGGAGCGTAGATGAAAATGCAGTCGAAACAAATTAAAAAATTATTATTTTTCAGTAGCTTATCGTTGGTTTTGTCAGTACCTGTTCAAGCTCAAATGATGGATTTAATGGGGGCTATGGCTGTTGGTGGTGCTCAAACAACTGGGGCCGTTAAAAGTATTGGAACAGCTAATCAAAAGCTGAAATTTATATCGTTATTAAATGCTTTACAAATGAAAATTGCAGATATTACAATGACTTACGGTGGTGAATATCAAAATATGGTCGTCAGCAGTTTGAATGAAGGGCAAACAAAAATTGTCTTTTATCCAGTTGAAGAAGGGCGTTATTTTGAAGCTTTCATTTCTGGCATTAATCAATCTTTATGTCAGAAATTAATCAAAACTCCATTTGATACTTTGGTTAAATACAGAATTGTCACTAACGGAACTTCCCAAACTTATCGTCCAAATGAATTACGTAATAACACAGGACTTTGTATGTTTGCCGATGAAATGGCTTTGATTTTTCAATAATCCTGTATGCCTTTGGGAGAGGGAAACGGCTCGATGAATATCGGGTCGTTTTTTTTGTCAAGATAAAAATTTGCAAAAAAGTAAAATAATTTTATAGACTTTTTAAAAAAAATTGTTTAAAAATAAAATAACATTGAAAAAATGTTTCACGTGAAACAAAATTGTAAAATAAAATAAAAATGTTTCACGTGAAACAATTAAAAAATAATAAAAAGGAGTGTTTCACGTGAAACAATTTATGGAATTTTCAGAAAAAACATTGGAAAAATTAAAAATATATGAAGATGTTTTGAAAAAATGGCAAAGTAAAATTAATTTAATTAGTAATTCTACTATCAATGATATATGGGATAGACATATATTGGATAGTGCACAGCTTTACCCTTTGATTAGTAAACAAGAACAAGTTGTTTTAGATTTAGGAAGTGGTGCTGGCTTTCCTGGTTTAGTGTTGGCTATCTTAAATCAATACGAGGGGAAGGGTAAATGGCATATTCATTTAGTTGAATCTGATGCACGTAAATGTGCTTTTATGCAAGAGGTCGCGCGTTTATGTCAATTAAATGTAAAAATACATAACTGTCGGATTGAACAAATGCCTGAATTACAAGCTGATGTGATTACTGCCAGAGCTTTGAAAGAAACAAAAACATTGTTGCATTATGTTCAACCTTTTTTAAAGCCAGATACTGTTTGTTTGTTTTTAAAAGGTGAAAATGCAGATTTAGAGTTATCATGGGCATCTAATGAATATAGTTTTCTGGTTGAAAAATTGCCCAGTATAACACAGGGGAGTTCTATTTTAAAAATAATGGAGATAAATAATGAATAAAAAAAGCGCACGTGTTTTTTCGATTGCTAATCAAAAAGGGGGAGTAGGTAAAACAACAACTGCTGTTAATTTAGCAACTGCTTTATCTGCTTTGCGTAAAAAAGTGTTGTTGGTGGACTTGGATGCGCAAGGTAATGCCACTGTTAGCTTGGGTTTATCTCGTCAAGGAAAAGCTCAAAATGCATATACTGTTTTAACAGGACAAGATGGAATTAAAAACTCTGTTCAAGAAACTAAAATACCTTATTTGTCAGTTTTGCCATCTTGTCGCGAATTGTTGGGTTTGGATATTGAATTGGCTAGTGTAGAGCGTCCTCAATTCTTTTTAAAAGATGCTTTGCAAGCACCTGAATTAGATTATGATTATGTTTTTATTGATTGTCCTCCAGCTGTTGGGATGTTGACAATTAATGCTTTAACAGCATCTGATGCAGTTGTTGTTCCAATTCAATGTGAATATTTAGCTTTGGAAGGTGTAGCTGATTTAATTAAAACAATTGAGCGTGTTAAGAAAAACTTTAATACAACATTAGACTTGCATGGTATTTTGCTGACGATGTTTGATGGACGTAGTAAGTTATCTTATTCTGTTGCGGAAGACGTTAAACGTTTCTTTGGTGAAAAAGTTTATGATTCTTTTATTCCGCGTAATGTTCGAATACCTGAAGCGCCATCTCATGGTAAACCCGTTTTGCTTTATGATTATAAATGCACAGGCGCTCAAGCTTATATTCGTTTGGCTGCAGAGTTTTTAAAAAGAGAAAAAGGATTATTGAAAAATGGATAATAAAAATAGAATAGGTTTAGGTAAAGGTTTAAGTGCTATCTTGGGTGAAATTGAAGAAGAAACTACTCAAGTTTCTGCTTTGATTGAAAGAAAAGAAGTTGAAGGAATTACTTTTTTGCCAGTTGAACAACTGCAGGCTGGTAAATTTCAACCTAGACGTGTTTTTACACAAGATATGTTGGATGATTTGATTTCTTCTATTAAAACAAAAGGAGTCTTGCAACCTTTGTTGGTGCGTCAAATAGCAAATAATCGTTTTGAAATTATCGCAGGTGAACGCAGATGGCGCGCTTCTAAAGCTGCTGGGTTGACGCAAGTGCCTGTAATTATTAAAAATTTTAATGATGAGGAAACTTTAGAAGTTTCTTTAATTGAAAATTTACAACGTCAAGATTTGAATCCTTTGGAAGAAGCTCAAGGTTATCAACGTCTTTTAGATGAATTTAATCGCACACAAGAAGAATTAGCTAAAGTTGTGGGTAAAAGCAGAAGCTATGTTGCGAATATGTTGCGTTTGTTGGATTTGCCTGATGTTGTAAAAAATTACTTAGATAATCGGCAAATTTCTGTCGGACATGCTAGAGCTTTGTTAAATGCCAAAAATCCAGAAGCTTTGGTTAAAAAAGTTGTTGACCAAGATTTAAGCGTTCGTCAAACAGAACAGCTTGCAATGACTGAAGGTGAAAAAAAATCCAGAGCAGGGCGCTCATCATCTTCTTCGCATAAAGACCGTGATATTTTGGCTTTGGAAGCTGAATTATCGACCATTTTAAAAACAGGTGTTTCTATTCGTTGGAATGGTAATAACGGCAAAATTGTGATTGAATGTAATTCTTTGGATAAAATTGATGTTGTTATGCAACGTTTAACAACAGGTGGTCCTGTGGAATAAAAATTTATATTCCTTGCTTTATTTTATTTTTTTTGTATAATACAAGCAATTAAAATAATAAAGTAAAGGAATATAAAAATGGCGTCATATCAATATATTTATGTAATGAAAGACTTGTGTAAAACTTGGCCTGGTGGTAAGGAGGTTTTAAAACATATTTGGCTTTCATTTTATCCAGGTGCTAAAATCGGTGTTTTAGGTGTCAATGGTGCTGGTAAATCTACACTGTTAAAAATTATGGCAGGGCTTGATAAAGATTATATGGGGGAAGCTTGGGCTGCAGAAGGTGTTTCCGTTGGTTATTTGGAACAAGAACCAAAATTAGACCCGACTAAAACCGTTTTGGAAAACGTTATGGATGGTGTTGCGCCTGTGCGTGATTTATTAAAACGTTTTGAAGAAGTTAATATGAAGTTTGCAGATCCTGACTGTGATATGGATGCTTTGTTGGCTGAGCAAGCTGAATTGCAAGAAAAAATAGATGCTTGTAATGGTTGGGAAATTGAACGGACATTGGAAATAGCTATGGATGCTTTGCGTTGTCCGCCTGGTGATTGGTCTGTTGATAAATTGTCTGGTGGTGAAAAAAGACGTGTAGCTTTATGTCGTTTATTATTATCTAAACCAGATTTGTTGTTATTAGACGAACCAACAAACCATTTGGATGCTGAATCTGTTGAATGGTTGCAACATCATTTACGTGATTATCCTGGAACAATTGTTATGGTGACTCACGATCGTTATTTCTTGGATAACGTAACTGGTTGGATTTTAGAGTTGGACAGAGGGGAGGGAATTCCTTATGAAGGAAATTATTCTTCTTGGTTAGAGCAAAAAGAAAAACGTTTAGCTCAAGAAGAACGTGAAGAAAATGCGCGTCAACGGATGATGAAAGAAGAATTGGAATGGATCAGACAGTCTCCTAAAGCACGTCAAGCAAAATCAAAGGCACGTATCACCGCTTATGAAGAGTTGGTTAAAAAATCTGGTGAAAAAGCGCCGACAACAGCTCAAATTATCATTCCAGTGGCTAATCGCTTGGGGGATGTTGTTTTAAAAGCAGAAGGTTTGAAAAAAGCTTTCGGTGACAAAGTGTTATTTGATGATTTGAATTTTAACTTGCCAGCAGGTGGTATCGTTGGGGTTATTGGTCCGAATGGGGCAGGTAAAACAACTTTAATGCGTATTATTACGGGTTCTGAAAAACCTGATGGAGGGACTTTAACAACGGGTTCTACTGTTGAATTGGGCTATGTTGACCAAAGCAGAGATTCTTTGAATGATAACAACACTGTTTGGCAAGAAATTTCCGATGGTAAAGACATCATTACATTGGGAAAACGTGAAATGCCATCTCGTGCTTATGTAGCAGCCTTTAATTTTAAAGGTGGCGACCAACAAAAGAAAGTAGGGCAGTTATCTGGTGGTGAACGCAATCGTGTTCATATGGCGAAAATGCTTAAGAAAGGTGCAAATGTTATTTTATTGGATGAACCAACAAATGACTTGGATGTCGATACTTTGCGTGCATTGGAAGAAGCTTTAGCCGATTTTGCTGGATGTGCAGTGATTACATCCCATGACCGTTGGTTCTTGGACAGATTGGCTACACATATTTTAGCTTTTGAAGGTGATAGTAATGTTGTTTGGTTCGAAGGAAATTATGAAGAATATGAAGCTGACAAACGCAGACGTTTGGGGGCTGAAGCTGAAATTCCTCACCGTATTAAATATAAAACTTTGACAAGGAACTAAAAATGGCAAAGTTATTGCTGTTCTTACTTTTTTTATCAACTTCAGCATCTGCAAAAGTGCTTTCTTTGCCATTGAATCCACCCAGAGAGTATGACTTTCAAGACAGAGAGTATGTGTTATCTGTTCGCAAAAAAATGCTTAAACAATATCCAGCTTTTTATGCTGGTAAATATAAAAATAACAGACCTGTTTTTGAACAAATCATAGATGGCAAACCTTGGTGGGGGTTAGATGGCATGGATTGTTGGGGAAGTGGAGAACGCAGTATTGAAGGGGCTTCTGAAGAAAGTCGATTTATCGATAATCCGTTTTTATTGGTCGGGGTTGAGCAAGCTTTTGCAACCATTAGAGATGGAATTAAAACATGTCCAGGGGATTATCCTCGTCCTGATGATTTAAAATATGATACAACAAGACGGCATTTTTCTGTTGTTTACGATGTGACAGATATGCTTTATGGTTTTACAGGAAAGAATGCACGTGATTTTGGTGTATCGTATGTTTATGCTGATAAAGTTCGGGGCATTAAATTTAAAAATAAAAAAAATGTATCCAGTGGCGTTTATCAGTTTAAAGATTTTATTCATTTAGGGGGAAGTTGTGGCTATCCTGGGGGATGTAATAACGGGTCTCCAGAACAACCAGAGTTAGTTTTTAAAGTTTTTGAAAAAAATAGCTATATTCATTTTAAATTGTGGAAAAATAAACCTAAATCTAAAAATGATAAAGCTGATATAACGTATGAAATTTATTTTAAATAGGAATTAAAAAAATGGCAAATAATTCAAATCCTGTTCGTGGAACAAAAGATTTTTTACCATCCGAAATGGAAATTCGTGATGCTGTGATGCAAATTATATCTGATACGTATAAAAGTTTTGGATTTTCGCATATATCTGCTCCTATGATGGAAGATATTCATCGCTTGGATAAAAGCGAAGGTGGCGAAAATTTAGCATTAATTTTCAAAATTTTAAAACGGGGTGAAAAGTTAAATATTCAATCTGCTCAAACTGAAAATGATTTGGCTGATATGGGGTTGCGTTATGATTTGACGGTTCCTTTATCCAGATATTATGCTAACAACAGACATTTGTTAAACAAGCCTTTTAAAGCTTTACATATTGACAGAGTGTTCAGAGCAGAGCGTCCTCAAAAAGGGCGTTTGCGTGAATTTTATCAATGTGATATTGATATTTTGGGCGATAAATCTATTCAAGCTGAAAAAGAATTGATTTATGTGACGTCTCAAGCCATGCTTAAAATCGGTTTTAAAGATTTTAAAATTCGTATTAATAACAGAGCCTTGTTAAACGATATGGTTTTGTCTTGTGGCTTTTTACCAGAACAATCTGCATCTGTTTGTATTGTCTTTGATAAAATGGATAAAATCGGATTGGATGGTGTTAAAGCTGAATTGTTGGAAAAAGGGTTTGATGCATCAGCTGTTGAAAAATTTGTTGGTTTGTTAAATCATGCAGATTTTGGCACTTTAGCATTTGCTAAAACTTATGCGTCAGATGAAACTGTAGTTGATGAATTAGCTGATATTATCAATACCTCTAATAAGCTAGCTGATGGGCGTTATCTGATTGAATTTGACCCGTCTTTGGTTCGTGGACAAGGGTATTATACAGGTCCTGTTTTTGAAATTTCTTGTGGTCAATATGCATCTTCTGTTGGTGGTGGTGGTCGCTATGACAAAATGGTTGGGCGTGAAGTCGGGGAAGATGTCCCAGCTGTTGGTTTTTCCATTGGTTTTGAACGCATTTGTGATGTTTTATCTGAACATCCTGAAATTTTTAATCCGAACGCTGATTTGAAAAAAATTGTTCTGATTTACAATTTGACGGATGATTTTGCTTTGGTTATGCAAAAAGCTGAAGAATTACGCAACAACGGTTTTTGGGTTAATATCCAAGTTCGTGGTAAAAAGCTGGGCAAACAATTGGATGCGCTTGTTGAACAAGGATATGGATACAGTTGGATGTTTGGCGAAAGTACAGAGCCTAAAATTTTGGAAAAAAAGTAAATGCAAAAACCATTAATTTCTGTATTAATGCCTGTTTATCGGACTGATAGAGCTCATTTGCATCAAGCCATTGACAGTATTTTAAATCAAACCGTTAAAGATTTTGAATTTTTAATTATGGATGATTGCCCAACGGACAGACGCGAAGATGTTGTTTTATCTTATAATGACAATCGCATTAAGTACATTAAAAATCCTGAAAATTTAGGAATTGCCAAGGCCAGAAATTTGTTAATCGATATGGCTCAAGGTGATTTTTTAGCAGTCATGGATCATGATGATATTGCCTATCCAAACCGATTTGAAAAACAATTAGCGTATATGCAAGAACATTTGGATACAGGAATTTGTGGTTCTGCTTGCAGACGTTTTGGTGATTTAAAGAAAAAAGGTATTGTATCTCATTCAACCAACAGTGATGAAATTGCAAGTGGTTTATTTTTTAAATGTATGATTCATCACCCCAGCGCATTTATTCGAGCCGAGGTTTTAAAGAAAAACAAAATTTATTATTCTGATAAATATGTATCTTCAAATGACAGACGGCTGTATTTAGATATAATGAGTGTTTCTAAATTAGCAAACTTGCCTGATGTTTTAATGGATTATAGAATGCATGCGAATATGACGAGCAAACAGGCTCGTGAAAAAATCGTTGCAGAGCAAAAATTATTGCGTGATGAAATGCTTTTGTCTATGGGATTAACATTGGATGAAGCTCAAAAAGGTATTTTAAACGATTATATTACAAAAGGGCGTTGTCGAATTAAAGATAAAGAAATTTTAAAACAAGTCGAAAGCGTTTTGTCTTTGCTGAATAAAGCTAATCAAAAAAGCGAATATTTTCCTGTGGATTCTTTTGAAAAGTTGTGTGCGCAGTATTTAGTAAAAAGGTGCTTAAATGCAGCTGTTTTTGGACGTATAGGTTCTAAAGATATATTAAAGAAAACAGATTTAAAAAGGGGAAAGGTCCCATTTTGGTTAAAAGTTTTAAACTTTATTTATTAATCTTTTGATTTAACCGATTATCAGATAAAGAGTCGTATAAAATATGCGACTCTTTTTTTATTTATCTTTCTGATACTTCAGCATTTAAATTTTTAATAGAATTATTTGAATTTCTTTTTTCTAACGCTTCCATTGATGTGGTGTATGTAACTTGCATTAATAGATGCGCTATAAAAGAAAAACTACAAGTTATGATAAGCGAGATAGTGTATAATAAATACCATAGTAATTGAGTTAGAATGATGAATGTTAATTGGTTGAATAAATTTGAGAGCTTTAAAAAAGGTAAATCTATTAAGTTATATAAGATTATACTGGGTATAACTAAAATAAAAGAAGATAAAAATAAGGTTCGTCCTTTTTTTCCTAACCAAGTGTAAAATATAATGATAAAAGGCAAATAAAAAGATAATACTATAAAAACAGATTTTGATATAAAGAATTGAATTAACTTCAAAAAAATAAATGAAGAAAATCTGTATATCCAATAGGCCAAAAAGATATAAATTGCCGAATATACCGACAATAAAAGGATTTGTTTTACGTTTTTTAAAACGGGAATAAATAAGCTTTTTACAGATTCTAAATTAAAATTTCTGCTGTAAGCGATGATAAAGCTTAAAAACAAATAAGAAAGTAAAGTTATTGTCGCGATAAATATGCCTTTTAATATGATTGATGCCGTTGAAATTTGATTGAAAAGCATTACAGCACAAAATGCATAAAGAATAAAAATAGGTAAAAGGAAAATAGATTTTTTTGTTAAAAAAGATATGGAAACAAGCAATGGTTGTTCAAAAATTTTCTTTTTTGTCGTGATTAATAGATAAATAAACGTGACAAAATATGCAAAAATAAGAAAATATACAAAGAAATTAAAAATATCAAATTGTTGAAGCGATTGTTGAAAGTTTCTTTTAAATGCTATGTTTATCATCAGCTTAAACTGAATGGTGAGAGAAATAGCATAAAAAAACATCCAAAAAAAACTGATAATATATGTTTTGGGTTGAAATGGGTAAGTTAAAGCCTTTTTTAACGATATCATAGTTATCCTTTCTTTTTAGAATCTAGATGCTATTTGCATATTAGTTATTTTTTTGTTAAGATTAAGTTAATTAAAAGGAGGATAAGCAATATCCTCCTTTTTTTCTTATCTTATTTTTTGTTTTATGTCAGACCAAACATATTGAAGTGTATCAAAAAAATCCAACGCAATGTGTTTTCTGACTGGTTGTGGTTCTAAAACAGGCGTTTCTATTTCTTCTGATAATTTTTGAATTGTGCTGTTTTGCATAGTCATTCGTTGTTTTAACTCTTTGATTCTTTCATATTTTAATTTATCTTGTATGCATCTTTCTAAAAACTCTGGTTCAGAGGTATAATCTGATGCTTTTCTGCCGATATTATCGGTCATATCAATATCAGCGTTAGCAAAAATAAGTTTTTTGATAATATGCCTATTTTCATTGTAGGAAGTTAGCATCAAAGCTGTTTTTCCTGTATTATCTTGCATATTTACAGCCGCGCCAGCTTTAATTAACATTTGAACCATTTCTGTTCTGTCATGTTGGACAGCCCACATTAATGCTGTATTACCTTCTTTGTCTACTGTATTAACGTGTGCACCATAGTCAAGCAATATTTTAACGGTGTCTGTAAGACCTAAATCAACTGCCATCATTAAAGCGGTATGTCCAAATTTATTTTGTTTATGAATATCTGCACCATTATCAATCAACATTTTAATAATGTTTTCACGCCCATTTTTAATTGCATACATTAAAGCTGTTTCTTCATTTCTGTCAGTTGCATTTATCATGTTTTCGTTTTGTGCAAGCATTTTGACTATAAATGGTAATGAAGATTGAACCGCCATCATTAATGGTGTTCGACCTTTTTCATCCTGTATATTTACACATTTTTTTAAATCTTTTAAATTTCGTTTTACTTGCATATAGACTTTAAATTGATTAATGGAAGCCCAATCAATTTTGCCCCAAGTTTGCTTAAAAGAATCGAAGGTATAAATTTTCATTTTTTACTCCTTTTTATTAGCATCTGGTGTTTGATTTTTGTTGTGATTGTTTAAGTATTAATTCTTGGCGTTTTTTTATTGTTTGAACAATATCTGGATGTCCGTTTTTTTGGGCAATAGTTAAAGCGGTATGTCCAAATTTATTTTTGGCATTAATATCCGCGCCAGCATTCATCAATGTTTTGAATGTAGAGAGATGACCTTTTTCTGCCGCCATCATTAAAGCTGTCCAACCGTTGTTATCTTTTGCTTCTAATTTTGCGCCAGCATTGATTAGGTTTAATACAGCTTTTCCTTCATACGCAGCCCACATTAAAACAGTATAACCATATTCATCAAAAGCATTGACATCTGCACCATTTGCAATTAATTCATCAACTTGTTTTTCAACATATTCTTTTGGGGCTTTCATCCAATCAACGCTTCCCCAAGTATTTATCCAATTATTCATTTTTATCTTTGACGTGCGTTGGCTTTTTGAGCTAAAAGAAATTCGTTTTTGATAACTTTTTCTGTCCCATCGTTGATAAAGCGCAAAGTTTTACTGGTCAAGCCATAAAGTATAATAGTTGCTTTTAATATATACTTTAACAATTCATCACCGACAGTGTGGTCAGTCATTCCACCAAAATGTCCAGCCATATCGTCAACGCTTGACATAAACGTTGAATTGGGTGAAAGCATAGGCATTAATTTTTTAAATAAAAAATCGGATGTATTAAGTGTTCCTCTGACAGAACTTGCAACCATACCAACACCCAAAGAGGCTGTTGCTTGTAAATCCTTTTTTGCTTTTATACGATATGCTTTTATTTTTCTTGCAGCTGTTTTGGCGTCCATTTTATACTCCGTTATTGGTGTTAAACAGGCTTATAATACCACATTTTTTATGTTTTTTCAAGCATTTTAACGTCTGGGACCATCGAAATGTTCAATAATCCTTTGTTGAGGCGTCTTAAATTCATAATTTTGAGACGGGACAGGTTTATTTCTGGGCTTGTTTGCGTTTGGGTCTATTTTGTCCCGAACAGCACAACATCCTTTAAATAAAAGGAATATAACGACAATTCCTGTTAATAAATCAGCATATTCCTGTATTTTTCCAGAAGCCATTTGCTTTTCCTTTTTTTGTTTGTTCTATTTGGTTAGTATACCATAAAATTTCTAAAAATTCAACTGTAAAAAAAGCTTGATTTTTATGTAATCAATGGTTATAATCGCCTTATTATGACAGATTTATTTGATACAAAAACAGAAGTAAAAACAAATTATTCAGCACAAGATATCGAAGTGCTGGAAGGGTTAGAGCCTGTTCGTCGTCGTCCAGGGATGTATATCGGGGGAATTGATGAACGTGCTTATCATCATTTGGCTGCAGAAATTATCGATAATGCAATGGATGAAGCTGTTGCAGGGTATGCTTCAGTCATTACCGTCGAATTGTTGGCAGATGGCAAAATTTCAGTGACAGATAATGGTCGAGGAATTCCAGTCGATCCACATCCTAAATATCCCGACAAATCCGCTTTGGAAGTGATTACAACTATGCTTCATTCAGGTGGAAAATTTGGTGGTAAAGCTTATGCCGTTTCAGGTGGTTTACATGGTGTAGGTTTGTCAGTTGTAAATGCACTTTCTTCTGAAATGATTGTCGAAGTAGCACGTGATAAGAAATTATGGCGCCAAGCTTATTGTCGTGGAGTTCCATTGGCTCCTATTGAAATGGTTGGTAGTGTTGCTAATCGTAGAGGAACAACCGTCACGTTTTTACCAGATACTGAAATTTTTGGAACTGAAACGTCTTTTAAGCCTGCAACGGTTTTTAAAGCCGTTAAGACAAAGGCATTTTTATTCCGTGGTGTGGAGTTGCGCTTTATTTGTGCACCAGAGTTGATTAAAGAAGGCGATACAACACCGACAGAAGTTGTTTTAAAATATCCAAATGGTATCGAAGATTACTTAAAAGTTTTAACGGAAAAAACATCTTTATTAACGCCTCGATTTTTTACAGGAAAAGCTGATTTAGCAGAAGATAAAGGTCATATTGAATGGGCGATTGTTTGGCCTGATTTTGCGCCAGATGCATTCCAGTATTCATATTGTAATACAATCCCTACACCACAAGGTGGTACGCATGAAACGGGATTACGTGCTGGTTTGACCAAAAGCTTGCGTGCTTATGCAGAAATGGTGGGCTGTAAAAAAGCATCTGAAATTACAGCAGATGATATTGTTGGAACAGCTGACGTAATGTTGTCATTGTTTTTAAAGGATCCTCAATTTCAGGGGCAAACAAAAGAAAAATTGGCGTCTCCTGAAGCGGCTCGTTTAGTTGAGGGGGCTGTCAAAGACCCATTTGACCATTGGTTAAGTGCAGATACCAAAATGGCAAATGTTTTGTTGGATTATATTTTAGAACGCGTTGATGAACGTAAGCGTAAAAAGAAAAGTCAAGAAGTTGCTAGAGCTTCTGCAACAAAGCGTTTAAGATTACCTGGAAAATTGGCAGATTGTTCTCATAAACAAACAGAAAACACTGAAATTTTTATTGTTGAGGGGGATTCTGCTGGTGGTTCAGCGAAACAAGCGCGTAATCGTGAAACACAAGCAATTTTGCCTTTGCGTGGTAAAATTTTGAATGTGGCAAGTGCAACACGTGACAAAATGATGGCAAATGAAGAAATCAATAATATGATTGAAGCATTGGGTTGTGGAACCAGAGATAAATATAACGAAGAAAATTTACGCTATGATAAAATCATTATCATGACTGATGCTGACGTGGATGGAGCGCATATTGCTTCATTGATGATGACATTCTTTTATCAGGAAATGCCTCAATTAATTTTGAATGGACATGTATTTTTGGCAATGCCTCCCTTGTTCCGTTTAACGCATGGCGATAAGTCAGTTTATGCGATGGATGATGAAGAAAAAGAACGTTTGCTCAAAACCGTCTTTAAAAATGCTAAAAATGTAGAAATCAGTCGATTTAAAGGGTTGGGGGAAATGCCTCCGTCTCAATTAAAAGAAACAACGATGAATCCTGCAACACGTACTTTGTTGCGTGTGGATATTCCAGATTCTAAAAAGGAATTGGAAGCAGAAGAAGCTATTTATACAGCGTCAATCGTAAAACAATTAATGGGAAATGACCCCGAAAAACGTTTTAAATTTATTCAAGAACATGCTAAATTTGTTGAAAACTTGGATGTTTAATTTTTGATAAAAGAAAACAACTTCTGTTTTTTACGTATTATTAACTTTTTTCAGCTTAAAATTTTTTAAGATAAAGAATAATATCATATAAGATAAAAGGAATAAAAAATGTCAGAACTTAATGATATCTTAAAGGGTGTGGAAGAAAAGGATTTTGACCCAAAAAATTCTTTTGATTGGACGGAGGTCAACAAAGGTTCTTCTTTAACAGAAAGAATGTCTTTATATTTGAAAAAAAAAGGTATTTCAGAAGAGGAAGTTAAAACTTTTATAAACAAAGCTAAACACGAATTTGATCGAGTTGGACTGTTTTACAATGGAAAAGGTTTTTTTCCAAATGGAATGTCAGCCTTTCCGAGGATAAAATTTTTCTTTGAAACACATAATTTGAATATGGACGATTTGTATTTTATTGCAAAACGATATAATCCAGAAATGAATTTTGAATCTCCGATGCCAACCTTGAAAGATTCAGGGCCGTCTCAATTAGAATACCCGATGCCAGATTTTTTAGGAAAAGATGAAAAAAAAGGTGGGATTTTAGAACTTCTGGATATGAAACAACAGAATAAAATGGAGTTTTCTATACCAGAGGAAAAAAATTCCTCTGAAAAAGATGATTCTCAGGGTGAGGGTGATGCAAAGCAATCTTTGAAGAGTTTTTTGAAATCGAAGGAACGGCAACAAGAATATAAAAAAGCTATCAAAGCTCTTGACGAAGAATCTAAATCGGTTGCTGAACTTTTTACTAAAATGGCAGAAAAGGGCTCGGGACGTTAAGTTTTAACAGAAAAAACATCTTTATTAACACCTCGTTTTTTTACAGGAAAAGCTGATTTAGCAGAAGATAAAGGTCATATTGAATGGGCGATTGTTTGGCCTGATTTTGCGCCAGATGCATTCCAGTATTCATATTGTAATACAATCCCTACACCACAAGGTGGTACGCATGAAACGGAATTACGTGCTGGTTTGACAAAAAGCTTGCGTGCCTATGCAGAAATGGTGGGCTGTAAAAAAGCAGAGGTTGTCTTTTTTTCAGGTTTGTTAACGGCTTTTACAACTTTCTTTTATTTTTTGACGCAAAGCCAAAACAACGCGATTATTTTTTGCAATTTTTCTTGCATTGAAACCATATTCCAAACGTATTTGTTGAAGCTTTACTGCTAACGCGTGACGTTCTGGAGTCGTTGTTGTTAGTTCTTCTGATAATTTATGTGCTTGTTCTTGATGGTATTTTAAACGTTTTCTTTTTTCGGCTCTAAAATCATCAGCTGGTTGAAGCGTTGGCGTGCTTTTTTCAGTTTCAATTTCCTGATTTAAAGTTGATGGACTGTTTTTAACAGCCGTTTTTACTTGTTCAACGCTTTTTTCAGCTTCTTGTTTTGTCGCAGCTTCTTTTAACATTTGAACAACTTGTTGTGTTTTTGCATATGATAAAGCCGTTTTATTCTGATTGTTTGTTGCTGTGACATCTGCGCCAGCATCAATCAGCGTTTTTATCATGATTAGATTATTTTTAAAAACAGCGTTCATTAAAGGTGTGCAACCATTTTCATCTTTTACGTTTACATCAGCGCCTGCGTTGATTAAAACATTTGCAGTTTCAGCGTATTCGTTATTAAGCGCTAACATCAAAGGGGTGTCTTTTCTGCCGTTTTGTTCATTGATATTCGCCCCTGCATCGATAAGCATTTGAACCACTTGTGTGTGACCATAGCAAGCTGCTTTCATCAAAGCTGTTGTATTTACTTTTGTTTTTGAGTTGACATCAGCGCCTTCATTAATAAGCATTTGAACGATTTGTGCATGTCCGTTTTTAGCTGCTTCTATTAATGGCGTGTTGTCAGAGTTTGTTTGATGGTTGATATTTGCGCCTGCATTTATCAATGTTTGAACTGTTTCCTGCCATCCATGTTCTGATGCCATCATTAAAGCAGTATTACCAAATTCGTCTGTATCATCTATCATTGCACCGGCATCAATTAAAGCATTGACTATTTTAGTATATCCTTTTTGAGCAGCAACCATTAAAGCTGTTTGACCGAATTTATTTAAACAGATATTTCCTTGATGGGTTCTGGTATTGATATTTGCGCCTGCTTTTATTAATGTTTTAACTGTTGAAAGGTTGTTTTTGGATACAGCAAGCATCAACGGTGTTTTACCACATTCGTATCCAGATTCAATATCAGCACCAGCATTGATTAATGTTTGAACAGCTTCATACCATCCATTTTCTGCCGCCATCATTAAAGCTGTCCAACCATCTTGTCTGCATGCATTAACGTTTACGCCTGCGTTGATAAGGGTTTTTATCGTTTCTGTATGACCATAATAAGCTGCTTTCATTAATGCAGTTTCATTTTCCAAACTTTTTGCTTCGATATCGGCGCCATTATCAATCAAAGTTTGGACTGCAAGAGGGTTTTTACTGTAAGCAGCTTCCATCAAAGCAGTTGTATCTAAATGTGTTTTGGCGTTGACATCTGTGCCTGCGTTGATTAAAGTTTGCATTGTTTCGACGTGCCCATTTTGAGATGCATACATCAACGGTGTAAACATTTTTTCGTCTTCGACCATTTGAGCCCCTGCGTCAATAAGCATTTGAACAATCTGTGTATAACCAGCAGCACTTGCCAGCATTAAGGCTGTTTTGTCTTCTTTATCTTTTTTATTTAGTTCAGCCCCATTTTCAATTAAAACTTGGACAACTTGAACATGACCTTTATTGGTTGCTTCCATTAAAGCATTCCATTTCAGGTTGTTTTCAGTATTTATCGGTGCGCCTAAATCAATTAATGTTTGAACAGCTTGTGCATGTCCTGCAGAGGCAGCAACCATTAAAGCTGTTTTACCGTTTTTGTGTTGTTTTGATACGTCAGCACCATTCGAAACCATCAGTTTAATCACTTCAGTGAAACCACCTCTGGCAGCAAGCATTAAAGGCGTTTCCCCATATTCGCTTGTTATATCAGGATTTGCATTATTTAAAGAAAAAATGAGTTTTACTTTTTCTGCGATTTCTTCGGGTGAATCTTTTCTCCAATCGATTTTACCCCAAGTTTTTTTCCACCCTCTAGCCCAATAAGATGACCACTGATTCATTTTAAGTCTCCTGTTTATGACTTGTTGACGACATTAGGAGGTAATTATACCATCATTTTGGGAAAAAATCAATGATTTTGTTTATATTTTTGTCGAATGTGATTTAATCTTGGTTATTTTCGCCAAATTTTACCACCTGATAAAGGAAATTCGACGCCCGTTGTCGTGGGGAATGTGATGGGCAAGCCAAACAAAGAACGAACAGCTAAAAATGCAAAACTTTGTGCATCTAAACACATCGCATCCCATCCGATTTCTTGAGCTGTTTGAACGGGAGCTTTTAAATGTTGTCTTAAATACTTGACCATTGTTGGATTATAAGAGCCGCCACCAGTGATAATGTATTGTTTGGGTTCTTCAGGCAGATATTTTTCGCATGCTAAAACCAATGATTTTGTGGTTAATGCTGTTAAAGTTGCTGCGCCATCGGCAAGAGACGAACCTTCCACATCTGTTAACAGAGGGATAAAATCTTTACGTTCTAATGCTTTAGGAGGGGCTTTTTCAATGGACGAGTGCTTTAACAGTTTTTGAAGCAAACGTTCATCAATTTGTCCTTTTTGAGCCCACAAGCCATCAAAATCCATTTCTGCGCCCAGATGCATTTGCATCCATTTATCAATCAATATATTGCCAGGACCGACATCAAAAGCGATTAATTCGCCATTTTGTCCAATATAGGTTAAAGAGGCAATACCTCCAATACTGAATATAACAACAGGTTTTTCAAATTTACGTGCCAAAGCTTCATAATAAACGGGGAATATCGGAGCGCCTTGACCACCAGATAATAAATCCGTTTGATAAAATCGGTTGACAACAGGGATGCCAAAAGCGTCTAGCATTGTTTGAGCATTTCCAATTTGAACAGATAATTTTTGTTCAGGACGATTTAATACAGTATGACCAGAAAATCCGATGACATCGATTTGTCTGGGGGACATATCTTGTGCATCCAGTAATTCTTGAACAATCGAAATGTGGTGAGCAGTCAGTTCATCTTCGACTTGCTTTAAATAGTTTAAATTTTGCTGACCTTCTTCACCCAATACAGATATAATAGCTTCACGCATGGATGGAGAATACGGACGTGACAGGTTAATGGGTTGTTCAAATATATCAACACCATCTGTTCGAATTAATGCTGCGTCAATGCCACTGATAGCCGTATCACTTTCTAATCCAATAGCCCAAAGTGGGCGTAAATTTGATTCCATTTTGACCTCTTTATTAAAAATATATACCTTTATTATAATAAAAGCTGGACAAGAATGCAAAAAAAATGTAAATAATAAGTATGAAAATTATAACTTTTGGGTGTCGGATTAATACGTATGAGTCTGCTTTGATTAATCAAATTGCGGGCGATTTGGATAATGTTATTGTTGTTAATACTTGCGCAGTGACTGCCGAAGCGGAAAGACAATGCCGTCAAACCATTCGAAAATTGCGTAAAGAAAATCCAGATTGTCAAATTATAGTGACGGGATGCGCTGCTCAATTTAATCCTGAAACCTATGCTCAAATGCCTGAAGTTGACAGAGTTTTGGGTAATCGTGAAAAAATAACACGAGAAGCTTTTTTAAGTCCTGACAAAGTTTTGGTGTCTGATGTAAAAAATGCCGTTTTTGATATTCCTTTAGTTTCACAGTTCGAAGGCAGAACCAGAGCTTTTGTTCAGGTTCAACAAGGATGCAATCACAGTTGCACTTTTTGTGTTGTCCGTCAAGTTCGTGGCCGGAATAAAGGGGTTGAACCAAATCAAGTTATCGAACAAATTCAAAGCTTTGTTCAAAAGGGATACAGTGAAATTGTTTTGACGGGCGTTGATGTGACCAGCTATCCATATGGTTTTTCGGACTTGGTTGAAAAAATTATTTTAAATGTACCAGATTTAAAACGGTTGCGTTTGGGGTCTTTGGATCCAGCTGGGATAGATGATAAACTGATAGATTTGTATTCAAAATATGAAGTGTTAATGCCTCATGCACATTTATCTATTCAAGCGGGGGATGATTTAATTTTAAAACGTATGGGGCGTCGCCATCGAAAGGAAGATGTTTTAACTTTAGCACAAAAATTACGGATTGCTCGTCCAGATTTGGTCTTGGGGGCTGATTTTATTGCAGGTTTTCCAACCGAAACAGATGAAATGTTCCAAAATACATTGGATTTAGTTGAACAGGCAAACATTACTTTATTGCATGTATTTCCTTTTTCAGTGCGTCCAGGGACGCCTTCTGAAAAATTGGAAATGGTTGATATGAATGTCAGAAAGCAGCGTGCGCGCACTTTGCGTCAATTAGGAAGCAAATTGTTAAATGCTCAAATGCAAACGTTTATCGGGAAAAAATCAAAAGTTTTAATTGAAAAAAATAATCAAGGGTTCAATGAACATTACATTCCTGTATTGGTTGATGGGACGGTATCAGAAGGACAAATAGTTGAAGTTATTAACGAAGGAATAAATAAAAATGGGCTTGTGGCAAAAGTTTAAACAGGGTTTGCAAAAAACATCTGACAAATTGGAATTGGCTTTTCGTTTTTCTAAATTGGATGAAGACAGTTTAGAAAGCTTGGAAGAAAGCTTGATTATGTCTGATATGGGCGCATCAGTTAGTATGGATTTGGTTTCTAAAATGGCAAAACAAAAGCCTCAAACCGTTCAAGAGGCAAAGGAAATTTTGGAAAAAGAAATCAATTTAATTATGGCTGATGGTCAAAAAGAATTTTATATCGATACCACTCAAAAACCGTTTGTTATTTTAATGGTGGGTGTGAATGGAACGGGAAAGACTACGACGATTGGCAAATTGGCGTCGCAATTAAAGGAAAAAGGATTACAAGTTTCTATGGCTGCAGCAGATACTTTCCGTATGGCCGCAGTGGAACAATTACACGAATGGTCTAAACGTGTCGGATGTTCTTTTTATTCATCCAAAATGGGGGCCGACCCTGCAGGGACTGCATATGATGCTTATAACCAAGCTGTCAAAAATAAGGATGATGTTTTGTTTATCGATACAGCAGGGCGTTTGCAAAATAAAAAAGAATTGATGGCCGAATTGCAAAAAATCGTTCGTGTGATTCAAAAAATCAATCCAGATGCGCCTCATGCAACTTTGCTGTCGCTGGACGCAACGGTTGGGCAAAATGCTATCAGTCAAGTGGAAGCTTTTTCAGAAATAACACCACTGACAGGATTGATTATGACAAAATTGGATGGAACAGCAAAAGGGGGAATTTTGGTTGCTTTGGTTCATCGGTTTAAATTACCCGTTTTTTACATAGGTGTTGGTGAAAAAATAGATGATTTATTAACCTTTGATGCATTACAATACACGAAAGGTTTGTTGGGTTTGGAAGAATGAACAGATTAAAACGATTTATAGAGCATGCATTGTCTTTTTCTTCGGCTCATTTGTGGGTCGTTGGCTTGTTGGGATTGGCGACTTTTTTACAAGCATTTAATATCGTTTTATTTGACAGTTTTGTCAGTGGTCTTTATGTTGGCACTTTTGGTGAACATGATTTAGCTTTTAGTTTTATTTTAGGTGCTGTTGCGCTTATCCTTTGCGGTTGGATTTCTTTAAAATTGGACAGACGGTTTGGGGTTGGTTTTATTTCTGTTTTAATCGGATTTTCTGTTGTTCAATGTGCTTTGTTTGCTTTGTATAAATACGCGCATGTGTTAATGGCATTTGATGCATTATTTTTGTTAAAATGGGGATACCGATTGGTTGTATTTACGGGTTTTTGGGCTTTTACTTTTCGGTATATCGAACTTTCTTTAAAATCTAAACGCTTTTTATTTTTGGTTTTATGCGAATTTTTGGGCTTTTTTGTCGCAGGATTTTTTGCCTATGTTGGGGTAAACCTGTTAGGTGCTGATACTCTTTTTATTGCAACAATTATCAGTACTTATTTATTAATTGCAGTTATTTGGCGTATATCTGGTTTTGAAAAAATAATGCCCGAGTTGCAGTTAAAGAAAAACGGGGGCGTTTTTGAAAAAACACAATTGAAATTGGTTTATTTAATTTACACATTGGCTTTTTGCATTATGGCAATAACGTCTTTCGTTGATTACAGTTTGTGTGTTCAAGCATTTAAAGTTGCGGGATATAATATCGAAAAAAGCATTCGCTTTTTTGCAGTTTCTTGGATTTTGTTGGGGGCAAGTGCTTTATTTTTAATGTCGCTTCTTTATACAATTAGACGTTCTTTAAATATTACTTCAGCAATGATTATTTTATCATTGGTGCCATTGGTTTGTGCATTTGGGATTTCCTCTGGTTTAATTTGGGTTGTTTTATTTGCTAAAGTTTTATTGGAGTTGGTTTGTTATTTTTGTGTTGGTTATTATTTTCGGATGTTGCCCCGTCCATTATCGCATGGATTTAAAAGCCGTTTAAAGGGTGTACGTTTGATTGTTGCGCAACCTTTTGGATTTGCTTTGACTGGATTGTTATTTTACTATGTCCCTTATGATAAAAGCGTTTTACTTTATGGATGTGTCTTGTCATTTGTTTTTGTTTTAGCTTTGTTTGATTGCCATGCAGAGTATGCTAAAGTTTTGCTTTCTGCCTTTAAAACGTTCCGTTGGCGTGGAGGACGGCTGATGATACAGAACGCAAAAGTAATAGAATTTATCGAAGATAAAGTTGACAGTACAAATCCACAAGAAGTTATTTACTTTTTACGTATTTTAGAAGATGCTCAAGTCAATAATTTGAAAAATCATTTAAGGCATGCTCTGTCGCATTCAAATGAGCAAGTTCGTTTGTTTGCTCTGGAATGTATCGAGCGCAATGGCCTTCGAATGTTTAAAAAGACACTGTCAGATGTGATGGACAAAGACTCTTGCGTAGCTGTTCGCCAAAAAGCATTATCTGTTTTTTGTGGGTTGGGGGAAAAATATGCTGTTGAAAAGGCCGTTTTATACCTAGACGACCCCATTTTGAAAAAAGGCGCTTTAATTGGGTTGTTAAAAACGGGAGGGCAAGAGGTTTTAATGGCGTCTCAAGGTGTTAATGAATTGGCGTCATCTAAAAATCCTAAAGACAGAAAGCAAGCTGCTGAAATTTTATACGATACGGGCTTAAAGGGCTTTTTCAGAGTTGTTCAAAAATTAATCCTTGATGAAGACATTAATGTTCAAAAAACAGCGATATTGGCAGCTGGACGTTTAAAACATACTGGCTTAATTAAGTTGATTTTTAAAGCATTGAATAAAATCGAATTGCGTGAAGAAGCTTTGCAAGCGTTGCGTATGTTTGAAGCAACGGCATATCCATTTATTGAAATGGCTTTATGTGATGATGAAAGAACGCCTTTGTGTCAAAAAACATTGGTTTCTTATTTGTGGACATCCGAAGATATTGAAGCTAAAAAAGTTTTGCTTCGGACACTCAAAAATATGGAATTCCCGTTAAGGTTATACACCTTACAATTTTTAAAAACAATGCCTCTTATTTTATCGGACAAGTTTATTAAAAAGACATTTATTCCTTTGATAGAAACAGATTTTAAACAAGCATTGACGACATTGTTGTTGATAAAAGATTTGCGTATTTCTCCGACTTATGATGCACAAAGTGCTTTTGAACAGTTGTGCAGTTCTTTATCCAATGACTTTAATGAAATTCGACATAGTTTATTGCTTGAAATATATTTTTATGCACCATCTATTTTAATGAAGCAAGCCGTTCATTTGTTATTGTTGCCGACATCAACCGTTCAAGAACGTCAAATGGCGCAAAGTACTTTGGATGATTTATTGCCGAAAAGCTATCATAAATTGGATTTAATTATTCAAGATATGCCTTTTGAAGAGCGCATCAGCAAATTGCCGACCAGAAAATTAAAATTGGAAAGTTCAATGACTGAACAATTTGATTTTATTTTAAAAAGCCGTTCTTATCGCAGTATTTGGACAAAAGTTTGTGCTTTAAATTGTGTTCGCAAAGTTGAAGATGTTGCATTGATTGGGCAAATTGAAAGTTTGTTATCTGACAAAAGTCCAATTATTCGTGAAAATGCTATATGGGCATTGCAACGGCTGATTACAGATAAAAAGAAATTGAAAAAAGCACTTTCGATTTGCTTGAAAGATTCAAAAATTCAAATACGCCAGATGGTGTCAGACATTTTAAAGTGAAAGGATATAAAATGCGCTTAAGTTTAGAAAAAGTTTTGGTTTTAAAGAATATATCGGCTTTTGCAGATGTATCTGAATCTGCTTTAAGTGATTTTATTTACGCTTCGGAAGAAATCGCCTTTCCAAAGGGAAAAGACATCATTAAAAAAGGCGAAGTGAATAAGTATTTATATATTTTATTGGCTGGTATTGTCCAAGTTCACGATGGCGATACAATTTTAAGTGAAGCACAAACCCAAGAAATGTTCGGAGAAATGACTGCGCTTTGTCCATCTCAAATAGATGCGACTGTGACAGCTGTTCAGGATACTTTAGCCTTGCGCATTTCATCAGAAAATTTATATGAAATGATGACTTTGCATCCAAATATATCAAAAGGAATAATAAAAACACTTGTCAGCAGATTAAAAGTATTAGATAATAGACATATTTGATGGATTCGTTTTAAATTGAAAGGAAGTAAAAAAATGAAAAAAGAAAATACAGAAGTCAAAACATGTGCAATTAAGCAAGCTTTAGCAAAATTATCCAAAAAACAAAAGGTAATTATTGCAGGTGTTGCTGTTGTTATTGCTGGTGCCGTTGTCGCTTCTCAATTTTGTTGTTCGGGAACAGGCATTGATAAAATAAAACCTATTGCGATGAAAAAAGATACATCTCCAGTCATCGCAATGATTGGTCAACAAGAAATCAGAATGTCCGAATTGGAAAAAGTTAAAAACGCTATTCCACAGCTGGCAACAATGCCAATGGAAACAGTTTACAATAACTTGTTGGAAGGTTATGTGACACAAAAAGTTCTTTTAAGTGCAGCGAATGCAAAAAAACTGCAAGACCGTCCAGATATTCAAAAAGCCATCAGTGATGCAAAGGACCAAATTTTGGTTAATGCTTATTTGGCTGAAGAAGTTCAAGCTCGTATGACACAAGACAAATTAAATGCGCTTTATATGGAAGCCATTAAAAACTATGTCCCACAAGATGAAATCCATGCGCGCCATATTTTGGTTGCAACAGAAAAAGAAGCAAAGGATTTAATCGTTAAATTAAAAGGTGGCGCAAATTTTGAAGAATTAGCATCAGAAGTTTCTTTGGATACAAACGCTGTTGGTGGTGATTTGGGATATTTCCGTAAAGAAATGATGATACCTGATTTTGCAAATGCTGCATTTGCAATTAAAGTGGGTCAAATTTCAGAAAAACCAATTAAAACGGCTTTCGGTTGGCATGTTGTTAAGGTTGAAGATAAACGTAAAGCAGCACCTCCATCGATTGGGGAAGTTTTGGATGTTTTAAAAGCTAAATTCCAAGAAATTATGCTGCCAGTTATCGTTGATGAAGAAAAGAAAAAAGCAAACGTTAGCTTGTTGGACCCATTAGGTATCAATAAGGAGGAAGAAAAAGCTGAAGAAACAGCAGTTCCTGAAGCTGAAGAAACAGCTGACGCGCCTGCAGAAGAAAAAACACCAGCGACAGAAGAAAAGAAAGCAAAATAAATTATCGCTGAATAATTTAAAACAGCCCTTGCTTTACAGGGGCTGTTTTTTTATTCGGTAAACAATTAAATGAAAGATATTAACCTTCATTGACCTTTTGACGCAAAGCTTGGATAGCATAATCCGTTTTTGCCATTTGTCGTGCTTTTGGACCGTGTATTTTGCGCATTTGTTGCAATTTTCCAGCCAATTCATGACGCTCGGGTGTTGTTATCGCTAATTGAGCCGATAAGCTTTGAATCTTTTCATTATTTTTATCGATTTCTTGGCTTATTTGAATAAATGAAG
Source organism: Alphaproteobacteria bacterium (assembly GCA_015062395.1). Taxonomy (GTDB): domain Bacteria; phylum Pseudomonadota; class Alphaproteobacteria; order CAAHEQ01; family UBA3637; genus CAAHEQ01. The sequence continues at coordinate 66,942 of SUUS01000003.1, forward strand.
GCGTTTGTTCTTGAACTTTTCGTTTATATTGTCTAATCAGTTCACGTTTTCCTGTTCTGCTTTTCATCAAAACTTGTTCTTCATATGCTTGTTCTAACGTTTCAATGATGTCTGTATTTCCTTCAAATTTAGCTACTGCGAATGCATCATAGCCGTTTTTATCTTTGATGGTTAAGTCTGCATTGGCCAAAATAAGCGCTTTTACAGCTAAAATTTGTTCTGATTCAACAGCATGCATTAAGGCAGTCCATCCTACGTTGTTTTGTATATTGACATCAGCGCCATTTTTAATCAATGTTGTCAGAGCATCTGTTTGTTCGTTATGTGCAGCTTTCATCAAAGCCGTCCAACCGTCTTGATTTTGCGTGTTTACATTTGCGCCTGCATCAATTAATGCTTGCAAGGCGTGAAGCGTTTCATTTTTACACGCATGCATTAAAGCTGTTTTTCCATATTCATCAATGCATTCTAAATCAGCACCAGCGCTTACAATGTCTTTGATAATTTCATCATTATCAAAATCAACGACTTTCATTAAAGGTGTTTCGTTATTCCAATATCGGACATTAACATCGCTACCAGCTTGAATTAAATCTTTGACGATTTGAAGGTGTCCAGCTTCAGCTGCTTCCATTAAAGCAGAATAACTACATCTATCTTGTATATTGACATCAGCGCCAGCGTTAATTAACGTTTGAACAATTTCTGGAATGCCATTTTCGGCAGTTTTTATCAACGCAGTCCATCCACTTGTACTGGTTGCATTGACGAGTGCACCGTTTTCAATTAACATCTGAACTGCTTGATGATGTCCATTCCACGCGCTTTCCATCAAAGCTGTCCATCCATCTTGATTTTGTGCATTGACATTGGCTTTGTTTTCAATCAGAATTTGAAGCGATTGTACAGAACCTTTTCTGGCTGCCCACATCAAAGGGGTATATCCTTCGCAATCCTTTTTTTCCAAATCAGCACCTGCATCAATTAAGGATTGAACTGCTGTGTGAGCATTTACTTTTGCGGCCCAAATTAAGGGCGTGTAAGTGAACTGGTCTGTTGCATTAAGGGAGGCGCCCTTTGCAATCAATTCTTCTACTTGCTGTTTGATTTGTTCAGGGTCGTTGCGAAACCATTTGACGTTGCCCCAAGAATCGTTCCAATCTTTGAAAAAAAAGAGACTTTCGATTTTTTCCCAAGTATTTTTCCAATAATCTGACATTATATTTCCTTTCAAAAACAACCAAATTGGGGCGATAATACCATAAAAAGGGGAAAAAGTCAAGTTTTAGCCGATAAAGGGCAGATAAAACAAAAAACGCCCTGATAACAGAGCGCTTTTTATTTAACCAAAATGGGATTTTACTGTTTCATTTCATTTGCTTTTTGGGTTGCCTGTTGTTGTTCTGCAAGGTAGTTTGCTATAATTTGTGGATTGTCACGTAAGTATTGTTCAATATCCTTATTTGAAATTTTTCCAGACAAATCTACAGTTGGCTGATTTTCTTTTACTTTGTTGGGCGTTGGTTGATTTCTTTTCTGTTGAATAGATGCTTTATCTCCGAGCCAGATATTGTTTCCATCGACAACCAAAGAATCAGAAGAAGTCAATTTTTCTTTTACTTGTTTTGCAACTTCTTCATCATCTGCCCACTTTTCGACTTCAATTAACACCGTTCCGTCATCATAACGAACGACTTTGGAATCTTTAAAACCAAAGGAATCATCCTCCATCATCAATTCTGTGCAGCTGTCCATATCATCTGGCAAAGGTCCTGTACCTGTTCCTTGTGTTTGTGCAACAACTGCACACCTTAAGATATAAACTAAAAAATTGTGTTGATCGTGACGCTCCATTGCCATTTCGTATCCCATCAATCCACCCCAATAGGTTTTTTCAATCGTTGTTATTGGTTTTAATTGTTCAATTTCATTTTTCAATGCCATCAGTGTATTTTGCATTAATGTTTGATTTGAAAATCCTGCAAGATAGCCTATGAAACTTTCTGCATTTTGGAATGTTTGAGTTTTATTTTCTTTTTTATCAAAAACTTTTATTTGTTCAGTTCCATCAAATGTAAAGTCGTATTCTTCACCCTCTGCTGGCGTAAATGTCACAGTTCCTGTTGGATAAGGTGTTTGCTTTTGTGGCGAAAAGCGTAATTGATTTGTTTTTAAAACAACGTTGCCATTGATGTCATAAACTTTTAAATCATGCAAAATGTAATCTTGCCCCAACAATGAAAATGGTACAAACATTGCCATTTGAGCAATTTGTTCCATGCTTTGTACGGCTGTCAGTTGGTTTTTGACGTTTTCCAAAGCGTTTGAAGTGGTTGCCACATTAAACGATATCATATTTTTTCCAGTTAAAGGATATTTTAAATCAACCGACAAAACACCATTTTTTTGCGACCAAGACGAAACAACTTGTTCATTACTGTTGTAAAAAGACAGGTTTGAATTGTCCGTTAAATAAAGCGCTACAGGGTAAAATTCCCCATTGAAAGCGATGTCTTTTTTCTGATTTATTGAAAAGGTTTCTAACTTTGTCATTTTCATTGGTACAAAAGCTTTGATTGCTGCGTTAATCAGCGCCTCTTCATTCATATCAGCCGTCAAACTTGCCAAGAAACCTTCCAAGTCAGCATTTTCAATCGTTCCAGTTGATAGAAGATTGCCATCTAAATCAAAAGCTTTACTTGTAATTGTTTTTGAATTTGGTTGGAAATAAATCTGCGATTCACTTATATCCACTGAATTTTGCATTATTAGTTCAAGTAAATCGTCGTCAATTTCTCCATACATTTTTGCCAGATTGTTTTTAAATGCTGAGTTCTGCTTGACAGTTAAAACAGATTCTTTTGTGAAATTTGGAAAGGCAAAACCACCCTTAAAAGAAATGTTTTCTATTCCTATGTCTGCACTTTCTTCTGGTAAATTTGTTGAAAATTCATTGATTTCGACACATTTAAAAAAGCGTTCATATTGTTCTTCTTCTGTTAAGTTTGGAATGTCTTGAATTTGTTGTTGCGTGCAACGGAGCGTTCCTTTAATCCCTTCGGATGTTTCAAAAGCATTGTTTTCTTTAAAATGGATATCTGTGTTCAACGCACTTAAGTGAACCGTTGACGCGTTTTGTGCTTTTGGTGTAATTTGAATTGTTTTTTGTGTGGAATTTAAGTTTGCTTCTTTTGGAAACATGATTTGCGCATCGGCTACAGAAAGATTAAAAGCCGTAAAAAATGCAACAGTTGTAATGAGTAATTGTTTTTTCATTTTTTTCTCCCCGAATAATGTTAACTGTCCTTTTATTTTAAAAAAGATTCCTTAAAAAAGTGTTAATTGACAATTTTAGGGGGGAGTAAGAAAGCTGGTGCGCTTGGCGAGATTCGAACTCACGACCTTCGCCTTCGGAGGGCGACACTCTATCCAGCTGAGCTACAAGCGCATAACGAAAAACATCATAGCCTTTTTTATACAAAAAAGCAAGTTTAAAAGTTAAATTGTAAAGACAGTTTATAACCGACGCCACTGCGAGACGAATATATGGGCGACGCATTAAACGTCAATGTATCGTTCATTGGTTTTTGTTTGTCGTACCACAACCAATCGCTAATTTCTGTCATCGGATCCATTAAAAGCAATGCTGTTTTTCCCAATACTTTTGAACCGAGCAGTTTATCATCATTCTTTAAAATATGTCGTTTGGCAATATAAAAACCTTCGCCCAACAAAGCCCCTGCAACAGGTGTCACAATTAAATCTTGGATAGATGGAACTTCTGCAAACGATTCAATGCCATATTCCCAGAAAAAAGTCGATAATGCAAATGAATACCAGAATGAATACCAACCATTCGCTCCAGCAGAACGAGCGCCCATGTAATAAATTGCTCCAGAATAAGGATGTGTCACGTAATTTAAGAAAAAGTCGTCCTTATCCCAGACGGGACCGTCCGTCACATTTTTGCTCCATTTACGGAAAGGGCTTTCTCCATCATCTTCCCAATTCGTGACGCTGGACGGCATTAAATAAAGGATGCCCATCGTAACAAAACCTGTACCAAATAATAAAAGCGTTGTGTTGGTTAAACGTTCCTTGTCTATATCGTTTTCAGTAAACGAATAAGGTCTGTCATAAATGCTGCCAGCTTGCAAAGGTCTTACTGCAAACGCAAACAACAAAATAAAACAAATAAAAATTTTAAATACAGACTTTACCAATTTTAACACCATAACATATTTTTGTATGCTGGACAGATTACACTCTTTTTTTAAAAAGTACAATATAAAAATGATATTTTATTGCTATTTAAAGGATTTTATGCTACACTTTACAAAAATAAAAGGAAGCAATAACGCGATGACAGTATTAAAAAAAGTATTTAAGTTATTTTTTAAACGCGATATTTTGGCGTTTTTTTTCTTGGGACTGTCTTGTGGAATTCCTTTGAATTTAATCGGAAACACGTTGGCTGTTCGGGCAACACAAAGTGGATTGGATTTAAAAACCATTGGTTTATTTGCATTGGTTATGACTCCTTATTCGCTGAAGTTTTTATGGTCGCCTGTCATAGATACTTTTTCTTTGCCTTTTGCCAATCGTTTCGGTAAAAAAAAGACTTGGGCTGTTTTGTTTCAAATTTGTTTAGGTGCCTGTCTTTTAAGCATTTCTTTGGTTGATGTTGCAATGCAAACAAATTTGTTGTTTGCGCTTTGTTTTTTATGCGCATTTTGCTCTGCCAGTCAAGACATCGTTGTGGATGCGTTAAGAATAGATGTTTTAGACGAAGATTCTTTGAAGGAAGCCTCTTCGACGTATCAGCTAGGCTACCGAATTGCTATGTTAATAACGGGGGCTGGTGTTATTGCTTTGTCTTCCAGAGTTTCTTGGGCAACATGTTATCAATTAAGTGTCGTTTTGTTCATACTGGGTATTTGTGGGTTGTTTTTGATAAAAGAACCAGTCTTAAAGCAAAAAACGTCTTCTGCTTTGCCTTTGAAACAAATGTTGATAGAGCCATTTTCCAATTTTATCAGTCGGCATAAAAATTGGTTTATATTGCTTTGTTTTATTTTGCTTTATAAAATGTGCAATGCGTTTTTGGGCAAAATGGCGTATCCTTTTTATTTAAAAACAGGTTTTAGCCCAGATGAAATCGCTTTGGTTTCAGGAACTATCGGTACATTTATCACAATGTTTGGTGTTTTTTGTGGTGGGGCTTTGATGCTGAAGTTCGGCTATTTAAAGTCGCTGATGTATTTGGGATTTGTTGAAATTTTAACATCTGTTGCTTTTGCTCTGTTGGCTGTGATAGGTCCGAAAGTTTATGCCTTTATGGGCGTTATTATTTTCGACAATATCGTTGGAGGAATGGGTGGTGCTGTATGGGTTGGTTTTTTGTCTTCTTTGTGTGTGCCAGCTTATTCTGCGACGCAATATGCTTTATTGACGTCTTTTACAATGTTTTCAACTTCTGTTTTGGCTGCGTATAGTGGGCATTTGGCAGAATATATGGGATGGGAAAAGTTTTTTCTGTCAACGGGATTTATGATGATACCTGCGTTAATTTTGTTGGGTTGGATGCTTAAAAAAGGAGAATAAATAAATGCGTTATTTGGTTGAAACGGAAGAAAAACAAAAAAAAATATACTTATGGGAAGATGACGTTTCTCATACAATGTACGTTAATGCGCATCAAATAGATTTTGAAAAAGTTTCATCAGTTGGCTATGTTTATTTTAATCCAGACGATAAAAAATGGATTTTAGCAGGCGCTATTTCTTGGACAGGGGAAGGAAATGTTCCTTCTGATAAGCGCAGGGTTTTAGCTTATATTAAACAACATTGCCAACATGATGTTGAACTCGTTGCACGTTTATCTGAACAATGGAAGAAAACACAACAACAAAATGAAATAATAACAAAGAAAAATCCTGTGTTGGCTTTTTTGGTAAAAAAAGTTTTGGAGCGAGAATGAAAAAAGAACGTTGTCCTGATTATTGTCCTTTTTTAAAAAAAGAAGCTTTTCACTGTTATTTATTTGACAAGCCTTTGGTTTTTGATGTGTTTTTGCTCAAGTGCGAAGAATGTTTAAATGCTGATGTTCGTAAAAATAAATATAAAGCAAAGGTAAAAGAATTTGAACATCGCCAGCAAATGTGGGATATGGCTGTGAAACGTAAACCGAATAAAGTATGGGAACAGATAAAAGTATCGTTTGCTGATTGGAAAGAACGTAAGTCGATGAAAGCTTTTTTAACTGCGTTGGCTGGGGATTTTCCTGTTTTGTTGGATAAAAAAACGACTAAATTATTGCTTAATTTATATTTGGTTTTGGACAGTACGGAAAAAGCGATTTTTAAGGATTTATTGAGCAATTCAAAAACTGCAGACCTTTTAATTTCTTCTGTAAAAGGGATGGGACCTCGTCCAGATTTATTAAACCAAGTGCGTAAGAAAATGGATGACATCGTTTATCAAGAACGACGCGAAAAAGAAATGATGCAAGCTGAAAAATTGGCAAAAGAAGCGTTCGCTCGACAACAATTAGCGTATCGTGATTATTTGGGTTATTGACAAAAACGACTCGAGCAAAAAATTTTCAAAAATTTTATAAAAAAAGACTTGATATCGAGTCGTTTTTGTTTTATAGTGTAATCAAGTTAATTCGATATCAACTCTTAAAGGGGAAATAAAATGAAATTTTTGTTGGTTTTAACATGTGTTGTTTTGTGTGCTTGTGCGAATAGCCGTCAGGCAGAAGCTGATTACTATCAGTCAGAGATGGATTACCAAACAGCAGGGGCTTCTGTCGCTTATGCAGAACCTTATGCTGAATCTTATGATTCAGTTTCAGCTGCTGCAACGGTATCAGCACCAGTTGCGACAAATCCATATGCTATGCAAGCACCAGCTTATGAAACACAGGGAAATTTTGCTTTAAAACAAAAAGAAGATGAATTATTCCAAAAGGAACGTTTCTTATTGGAAAGTCAACAAGAACTCTATGAACGTGAAAAGAAGTTGGCTGAACGCGAAGCTGCATTTATTAACCGTTCAAAGGCTTTGGATTATAAAGAACAAAGCATTAATCAAGGTCGTTATTATGCACCTATTAGTGTGCCTTTGCCATCTTATCGTGCGCCAGTTCCTCCAATGCCAGCGCCAGTACCAGTTGCACCTCGTCCAGTGACAGTTCAAAGCACTTATGTTGAAGAAACAATTAAATATAATTCAGCGTCACAACCTGCTGTTTATGATGCAGTAGATGTTGGTTATATCATTATGCAACATCCTGTTCAACGTGATTTAGTTCGTTGTCCTGTGACAGATGATGTTTGCTTACAATCTTATGAACGTTTAGGGTATGTTCGTTCGAATAATTTATCTGGTTATGCAGCGCAAGAAGAAGTCAATGTTGCGCCAGTCAAAACACAACCATCTAACACAGCTGGTCAGTGGAGAGAAAATAGTTCTATTCCTCGTTGGTAGGAGATAAATTATGCTTTCACGCATTACAACCGTTTCATTTTGGGGCGTGGAAGCACAAAAGGTGGACGTTGAAGTTTACATTACTTCAGGTCTTCCTTCCTTTAAAATCGTCGGGTTAGCAGAAAAAGCCGTTACGGAAAGTTCAGAACGAGTCCGAGCGGCTTTATCTTCTATGGGTTTTGCTTTGCCGGCTAAACGGATTACGGTTAATTTGGCGCCAGCTGACATGCCCAAAGAAGGGTCGCACTTTGATTTACCTATTGCTATTGGTTTGTTGTGTGCAATGGACGTATTACCGAAAGAGCTGCTGAAAAATTACGTTATTATGGGTGAATTGGGATTGGATGGAAGAATTGCGCCTGTATCTGGTGTTTTGCCTGGGGCAATGGCGGCTAATTCATTTTCTTTAGGATTTATTTGTCCTTTTGAACAAGGCGCTGAAGCTGCCTGGTCAGCAAATCCAGATATTTTGCCTGCATCTACTTTGCTGGATGTGATTAATCATTTTAAAGGAATTACATTATTAAATTCGCCAGCCGTACAAGAACGCAAACGTGAAACTTTTGTAGGTGATTTTTCGGAAGTTAAAGGTCAAGAAAAAGCAAAAAGAGCTTTGGAAATCGCGGCTGCTGGTGGGCATAATGTTTTAATGATTGGCGCGCCTGGTTCTGGTAAATCAATGTTGGCGGCACGTTTTTCGTCGATATTACCTCCTATGACGGCTCAAGAAATGTTGCAAGCCAGTGTTATTCATTCTGTTGCTGGATTGTTAAAAGATGGTCAATTAATTTCTTCACGCCCATTTCGTGCGCCACATCATTCGGCTTCAATGCCTGCTTTAGTAGGTGGAGGGATTAAAGCTAAACCAGGTGAAATATCTTTGGCACATACAGGTGTTTTATTTTTAGATGAATTGCCCGAATTTTCCAGAGCTGCTCTGGAAGCGTTAAGACAACCGTTGGAAACGGGGGAAGTTTCTGTGGCCAGAGTGAATGGACACGTGACATATCCTGCACAATTTCAATTAATTGCAGCGATGAATCCTTGTAAGTGTGGATATTTAGGAATGCCAGGACATGAATGTCATCGTGCACCGAAATGCGCTTTGGAATATCAACAAAAATTATCAGGTCCTTTTTTGGACAGAATAGATTTATTCGTTAATGTTGCTCCTGTTAATCCATTGGATTTAAGAAAAAATAATTTTACAGCCTCTGAAACTTCTGCAACGATTGCAGAGCGTGTTTTAAAAGCTGTTGAATTTGCTTCAGAGCGCTATAAAGAATATGGCTTAATACGCAACGCGCAAGCGTCAGGGGCTTTGTTGGAAAAAATAACCGTTTTATCTGAAGAATGCGAAAAAATGATATCGCAAGCAGCTGTTCAATTTAATTTGTCTGCCCGAGCATATCACCGTATGTTGCGTGTTGCCAGAACCATTGCTGATTTGGATTTAAGCGAGGATATAAAACCCAAACATTTAGCTGAAGCACTTTCTTTCAGGCGTCAGATTTTGGAGAGTTCTTAAAATGACATCAGCAAACATCCAAATTTTATTAAGCGTTTTAGAAATTTTCTGCTTTTTATTGATTTTGGGCGTATATACCAGAACTCGAAAGCAAAGAAAACGGTTGCGTGCAGAGCGTGAAAAATTAACAGAGATTTTATCGACATCGCCATGTGGTTATTTTTATTTTCTGCCCAACGGCGTGCAAATTTGTTCCAGAAGGTTAGCGGTTTTATTGGGGATTTATGAAAATAATCCATCTTTTGAAATTTTGTTAAAAAAAATATCTGCAGAAAGTCAAATTGCGTTAAAAGAAGCCGTTTTTCAGCTGTCTTCGACTGGGAAAGAATTTGTTTTGACTGTATCAAATGCGTCAGGCTCTTTGCGTTTAAATGTTCAAGGTATCAGAGCTTCTACATTGGAAGGAAAAGTATTGGCTGATGTCCTGTGGTTTGGGGATGAAACCGATTTATTGGCTCAAAATGAAATTTATTCTGATGAATTGAAAACATATCGTTTGCGTGATGAATTATTTCAACGAGCATTAGATGGTTTGCCTTTTGCTTTTTGGTTGCGTAATCAAGATTTAAGTTTAGCTTATTGTAATAAAATTTATGTGAAGTTGGCAAAGGTCAAAGATGAAGCTGAAGCGTTAAAAAAGAATGTATATTTACCTTATGAAGGTGAAAATAAAATGGGGGCAAAACTGCTTGCGATGACGGCAAAAACATCGGGCGAGGAAAAATCTGAAAAAGGCAGTTTTATTGTCGATAAAAAATCAAAGTTAATGCAAATATACGAATTGCCAATGACTTTTAAAGAAAAAGAAATGGAACGTTTTACGGTTGGTTTTACGCGTGACATTCAAAATGAAGAAAATTTAAAAGAAAGTTTGGATAGCTATTTAAAAGCGCAATACCAAGTTTTGGGTGCTTTAAGTTCTGGTATTGTTATTTTTGATGCAAATGCATATGTTCAATTTTTTAATAAAGCTTTTTGTGAACTGTGGAAATTATCAGAAGAGTGGTTAGTTCGAGCTCCTTCTTATGCTGGGATTTTGGAAAAGTTGCGTGAAAAACGGTTGTTGCCAGAAGAAGGAAACTTTTTAAAATTTAAGCATAAGGAATTGGAAAATTTTTCAACATTATCTTCTTTGCAAGAAGATATTATGTATTTGCCAGATGGACATATTTATAAAAGAACAATGACTCCTTATCCATTAGGGGGGGTGGTTATGACTTTTGATGATGTATCGGATAAAATATCTTTGGAACGTCTATATAATACACAATTAGCAAATCAACAAAGCATCTTAAATCAATTTTCACAAGCTTTGTTGGTTTTTAATGAAGAGGGGCGATTAAAACTTTGGAATAGCGCATATGAAACTTTATTTAACACGACTGCTGATTTTTTAAAAACGGAACCCTTGTTAATAGATGTTTTGCAAAGTCAAAAAAGTATGCTTTGTTCCAGCGATGACATTTGGGATTTATTAAGTCAAAAGATATTAAACGCTTTAGAAGAAGATAGCTTGTTGGATTTGAATTTGATTTCGGATAAAAAAGTTTGTTTGAAAACTTTTCGATTACCAGATGGTGGTTTATTGTTGCGTTATGAGTAAAGATTTAACTTTTTTAATTTGACATTTTATGAAAAGTCAGGTATAAATTTATCATGTTTGGAAAGGTGGCAGAGTGGTCGAATGCGGCAGACTCGAAATCTGTTGTACTGCTAGTCAGTACCGGGAGTTCGAATCTCCCCCTTTCCGCCAATAAAAAGCTCCGAGAGGGGCTTTTTTTTGTGTGGAGGGGAGGTCGAACGATAGGAGTTCGGTGACCGCAGGGCACGATGTCTGAAAGACAGTTTCAAGGCTTTTGAAAAAAGCGTTGAAATGCGTGAAACGCACAATCTCCCCCTTTCCGCCAATAAAAAGCTCCGAGAGGGGCTTTTTTTTGTGTGGAGGGGAGGTCGAACGAAAGGAGTTCGGTGACCGCAGGGCACGATGTCTGAAAGACAGTTTCAAGGCTTTTGAAAAAAGCGTTGAAATGCGTGAAACGCACAATCTCCCCCTTTGAAGCCAATAAAAAGCTCCTGTGAAGGGGCTTTTTGTGTAAAACAAACATTTTTAGCCTGTTGAAAAGGATTATGATGAAAACTAACCTTTTAAAAAATATATTTGTTTTTGCTTCGTTTTTTATTCTTGTGTTTTCGTTTAAATTTTTTGGGATAAAAAATATTGTTGTCGATTGCAACAGGTATGCCGAATGTTCTTTTCAACTTATTTTTCTTTTTACTTTCTTTTTCTTCTTTTGGTTTGCTTTATTTAAGAAAATATCGTGGTGGTGGCTGTTTTGCTTTCTCAGCTGGATGTGTGGATTTGTTGGGACTGGTATCATATTAGATGCAATTAAAAACACTGAATTTGAATATGCCTATATCTTTGTTTCTTTTTTGCTGATATGCGCTTGGTTTTTTCCTTTAATTTTTGCATTTATAAAAAATAAAAATTCAAAAAAAACGGAAACTTTATTAAAGAAACGATGTTTGATTTGGTTGTTCTCTTTTATTTTATCTGCTATTATTATTTTCGCATTTAGTTTGTTTTTTTAATGTATTAATGGTTGTTGTTTATTTGAAAGGTTAATAATATGGACTTCAAAAAAATGGAAGAATTATCAAATTTAAGAAAAGAAGGAAAAATTTCTATTGTTGAATTTGAAGAACGAATGAAGGCTTTGCGATATGAAAGTGCTCAAGAAGGTAATTCAGATGTTAAAAAATCCCCTTTTTTGAATCGGGTAAAACGCGAAAATGAATATTTTGAATGGCGAAGACTTGTTAAGTTACATCCGGTTTGTTTAGCACTTCGTTATAGTCCTATTTTTTTATTACTTTGTTTTATTGTTATTTTGACAATTTGGGGAAACGTCATTACTCCTGAAGTGATGTATCGTTCTATTGTTGGGTTTGTGTTATATTGTGTGTTTGTTCCATTCTTGCTCCCTATAATTGCTTTTAAAAGAGTGAAGGATAAAAAGAAAATCTATTTCTTTTATCATTATTTGATGTGTTTTTTAGAGGTTTGGGTTGTGATTGTATGGATTTCATTACAACAAAACAGGTTCAAATAACTTACGCGTGATTTATGTAAAGAACGCTTTTTTACAAAAAAGTATATGGGTCGATATCAATGCGAACATTTACAGAAGATGGGCATTTAAAATGCTTTAGCCATTCTTTTAATATGCGACTTAATGGGATTTGCTTGTCTGCTTTTACTAAAATACGATAACGAAATTTTCCACGTAATTGAAATATAGGAGCAGATACAGGACCTAAAAATTCTACGCCTTGTATGGAGGGGGCATGTCTTGTTAAGCTTTTTGCTATTTGCAGTGTTTTTAATTCATCTTTTCCACTGATAATAATCCCCGCCAATCGTCCAAAAGGAGGCATTGATAGCATTTTTCTGGCCATAATTTCGCTTTCCATAAACAAAGGCCTATCGCCAGTTAAAAGCGCTTGAATAACGCTGTTTTGAGGGCTGTATGTTTGAATTAATGCTTTTCCTTTTTTATCATGACGACCTGCACGTCCGGAAACTTGTTGCAATAATTGGAATGTTCGTTCGGATGCACGCAAATCGCCTCCGACCAAACCAAAATCAGCATCAATAATACCGACTAAAGTTAAGTTTGGAAAGTTGTGGCCTTTGGCTAACATTTGTGTACCGATTAAAATGTCTATTTGACCATTTTCTAATGCTAAACACAATTCATCAAATTCTTTTGCAGAATTAATCGTATCACTTGTCACCATTTGAATTTTAGCATCAGGGAATAAATCTTTAGCTTCTTCGTAAATACGTTCAACTCCTGGTCCACAGGAAATCAGGCAATTTTTTTCTCCACAAGCAGGACATTCGTCTTTTAATATGCGTGTATAGCCACATTGATGACAAATTAAACGATTTTGTCCTCGATGTTCAGTTAAAAATACAGAACAATGAGGACATTTTATTTTTTCTCCACACGCACGACATAAACGCATAGGCGCATAACCTCTGCGATTTAAAAACAACAACGATTGATTTTTTAACGTTAAGTTTTCTGCCAACGCTTCTTTGAGTGTTGCAGAAATAAACCCTTTTTCATCTTTGTTTTTCGAACGCATATCAACCAATTGGATTTCGGGCAAAGTAGCACCTGCAAATCGTTCAGTGAGTACAACTTTATCAAAACGACCGCTTTGAACATTGCAAAAAGTTTCTAATGAGGGGGTGGCTGATGCTAATAATACGGGTAATTTTTCTATTTGACCACGAACGATAGCCATATCTCTGGCTTGATATAATACGCCATCTTCTTGTTTATAAGAAGCGTCATGTTCTTCGTCAACGATAATTAATCCTAAATTTTCAAAAGGTAAAAATAACGCAGAACGAGCGCCAACTAAAACTTGAGCATTTCCATTATGGATTGCGTGCCATGTATCACGTCGTTGCTTTTGTGTCATACCACTATGCCAAACTGCAGGCAGGCAGCCAAAGCTTTTTTCAAACCGATTAAGCCATGCCGTTGTTAATGTTATTTCAGGTAATAAAACAAGCACTTGTTTATTTTGTTTTAATGCTTGATGAATGGCTTCAAAGTAAACGGCTGTTTTTCCAGAACCTGTGACACCATCAATCAATGTGACAGAAAAATCGTTATTTATTTTGGGGCGAATTGTATCGATGGCTTTTTGTTGTTCAGCAGAAAAACACAACTCGCTTTTAGCCAAAGTGGCTTTTTCAAACAAAATTGGTTTTTTACTGACAGTGTCAATATCGACAGGTAAAACCATTTTTAAAATCAAACCCACAGGGGATAAAGTATATTCAGATACCCATTTAATAAAATCACAGATTTTTTGATTTAATGGTTTTATATCTAAAACTTGTAAAATGGATTTAATCTTTTCATCAGGAAAGCAGTCATCTACTGGTTCATTCCAAACAATTCCAATTAATTCTGATTTACCAAAAGGAACTCGAACAAACGTTCCGCAAGGTAGTTTTTCTTCTGCAAAATAAGTGCAGACAGAAAAAAGATTGGGCAATAAAACAGAAATTTTTTGCATTTTTATTTTTCTTTCCTATAATTCTGGTATAAGGATATAAAAAAGCATGCAAAACATCAAGTATTTTGAAAAATTTTTAGAAAAAAAAGCATATCAAGCTTTTGATAGTTGGTATCAATGGTTGTTAATGGAAAAACGGTTATCAGAACATACTGCAGATAGTTATTTTTTGGATTTAAAGGCCTTTTTCGAATTTTTATATGCAGATTTTGGACATTTATTGTCATTAAAAGATTTAAAAGATTTATCTGTCGGTGATTTTCGTGCTTTTTTGGTTCACCGTTCAGGGCAAGGGATTATTCGTTCATCTTTGTCCCGAAATATGTCAGCTATTCGTAATTTTTTTAAGTATTTGCATAAAAATTATGATATTGAAAATACTGCTGTTGGGATGGTCCGTTCTGCACGGCCTCCAAAAACTTTACCTAAACCATTGGGGCAAGATGAAGCTTTGCAATTATTGCATGCTGCATATGGTGCGCAAAAAGAAAAATGGCAAGGATTGCGTGATGTCGCTTTGTTAACGCTTTTATATGGATGTGGATTGCGTATTTCAGAGGCTTTAAATTTAACCATTTCAGATTGGAATTCAAATCCAGAAGTTTTAATCGTTAAAGGTAAGGGGAATAAAGAGAGAATAGTTCCATTATTGCCATTGGTCAAAAAAGCTGTGTCGGCTTATTTGAAAGAACGCGCGTTTGAAGTTTCAAATCATTCGCCTCTTTTCATTGGAGCAAGGGGAGAACAAATTAATCCAGGTGTTGTTCAACGGCAAATTCGTCGTTTACGCAGACAGTTGGGATTGCCTGAAAGTGTGACGCCTCACGCATTAAGGCACAGTTTTGCAACACATTTATTAGAGGCTGGTTCAGATTTGCGTTCGGTTCAAGAATTGTTAGGACACGCATCTTTATCTGCGACCCAGCGTTATACAGAAGTTGATACGCACCATTTAACGGCTGTTTATAATAAAGCCCATCCTCGTGCGCATTTAAAAAAGAAAAGTTAAACTCTTGCTTTTTGTTTAAAATCCTCTTATAACTAAAAAAGAAGGTTCGTTATGAAAAAGTATGCATTAATTGCTTTGTTTTTGTGCTTTTTATCTGGGTGTTCCAGCTTTGGACGAGGTCTTGTCGAAGGTTTTATAGATGCTCAAGAAAAAAAGAAAGAAGAAATGGGTTGCACTATTTTAAGTGCTGGCTTTTCGGGACTGCAAAGAGCCGAAGAAGATTCCATTAAAGTTTTATTTGTTCACGGTATCGGTCATCATACACCTGGTTATGGCTTGCCGTTTATTAATCAATTGGCTTTAAAAATGGGTATGGATGCGATGTCTTTTGATACTAAAAAAATCCAAATGATTGATGAAAAGGGGCAATTTGTCGGGCATTTAAATGTTTATCGTTTTTTGAACAAAGATACTGGAAAATCTGTTGTTTTTTATGAACAAACTTGGTCTGGTATTACAGAGCCGATTAAAAAAGCATTAGCTTATGATACAATGTCTGCTTATGCGCCATATCGTTCGGCTGTGAATGCACAGATGAAATTTTTTATGAATTCAACTTTGCCAGATACAACGATTTATTTTGGACCAGATGGCGAA
The DNA here is from genome assembly GCA_015062395.1 of Alphaproteobacteria bacterium. Taxonomy (GTDB): domain Bacteria; phylum Pseudomonadota; class Alphaproteobacteria; order CAAHEQ01; family UBA3637; genus CAAHEQ01. The sequence goes on from SUUS01000003.1 coordinate 82,673, forward strand.
AAAATGATTAATTCTTCGCTTCAATCATTTTGTTGGATGACGAATTTTGATTATGAAGAATTACCAGACAATGTTGAAAAATTTTGTAATATAACAGCTCAAAAAGCAATAGCAGGTTTATCAAAAGATAATTTTGTTTTTATTACAAACAGTTTGGGTAGTCGTATTACAATAGATGCTTTACAACAAATTGCTGAAAAAATAACCCATTTACCTAAAGGGAATGATAAAGTTCAAAAAGCATTAGAATTGTTGCGTCAAAAAGAAATTATAATTTTTATGCTTGCTAATCAGTTGCCTTTGTTGCAATTGGGCAGAAAAGCACCTTTGCACGTTGGACAACGGGATGATTTTTGTTTGCCAACAGGTAAAAATTATCATCAGCGATTGTTTAAGTTATTAAATGTCGTTGCAATTAGTGATCCAAACGATTTATTGAGTTATGCTTTAGAACCAGACAGTGCTGATACTTATTTTGATTCAGCTTTCTGTCCGGTTATTTCGAATGTGTCTATTACGACAACGCCACAAATAGATGTTGGGATTGGGCAAATTGCAAATCCTTTGTTTGCGCATACAAATTATCAAAAAAATCCATATATTTTGGATTTGATGGTCGAAGGTTTGCAAGAAGGATTTATCGCCCCTTCAATTGATGAAAAATGTCAGTGGATTTTATTAAAAAAATAAAATAGGAGCTAAAAAATGAGTTTTAAAAGTGTCTTTAAAAAAGTTCGTCCATTTTTAGGGCTGGTTATTATGTTATTAATTTTTGGTTTTTGTAGCATGGTTGTTTTCTTTTCTGTTTATTCCATATTGGTTTTGCCGTTGATGTGGATGATTTTTACTCTTTTACATCAGATGTTTTCACAAAATAAAAAAATAACATACCTTTGGAACGCAACACGTTTTTCTATGTGGATTTATTTTATAACGTTATTTTACTTTTTGATTTTTACACCAGAATGGATGCGCACGTTAAGTCTTTATCTAGAACGTAAAAGCTGGTTTAACATTTTTAAAGAAGGGACTTTTATGTATGGGCGAATCAGTACGTCTTTTGCTTTGGCAGCGCTTGTTTTTGCTGGATTTATTTTGCATTATCGCAAAAGCCAAAGCAAACAACAAGCCCTGTCAGATGAAGATTAATTTTCAGATAAACTTTTAAGTTCATATAACAAATCCAAAGCTTGTTTTGGGGTCAATGCATCAGGATTAATTGTTCGAAGCATTTCATCTGCTTTGGATGTTTGATGGCTTTCTTCTTCTTGCATAACAGAGGCAAACAAAGGTAAATTGTCAACAATCGTTGTTGTATGTGTGTTTTGTGCTTCTAGTTTTTCCAAAATTTGTTCTGCGCGTTTAACAACAACCGTTGGAAGACCTGCCAATTTACCTACGTGAATACCATAAGATTTATCGACAGCTCCCTCTCCAACTGTGTGTAAGAAGATAACTTCACTATTCCATTCTTTTATCATCATTTGATGTAATGATAATCGATTAAGTTTTTCTTTTAATGTGGTTAATTCGTGATAGTGAGTTGCAAAAATAGTGCGACATTGATTGTGGTCGTGCAGATATTCAACAACAGCCCACGCAATTGATAAACCATCAAATGTTGCAGTTCCTCGACCAATTTCATCTAATATAACCAAAGAGCGATTGCTTGCGTGATTTAAGATAGATGCTGTTTCAACCATTTCAACCATAAATGTAGATTGTCCTTTTGCTAAATCATCACTAGCGCCTACTCTGGAGAAAACTTTATCGACAATACCAATGTGCGCTTGAGAGGCTGGCACGAAAGAACCCATTTGTGCCATAATAGCAATCAGGGCATTTTGTCTTAAAAAAGTGCTTTTACCAGCCATATTTGGTCCTGTTAAAAGCCATAGATTATTTGCTTCATCTAATACACAATCATTTGATGAAAAAGTTTGGTGATTTTTTTGTAAAGCATCTTCAACAACAGGATGACGTCCATTTTGAATTTCAAAAGTGTAAGAATTATCAACAATGGGTTTACAATAATTTTTTTCAACAGCCAATTGTGCCAATGAAGATGAAACATCTAAATCTGCTAAAGCTCTGGATGTTGCAAGCAAATCGTTGCTGCGCAACATAATTTGACCTAATAATTCTTGGAAGATTTCTTCTTCTAAAGCTTGCATTTTATCGCCGGCTGTTCTTAATTTCGTTTCTAATTCAGATAATTCAGGTGTTGTAAAACGAACAACGTTGGCTAATGTTTGTCTGTGAATAAAGCCTTTTTCTGGATTTTGAATCAATGGCATCGCATGCTTGGCTGAAACTTCAATGAAATATCCCAATATGTTGTTAAATGAAATTTTTAAATTAGGAACTTCAGCTTTTTCAGCATAATCTTTTTGCATATAAATAATAACGGATTTTGAATCGTCGCGGAAATTTTTTAATTCTTCCAATTTAGGATGATAAGATGGCGTAATAAATCCCCCATCACGAACCAATAATGGCAAATCGGGTTCCAACGCTTTATAAAGCGTGTTCGCTAAATCAGAAAAGTCAGCTAAACTGTTTAATGCTTTTTGAATATGCACTGGCAGCTCTGGCACCAAAAAGACGTTGATGATTTTAGGCAGTAATAACATAGCATCTCTTAATGCGCCTAAATCTCTGGGACCACCACGACCCAGTGACAAACGAGACAATGCTCTGTCAATATCGGGCAGTTTTTTAAATAATTCCCTTAATCTTTCGCGTCTGGCAGATTCTTGGATAAAAAATTGAACGCCATCTAATCTTTCATTAATAATGGTTGCATTTGTTTGTGGCGAAGATAAGTATTCCACAAACAATCGCCCCCCAGCATTGGATATTGTTTTATCCATCACACGATACAGGCTTTTTGCGCCTCTTTCGCCTGACAGAGGATAAAACAGCTCTAACGACCGTCTGGTTGACGCATCAATTTCCATTAATTCTTTTTCAGTTTGTTTTTGTGGCGTTTTTAAATTAATGGCATCATTTTTTTGCGTTAAATTAAGGTATTCTAATAAAACACCAGCCGATATTGTTTCAGCTCTGGTAAACGCACCAAAAGATTCCATCGTATGAACACCATACGCTTTTTGTAGTTTTTCTTTTGCATTCAGGTACGCAAATCTGGCTTCGGGCAAGGGGCTGATTTTTTCTTCATAAGATTTTAGCGCTTTTTCAAGTGCCAAGTTTTGTTTTTGACCAGACGCAATAATAATTTCAGCAGGTTCCAATCGAGCCAAAGTATTTTCTAAATTGGATAATTCTACGTCTTGTGTATAAAAGTCGCCCGTTGACATATCTGCCCAAGCCAATCCGACAGAAGCACCTTCAACAACGCACACCATCAAATAGTTATGACGTTTAGCATCCAATAAAACATCTTCTGTGAGTGTTCCTGGTGTCACCAATCGAATAACATCACGATGGACTGTTTCTTTATAGCCACGTTTTTTTGCTTCTTCTGGTGTTTCCAGTTGTTCGCAAATAGCAACTTTATATCCTTTATCAACCAACTTTGCCAAATATGATTCATATGCATGGAATGGAACACCACACATTGGGATGTCTTCACCCAGATGTTTGCCCCGTTTTGTCAACGCGATGTCCAATGCAGCAGATGCTTTTGCTGCATCGTCAAAGAACAATTCGTAAAAATCCCCCATTCTGTAAAAAAGCAAGCAGTCAGGATATTTTTCTTTTACAGAAAAGTATTGTGCCATCATCGGGGTTATTTTTTGTTCTTTTTCCATTGATTTTTCCTTTTTTTTAACGTATGTTTATTCTTGTGTCTTCTTTGATTAGGAATATACCATAAAATGAAAAAAAATAAAACAAAAAAAGCACTTAAACAGAACAAAGTTAAACCATCCAGACAGTCTGAAAATCGAATTTTATTTTTGACTGTTCCAGTTGCGATTTCTTTGTTTTTGTTGATGGTTTTTGGACAAATATCGCCTTTGGCAGCTTTAATTGCTTTTTTATTAACGTTTATTTTGATGTTTTGGTTGGCGCGTCCGTTTTTAAAGGAGTTGGATACATTAATTACCTATTTAAAGCAAGAAGCTGAAGGCAGAACAACCTTGAAAATGCCAAAATTTTTAAAACGCAGAAGAGAAGCTTTTAAAATTGTTCAGTCTTTTCATCAAATTAAAATGGGGTGGTTGTTAAAAAATAAGGTTTTAGAAGCGCAAACTTTATCTGATACGGCTATTTTGGAAAGCTTGCCAGAGCCTTTGTTAATGTTAAATTCTTCGGCCGATATTGTAGGGGCTAATTTATCGGCTCGCCAATTATTGGGGGGAGGCATTATCTTTAAGCATTTAACGGATGTTTTGTCTGAAAAAAACTTTCAAACAGCGCTTAATCGTGTTTTGGAACACACCTCCAATCACGAAGAGGTTGAATTTCACGCATCAGTTCATAATAAAAAGTTTTATTTTAAAGCTTTGATAAATTGGTTGCCTGCGATGACAAAAAATGGTGCTGAATTAGTCGTTGTATTAAATGATATTACTAAATTTAAAATTTTTGAAAAAAGTCAGAATGCGTTTTTTGCAAATGCAAGCCATGAATTAAAAACGCCTTTATCTGTTTTGTCTGGGTTTATTGAAACGTTGCAAGGTCCTGCAAAAGATGATTCGGATGCGCGAGAAAAATTTTTAAACATTATGGCAGAACAAACGACACATATGACAGATTTAGTTTCTGATTTGCTGGCTTTGTCCAAGTTGGATTTGGATACAGATGCTCCGACAGAAAACATTTTAATTGCAGATTTAATTCGTTCTGTTTTTCAGGCTTTGGAATTAAAAGCATCTTATGCAGGTAAAAAGTTAATTTTAAAGGAAAATGCATCATTGCCTCCATTTAAGGGGCGTTCTTCAGAGTTGTTTCGTGTTTTTCAAAATTTAATTGATAATGCGATTAAATACGGAAAAAGCAAGTCATCTATTACTGTGACGTTAGATGTTGTCGCAGATGAGGGGACTTCTTTGCAACAATCCCAGATGCCAACACAAACGTTGTTAATTAAAATTCACAATTTAGGGTCTGTCATTCCAGAAGATGAAATTCCTCATTTATTCGAACGTTTTTATCGTATGGAATCGAATATGCAGAAATCTGGTACGGGGTTAGGGCTGGCTATTGCAAGCGAGATAATTCAAAAATATCAAGGAAAAATAGACGTTGAAAGCATTGCGCGTCAAGGAACGACGTTTACTGTGTCATTGCCAATGGGAATTTAATCAAAAATAATGTATTCTTCTTTTTCGATAAGACCTAATTCTTGGTGCAGGGTTTCTTCCAACATATCAGCATCAAGGTGTTGAGAAGAAAGCAAAGCAACACGTTTTTCCAACATTTCTTTTTGTTTTTGTGTTTCAGATAAGATTTTTCCAGCCTCGACCAATTCTTGATTGACGGCAAACCATCTGGATATACCACGTTCACCTTCGATTAAATGATACGTAAAATACAGTGTTATCATCAAAAAAACACAAGGCAATATATAAAAATGAAGATGGTCAATCGCTTTTAATTTTGGCATCGTTATTCTTTACTTTCCGTTGCTTTTTCGATGATTTTTTCAGATAAATTAGAGGTTGTTTCTTCTTCGTTTAGTGCTGTTTGCTTTAATTCTTCAAAATTTTCTTTTTCTCCATAGACGCGCACTTGGTTGCGACCATGTTCTTTAGCAAAATAAAGCGCATCATCAGCACGTTTGATTAATTCTTCTAAATCATCAGAACAATTTGAACCAACAACACCAATGGAAACTGTAAATTTAAACATTTCTTCAGTTGGTAAGGGAACAGAACATGCTTCGATATTTTGACGTAAACGCTCTGCAACAATGGCGCCACCATTTAAATCTGTTTGAGTTAAAAGGACAATAAATTCTTCACCACCAAATCTGGCAAAAATATCGCTTTCTCGCAATGTTTGCTTACAAACTCGCGCCATCATTTTCAACACTTCGTCACCAAAGGCGTGACCGTGTGTGTCGTTAACGGATTTGAAATGGTCAATATCCATCATCATTAAACAAAATTGAGTATTATAACGCCACGCTTGTCTGATTTCTTTTAAGGCTAATTCTTGGAATTGGCGACGATTATAGCAACCAGTTAATGGGTCTAAAACGGCTTTTTCAAACAAGTCTTGCTCATGTTTCTTTTGTGCCGTAATATCTTTAAAGGCTGAATATAAAACAATTTCATTTTCATAATCCATAACGGTTGCCGAAATGTCCAACCAAAAGGCTTCTTGCGTTCCTGGTTTTCGTAAAATTGCCTGAAAGCCTTCAATGCTGGGTGACATACTTAACTTATGCAACAATTCTTTTCTGGCATTGGGGTCAACAAAGTATTGTTCTGTTCGAAATTGCTTGATGTTATTTTTATCGATATTAAACAGTGAACACGCTTTGTCATTAACCAACACCAATCTGTCATCTTTGAGTGCTGAAATAATAATCGGGAATGGAGACGATTGAATCATCATTGGGATTTTTTCTTTTGTTTGTTTTAATTCTTTTGTTAATTCTTGGGTTTCTTTACGCAGTTGTCGGATAGTTGTTCTGTAAATTCCCAAAATCATTAAAGCATACAACGCTGTTTCTATGGGCCAAGATAAGTCTAACTTAACAGCTCTGAATACATAATATCCAGATAATGCAATTAAGAGCAGTCCACAAAAACGTAAATTATATGCTTGGGATGTAAAGCGTGTGAAACAGAAAAATAACGCCAAAACCAACAAGCCAATGCTTAAATAAATATCGGGTAAAAAGCGACTGACAAAAGGTAATAATGCTAAATATGTCAAAAAATACCAAATCAGCATCGCAAAAAGATAGGCAATCGGTTTTCGAACCCAACCCAAAATTTTGGAATACTCAAAACCACCAACAACCATTAAAATTGCAGATAACGCAGACGCTGCTGCGCGCATTGCAGGCATTATTTTATTCGATGCTGATGAATGAAAGGGCGTGATAAAACCACTTAAAACAATAACATTAAATAAATCTTTGAATGTCAAGACCAAAAAAGCAAAAGAGGCAAAGACCAAATGATTTTTTCCTAACTTATCATTTTGTCCAAAGAAAAACAGTGCGTGTGCTACAAAAAGCGAACCAATTAATTCTGGTAAATAATTTTCAAAAATAACGACAACATTTGTCAGCATATTCAACCCCTTTTTATTCTTTTTTGTTTTATCTTAACTGGAAAGGAAAAAAAATTCAAACTTTTTTTAATTTTTGACTTGAAAAATACAATAGTACGCATTATATCTAGTCCAAGCCAAGAATTAATTATTACAGAAGGAGTTAAAAAATGGGCAAAATTATAGGTATAGATTTAGGTACAACAAACTCTTGCGTTGCTATTATGGAAGGTGGCGAAGCAAAGGTTATTGAAAATAGAGAAGGTGCTCGTACCACGCCATCAATGGTTGCTTTTACAAACAAAGGTGAACGTTTGGTCGGTCAACCTGCTAAACGTCAAGCCGTCACAAATCCAGAAGGAACTTTGTTTGCAATTAAACGTTTAATCGGACGTCGTTATAATGACAAAGTCGTAGAAAAAGATAAAAACTTGGTTCCTTATAAAATCGTATCTGGTGATAACGGTGATGCATGGGTTGAAGTTCGTGGTGAAAAATATGCTCCATCACAAGTATCGGCTTTCGTTTTGCAAAAATTAAAAGAAGATGCAGAAAGTTATTTGGGCGAAAAAGTGACGGATGCAATTATTACAGTGCCTGCTTACTTTGACGATTCTCAACGTCAAGCAACAAAAGATGCTGGTAAAATTGCTGGTTTAAATGTTTTGCGTATTATTAACGAACCAACCGCAGCTGCTTTGTCTTACGGTTTGGAAAAGAAAAAGTCTGGCACAATTGTTGTTTATGACTTGGGTGGTGGTACTTTTGACGTTTCCATTTTGGAAATTGGCGATGGCGTTTTTGAAGTAAAAGCTACAAACGGTGATACGTTCTTGGGTGGTGAAGACTTTGATATGCGTGTTATCGATTATTTGGCAGACGAATTTAAAAAGGAAAACGGAATTGACTTGCGCCAAGATAAAATGGCTTTGCAACGTTTAAAAGAAGCTGCTGAAAAAGCTAAAATCGAATTGTCCAGCCAAACATCAACAGATGTTAATCTGCCGTTTATTACAGCCGATGCAACAGGACCAAAACATTTGAATGTGACAATTTCTCGTTCTAAATTGGAAAGCTTGGTCGGTGATTTATTAGACAGAACATTGGAACCTTGCCGTAAAGCGTTAAAAGATGCTGGCGTCACAGAAAGCCAAATTGATGAAGTTATCTTGGTCGGTGGTATGACACGTATGCCAAAAGTTCAAGAAATCGTTTCTAAATTCTTTGGTAAAGAACCACATAAAGGTGTAAATCCTGATGAAGTTGTTGCAATGGGTGCTGCTATTCAAGGCGGTGTTTTAAAAGGTGAAGTTAAAGACGTTTTGTTGTTGGATGTGACACCACTTTCTTTGGGTATTGAAACATTAGGTGGCGTCTTTACACGTTTGATTGACAGAAATACAACAATTCCAACACGCAAATCGCAAGTTTTCTCAACTGCAGAAGATGGTCAAACAGCTGTGACAATTCGTGTTTTCCAAGGCGAACGTGAAATGACGGTTGACAATAAGTTGTTGGGACAATTTGACTTGGTTGGTATTCCTCCTGCACCACGTGGTATGCCTCAAATCGAAGTGACTTTCGATATCGATGCCAACGGTATTGTTAATGTTTCTGCAAAAGACAAAGCAACTGGTAAAGAACAAGCAATCCGTATTCAAGCTTCGGGTGGTTTGAAAGATGAAGATATCGACCGTATGGTTAAAGATGCAGAAGCTCACGCAGAAGAAGATAAGAAAAAACGTGAATTGATTGAAGCGAAAAATAAAGCTGAATCTTTAATCCATCAATCTGAAAAGAATTTAAAAGATTTCGCAGACAAAGTTTCTGAAGCTGATAAAACAGCGATTACCAATGCTGTTGAAGAATTGAAAAAAGCTTCTGAAGGCGATAATCTTGATGAAATCAACAACAAAACAGAAGCTTTGATGAATGCGTCAATGAAATTGGGCGAAGCAATGTACAAAGCTCAACAAGAACAAGCTGCAGCAGGTGCTGATGCAAATGCTTCTGCTGGTTCAGACGATGCAAAAAAAGACGATGATGTTGTCGATGCTGACTTCGAAGAAGTTAAAAAATAACCCTTCTGTTTAAATAAAAATCCGTTTTAAGTTTTTCTTAAGACGGGTTTTTTTTATGCTTATTTTTTATAAAAAAGAAAACCCTCTTTTAACGAGGGTTTTTAAATCTTTTATTTAAATTTTAAAGATGTGAAGATTGCAAAATATCTTGAATCTTACTACCAGCTTCTTCGACGGATATGCTTTCGCATACAGCGTATTCATGAACTAAACGATTGAATGCTTCTTCAAATTTTGCACGTTCACTGTATGACTGTTCGCCTTTGTCAGCAGGTTTATGTAAATCGCGGACAACTTCAGCAATTTGACAAGGGTCGCCAGAGTTGATTTTTGCATCGTATTCTTGTGCGCGACGAGACCACATAGTTTTTTTGATTTTAGCTTTTCCCTTTAAGCTTTTTAAAGCAGAATCCATAATATCTTTAGAAGACAGAGGACGCAAATTTGTTTTGCCAACGCTTGTCATCGGAATACGCATAGTCATTCTGTCTTTATCAAAATTAACTGCAATTAATTCCAGTTTTTGACCACCAACTTCGGATTCAGTAATGTCAACCACTTTACCGACACCATGAGTTGGATACACAACAAAATCCCCCGGATTGAAACGATATTCATTACTCATTTGTTTTCCTTTTCTTCTTTTACAGTACTATATGTATAGCACATTTTTTTTCAAAAATCAAATAAAAAAGCCAACAAAATTTAATTTGTTGGCTTTTTGATAATTATTTGTCACAAACAGGCCATTCTTTTGCTTTTTCAGCGTTGAATGCAACCCATTTTTCGTCTGCATCATCTGCAGAAGCAATTGCACCTTGTGGACATTCAGAAATACAAATTCCACAATCAATACATGTATCTGGGTCAACAACAACTTGAGTATCACCTTCATGGAAAGCAGAAACTGGGCATACTTCAACACAGCTTTTGCACAAGATACATGAATCATTTACTACTGATGGCATTTTAAACTCCTTATTAAAAATTAGAAAACTTAAACTTTATAGTTCAAAAAAAAGAAAATAGCAAGTCTTTTTTTTTCGTGCTTGATTTTTTCTTTATTTTATACCATATATGATACATACAAATATATTAAAAAGGAGTTAATAAATGACACAAACTGAAAAATTTGAATTTCAAGCTGAAGTTGGTAAGGTTTTAGATATTGTTGTGGGATCGCTTTATTCACACAGCGAGATTTTCTTACGTGAATTGATTTCAAATGCCTCTGATGCAGCTGATAAGTTGCGTTATAGCGCTTTAACGCATCCTGGTTTAACAGAAGGGCATGGTCCGTTTGAAATTATTTTAACACCCGATAAAAAAGAAAAAACGTTGTCAATTAAAGACAATGGCATCGGTATGAATAAGCAAGATTTGATTGAAAATTTGGGGACAATCGCAAAATCTGGTTCTGCTGAATTTGCAGCACACTTAACGGGTGATAATAAAAAAGATGTGGGTTTAATTGGTCAATTTGGTGTCGGTTTTTATTCTGCATTTATGGTTGCTGAAAGTGTAGAGGTTTACTCTCGTAAAGCAGGTGATGAACAAGGTTGGCTTTGGAAAAGTAATGGCAGTGGCTCTTTTGAAATATCAGAAGCTGATAATTTACCCGTTGGAACAAATATCGTTTTACATTTGAAAAAAAATTTCGAAGAATTTTTAGAACCAATGCGTTTGCGTTTTATTGTCAAACAGTATTCAGATCATATTTCCATTCCAATTATTTTGCAAAATGGAGATGAAAAAGAAACGTTAAACAGTTCGTCAGCACTTTGGGCGCGTCCAAAATCTGATGTGACAGAAGAGCAATATCGTGATTTTTATCGCGCTTTGACCCATAATTTTGATGAACCATGGCTGACTTTGCATTATTCAGCAGAAGGAATTATTGAATATAAGGCGCTTTTATTTATTCCTCAAAAAGCTCCTTTTGATATGTTTCAACCCGATAAAAAACGAGGTTTAAACCTTTATGTTAATCGTGTTTTTATATCTAATGAAGTGGAAGAATTATTGCCACATTATTTACGCTTTGTTCAAGGGGTTATTGATACAAATGAATTGCCTTTAAACGTTAGTCGGGAAATGTTGCAACATACTCCTGTTTTGGCAAAGATAAAAAAGGGTATCGTCACACGTTTATTAGAAGCCATTAGCAAAAAAACAAAAGACGCGTCAGATTATAAAAAGTTTTGGCAAGACTTTGGAATTGTCTTTAAAGAAGGTCTTTATGAAGACCACGAAAATATCAAAAAAATTGCACCACTTTGTCGCTTTTATTCCAGCAAAGTAGAAGGGCTGACAACGTTAGAAGAATATATTTCTCGTATGGTCAAAGGACAAGAAAATATATACTTTATTACAGGCGACGACTTAAATGTATTGAAAAACAATCCGTCTTTGGAAGGTTTTACAGCTAAAGGAATTGAAGTTTTGCTTTTAACTGATCCGATTGATGAATTTTGGCCTCAAGTATTTAATGAATGGGATGGTAAAAAGATTTTGCCGATTACGCATCCAGAAAAAGACTTTTCGAACATCCAAGATGTGGAACAAAATACGTCGGACAGTTTAGAAGAAGGAATGCAAACCTTACTAATTGAACGTGTTAAGCAAATCTTGTCCGGTCATATCAATGATGTTCAAATGACGGACAGATTAAATAAGTCGCCCGTTGCATTAAAGGCTGGTGTTGGACAAATGAGTATTCATTTGGAACGTTTGATGAAACAACACGGTCAGCAACAAGCTTTTGCATCGCAACGTATATTAGAGTTGAATCCAAAGCATGCGCTCATTAAAAAACTGGGAAAAGCTGTTTTTGATAAGGTTGATGATGATAAAATCAATGATGCTATTTGGATTTTGTACGATGAAGCCAGAGCTATTGAAGGCGAGCCATTACAAGATCCTGCAGGTTTTATGGCAAAAGTAAATGCATTTATGGAAAACGGATTATAAATGATGAAAACAGCCCTCTTTAATGGGGGCTGTATTTTTTTATAATAAAAATTGGACATTTTTTATAAAAAGGCCTATATATTTAAGTAAGGTGGAAAAATGGATTTTACTTTTGTATGGCCTTTTGCTGTTTTGATTGCGTTTTTGCCTTTTTTAATACGGTATTTTTCAAAACCGTTAGATCAACAGGCAACTCAAAATGCATTGTGTGTTCCTTTTTTTGATGTTTTTAAGGCTCAAATAGGTTCTTATAAAATTTCTTTTTCAAATTCATTTAAGTTTTTCTTCATCGCTGGTTTCTTGGCTTTGGTTGTTGCCTTGATGCGACCTGTTTTGTACGAACAAGCTTCTTATATTCCTTTATCTGGGCGACAGTTAATGTTGGTTTTGGATGTGTCAGGCTCTATGGGCGAACGAGATTTCGTATTAAATGGAAAAAGAGTTTCTCGATTGCAAGCGCTAAAGTCAATCGCATCTGATTTTATGCAAGAAAGAAAGGGCGATATGATTGGAATGACGGTTTTTGGAAAGCAAGCATATTTATATACGCCCATTACACCAGACATTCAAACTGCACAAGAAATGTTATCTGAATTAGAGCTTTCTATTGTTGATGGTTCTTATACGGCTATTGGGGATGGGTTGTTGTTGGCGTTAAAGCAAATGAAAGACATTCCTGCTGATAAAAAAGTTATTGTTTTATTGTCTGATGGTTTTGCTAATGCTGGTGTTGACCCCAGACAGGTTCTTCAATTAGCCAAGCAAATGAATACAAAGGTTTATACGATTGGCATGGCCTCTGAAAAACATCGTCAAATGGATGATTTTTTCTTTGCACCGTTTAATCTTCAACCCGACTTGGATGAAAATTTGCTTCAACAGATTGCTACCCAAACAAATGGCCAGTATTTCAGAGTCAAAACAACTGAAGACTTGAAAAAAGTTTATGATGAGCTGAATAAAATAGAACCAGTTCAAACGGACATGCAACTGTTGCGCCAAACAAAAGAATTGTTTTGGATACCGTTGCTTATTTCAATGTTGCTATTTTTTGTAGGTGTTTATTTAAGGCAGGTTCGTCAATGACATTTTTATATCCATATTTTTTACTTTTTTTGTTTGTGCCATTATTGTTTTATATTGGCGTTAAAAAAATATGGTCAAATAATACATGGTCAAAAGTGTGTGATGCTCATTTGTTGCCGTACTTGACAATCAGCGTTGAAGGAAAAGAAAATAAATTTTATAAACGCTTGATGGTTTTTTGTTGGATTTTGGGGTGTGTTTGTTTGGCTGGTCCTGCTATTAAAATGCAAATGCCTGCTTTAAGTGCTCAATCGGGTGTTGTTGTCGCTGTGGATATGTCACCAGCGATGAATGGAGCAACAACAGAACAAATGACCCGAAAGCTGTATGATTTATTGCAAATTCAAAAAGATTTGGCTATCGGTTTGGTGTTAGCCGATGAAAAAGCGTATGTCGCTTTACCGATGACTTTTGATAATTCTGTTTTTCAGAATATCATTCCAGATTTAAAGGAAAATATCTTGCCTTCCGTTGGACAAAATATAGAATCGGCTCTTTTAAAAGCAGAACAATTATTGAAAAAAAGTGGATTTGAAAAAGGTAAAATTTTATTGATTACGGCTGGGGTTTCGGATGAAAAAGCACTTTTAAACGCGATACGTCAAAGCGCTTATGATGTTAAGGTTTTGGGTGTTGGTAAGGTGGATGAAAAGCAACCTGTCATGTTAAAAAATGGTCGTTTTTGGGGTGCTGAAACACCTGTTCTAGTGGGGATAAAAGATTTGCCGACTGTTTTGGGCAAAAATTACAGACATGCAACTTTGGATGATAAAGATTTAAAAAGTTTATTAAGCGATACAGCTTTGGAAAAAATTAATCAAACAGCCAACCAAACACAACAATATCAAAACATTGGTATTTATGGTTTGATTCTTTTGGTTGTTTTAGTTAGTTTATTATTCCGAAAAGGTGTTTTATTTGCATTTCTTTTATTTTTTCATGTTTCATCGGCTCATGCAAGTATTTGGTTGCGAGAAGATCAAGTGCTTTATAATCAACATCAAAAAGCTATTCAAGCTTTTGAAAAAAAAGATTTTGAAACAGCTAAAGTTGGCTTTGAACAAATAGCCGATAAAGATATTTCAGCTTTGTATAATTTAGCAAATACATACGCCCATATGAATGATATTCATCAGGCAATTGCAACCTATGAAAAAGTGTTGAAAAAAAATCCAAATCATGAAAAAGCACGCTTTAATTTAGCGTATTTGAAAGAACAATTGCCTCCACCACCTCCACAACAACAGCAATCGGGAGGGGGTGAAGCTCCTCAATCTGAAAATTCAGATGAACAAAAATCTGATAATCCAAAAGATGGGCAACAAAATAATTCACAGTCAGAACAAAAAGATGCTGATAAATCGAATGTTCAACAAAATTCTGATAATCCATCACAGCAACAAGACGAAGCAAATGCTGAACAACAAAATAAGGATACAAAAGATTCTTCCCAAAATGGGGATGAAACGGAACAACAGCAAAATCAAGAAGATGAAGCATCTGAAGATGAACAAAAGCAAAACCAAGGCAATGAACAAAAGCAAAATCAAGCAACTTTAGTTCCTTCAGATGAAAACAATGAAAAACAAGCTGACAAAAATTCAACCAGTCAGCACATTTCTGAAAGTCAACAAAAACAGCAGCAGTGGTTAGATAAAATCAATCCAGATAATGGTCAAATTCTTCGTTATCGGTTATTCAAACAGTATCAGGAGCAACAATGAAAAAAATAATAATCCTTTTATTTATCGGTGTTTTCTTTCTTGTGTCGGAATGTTATGCCACAGTTCGGGCGCAAATTAATCCTGTCAGCATTCAGGAAGGACAAACATTCCAGTTAATGCTTTTTGCAGATTTTTTAAAGCCAGAGCCTGATTTAAGTGCGCTTAATTCTGACTTTGTTGTGGTTTCTCGCAGTGTCAGTCCATCGTTTGTTTTTTTGAATGGAAAAGCACGTGAGCGCCAAGAAATTGTATTAACTTTACGTCCTAAAAAAACGGGTGTTTTGACAATTCCATCTTTTTCGTGGGGCAAGGAAAAAACGCAAAGTTTGAAAATAGAAGTTTTGAATGCTTCAGACAGTGTCAAGATTGAAAATAAATCTATTTTAATTGAGGCAGAAATTTTAAATAAAACCATTTATGAGGGCAGTGGTTTTATTTATCGTGTTAAATTGGCCGAGAGAGTTGGGATTGTTGAGGGTGAGTTTTCTGCACCATCTTTGGCAGATGCTCAAGTTTTGGCCGTCGGGAAAAATCAAATTTCTCAAGAAACAATAGATAATTCTTTATATCAAGTAATTAGTCAAGATTTTATCATATTTCCACAAAAGTCAGGAGATTTTACATTAGAGCCTTCTACTTTTTTAGGTTATTACAGGACTAAAAATGAACAGATGAATTTTGGCGTTGGTTTGTTGACAATTTATCAGCCTCCACACGAAGAAGTTTTGTTGCGTGCAAAACCGATACAAGTTAAAGTATTGGCTCGTCCAGAGCAGACAAACGGGATGTGGTGGTTGCCGTCCAGTAATGTTGTTTTAGAGGAAAATGTGTCATCTTTGGATGATGTGAAAGTGGGACAACCAATTACACGTCAAGTTTCTTTAATCGCTCAAAATGTTTCAGAAGATATGTTGCCTGAAATTAATTTTTCATCGAATGCAGATTTTAAAGTTTATCCAGAAGCGCCTCAAAAAAATATGAGTTATGATAAAACAGGTGCGTTTTTTGCAGAACAAACGCGTACATTTGTTTTTATTCCATTGAAAAGTGGTCAGCTTGAATTACCTTCTTTGTCCATCGATTGGTTTGATGTTAAAACGGGCACTCTAAAGCAAGCGATATTAAAAGCAAAAACGTTGAATGTTTTACCTGATGCTACGGTTGAAGAAATAACTCAAGAACCTGTAAATGAAAAAAAAGAGGTAGTCTCCGTTATTTTACCAAATAAATTTCAGTATGAATATAAATTTTTATACTTTTTGTTTGGCTTTGTTTGTGGTTTGTTAATAGGTGTTGCGGGAATTATTTTTGTTCATCAGAAAAAAGAAAAACAAAAAAAATTACCAGATTTATATCCTGAAAATAAATAAAAAATGTGCTTGACAAATAAATAAAAACATTGTATAGTTCCTATTCAGTTTCGACAAGCTATAAGATATAAGGTGATACAAATGAAAATTTTGAATTCTTTAAAGGCTGCTTTAAAACGTGACAAGAACAATAAGTTGGTTCGTCGTAAGGGACGTGTTTTGATTATCAATAAAACAAACCCTCGCTATAAAGCGCGTCAGGGCAAGCCCACAAAAAAATAATTGAAAATGCCCGCAAAATGCGGGTTTTTTTATATCGTTAACAGGTAAAAATATGCAAACAGATTTTGATGTTGTTGTTGTTGGTGCAGGACATGCTGGATGTGAAGCATGTACAGCTGCTGCACGTGTAGGGGCTAAAACGGCTATAATTACGCATCGTATTGATACGATTGGCGATATGTCTTGCAATCCTGCAATTGGTGGGTTGGGAAAAGGAACGGTTGTTCGTGAAATCGATGCTTTAGATGGCGTAATGGGAAAGGTTATTGATAAAGCTGGTTTGCAATTTCGAATGTTGAATTTATCAAAAGGGGCTGCTGTTCAAGGTCCCAGAGCGCAAGCTGATAAGGATAAATATAAACAAATTATGCAAGAAACCTTGCTTTCTTACCCTAATTTGACGGTTGTAGAAGCTGCTTGTGAAGGCATTTTGTTTGATGCTGAAAAAATGGCAGTTTATGGCGTTAAATTGGCAGATGGCAGGGAAATAAAATGTAAGTCCATTGTAATTACAACAGGGACTTTTTTGAATGGCTTGATGCATCAAGGGGAACAAAAAACAATAGGTGGTCGTTTCGGGGATATTTCTTGTACGGGCATTACGCCAGATTTACAGAAAATGGGCTTGACGGTTGGGCGATTAAAAACAGGAACACCAGCTCGTTTGGATAAAAACAGCATTGATTGGAGCCAAACGATTCCAGAGCCTGGTGATAAAATGCCAAAGCCGTTTTCATATATGACAAAAGCGATTGAACAAGTTCAAATGCCTTGTTTTATTACACATACGACTCCTGCAACGCATGCGATTATCGAGGCTAATTTCCATCGTGCGCCAATGTACAGTGGGCAAATTACGTCTGTTGGGCCTCGTTATTGCCCCAGTATTGAAGATAAATTAAAGCGTTTTGCTGGGCGTGATTCTCATCATATTTTTTTAGAACCAGAAACAGCCAATGGCGATTCGATTTATCCAAATGGCATTTCAACCAGTTTGCCTGTTGATGTTCAGGATGCTTTTTTGCGTACCATTCCAGGGCTGGAAAATGTTAAAGTTATTCGCTATGGTTATGCTATTGAGTACGATTATGTTGATCCTCGTCAGTTAAAAAGAACGTTAGAGTTAAAAAAAGTTCGTAATCTGTTTTTAGCTGGACAGATTAATGGAACGACTGGGTACGAAGAAGCTGGTGGGCAAGGCATCGTTGCTGGTATTAATGCAGGTTTGCGCGCATTGGATAGCGAAAAAGAACTGATTTTGAATCGTTCTAACAGTTATATTGGTGTGATGATTGACGATATTACGACTTTTGGGGTTGATGAACCATATCGTTTGTTCACATCCCGAGCTGAATATCGTTTAAGTATTCGTGCAGATAACGCTGATATGCGCTTAACTGAAATGGGGATTTCTTTAGGTGTTGTTGGGCAAGCACGTGCTCGTTTGTTTTTGGCAAAGAAAAAAGCTTATGAAATAGCGTTAGAGGATATGAAAAACACTTTTGTTGCACCTAAAGAATTGATACAAAAAGGATTTGATATTAATTTAAATACAGGGCGACGTTCATTGTATGAATTGTTAAGTTTTGCTGATGTTTCTTGGGAAAAAATGGTTCGCAGTTTTCCTCATTTATCTGAAGTTCGTCAAGATGTCGCAGAATTAATTTGTATTGAAGGCAGATATCAAGGGTATTTAAATCGTCAACAAGCCGATATTGATGCTCTGCGCAAGGATGAAGCATTGAAAATTCCAGAAAATATAGATTATTCGCAAGTGGGAGGACTTTCAATAGAAATGCAGACCCGTTTAAAACGGGCGCTTCCCGAAAGTATCGGTGTTGCGGCCAGATTGCCTGGAATGACCCCTGCCGCCTTAACAGCCCTTATCGGACACATCAAAAGTAAAAAGAAGTAAAAGACGATTAATTACATCTTCTGCCGTTTTTTTGATGGAATGTTTTTTATGCTTTTAGTTGTTAATATAAGAGTCGGGCGCTCCATCTAAAACACCATTTGTATAACAACCTCCTTCCATATTTTCTTTAGACGGTGCTTTCCATGTTGATGCGTTGCCGTATTTTGATTGACACCAAGAATTACCTGCGCATCCATAAGCATAATCATCATCACTGTATTTAACCGTAGATGTCCATTCTCCAGTTCCATATCGTGCATTGCAATAATCATTTCCACCACAACCATAGTGGTTATCGGTAACTTTCCAAATTATCGTCCATTCGCCACCACCATATTGTTTCTTACAATATCCATCTCCACCACAGCCATGCCAGATTTTACCATCATCCGTGGTCGAGCTAGCAACCCAACTGCCACCGTTTAGGATTTTGCAGAAATTATCTCCACCACATGTATATACATCTTGAAAGATACCAAAGTCGTGTGTTATGGTCCATGTTCCTCCACAACTCTTGCAACGTGCTGCAGCCTCACTGCAATAACTGTCGGTGTCGCCTACAATACAGAAATCTGCAGCGACTTCATCAAAATCTTTACATGCACAAGCGCCATTAGAAAGCGCATATTCATCTGAACATTGCAGGCATTTACATTCATCACCATAGACTAAACAGCCGACAATATCTTGGCATTTTTCGCATTTACCATTTGCATCACATTGACCATCGGTATCGGCTGTGTAAGCACACAACGAACCAGGACCGAGTTGGTTTAAGCTTGGACATACACCTTCTTGGGCTTCAACAAGTACAAAGCATGGAGTTGATTCCACGATAGCACAACACTTTTTAGCGACTTCATTATATGGTTCATCTTCAGGACATCCACCCCCACCAGAGGACGAACTACTGCTTGAGCTAGAACTTGAGGAACTCGACGAAGATGACGAGCTAGACGAACTACTACTACTCGAGGAGCTTGAAGAAGAGGAGGAGCTGCTACTAGAACTTGAAGAGCTACTTGACGAACTGCTCGACGAACTACTACTGCTACTAGAACTACTCGACGAAGACGAACTAGATGAGCTCGAAGAAGAACTCGAGGAACTACTACTCGATGAACTACTCGACGAACTAGAGCTGCTAGATGAGCTCGATGAAGAAGAGCTTGAACTTGACGAAGAAGAACTCGACGAACTGCTTGAGGAACTAGAACTACTAGAAGAACTTGATGAGCTGGAACTACTACTGCTCGAACTCGAAGAAGAAGAACTGGAACTTGACGAAGAACTAGAGGACGAACTACTGCTAGAACTCGAAGAC
>SUUS01000025.1 GCA_015062395.1 Alphaproteobacteria bacterium
CAGATAACAGCTTGTCTGTTGAAGCAGGTTTGGGTATCTATGCAAAACGCAACGTTGGTAATATGAAGTTCAACGCAGGCTTGATGGTATATCGTGAATTTGCAGATCCGTATAACATCAAAATGGGTATGAACGGCATGGAAGGAACTTTCGACCTTTACGATAATCGCAGCGAATATCGTGGCGTAGCAAGTTTCGGCTTTGGTTATGATGTTGGTAAATTAAATGTGTATGGTAACGTCCAACACTTTATGGAAAACGATACAAACACCAAGTTCAAAGCAGGCGTAAAGTTCGGTTTTTAAGTAAATAGAACAACCCAATCCCGCCTTTCTTATAACAAGAGAGGGGGGATTGTAATTAGAAAGCACTTTTCTTTTTAAAGTCCTTGATTTTCAATGTTTTTTTACGCTTTTTTAACTTTTTAATGACACTATAAGAATTGCATGCATATCATGTTATTCAATACTGTATTTATGAAAGGAAAAAAATGAGAAAGACTTTATTTTTAGCATCCGTTATGTCAGTAGCACTTATGGGTGGCGCGATGGCTCAAGGTTGGGACTATGCAACACAGAACAATGGTGGGTATTATCAACAAGGAAGACCCGTTTATCAGCAACCGGTTCAACGTCAGTATCAAGGATATGGACAGCCTATGAACCGTTCTTATCAAGGACAACAAGCTCAACAACCAAGATACCAACAATCAAGACAACCGCAAAATCAAAGACAAATGCAACGTTATAATCCTGATGATACGCAGGGGTATTACCAAGCTTCAAATATGAATACTGGATATGCTTGGAATAATCAAAATCAATGGGGGGCAGAAAATAATAAACGTTTTTATGTTTCTCCAAGACTTGGATTTTCATATATTAATTTTTTAGATACTGGAGATGAAGATTTAAGTGGATTTGGTTTAGCGTTTGGTGCTGCAGCAGGTATGTATTTTGGCGATAATTTCAGAGCTGATGTCGAAATTGGATATCATTTTGAAAGAGAATTAGCTAGTTATAAAGAATCTGGTTTTGAAATCAATTTCAATTATTCACAAATGGATTTTATGTTAAATGGATATTATGATTTTCATAACGTAGGTACTTTAGTACCATTCGTCGGTGGAGGTATTGGTTTCTTTAACTCTGAAATAACAGAAGAAGTATCAGGGTATGGTGAAATCAGCGCATCAGATACTGTTTTGGGACTTGCTTTGGCTGGAGGAGCTTCATATCCTGTCAACGATATGGTTTCTGCTGAAGGAATGCTTCGTGCGAAGTATTTGTTTAATGAAGGTAGCGCTATTAGTTTAGAAGCAATTATTGGTGCTAGATTTAGTTTTTAATAATTAAATAAGAAAGGAAAAATAAAATGAAAAAAGGATTATTATTAAGTTTATTGGCTTTAAGCATGGTTGGATTAAGCGCATGTTCAGTACGTTATACACCTGTATTACATGAATCTAACTTACAGAATGTTGATTTAGGTTCTGGTCGTATTCGTAAAGGAACAGCTTGTGCTGATACGTTTTTATTCTTTGGTCCTTTTGGAGACAATGGCATTGTGAAAGCAGCTCAAAATGGACGTATTCGTCGCGTTATGATTCAAGAACAACGCGTTGAAAATTATTTTGTTTTTAGTCGTATTTGCACAGACGTTTATGGTGAATAAACTTTTATATTTCTGTTAAAATCCTAACAACTCCCATTTTGGGAGTTGTTTTTTATAAAAAATCCCTTGCTAATTTTAGAAGGGATTTTTCAACTATTAAAATTAAACACTTCTTTTTTCAAACATATCTTTTCCAACACCACATAATGGACATGTCCAATTTTCTGGTAATTCTTCAAATGGAACATCACCATCATAAATATATCCACATACGACGCATACCCAAACTTCTTTTTCTGCCATTTTTTGTACCTCTTTATTTTTTTGAAACATATTTAACACAACACTTTTTAATTTAGTATGATATTCGCCATAAGTCAACGGCTTTATATCTTTTTTAAACCACGCATCTTTTACTTCTGCGATAAATAAAGTATGACTGTCAAATACTTGCTTTCCAATGATTGAGGCTTCTAAAAACGCAACGGCTTGGGATAAATAAGGCAAATCATTTTTTAATTCATAATCAACTTTTGACCATTTATCAGTATTTTTTGAGCTCTGAAAACCAAAATTTGCGATTACAAACGGATTAATATCTTCCCCTAAAACAGAAACTGAAAAACGATTTAAACTTTCTATCTGTGATTTGGTGTATCCTGTATTCATCAAAGAAAGAGCTATCAATTCAGGACTGGTCGCAACTTGCATTAACGCGTCAGCTACAAGCCCGCAGAGCCTTCCATCGGTTGAATGTGAACCAATCACGTACATCCCATGAGTTAAAGACTTTAAAGCATTTTTATCCACAAAAAACTCCTTTTGTTATTTACTTTATAAGAAGTTTATATGTTTCAAAATCAGCTTGTCAAGAAAATAATTACATAATTTTTAAAAAAAAGCTTGCAAAGAAAAAACGAATCGATTATAAGTATGTTTATCGTGCCGGCATAGCTCAGTTGGTAGAGCAGTTGATTTGTAATCATCAGGTCGGGAGTTCGAGTCCCTCTGCCGGCACCATTTTTTTTAAAGACCTTGATTTTCAAGGCTTTTTTTTTGCCTTTTTTTAGGAAATTTTACCTACCCATCAGGGCTTCCCGTCAATTCGCCCGTCAAAGATATTTTACCCATTAATTTTTTTGATACCAAAACAACTTTTTTGCCCGTTTGGATTTTAAATACTTCCTGAGCCAAAAGACCTTTGATTTTATAAGACAACAACATTTCTGCCCGAATGGTTTTATAAGACAACTGCTTTCGTGGACGTTTGGTTTTAAAAGACATTGACTTTTTGGGACGTTTGCCTTTCTAAATCTTTAAACTCTCCACGGCATTGGATAGCATCTGAGAGTTGTAGTTAAAATACCTTTGTGTCGTTCCGATATTTCTGTGATTGGCGAGTTTTTGAACCAAACAGATGTTCACACCACTATTGACCAATTTAGACACGAATAAATGTCTACCTAAATGACTTGCCCCATGAATATTGAACTTTTTATAGATGTTTGAGAACAGTCTACTAATAGAAACTCTGTTATAAGGCTTGTTCATCTTTTGAGATGTAAACAAATATGTTTCTGGTGTAATTTCATCATTTTGAGATTTAAGGTAAGACAAATACTCTTTAAATTCTTTCTTCATTTGAGAATTTAAGTAGTAAGAACATCCGAACTTGCCTTTGTTTTTATTTTCATCAAGACAAATAACATCTTTAACACTCAGGTCATCATTATAGACATCTTTGATTTGCAGATAACAAAAGTTAATACTTCTCATCCCATTTAATGAACATAGAAACATCATTCGAATTTGTTCAGCATGTCTCATTCCGGAAATATAAGTCAAAATGTCTTTTACTTTTTTATCGTCAATATAAACTTGGTTTATCATGTGTATTCCTTTCTATTTTTATTACCTAAATACATCCTGCCGTACTTTTTATCTTTTGTCCGCAAAAAAATGCATAAAATGTTAAAAAAAGTAAGAAATCATAACTTTGTTTAACATTTTGGATTTTGGGTCAAAACAGCACTTTTAAAAACCCCAATAAAATCAATGCTTTTAGAGATAATGTTAAAAAATATAGTTTTTTTAACATTTTTGAATCATCTGGACTTTTGGGATAATTTGTGATATGATACCTCTATAAAAGAGGTGTCCCATGTATGATGAAGTAATTAAGAAATTTAAATCTGACTTAGAGGAAAAAATAAACATTACAAAATTTCATTATGAACCACTTGAAATTAGCAAAGAGAAATTCTTTGAAATAATGTTGGAAGAAGTTAAAGATAAGGTTAGGATAAAAGAAATTTTTAACGGTCTGACCATATTGACACAAAATAGCGAATATGGGACTTTTTATACAATTGTGTTTGAAGGAAAATCGTTTTCCATAGAAGATGTCGATTTAATAACAGAATTATTAGCTTATACGAAACGTAATTCAAAGGATGATAGACGTATTGGTAAAAATATTTATTTCATTAATTGTGAGTTTAGAACACCTTTTTCTATAAAAGATTTGTGTCATCGAGCCATATTTTCAAATTGTATATTTTTAAGAGATTTTTCTATTACAGGGAGCATCCCAATATCTCTCGAATTTACATATTGTAAGTTTGAAGCACTGTTGAATTTAGAAGGAATCAAAACAGGACACCGAGTTGATATTCAAAATTGTTTTTTTGAGAAAAATAGTATTTTGATTTTAAAAAATTCACTTTTTTATATGGGGGGGTTCATCCATTTAACGAACAATCAATTCTTCGGAAGTTTTGATGCAGAAAATGCAAATATGGGAACGAGTGTTGTATTTAAGAACATTTCATTTTTTAATGAATTTAACTTTGATAAAGTAACTTTTAGAGGATTGTGTAAATTTAAGAATATTGCATTTTCTAATCCACGAAGTAAAGAAAGTATAAAGATGCAATCAATCTTTGCAAAAGCATTAAAAAACTCAGGATTTGAAAAAGAAATTGAAAATCTTGGACTTCAGCTAAAAAGCATTAAAGATATTAAAATTGATTTAGACGCTTATAACATCGCACTTCAATCTGGTTTGTTAAAAACAGAATATGCCGCATACTTTTTGGGTAAATCAGTAAATTATCTGGCAAAGAAGCGGGCAAAAGACAAAGAACAAATTACAAGAGAGGCTTTACCTTTTATCGGGAAAGGAAAAGATATTCAATATCCGGTAGATGCCTTAAATGCATTTAAAGCAAAAGATTGGGTAAAATTAAAAGAACTTCGTAAAAAGTATGAAATGAATGAAGAAGAAAAAGAAGACTAACTATTATCTCTTAACACTTCAATAGCATCATCTATATGGACGGTGGAGTTAGGTAGATGAACTCCGACCTTTATAGCATCTTTGAACAATTGGTTGTATGAAAGATTTTGTAAGGTAATCGGTTTTTGAAGACATTTGCTCCACCCAAAACCTAAAATGTTAAATTTGTTGTTTTTTGTTTTGATTTTATAAAGGTATATTGTGTCTTCATTCTTGGATATTGTCCAACGAGTATCTTCTGTCCAAAGTCTGACCAAATTTTCCAAAGTAAAGGGAATATGATTACTTCCACAAATTCCTGCTTCTTTGATGATGATAGAACCGATATCATGCCTTTTTATAATCATATCTTTCTTGGATAAAATTAAATCTAAATTATTTAATACACTTCTTATACTCATACTTTTATTTATTTCAAAAAATATGATTTTGATTAAAATACGGAATTAAATCCTTTCAATCATAATATCCAAAGCCGTTTTGCCTTGAATGTTTTTTAATTTGGTTAAGTCTGCTCCATTGTCTATTAAGGTCTTTATGAATGCTTTTTTCTCAGAGAGGTTATTGAGTCTTAAAACCTGCATCAGGGCAGTATATCCATTCTTGTCCTGAGCATTTACATCTGCTCCATATTGAATAAGTAGTTTTAAAACATTGGGGTATTTTCTGGATAGACAAGACAGCATAATCGGTGTTCTTCCATCTTTGATGGGTTGATTGATATCACCACCCAGTTTAATCAATTCATTTATAAAAGATACTTGAAACTTCTGAGCAACAGCCAAAGTAAATGGTGTAAATCCATGCTCATTATAAGGAGCGTTTAAATCATATCCTTGCTTTACCAGTTCTTTTATTTTACTTAAATTTTGTTCTGCGACACGTATGACTAACTTGTCCATTTTTACCTTCTTGAACAATACTTCCTTAAAGATATTTATTCCCTGTATTCTTAAACAGCACCATAGTCCTTTAATATCTTTATAAAGGGTTCTTTGTGTGTTTGTTTAGGATAACGCAATAATCTTTGTAAAGCAGTATAACCGGCTTTATCTTTTACATTTGGGTCTGCACCATAACGCAGTAGCAGTTCTAAAACATCTGGTTTATCTCTGTCATGGTAAGACATCATAACAGGCGTTCTGCCTTTCTTTGTCGGTTTATTAACATCACCTCCCAGTTTGATAAACTCTTCCACAACTTCCAGAGAATGATATTTAGAAACCATTAAGTGAAACGGTGTCCATCCCAGTTTATTATATGGTTCGTTGATATCCTCTCCTTCTTTAATGAGTTCTTTGGCTCTGTCATAATCCATCGTCAATATGCTGACTGTCAGTTCATTCATTGGAGAAACTAAAGAGGAATATTCTTTGTCCCATTCAAAAACCTTTTCCAATATTTGAAACACACTTTCATATCTTTTCTCTTTTATCAGAATGAATTGTTCTATGCTTAAGACGAAGTTATGTTTCTTCATCGTCTTTAAAACATAAAAAACAGTTTCCTTATTGACCTTTCTCAGCAGTTCAAGCAAGTCTCTAAACTCTTGTTCTTTATCCAAGTGTAAAGCATAGTATTTGTATTTAAATAACAGAGTTAGCATCTTGTCCCAATTCGGTTCGCAAAACTGCAAAACCCACGCCAAAGGTTGATTGTTAAATGCTTTTTGAATGTCTGCACCTTTAAGCAAGACTTCTACCATCTCCATATCCGGTTTAAATGTTGCAAACTGACATAAAGGTGTTTCTTCCTTCCTACAATCGGGTTTGCCTAAAATAGTTTCTTTGATTTGTTCTTTGTTCATTTTAATACTCTCCGTTCCAAAAAAAGACATTGTTGTCAAAATAGAATTTCCAAAGACCTTTTGGGCAATCTGTAAAGGGAATGTCTTGTTTGAAGAAAATACCTTTTGTGTCTTCAAAAGTTATGGTTGCTTTATTGTCTTCGCCAACGATAAGGTCTATAATGATGAAGTCCTCATGCATTTGTTTGTAATGACGAGAGATACTCGCCACAATATCCAGCAACCAATAAGCATCAGCCTTTTCACAGAAAGTCTTTGCTCCATCAGTGTATTTGAATGAGTATTGAGGTATTTTATAATAGTTCTCAGTCCCATAGCAATAGGACATAATGTTTTCCAGTTCAGTTGATTTAATTGTGGAATTTTGAGTTGTATTTAGTGTCATAAAAAAGCCCTTCAGTTTGTGTTTATCCGCAGTTTCCTGCCGTTTTATAAACATATCCTGTCTGGCCATTCCTTTTCCGTCAAGATCGAAAATCAAAAAGTTCTTTTCTTTGTATATAAAAAATACAAATAATTTTAAATTTCATTTGAAGGAGTTTCCGTATAAACATCTTTGAATATTCCCTTTAAACCAACAGGATTTATTGAAATAATTTCTATATCTGGATAGTATTGTTCTGCAAAATTTTTTAACTCGATATAACGTTGTTTTAATAATTCCGGAAATAAAATATTTTTGGTTTTACTATTAAAGTATCCAGAATTTGATGTATCAACACCAACAAGATATATTCGCTTTGGCTGTGTGTATAGGGCAAATTGAAGAGCTGGAAGAACTACTGTTCCTCCACATCCGAGAGCTGTCGTACTCAAATCATAAGAGAACTTTGTTTTAAAGTTTTCAATATTTTCCCAATCAGTTCTATACCGATAAATATCATTTCCTAAAGAATATTTTTCCGGTATTGTTTTTCTTGGATCGGAGTCTTCTGCGGTTAATCCTATAAATTTAATACAATTTCTATACCGATACACATCATCTATATAATTAGGTGTTTCTCCAGAAAAATCTTGAATAAAGTAATAATTAAAATGCACATCTGTAAATTGATATGCTCTATTGACTCCGATATATATGGCTTCTTTAATTTGTTTAAATTTAGATAGAGTAGGACCTGTGGCAACAATAACGACATCTTTACCTCTGTTAATACCTTTGAACTTCAAAAAAGTCTTTTGATGAAGATGAAATGTGGATAATTTTTTTTCAATTAAGCGATTTATTTGTTTTATCATTTCTGATGAATTATTTTTAATAAATTGCTTCAATTCAATGTTTAAATTCTCCGCTTTTTGATCTAATTTAAAGCCTGTTATTTTAATCAGAGGAATTCCTAAAAAACTAATTTTTTTCTTATCGTTGTTTTTTTTGTAGGATAATAACTTGATTCTACAAAAATATATTTTATAAAACCAATTTGCTTTTTCTACTTTTAATAAAGGAATGCCGATGATTTTGATTTTCTTTTTTATTAACATTGTTTTGTATTTTGATGAATAAAATGTCTTCTCCTTTATTTTCAAAAGAGGTATATTGAGTATTGTAAGGTATTTTTTTCCCTTATTTATTTTAGGAAAAGAATACATACTTCTATAATTTTTATGATTCGAATCGTAAGCACATCGTATTTTTGAAATGCTGTTTTTTTCTTTCTTATTGGCATTAGAAAATAATAAATTTGTCCATTCTTTTATAAGTGAATAAGAAAAAGAGTTAAAAAATTTTATATCAGATTGAAATTGAATAATAGAGTTGGATATTTTAGGATATAGTTTCTGCCTCTTGATCTCTTCTTTTGTAATATCTTTTTTATGTAAAACTTTTAAATTTTCTATTTTTAATATTGGTGCTTCTGGTGATGTCATCATATATTCGATGAAATCCCAGCATAAAATTCTGGAATGATTTGATCGTTCCCCCCATTGTTTCTTTTTATAATTTAGATCGTTAGAATTCTTTGATGAAACGATATTCCAGTAGAATCCTTTTATGTTTTTATCTGCTAAAGTTTTGATTAATAAACTTTGCGCAGAAAAATTTTCTGTTATAGTATCTACTATTGCAATATTTTTTCCTTGAATATTCAAGCGTTCAATGTATTTTTTATATTCCAAAAAGTCTTTTTCATTATTTTTGCAATTGATTGCAAGTTTTCTTGGTGCATAAACATAGAATGTTTGGATATTTGAATGTTCAAAATTATCAAAAATCTTTTTTAATGAATATCCATCTCGTGCAATAAAAAGAAGTGTTTCTATACCTTCTTTCAAAACTTCTTGTTCAACCCAACGCATATATGCATAGCACATAGGACCGCCGTACTCGTAAGCAATACGAGTAAAAAAGTTTTCTTTTTTATTTTTTTGCCAGTGAAGAGCCAGTATCATAATTAAAACTGAAACTTCTAAATCAGAAGGATATTTTTCTAATAAAATTTGAGCCTTGATATTTTTTTTTAAATACAGATTTAAAACTTTTTCATATAAAATCGTTTTTAATCCTTCTTCGTCTGGAATTTGTTTATCAGAAACTTTATGATCGCCTATGTGTAAACATTGTTTTCCTGAATGTTTTATTTCATTCAACATGTGTCTGAAAAGGCTTCTTTTTCCTTTACTTTTTCCTAAATTACCAGATACATACAATTTATCCCAGCCATCAAAACCGTTTTTACGAAGAATTTTTGCAATAAATTCCGTTGGCAGATACATATCAGAAGCTATAACTATCTTTTTCCCTAACTCTTTTGCATAATCGTAAACTTGTTTTAGTTCCGGATTGGCTCGAAGAACCATTTCTTCCCAATCCATTTCTTTTTGTTTTAAGTCCTTAAATTCATCATCGATTTCTTCATAAATCATATCAAATGTGATATCTTCTAATTCTTTGTGACGAATTCTTGCTCGACGTTCTGCATCTTTTCTTTCTTCTGCAAAACCTGGACGATTAAGAGCCTTTTCCATATGTAAAAATAAATCCGTAGGTTTTACATATGGACGAAGCAATAGAGTATCAAATATATCGAATGATACTACCTTTGCCTTTTTAATGTCTTTTTTTATTCTATCTAATAAAAGCTTGTCTTTTTTCATTAAAAACCTCTTTATTTTCTATCATTTCCAATAATTATTTTATAAAACCACTTTTCTGAAAAAGTTATTCCCATAACAAAATACTGTTTTGTAAGCCTTGGCAATAAAACCAATTTTATTTTTTTTAATCCGCGCATATGAAAACTAATCGGATGAAGCAGATTGATTAAAAAAGCTTGTTTTTTTGTTTTCCATAAGGACTTTTTTATTACTTTAAGCATCTTTTTAGGCTGACTGATAAAATCTTTAAACGATATTCGACAGCAAAATAAAGGAACAAATACCGAATGATTGCTATCTATCGGATGATTAATTTTTGACATTTGACGAATATCTTGTGATGTCGGATAATCAACAAATAAGTTAATCCATGTAATTAAATCTGAAGCATCAAAGAAAATATCTTTTCCATGGAAGAATGCGTTCACCTCATTTGCAAAATCAATTGCCGAATCAGCTATCTTTGGATATATTGTACTTCTTAATATTTCGTTTTCAGATGGATTTTTATCATATATCGGCTTTCCATCAGAAGATATATTCTTAATCGGATATTCTGGAGATGTTATTAAAAATTCAATAAAATTCCAATTAGCAGTAAAAACTTCTCTGTTCGTCTGTGTTGTTGCTTCACTCTTTGTAAAGGTCGTTGTTTCAAACATTCCTTGAATCGGCGAAGTTAAAATGCCCCAATAAATCCCTTTTAGTGTATTTTTCAATGAACTTTGAATAAGCTTTTGAGATGAAAATTCACATGTTATTGTATCGACAAGGCCTATTTTATCTGCTTCAGACGTTTTCGTAGTTAAATATTTTTTATAGTTGTCAAAAAATCTATTTGCTTCTGTTTTGAATAAATCAATATACTTTTGGATGAAAGTATGTATTTGTTCATTATTTTCTAAAATACTTTCGTCTGCTAATTTTTTAATTTTATCATTAGTCTTAGAAAAATTATCTATAATTGCTTTTGCTTGATGTTTATCTTTTCTGTTATAATCTAAGCGACAAATTAAATTTAATATTCGTGGAGCATAAACATATGAGTTTTTAATCCGGTTATTAAAAGATTTAAAAACTTTTTGTAGTAACCACCCATCTCGAGCAATAAAAAATATGTTATCTAAATCATTTTTTAAAGCCTCTTTTTCTATAAAACGAGCATATCCATAAGATAACGGACCAGCATAGTTATATCCGATATTTGACCAATAGTCGTTTTTAGGTTTTATATCGCATCTTATTTGTTGCCATTGATATGCAAGAAGTCCTAATAAAACAGAAACTGATAACGCATTATTTTTTTGATTTAAAAGTGAATAAGCTCTTTTATCTTGTTTCAAATATTGTTTAATCAACATTGGATAATGAATAGCTTCAATTCCCATTCTTTTTGCTTTTTTAAAATCAGAATGTTTATTATCTCCGATATGCAAAATATCTTTCGGTTTTATATTACTGAAATCTTCAATAATCTGTTGATACATATGCCCTGAACATTTTGTTTTTCCTAATTCTGCAGATACATAAAGTTTGTTCCAGTTTTTGTATCCATTTTTATGTAAAATTTTTCTGATGAAATCTGTTGGTAGATACATATCAGAGGCTATAACTATCTTTTTCCCCTGTTTTTGAGCATACTCATAAACGTGTTTTATTTCAGGATTGGCTCTTAATACCATTTCCTCCCAATCCATTTCTGTTTGTTTTAAATGCTTATACTTTTCATCAATTTCATCATAAATCATATCAAGAGAGATGTCTTCTAACTCTTTATGATGCATTCTGGCATTTTTTTCAGCGTCTTGCCTCAAATAACAAAAAAAAGGAATTTTTTCTGATTTTTCAATATGTAAAAATAAATCTGTTGGTTTTACATATGGGCGCAACAATAATGTATCAAATATGTCAAAGGAAATAACAGAATGCTTTCTGATTTCATCTTTTATATTATCTAAAAACATTTTATATACTTCCTTTTTTGATTAAACGAAGATATGTAAAAAAGCGTTTTAATTTATGTCCTCTCCAAGAAATTAAATCCTTTTGATTTAAATCTATTAATTCCTCAGAAAAAGCTTTAAGCATTTCTTTTTGAATGCTCTTATCTGCTTTGATACAACGATTTAATTGTTGCTTTAAAATGTTTGGAATAAATTTCCTTTTTAGGGATTCCAATTCTTTTTTGAACTCTGGCTTTTTATAAAATTCATAAATAAAATTAATTCCGGTGTGAAAATCTTGTATTTGCTTTGGATTTGCGTTTTTAAAAGAAATTGAATTTAAATTTAATGTATAAAAATACAATTTTGCATCAATAAGAATGGTTTTGGGATTTTTTGCTAAAATAGCTATTGTATGAGGAAAATCTTCAAAATGAATATCGGGGATAAAATCTATTCCATTTAAAATTTCTTTTTTATAGAGCTTTGTCCATACATTAAAAGGAATGTTAAATTTATTTCTATTACAAACAAAAAATACAGGATTGCTTGTTTTCTTCGTTTTTATCTTATTTAAATTTATCAACTTTATTTCGGTAATTTTTTCCTTTTGTCTGTAAAAATCAAAATTGACAATATCTGCATTATTTTCTGTCGCAAACTTATAAGCAATTTCGAAACATTGAGGATGCAAGGAGTCATCAGAATCTAAAAAATAAATATATTTTCCTTGTGCGTACTTCAATCCATTGTTTCTTGCCATAGAAAGACCTTGATTTTTTTGATGTATTACTTTAAAGCGAGTATCTTTCGATGCATATTCCTCTAAAATATTTCCGCAATTATCCGTACTTCCATCGTCAATACAAATGGCTTCCCAATCCGTAAAGGTTTGAGCAGTCAAGCTGTCTAAACATTTCTTCAGATATTTTTCCACATTATAAACAGGAATTATTACGGAGATTCTTGGCATATTATTGTATCTCCTCTCTATTTAAATTTTTACGTCTCATAAACGCAAAAAGGGTAGTTCTGTTTATGTTCATTTGTTTAGCTATTTCTGTTATGGTTAAATCTGTTTTTAACAGTTGTTTTAACTCTTCAAAATTTTCATCTAATAGAGTTTTGTTTTTAGGACGCCCTCTATCTCGTCCACTTTCTAATAATGCAGCTTGAATTTTTTTATTTTTAATGGACAAAATACCCTTGTGTACTTTTAAACAAGCATCCAATACAGCATAGGATAAATTGGGAATCAGGTTATCAAACATTAAATCTTCTGTAACACTGCAAATCCTCAGTTTTCTATTCGACAAGCTTTTTAATGTTGATATAACTCCTTCGAAATTCAAACCTAGTAATGAAATGTCAGAAACAATGACGGTATCTTCATCCTGAAAAGCAGAAAACAAAATATCATTAGTTTCTTTTACCTCTCGAAAACGCAATAACTTGAATTGATATTTTTGTGCAAATTCAGAAATAAGCTCTTTCTGTTTTTCTACAGAAAGGAATTCATGTCCTTCATATGTATATCCCCAAATCATTTAGTTTGTGTTCCTTTTCTTCTGTATGGTTGATATATTCCCAATTTGTTTAAGCGATAAATGACCGTGTTGTATTTAACCCCAAAATGTTTACCTATATCTTTGAGCAACATTCCAGATTGATACATCTGCTTTAGTTCTTCATCATGCCCCTTCATTACGGAATTCCGTTCGCAAAGTTTGTTAGGCTTTTCAAGATTTAACATTTTAATCCTTTTCCCTAACCAGACCGGATGGACATTAAGTTGTTTAGCAATTTCTCTATTTGAACATCCGTCTTTATAAAGCTCTTTCAACAGTTCCATTTTGTCATTTATCGGACTTTTAGGCGATATCGCTTGACGAACCAAACCTAATTCTTTTATTTTTTTATCAATGGTTAAAACCGAACATTTTAATCTTTTGGCCATATCTTCATGGGAAAAACCTTTTACAAAAAGCTTTTTAATAATATCTTCTTTCGGTTCAAGTTTTTTTATAAAAGGAGCATACAGATTACATATTTTAATAAGATTATAAATTGTTCCTGTACAAACATTGTATCTTTTTGCTATTGCAGTCTTTGTTATTCCTTCGGATAAAAGTTCTTCTATTTCATCTGCAAATGGTTCTAATTTATTCGTTTTGTTTCGTGGAGCTGATTTTATTCCTTGTTTTGCCAGTTCTTTTCCTAATAAAACAGTTTTTTTGAATTTTTCAAATTTATCTGCCGATAATTTCTCTCTTAATCCATTTTCTAGCATAAATGTGTCCAGCTTTGTTACACTAACACGAAGTTTTTCAGCAATAGCAACTTTTGACAAGCCAAGCCTTTGTAATTCTATTATTTTGTTTTTATCTAATGACTTTATTCTAAAACGAGGTTTTCTTCTTTCTAAACCTAACGTTGTTATTTTTTCATATAAAACAGTTTCGCTCACACACAACTTCTGGGCAATTTGTTTGATTGTCAGTTTTGAGCTATACAGTCTTTTAACCTCCACATCTTTTCCATCAAGTAAACGATGAAATTTAGCTATATCTGCTTGTAAAGGTTCAATAAATGAGCGTTCCACTGTGCGTTACCTTTTTCTCGGTTTCTTTTTTTCAGGAATTGTATAAAAACTAATATTAAAAGTCAACAGTTTTTTTTAATTAATTTCAAGAGATTATCATTCTCCGAAAATGCTTGAAACAATAGGTTTTATAGGTGTATCAAGCATTTTTATTTTCTGTATTCTTCTTGCTGTGTCAAAAAATATTAGTTAAAATCCTGCGCTTTTGAATAAATACATTTGCAATCATGTCTTTGATTTGTATTTCTCGTCAATAATGTTAATTAGATAAAAGGATTAAAAATGATATATGGATATTGTCGTGTTTCAACAGCTCGCCAACATGAAGAAAATCAACACTTTGCTATAGAACGTTTTGTAAGTGCTCATAATTTAAAAATAGATTGTTGGGTCGAAGAAAAAATATCAAGTAGTAAAAAGTTAAAAGAACGAAAACTTGGTAAATTACTTTCCAAACTTCAAAAGGATGATATTCTGATAACGACCGAAATTTCTCGTTTAGGTCGAAGCTTATTAGAAGTAATGGGTATATTGCAAACTTGTTTAGAAAAAGAATGTCAAGTATGGACTTTAAAAGAAAATTTCAGGTTGGGTTCAGATATTCAATCAAAAGTATTGGCATTTGCTTTCGGATTATCAGCAGAACTATCAAAAGCTTTACTGCAAGAAAGAATTAAAGAAAGTTTAGCCAGATTAAAAGCAAATGGGAAAAAGTTGGGTCGTCCATTGGGTGCAAAATCTAAAATCCTTAAATTAGAGAAAAATCAAAAAAGATTGGAAACCTTACTTTCAAAAGGACTTCCCAAAGCTCAAATCGCCAGATTGTTGGGCGTTGACAGAAGTACTTTGTATTATTATCTGAAAAAGAAGAACTTAAATTCGGATTGATAAAAGGAATTACTCCACATCCGAACCGAAATCCCCTTTATATTAAAACAAGCCTGATAGCTTATGGCAGTTGGGATTAATTAGTTTAACACCCCATTACTTTACTGAATATAATATGGGTTTAGTTATTTAATCTAATAACTATCCCATCAGATTACTCCCATTACATTCCTTTGCTGGTTTAATCCAAAGAAAAAAAAGAGGTCTAATGTCTTTATTTTGACTTATTATAATCTCTTTCTTTTTTATTTCTATTATTATTCTATTATAGGTGTTAAAAATCCATCTGTAATCAAGGGATTTCAAGCATTCCAGCAAAAAAGCATGACAACAAAGATATTCACGGGAGAGAATATAGGTCTCTCTTTTTGAAAACATCCATTATTACCCGAAACACATAGTTGTTCGTTTAAAATGTGTCAGGTAATAACAGCCGCCAACCTTAAAAAAACTGAACACATAAATATTTTTGAACTTTTTTTTGTTCAAATGCAAATTTGGATATTTACCCGAATAAATAATTGTGCATTACAGAAAAATACAAGGAGAATGAAAATGAGTAGTAGTAAAGCACAATTATCTATCACAAAACGAGTATTATTGGATTACATCAAGTTTAAAACGAATAACAACTTCAAATTTTTTGCCGGGAATGAATATATCGCCGATGTTTTAGATTTAACAAAAAACTCAGCCAAAACATTTGTCAATGACCTTATTCGTGAAGGATATTTATATAAGGAAACAGATAAAAAAGGCAGACGGTTACTTTCTTTAACCGGCAAGGAATATAAACCTTTGTTTGAAGATTTAACCAATTTGGATAAGAAGGCATTAAGGGAAGAAAACAATGACCTGAAACAAGATAATAAGTATTTGGAACAAGAACTGGAAACACATAAACACCATGCCAATATGCTGTTGTCAGAGAAAACTGACTTAGTTATATCTAATACAGAGTTAAATATCAAAATACAAGAACTTGAAGAGAGAATAAGAAAGTTGGAAAACAGAACAACAAAGTTAGAGAACTTATTTTACAAGAATGGCATATCGCAAGAGGAATTAGAAAAAGCAATACAAGACAATGAGAAAAAGGACTGATGAACAGTCCTTTCATTTTAAAGCCAAGTAATTGAGAATGCCAGCCCATTTATTGGGGTTTCGGATGGCATAATCAAAGGCGGTTAAACCAAACTTGTCTTTAATATGAGGATTAGCCCCTTGCTTTAATAAGTATTCAATCGGTTCGGTATCGGGGCTCATGATACAGCATACATGAAGCAAAGTCGCTTGATTGGCATTAACTGGTGCATTGATATCCGTTATTTCAGAAAGGATTTCCTTTAAGTCATCAATATCATCTATAAAATAATCATTCTTTGTCATCATTTGAAAACTCCTACACACTTAGTTCATCTAAAATATTTAACAAACGTTCTTTCGCTTCAAACTTTAACATCTCATGCTTGATAATCTCAGTTTGAATAAGAGAAAAGACAAGCTCTTGCCGTTCAGAGATATCTTTGGGTTTAAAATGCACTTGATACTGATTAAGCAAGATGAACAACCATTCTTTCAGATGGAACTGATTTTCCAAAGCATAATCATAAGCCGTTTTGCCATTGATATCCATATAGTATGGGTTAGCTCCTTGTTTTAAAAGATATTCAACCATTTTAGGCTTATTGCTTGTGGCACATAAGACCTGCAACAAACTGGATAATTTGCTGTTAATCGGTTGATTAATATCGGTCATAAGTTTTTCTAATTCTTTTAAAGCATCTAAATCATCCGGGATGGGATAGAAGTTTTTATTGATAATAATCGGTTCCAATTCCATGTTTTAATCCTTATGTTTTGTTATAAAAGTATTTATTGAAGGTCTGATTAAAAACTGGAATTATCTATGAAAAGTATCTTGACAAATCGTAACAAAAATGTTACGATTAAATTGTAAAATGTTACGATTGGAGATGTTATGTATAATAAACGACAAGAACTGATATTGGATTTTATTGCAGATAATCCGTCTTCTAAAAGGGAAGATATTGAACATTTTTTAATTAAAATGGGTGAAAAAGCGACCAAAATGACTATCACTAGAGATTTAAAACTTTTGATAGACAATGGTGATATCGAAAAATCAGGGCTTGCAAAAGCA
Organism: Alphaproteobacteria bacterium; assembly: GCA_015062395.1. Lineage (GTDB taxonomy): Bacteria > Pseudomonadota > Alphaproteobacteria > CAAHEQ01 > UBA3637 > CAAHEQ01. The sequence goes on from SUUS01000025.1 coordinate 17,413, forward strand.
ACCGTTTACCATACAACAGCAAAAACGGAATTATTAAAATCAACGAATGTAGAAACTTATTTTGCCAAAGAACAAGATGAAAGATTAAAGGACAATGTTTACTTTAATTTTGATATTTTTAATGCTTTAAAGGATTTGTTATCGCCAATAGAAAAAGCTAAATTATCCACATTAAATGAACGTTATATTCAAAGTCGGGATAAACTTTCGGTTTCTCTCAGACAAAAAGAATTTGAACGTCTGACAGTTGAACTTGCATGGAAATCCTCAAAAATAGAAGGAAACACATATACTCTATTGGATACAGAACGTCTTTTAAACGAACATATTACAGCCAAAGGAAAAACTTTGGAGGAAACCAATATGGTCTTAAACCATAAAAAGGCATTGGATTTTATTTTAAAAGCTCCTGAATACTATCAAAACTTGACAGTTTCTAAAATAGAAGAAATACATAAATTACTCGTAGATGATTTAAATGTTTCAACAGGTATCAGAAATGGACTTGTTGGTATCGTTGGAACGAATTATAAACCATTAGATAATTCTTATCAAATTAAAGAAGCTTTGCAACGCTTAATTCAAACCATAAATCAGACAGAAAATCCATTAGAAAAAGCCTTGATTGCGGTTTTGATGATTGCATATATCCAACCTTTTGAAGATGGAAATAAACGAACCTCTCGAATTTTAGGGAACGCTTTATTGTTAGCGAATAATTACTGTCCGTTGTCTTATAGAAGCGTAGATGAAATAGAATATAAGAAAGGGATAATTTTATTTTATGAACAAAATAATGCATCCTATTTCAAAAAACTTTTCATCGAACAATTTGAGCAGGCAGTTCAAAAGTACTTTTAATCTGATGCATCTTTTTTTAGTTTTTAACCCGAATCGTTTCTTTCGATTCGGGTGGATTTTGGATGATTTTTATCAAATTGGGCTAAAAAATCTTCAAAAATGAACAAAATTCAAAAATTTTAATGCAAAAAAAGGGAATGCAAAAAAATCCAAATACATCCAAATCAATCCATTTGGACAAAAAATGGAATTTTGTCCAATCAAGCGGCTTGTCAAAAAAAGAAAAAATCGTACTTTAAAAAACATCCACGAAACAAAGTGGTTTTGTTTTCGGGATAACTAACAAAAACGAAAGGAAAAAAATTATGTTAGAAAATACAAATTATGAATTACCTGAAACAGGCTTAGTTATGGAAACATCCATCAATTTGGAAAGCATTGAAGACTTTATGTCGGCTTTTGGAATTACTCAAATAGCAACACAAAAGGATGAAGGCTTGTTATCCAAAGAAAGTTGCCGTAAAAGAATTTTAAAGGAAATTGAAATCAATATTCAAAACTTTAAAAATGACGGCTGGTCAAAAGAAAACCAAATGCATAAATTGCTGACCGAATTGAAAAAGAAAGACAATGTCATCAGCACTATTTTCAGTGTTCGGTTAGGTGGTAAAAGAATATACCGTTGTTCTTGCGGATTGCTCAACAAACAACAAAAGATTGAATTTTTGACTAAATTTTATGAAGCCATCTCGAAAGGTATTTTGGATGAGCAGATTGAAAACTTCTGCGAAAACGAAGTCAAGTTGAAAGAAAAGAGAAAACAAGCCTCACGTTTAAAGAAAAAATTAAAACGGGCAGAAGAGAAAGCCAAAAAGGAAGCAGAAGAAAAGGCTGCAGCCAAAGCCCAAGAAGAAGCAATGAAGCATTTGC
>SUUS01000026.1 GCA_015062395.1 Alphaproteobacteria bacterium
CCCCCCCCCTGTCAAGTCCTTTTTTGCCCTTCTACGACCTTTTTTAACGATTTTTTATTTTTTGGGAAAAACTCAAGAGATTCTTCGGGCTACGCCCTTCAGAATGACGAGGGGGTTTGAGGGACAGAATAACGCACAAAACTTCACAAGATATTTCGCTTTCGCTCAATATGACGGGGAGGACGGGGGATGGATGACGGTGGAACGAACATGCCGAAGAATGACGAGAGGTAATGACAAAACAAAACATACAAAAAAGCCTCTGCATTCAACAGAGGCTTTTCTTATTCTAGTTTAAACTATAAAAACTTCACATCCAAAATTTCATAAGTTTTCATACCTTTTGGAGTGCTAAATTCAACGAAATCTCCAACAGATTTCCCAATTAAAGCTTTCGATAATGGCGATAACATAGAAATACGCCCTTTATCCAAATCTGCTTCATATTGACCGACTATTTGATATGTCTGATTTTTATCATCATCACAATCGTTTAAATCAACTGTGGCTCCAAATAAAACTTTTTGACCTGACAATGTTTTTACATCAATAATTTGAGCTCTGGATAAAGCACTTTCCAAATCTTGGATTCGTCCCTCTATAAAGCTTTGTTTTTCACGTGCTGCGTGATATTCTGCATTTTCAGATAAATCACCATGAGATCTTGCTTCTTCTATGGCCGCAATAATTTCATGACGTTCTACAAATTTCAAATGTTTTAATTCATCTTGCAAACGTTCATAACCTGTTCGCGTCATAGGAACTCTTTCTTCTGCCATTTTAAACTCCTTTTTTTTTGTAATAAAAAAACACAGCTTTTCACAGCTGAGTCATTGATTTTAACTTGAATGTGGTTAATTTAATTCTTTTTCAAAATAAAATCAAGCATTTTTTTATTTTATTTTCAACATATCTACAAACGAATACTAAAACGGGACAACACAGGTCATCCCGTTTTAATTATGAAAAATAGAAAAACAATTATTCTGCTTTTTTAGAAGCTTTTTTTGTCTTTTTTTCTTCAACAACAGCTTCTTCGTCTGCAACGACTGGCGCACCAGAATCTTTACCATGAGCTGTAACGTCACGATCAACAAATTCAATAATTGCCATTGGTGCCATATCTCCATAACGGAAACCAGCTTTTAAAACACGTGTATAACCACCATTACGTGTTGCATAACGATCAACCAAAACAGTTAATAATTTTTCTGTCATAGCCTCATCTCGCAAGAAAGCCAAAGCTTCACGACGAGCGTGTAAATCTTTGCTACGTGCTTTAGTAATCATTTTTTCAATAATTGGACGCAATTCTTTTGCTTTAGGCAATGTTGTTTTGATTTGTTCATGTTTAATCAAAGATACTGCCATATTCGCAAACATACTGCGACGGTGAGATATTGACTTATTTAATTTTCTTTTTGCTATTCCATGACGCATTTTTTATTCCTTTCTTTCTTGCGTTAGGTTTTGCGCACAAAACCGATAAAATTACCCGAAAGACCACCTGAAGATGAGCCTTCCAGTCGTTCAGACAATCCGAACTTATAAATTAACTAAAATGGTTCTTCCAAATTTCTAGCTAACATATCAATGTTTTCTGGAGGCCAACCTTCGACTGTCATGCCCAAGTGTAAGCCCATACTATCCAAAACTTCTTTAATCTCATTCAAAGATTTACGACCAAAGTTTGGAGTTCTTAACATATCAGATTCTGTTCTTTGAACCAAGTCACCAATATAAACAATGTTATCATTCTTCAAGCAATTTGCAGAACGAACAGACAATTCCAATTCATCAACTTTTCTTAATAAAGTTGCAGGGAATGGTAAAATAACTTTTTGTTCTTCTTCTGCAGAATCTTCTGGATCTTCAAAGTTTACAAAAGTTTTTAATTGTTCTTGCAAAATACGTGCAGATAATGCCACAGCATCTTCTGGAGAAACAACACCATTTGTTTCAACAGTCAAATACAATTTATCATAGTCCGTTTGTTGACCAACGCGCGCATTGACAACTTTATAAACGACTGTTTTGACAGGAGAAAAAATGCTGTCAATCGGCAAAGTTCCAATAGGACAGTCTGCTGGACGATTTTGTTCTGCTGGAACATAACCTTTTCCAGTTCCTACGGTCATTTCAATCTTAATCTTTGCGCCTGCATCCAATGTGCAAATAACCAAGTCAGGATTCATAATTTCAATAGAAGAATCTGTTTGAATTTGACCTGCAGTCACAACGCCAGGTCCTGTCGCATCTAACGTCATACGACGAGTACCTTCTTCTTCTACTTTCAAAGCTAACATTTTGATATTTAAAACAATGTCTGTCACATCTTCTCTGACGCCTGGGATTGAAGAAAATTCATGTAAAACGCCATCAAATTTAACCGATGTGACTGCGCCTCCACGCAAAGAAGACAATAAGATACGACGCAAAGCATTACCCAATGTCGTACCAAATCCACGTTCCAATGGTTCAACAACGATTGTTGATTTAAATCCAGGAACTGTATGTTCCACAGATAATGTTGAAGGTTTAATCAATTCTTGCCAGTTTTTTTGTATCACGATAAGCTCCTATTTTTTCAGGAACGAGAGCCTTTTTTCAAGGCTCTCACCAAAGCCGCCCAAAGGCGACCAACATTCTTATTAAATTCTGCGACGTTTGGGTGGTCGGCAACCATTGTGTGGAACGCCTGTCACATCTTTAATCGCAGTGACTACCAAACCTAAAGCTTGGAATGCGCGCAAAGCAGATTCACGACCTGAACCAGGTCCAGCAACCAAAACTTCTAAACTTTTCAAACCATGTTCCATAGCTTTACGTGCAGCTTCTTCAGCACAAACTTGAGCTGCATATGGAGTCGCTTTTCTGGAACCTTTAAAACCTTTTACACCACCAGAGCACCAAGAAATTGTATTTCCTTGAGCATCTGTAATTGTAATCATTACGTTATTAAATGTTGAATTTACATGCGCTACGCCGGATGTAATATTCTTTCTGTCGCGATTTTTTGTACGTGCGACTTTTGTTTCTGTTTTAGCCATCATTCAACTCCTATTTAGTCACTTTCTTTTTACCCGCAATTGGAACAGCTTTTCCTTTACGAGTACGCGCATTTGTATGAGTACGTTGTCCACGAACTGGCAACCCTTTACGATGACGCAATCCTCTATAACAACCCAAATCCATTAAGCGTTTAATGTTTAAAGAAACTTCACGACGTAAATCACCTTCTACTTGATATTCTTTATCAATCAATTCGCGAATTTTCAAAACTTCATCATCTGTTAAATCATTAACGCGTTTACTTTCTGGAATACCTGTCTTTTGACAGATTTCTTCCGCTTTTTTCCGTCCAATGCCATAGATATACGTCAAACCAATGACGACTACTTTCGCTGTTGGAATATTTACACCTGCAATACGTGCCAAGGCTACTCTCCTACATAATAAATTAAAACAAAATTCCTCAATCCAAAAAGGATAGAGAAAAACCACAGGTTCGTTATTATATCTGATTCGATAACTTTGTCAAGAAAAATTTTACGAAAAATTAATCTATTTTTTCTTCTTAACTTTTAACAGAAAACTCTCACAAGAAGAGATTTACCTGTCCAAAAAATTATTGACGTTGATTTTCTTTTGCCTTCAAATTTACACATTCTAAAATCTGTGATGTTCTTTTTTGAACTCTTTTCAACAAAGGATTTGAATCTGAATTTAACGAATAAGGCAATATCTCTGACTTCAATGCATACAAATCAGATGATGCAATTTGCAAAACACCTCTGCAAATATCATCAATGCACATTGAAGAAGCGAATGTAAAAGCCTTTGTTAAATTATTTATTTGATTTGATAAGTCCCTATTTTCTAAATGTTCAGAAGATTTTTTTAATACATCTATTGCATATGTACCAAAAGCACGACTGACATCCATTCTATATAAAGCATCCCTTAAAGAGCAAACTTTTTCTTCCCTTGTTTGTTTCTGAAAACGTATATCAAAAGGGCTATTATCTAATTGATAAAAGCGTGCAAAAGAAGAAATATACAACCGAGACAAATCTTCCATCTTTTGAACAGGCGTTTTTAAAGTTCTGGAAGAATTTAAAACCACCCCATATTTTTCTTCCTCTGATTGCGAAGAATTACCTATAAATTGCTCGAAATTTTGGAAATTATCCAAAATACGAACAGCAGCCTGTGCATTCATCAAATGTTCTTTTTCTTTATCTGAAATAACACCAAAAACAGATAAAATCTCACCACTTGTAGGCATGCCTGCAGGAACTGGATGTTGATTTCCCAGATATTTTTTTTCTGCAAAAGCTCTAATTTTTAACGGTATTTTTGCCGTAAAAGCTAATAATCTAGCCTTTTTAACAGCAATCCCGTCATTTGAATAAAGAAGACTTTTTATTTTCTTAATGCTTTCTGTTGTTGGATTAGCCTCATAAACAGCCAGAATACCAACAAAAATTTTTTTCAAATCAGAAGGCATACTATAGTAAGATTCCACCAAAGAAAATGTTGGCTTTTTTAAATTTTCAAAAGTTTCTTCTTGTTCTTTACTTAAAAATGTACTAGCCATATAAAAATCCTTTCATAAAGGACGGGATTATAGCATGTTCATTAATTTGTGTCAACTATTTTTATTAATACTCTATCGCCTGACGGACAAAAGCTGCGACTTGTTCTATCGACCGAGTAGCATCGACACAAACCAACAAACCTTTATCTTCATAATAAGGCGTTATCGGGGCCGTAACAGTTCGATAAATTTTCAAACGATGTTTTATAGCTTCCAAATTATCATCAGCCCTGCGAATAATATCTGAAGAACTGCATTTTGGACAAACATCTTCTGATTTTTCAATTTGAAACATATGCCCACATTTACCACATTTTGCTCTTTTTAATATACGCTCTGTAATATAAGTATCTGGAACTTGAAGTTTTACAACGATATCAATTTTCAATTCACGTTCCAACATCATTTTATCCAGCAGTTGAGCCTGTGGTAAATTTCTGGGAAAACCATCCAATATAAAACCATTTTTACATTCTGGCGAATCTATTTTATCCACGACAAAAGGGACCATAACTTCATCTGGAACAAAATTTCCGCCATCAATAAGTGTTTTAATTTTCAACCCTAATTCTGTCCCTTGAGCAGCTGCTTCACGAAGCATCTCGCCTGTAGATAAATGAGGAATGCCCAACTCCTTTTCAAGAAGTTGAGCATGTGTTCCTTTACCAGCGCCCGGTGGACCAATTAATACGATATTCCGAGCTGTTGTCATTATAACTTACCTTTCAATTGTGCTTTTCTGATTAAACTTTCATATTGATAAGCAACTAAATGGGATTGAACTTGACTGATTGTTTCCATAATAACCGTCACAACGATCAGTAAAGAAGTTCCTCCAAGAATGAAGCGTATTCCCAATTCTGCAGTCAATAATTCTGGAACGATACATAAAAAGACTAAATAAATCGCACCCAAAAATGTTAAACGTGTCACAACATAGTCTAAATACTCTGCTGTACTTTTGCCTGGACGACGACCTGCAATAAAGCCCCCATTTTTCTTCAAATTTTCAGCCATTTCAGTAGGATTAAAGACCAAACTTGTTTGGAAAAATGTAAAGAAGAAAATTAAAACTGCGTACAAAGTCATATAAAGCGCACCACCTCGTTCTAACCAAATACGCAAATTTGAAGCCCATCCAGACTGTCCAACTTCAGAATTTGCCAAAAACTGCAAAATAGTCAAAGGCAACATCAATAAAGCTGAAGCAAAAATCGGAGGCATAACACCTGACATATTTATTTTCAATGGAAAGTAAGAGTTATTCATCGCCATTGCACGTCCACCCATTGTCATCCCTTTCGAATACTGGATAACAATACGACGCTGCGCACGTTCCACAAAAACAACTAAATAAATCAACAAGAACGTCATTGCCAAGATAATCAAAACTGCTGAACTAGCCAATGCTTGGTTTGTCAAAGTTTCAAAGAAAAACTTTGGTAATTCTGCCAAAATACCAATAGCAATAATCAAGGACGTTCCATTGCCGATTCCACGATTAGTAATTTGTTCGCCCAGCCAAATAACAAACAAAGTTCCACCTAAAAGAGATACAATAGTAGTCACCTTAAACAACAAAGATGAAGATAAAATCACTGCTGTTCCATCAGCCATATTTTGTAAAGCAACTGACAAGCCATAACCTTGGATAATGGTAATAAAGATTGTCAAATAACGTGTATATTGATTCATCTTACGCATACCAGCTTCGCCTTCTTTTCTCAAAGCACCCAATGGTTTAAAAATAGCTCCAGCCATTTGAATAACAATGGAAGCAGAAATATATGGCATAATATTTAATGCCAAAATAGACATACGCTCCAAAGCACCACCAGCAAAGGTATTAAACATATCAATAAAACCATTGTTTGGACCACTATTAAAAAAGCTGGAAATCACGTCCATATTAATTCCTGGCAAAGGAATAAAAGATCCAAAACGAAAAACAACTAAAGCTAAAATTGTAAAAACGATTCTTTTTTTCAAATCGCTTGCTTTAGAGAAAGCATTCATTGCTGATGCTTGTGATTTTTTTACTGTTGATAATGCCATTTATAAACCTCTTTCATTTAAACACTAAAATATGGAGCAACGATACCCTCTTTTTCAAATTTTTGCAAGTATTTTTTTTGTTTTTTTTAAGACAAAAAGAGAAAAATAGAGTATTTTCTATTGTAAATCTATTTTTTTTCTGTTAATTTTAGAAGATAGTGAAATATAAGGAGATTAGAAAATGAATATGACAGCAAAAGAAAGACACAACCTGCTCGTAAAACTAATAGCGCTCAGCTCCAGACGTTTAGAAGAAAATGGAAACTTTTCATTGTATCCTGTTGATGCCAAGACAGCTGATTTATGGCGCGAAACCTATCAGAAATTAATGAACGATGCAAATACTCCAATAAAAATTGAACGAGATGATAAAATTACTTTTCCATACAGTGAAGAAGGAAGAATGGCTGGATATGCTTTTTTAAGAAGCTATCACGAAGCAAGAAATGCTGGTATAGAATCGAACGCAGTAAAAGAAGTAATGGAGGCAAGAAAAAATTTAACTGCAAACAACATATCTTTCGGCAATCCTGTAGCAAAAGTAATTAAAGACTGCGTTAAATTTGCACTTAAAAATAAAGGTCGCTAATTTTTCTGTAAAAAATTTAGTACAAAAAAAGGTTGGCAGATAACCAACCTTTTTTATTTCAATGAAGCAATGTAAATACTTACTGATTAAGCTTTCTTTTGTGGTTGAAAAGCTTTTGGAGCTTCTTCAATAGCTACTTGACCACCTAAAGCTTCAATAGCTTCTTTCGCTTTTGCTGAAATACCAGCAACACGAACGTTTACTTTAGCTTTCAATTCACCTTTACCCAAGATGCGAATACCATCTTTAGCTCTGCGAATAACACCTGCTTCCATCAATGCAACTGCATCAATTTCTTTAGATGCATCCAAAGAACCTGCATCAATCGCTGCTTGCAAACGGCTTAAGTTTACTTCAACAAAATCCAAACGGAAAATGTTGTTGAAACCACGTTTTGGCAAGCGACGGTAAATAGGCATTTGTCCGCCTTCGAAACCATTGATTGCAACACCAGAACGAGATGTTTGACCTTTGACACCGCGTCCTGCAGTACGACCTTTACCAGAACCGTATCCACGTGCTACACGTGTACGTTCTTTGCGCGCACCTTCATTATCACGAACAAGATTCAGTTTCATTTTACTATTCCTTTACTTCTGTATCTGTTGCGTTTTCTTTTTCTGCTGTCACACCTTCACGACGAGAAACAATATCGCCTACTTTCTTACCACGTTTTGCAGCAACAATACGTGGAGAATTAACAGATGTTAAAGCATCAAAAGTCGCACGAATCATATTATGTGGATTTTGAGAACCTTGAGATTTTGCAACAATATCTTGAATACCCATTGTTTCAAAAACAGCACGCATAGGACCACCGGCAATGATACCTGTACCAGCAGGAGCTGCACGTAAAATAACTTTACCAGCACCGAAATGTCCAACTACATCATGGTGCAATGTACGACCTTCACGCAAAGGAACGCGAATCAAAGCATGTTTAGCTGCATCTGTTGCTTTACGAATAGCTTCAGGCACTTCACGCGCTTTTCCAGTTCCAAAGCCGACACGACCTTTTTGATCTCCTACGACAACCAAAGCTGCAAATGCCATACGGCGTCCACCTTTTACAGTTTTTGCAACACGATTGACGTGTACTAACTTATCGATAAATTCTTCTTGAACTTTTTCGATTTTAGCTTCGTCTTTACGACGATTTTGATTTTCTGTACGAGCCATTTATATCTCCTAGAACTTCAGACCTGCTTCGCGAGCTGCATCAGCCAACGCTTTAACGCGTCCATGGTAAATGTAGCCCCCACGGTCAAATACAACTTCACTGATACCTGCTTTTACAGCTTTTTCGGCAATCAATTTGCCAACTGCAACAGCACCAGCAACTGTAGAACCTTTTTCTGTAATTTCTTTATTTAAAGAAGACGCAGAAAGAAGTGTTTTTCCAGCTTTATCATCAATGATTTGTACAGAAATGTTTTTTTCGGAACGATATACAGACAAGCGTAATTTGCCTTCTGCATTTTTCTTCAAGCCATAACGTGTACGAGCTTTCCGACGTTCAAATTTTATATCTGATTTATTCATTTTTAATCCTTATTTCTTCTTGCCTTCTTTACGACGAACTGTTTCTTCTACGTACTTAACACCTTTACCTTTATAAGGTTCTGGAGCGCGGAATGCACGAATTTCAGAAGCAACAGCACCTACGGCACGTTTATCCATTCCAGAAATTTCAATTTTTGTTGGTTCTGGACAAGTAATTTTAACGCCTTCTGGTGCTTCGTAATCGATATCATGGCTGAAGCCTAATGATAATTTTACACCTTTAGCATTTGCTTGTGCTCTGTATCCAACACCAATCATTTCTAACTGACGAACGAAACCTTCCGTAACACCCTTAACCATATTGTTTAAGTTTGCACGTGTTGTTCCCCAATGCATACGACATTCTTTTGTATCTGCAACTGGTTTTACAATAATTTCGTTGTTTTCAACTGCAACTGTCACTTTATCAGAAATTGCGCATTTTAATTCACCCAATTTTCCTTTTACAACAGCTTGACCGTCTGTCAATGCAACGGTTACGCCTGCAGGCAATATAACGGGATGTTTTCCAACTCTAGACATTTTCTTTCACCCTTTCTATTAGAATACCTTACACAAAACTTCGCCACCAACATTGGCTTGACGAGCTTCATGATCAGACATAACACCTTGTGGTGTTGACAAAACAAAGATTCCCAATCCATTATAGAATTTTGGCAAATCTTTAACCTTTGAATAAACACGACGACCTGGTGTCGATACGCGTTGTATTTCATTAATCACTGGACGACCTTCATGATACTTCAATTCAATATCAAATTCATCGATTCCTGCGCGAACATTCTTACGTTCGTAGCCGCGAATATAACCTTCACGAACTAAAACGTCTAATACGCTTGCACGCAAAGAAGATGCAGGTGAGACCACGTGAGTCTTTTTTGCTTGTTGACCATTTCTGATACGAGTCAACATATCTGCAATTGGATCTGTCATAGACATCTTGATATCTCCTTACCAACTGGACTTTGTCGCACCAGGAATTTGACCTTCTGAAGCCAATTCACGAATTTTAATACGACTCAGTTTAAATCTACGATAATTACCACGTGGACGACCTGTCAATTCACAACGGTTGTGTAAACGAACAGCCGAACTGTTACGTGGAAGCTTTTGCAATTTTAATACAGCTTCGAAAATTTCTTGGGCTGTAGAATTCGGATTGTGAACAATCGCAACCAAAGCATCATGTCTTGCTTTGTACTTCTTATTCAAACGAACTCTTTTTTCATTGCGTTCAATAGCACTTGTTTTTGCCATGTTCTTAACTCCTTATTTTGTAAACGGCATATTAAAACCAGCTAACAAAGCTTTTGCTTCTTTGTCAGTTTTTGCCGATGTACAAATAATGACATCCATACCACGGATTTTATCAATTTCGTCATAGTTGATTTCCAAGAAAATAATTTGTTCTTTGATACCAAATGCGAAATTACCGTGACCATCAAAGCTTTTGCCTGAAATTCCGCGGAAGTCGCGAATACGTGGCATAGCCGTCGTAATCAAACGATCCAAGAATTCATACATTCTTTCTTTACGTAAAGTGACTTTACAACCAATTGGCATACCTTCACGCAATTTGAATCCAGCAACAGACTTTTTAGCATGACACAAAACAGGTTTTTGTCCAGCGATAGCAGTCATATCTTTAACTGCTCCATCCAAAGCTTTTCTGTCTTCTGTAGCTTCACCAACACCCATATTTAAGACGATTTTTTCCAAGCGAGGAATTTCCATCTCATTTTTATATCCGAATTCTTTTTTCAAAGATTCGCGAATTTGATTTTCATATAAATCTTTTAATCGAGACATCTTAAACTCCTTTACGCATCAATTACATCGCCTGAACGTTTAGCTACACGAACTTTACGTCCACCGTCTTCAACACGCATTGCAACACGAGTTGCTTTACCTGTTTTAGGATCTACGAGTGCAACATTAGAAACATGGATTGGCATTTCTTTAGAGATAATGCCACCAGCATTTTCTTGACTTGGCTTTTGGTGACGTTTTACTAAATTTATACCAGCAACAATTACTTTGCTTTCTTTTGGCATAGCTTTAATAACTTCACCTGTTTTACCCTTGTCTTTTCCTGTGATAACGATAACTTTATCACCTTTTTTAATTTTCATAGACATTATAAAACCTCCGGAGCCAAAGAAATAATTTTCATATAATTCTTTGCTCTTAATTCACGAGTCACCGGTCCAAAAATACGTGTTCCGATTGGCTCGCCATCTTTGTTAATCAAAACGGCGGCATTGCTGTCAAAGCGAATAGCGCTACCATCTGGACGACGAATTTCTTTTTTCGTACGTACAATAACAGCACGAGCTACATCACCTTTTTTGACACGACCACGTGGTATTGCTTCCTTAATGGAAACGACAATAACGTCACCAACAGAAGCAACCTTACGCTTTGAGCCACCGAGGACTTTAATGCAGCTGACGCGGCGTGCACCAGAGTTGTCAGCTACATCTAAGTTAGAACTAATTTGTATCATTTAGTTTTCCTCACTAATACTTATTGTTCTGCCGTTTCTTCCAAAACAACCCAAGTAACGGTCTTTGAAATTGGACGACACTCTTGAATGCGAACAACGTCTCCGACTTTGCACGCATTGTTTTCATCATGAGCGTGATACTTTTTCGAGCTCTTGATGTATTTTTTGTAAACAGGGTGCATAACACGGCGTTCAACTTGAACCACTACCGTCTTATCCATTTTGTCACTTACGACAACGCCTTGTAATATACGTTTTGGCATGTCTTATTCCCCTTTCTTTGTTTGACGTTCTGTTAAAATCGTCTTGATTTGAGCGATTTCACGACGAACTTGACGACGACGAGCTGTATTAGCTAATTGTCCTGTCGCTTGTGAAAAACGCAAACTCAAAGCCTCTTTATTCAAATCTTGAACCATTGAGTTCAATTCTGCATCAGACTTTGCTCTTAAATCTTTTACTTTTACCATAATTAAACCTCTTCACTTGCAAGACGGCAAACGAATTTTGTTTTAATCGGCAATTTTGCAGAAGCCAATGCAAACGCTTCACGTGCAACTTCTTCTGATACACCATCGATTTCAAACATAATTCGACCTGGTTTTACACGGCATGCCCAGTATTCTACTGAACCTTTACCTTTACCTTGACGAACTTCAGGCGGCTTTTTAGAAACAGGAACATCTGGGAATATACGAATCCACATTTGTCCTTGACGCTTCATCGCACGAGAAATTGCACGACGAGCAGCTTCTATTTGACGCGCTGTCACACGTTCTGGTTCCAATGCTTTCAAACCAAAAGCACCGAAATCAAGTGTCGAAGCACCCTTTGTCAAACCGTGAATACGGCCTTTGAACTGCTTACGAAACTTTGTTCTTTTTGGACTTAACATTTTCTTTTAGCCCTTTCATTAATGTTGATCAGAAACGCGCTTTTCGCTTGCCATTGGGTCATGAGCCATGATTTCACCTTTGAAAATCCAGACTTTAATACCACAACAACCATAAGCTGTATGCGCAGTCGCTGTACCATAATCTACATCAGCACGCAATGTATGCAAAGGAACACGACCTTCACGATACCATTCTACACGAGCAATTTCTGCTCCACCTAAACGACCACCACAAGTAATACGAATTCCTTGTGCGCCTAAACGCAATGCTGATTGAACAGCTCTTTTCATTGCACGACGGAAAGATACACGTTTTTCCAATTGTTGTGCAATGCTGTCTGCAACCAATGTTGCGTCCAATTCAGGTTTACGAACTTCTACAATATTCAAGCTGACTTCTGAACCAGTAATTTTTTGCAATTGATTTTTCAAAGAATCAATGTCTTGACCTTTTTTACCAATAACAACACCTGGACGAGCTGAATAAATTGTCACTCTTGCTTTTTGTGCAGGACGTTCAATCACAACACGACTGATACCTGCTGCTGATAATTTATCCATGATAAATTCACGAATTTTTAAGTCTTCATGCAACAACTTGGCATAATCTTTCTTGCTAGCAAACCAGCGAGAATCCCAAGTTTTATTGATGCCTAAACGCAGACCATTTGGATTAACTTTCTGCCCCATTAGACTTTCTCCTCTTTTTCACGTACGATAATCGTCAAATTTGAAAATGCTTTGATAATTTTACCTGCACGACCTTTGGCCATTGGGTGAAATCTTTTCATAATCATTGCTTTTCCAACATAGCTTTCTGCTACAAAAAGACGATCTACATCCAAGTTATGATTGTTTTCTGCGTTCGCAATTGCGGACATCAAAACTTTTTTCACATCTTGAGCTACACGACGTTTGGAAAAAGACAATTCTGACAAAGCTTTTCCAACTGCCATTCCACGAATCGATGCTGCTACCAAATTCAATTTGCGAGGACTTGTACGAATCGCACGAGCCTTAGCCATCGCTTCTTTTTTATTATTTACTTCAACCATCGTCATTAAACCTTTGCTTTTTTATCGCCTGCTGTATGACCAAGGTATGTACGTGTTGGTGCAAATTCACCAAACTTATGACCTACCATGTTTTCGGTGACCAATACTGGAATAAATTTTCTTCCGTTATGAACACCAAAAGTCAAACCTACAAAATCAGGCAAAATTGTTGAACGACGAGACCATGTTTTAATCACTTCATGACGGCCAGAAGCATGTGCTGCCTCAGCTTTTTTCAATAAATAACCGTCAACAAAAGGACCTTTCCATACTGAACGAGTCATTTAGTCTCTCCTATTTCTTTTTATTCAAATGACGGGAACGCATAATCAAGTTATCCGTCTTCTTGTTTGTACGAGTCTTCATACCACGAGTGCATTTACCCCAAGGTGTGACTGGTGTACGACCACCGTTTGTACGACCACCATGTGGGTGATCAACTGGGTTCATTGCAATACCACGTGTTTGAGGACGAATACCCAACCAACGAGCACGACCAGCTTTTGCCAATACTGTGTTTTGTTGGTCTGCATTAGATACTGCACCAATAGAAGCCAAACATTCACCACGTACCATACGTAATTCGCCTGAATTCAAACGTAATTGAGCATATCCACCATCTTTACCAATTAATTGAGCATAGCAACCTGCAGAACGAGCCATTTGTCCACCACGACCTGGTTTCAATTCAACATTGTGAACGATTGTACCAACTGGCATATTCTTCAAAGGCATTGTATTGCCTGGTTTAATGTCAACTTTATCTCCAGAAACAACTTGATCGCCTGCTTTCAAACGTTGTGGAGCCAAAATATAAGCTTTTTCTCCATCTTCGTAAGTCACCAAAGCGATAAATGCTGTTCTGTTTGGATCATATTCTAAGCGATCAACAGTTGCAATCATATCCTTCTTATTACGTCTGAAATCGATCACACGATAAGCACGTTTATGACCACCACCACGATGACGGCTGGTTATATGTCCATGATTATTACGACCACCAGAACTTTTCAGTCCTTCGGTCAATGCTTTTACAGGAGCACCTTTGTATAATTCGCTACGATCAATAGAGATCAAGTGGCGAATTGCAGGTGTCACTGGCGTATAAGTTTTTAAAGCCATTTTACTTAATTCCTGTCACATCGAGTTTTTCACCATCAACCAAAGTCACAATAGCTTTTTTATAATCGCTACGGACACCTTTTTGGCCACGGAAAATCTTTGTTTTTCCTGCGACACACAAAGTGTTAACAGCTTTTACCTTTACTCCGAACACACCTTCAACAGCCTTTTTAATTTCTGGCTTTGTTGCATCCATTGGGACTGTAAATGTAATTTGCCCTTGTTCGGAAACCTTCATTGCTTTTTCTGTAATAACAGGGCGACGCAACACTGCGTACAAACGATCTGTCATTTCAGTTTTAGCTTCTTTTACTGTCGTCTTTTTCATTATTTTAACAGAGCCTCCAAGTAAGAAACAGTCTCTTTCGTTAATACTAATGTATCACGACGGAGAATGTCATAGACATTGGCACCTGCATCTGCAAGAACATCAATGCCGACAATATTTCCTGATGCTAAAGCGAAATTTTTATCCAATTCAGCACCACCTAAAATTAAAGCAGATGTCCAACCCAATTTATCAAAAGCATTTTTCATTTCTTTTGTCTTTGGAGTTGCCGCTTTAGCTGCATCCAAAATAAAGAGCTTTCCGTCTTTAACTTTAGATGACAAAGCACATTTCAAACCTAATTTACGGATTTTTTTGTTCAAATCGTGTTCATGAGAACGAACTACTGGACCAAAAGCAACCGCACCATGTCTGAATTCTGGAGCACGTAAAGTACCTTGACGACCACGACCAGTTCCTTTTTGACGGAATGGTTTTTTGGTTGTACCAGAAACAGTGCTTAAATTTTTAACACTGTGTGTACCAGCACGGCGCTTTGCCAACTGCCAGTTCACAACTCTAGAAAGAATATCTGAACGAACTTCAACACCAAAGATGGCATCTGATAAGTCAATCGATTCTACTTTCTGATTTTCTAAATTGATAACGTCGTATTTCATTTTCCGTTATTCCTTTACTTCTTCAGCAGGAGCTTCTTGAGCGACTTCTTCTGCGACTGTTTCAACAGCAACAGCTTCAGCTTTTACTTTCAAACCTGCAGGAATTGGTGCATCTTTATGTAAAGCGCGTTTAACAGCGTCTTTTACAATAACAACATTTCCATCAAAACCAGGAACAGCACCTTTAACCATAATCAAACCTTTTGTTTCATCCAACTCGATGACTTCCAAGTTTTGAACTGTGACTT
Organism: Alphaproteobacteria bacterium; assembly: GCA_015062395.1. GTDB lineage: Bacteria > Pseudomonadota > Alphaproteobacteria > CAAHEQ01 > UBA3637 > CAAHEQ01. The sequence goes on from SUUS01000026.1 coordinate 15,582, forward strand.
TTTCTGCACCCAAATGACCAGGCATTTTCTTATTTTTGAAAACTTTACCCGGATCTTGACATTGACCAGTTGAACCACCAGAACGATGAGTTAAAGAAACACCATGAGATGCTTGATCACCACCGAAATTCCAACGTTTCATAACACCAGCATAACCTTTACCGATAGAAGTACCTGTCACATCAACAAATTGACCTTTAACGAAATGATTTACACCAAATTCGCTTCCAACAGGAACAACACAATCATCAGAAACACGGAATTCAACGACTTTTTTCTTTGGAGCTACATTAGCTTTTGCAAATTGAACTCTTTGAGGTTTTGCTGTATTTTTTTCTTTAGCTTTACCTGCACCAACTTGCAATGCAACATATCCATCTTTATCAGCTGAACGAACACCAACAACTTCACAGCTGTCCACCTTTAAAACAGTCACAGGGACGTGATTGCCTTCTGGGGTAAACAAGCGTGTCATGCCAACTTTTTGAGCAATAATACCTGAACGCATAGCTTACTCCTTATAATTTAATTTCTACATCAACACCAGCAGACAAATCTAACTTCATCAAAGCATCTACTGTTTGTGGTGTTGGATTAACGATATCTAAAACACGTTTATGTGTACGAATTTCAAACTGTTCACGAGATTTCTTATCTATGTGAGGTGAACGGTTTACTGTAAATTTTTCAATACGTGTTGGCAAAGGAATTGGGCCCTTAACTTCAGCACCAGTTCTCTTCGCAGTATTGACGATTTCACGGGTGGATTGATCCAACAACCGATGATCGAACGCTTTTAAGCGAATTCTGATATTTTGACTATCCATTTTATAACCTACCATATTCGGGATTTTATTCCCTTATACATAATAAAAAAACCTTTTAGCAATCAGTTTCCTGATATTGCTAAAAGAACCTGCCCCGAATCAAGATGGAAACACAGCCCAACTGTTCGAAACCCTTAAGAACAAGACGTTAGGAAGATTTTTAATACCTTCACCGCCTTGGAAAGTGGAATGATTATGACATATTTTTCAAGCCTTGTCAAGCACTTTTTTTAAGATTTTTTATCAATACAGTTTTTAAAAGCTTAATTATTTCAAACAGATACAAACACCTGCGAAAAAATTAAATGTTTTCTTGATAATTATGAAAAAGAAGACTGTAGTTTCCTTTTTTGTGAATAATAAACTTTTCATCAGAACATCCATAAGTGTTATTTTAAAATGTCGGAACAAATTCTAAAGAAGTTCTTTATGTTTTAGTAAATTAATTACAAAAAACTCCAACACAGGATTCTTCTTCGCCCCAACCAATACAAAGGTTGTACATAACCTCTTCCCAACCAGTTGAACATTCGTTGATTTTACAACTGGGCATGGTTGCTATACAATACTCGTCCTCAGGTGCTGCACAACAATCCATTTCATTTGTTGCATCAAAAACATTTCCGTCACAATAAGCATATATGACCGTTGATTTATCTGTCCAACCCTCTACCCCAGTCCAACTCTCTCGAAGGTATGGTTTTCCTGATGTTTTGCTCAAAATTGAACCATATAAAAATTTTAAAAAAAACATAAAAAAGTACTTGCAATTAAAGGTACCTTTTTTTGCATATGTTTTTGTCTTTAATAAATAACTTTATCATTAATTTACAGGAGGTTAATTATGTCTTATACAGCCTATATTCGTGTCAGTTCGGATAAACAAACTTGCTCTAATCAAACTTACTCAATCAAAGAATATGTAAAAAATCAAAATATCGAAATTGACAAATGGGTCGAAGAAACAATTTCGTCCCAAAAAAACTTGGAAAAACGAGCTCTGGGCAATTTGTTAAATTCTCTTTCTTCGGGCGATTGTATCATTATTACCGAAGTGTCCAGATTAGCCAGAAATCTATACGAACTTGCTGGTATTTTACAGTTTGCAATCCAAAAAGATGTTAAAATCATCTCTATTAAAGAAAACTATGTGTTTCAAAATGATTTACAATCTAAAATAATGGCTTATACATTCGGATTGGCCGCAGAAATCGAAAGGGATTTAATTTCAACCCGAACTCGGATGAGTTTGGAAAAACTGAAAATGCAAAATGTAAAACTTGGACGACCTGTCGGTGCAAAATCAAAAGAGTTAAAATTATCCAAAAATAAAAAGAAAATCGACGAGCTGTTAAAAAAGGCATCAGTCAAGCTAAAATTGCTAAAATCATGAAAGTTAATCCAACGACGTTATGTCGTTTTTTGAAACATTAAGCGTTTTCATAAAAAAGCCCCCTCTCTTATTTCAAGAGAGGGGTTCCTGTATTCTATTTACTTAAAAACCGAACTTTACGCCTGCTTTGAACTTGGTGTGTGTGTCTGTTTCCATAAAGTGTTGGACGTTACCATACACATTTAATTTGCCAACATCATAACCAAAGCCGAAGCTTGCTACGCCACGATATTCGCTGCGATTATCGTAAAGGTCGAAAGTTCCTTCCATGCCGTTCATTCCCATTTTGATGTTATACGGATCTGCAAATTCACGATATACCATCAAGCCTGCGTTGAACT
>SUUS01000027.1 GCA_015062395.1 Alphaproteobacteria bacterium
ACTTTTGTTATCGCTGCTGTCAACGTTGTCTTTCCATGGTCAACGTGTCCAATCGTCCCAATGTTGCAATGGGGCTTACTTCTTTCAAACTTCTCTTTTGCCATTTTCTTCTCTCTTTGACTAAAAAAAGTCCCCACCCCTCAAAAGATGGGGACTGTTGTTAAACTTAACCAGCTAATTTAGCTTTAATTTCATCTGCTACCATTTGAGGTACTTCTGCATAGTGGTCAAATTGCATTGTATATTGTGCACGACCTTGGCTCATAGAACGCAAGTTATTTACATAACCAAACATATTTGCCAAAGGAACTGTTGCATCAATAACACGTGCATTACCACGTTGATCCATACCTGAAACTTGTCCACGACGGGAGTTCAAGTCACCAATAATGTCGCCCATGTAATCTTCAGGAGTAATAACTTCAACTTTCATTACAGGTTCCAACAATTTTGGTTTTGCTTGGGGAATTCCTTCACGGAAACAAGCACGAGCAGCAATTTCGAACGCCATCGTTGATGAGTCAACATCATGGTATGCACCATCATGCAATGTTGCTTTAAAGTCAGTACATGGGAAACCAGCAATAACACCAGTTTCTTTTGCTTGTTCCAAACCTTTTTCAACACCTGGAATATATTCCTTAGGAACATTACCACCAACAACTTTGTTTTCAAACTGATAACCAGATCCTGGAGGCAATGGTTCGAATAAGATTTTAACACGAGCAAATTGACCTGCACCACCAGATTGTTTTTTGTGAGTATAATCGCAGTCATATGCTGCTGAAATTGTTTCACGATATGCAACCTGTGGAGCACCAACATTAGCTTCTACTTTAAATTCGCGTTTCAAACGGTCAACAATAATATCCAAGTGTAATTCACCCATACCTTTAATAATTGTTTGACCTGTTTCTGTATTAGAAGTGACTCTGAATGATGGATCTTCCATTGCTAAACGGCTTAAAGCCAAGCCCATTTTTTCAATATCTGCTTTTGTTTTTGGTTCAACAGCAATTTCAATAACTGGATCTGGGAATTCCATGCGTTCCAAGATAACTGGATTTGCTGTATCACATAATGTATCACCAGTCATTGTATCTTTCAAACCAACGAAAGCAACAATATCGCCAGCACGAGCTTCTTTAATGTCTTCACGGTGGTTAGCATGCATTAACAACATACGGCCAACACGTTCTTTTCCACCCTTAACAGAGTTTGCTACATACGTACCAGCTTCTACAACACCTTGGTAAACACGAACGAATGTGACTGAACCAACAAATGGGTCGTTCATAATTTTAAATGCTAAACCAGCGAATGGCGCATCGTCTTTTGATTCAACTTTAACAGTTCCATCATTTTTAGGATTAATACCTTCTGCTGCTGGAATATCCAATGGAGATGGTAAGTAATCAACAACAGCATCCAACAATGGTTGAACACCCTTGTTTTTAAATGCAGAACCACAGAAAACAGGAACAAATTTTTGTTCAATGGTACCCTTACGGATACATTTTTTCAATGTTTCCATGTCTGGCATATTACCTTCCAAATAAGCTTCCATAGCATCATCATCCATTTCGACTGCCATTTCGACCAATTCTTCGTAGTATTGAGCAGCCTTTTCTTTCAAATCTGCAGGAATTTCCTGTTCTTCAAAAGTCGCACCCAAATCTTCAGAATGCCAAATAATAGCTTTTTGTTTTAAAATATCAACAATACCTGCTAATTCAGATTCTGCACCCACTGGCAATGCCATAACTAATGGGCGAGCGCCTAAACGATCCTTAATTGTATCAACTGCATGATAGAAATCTGCACCGATACGGTCCATTTTATTAATAAAACAAATACGTGGAACATTGTATTTATCAGCCTGACGCCAAACTGTTTCAGATTGTGGTTCTACACCAGCAACACCATCAAAAACAGCAACAGCACCATCCAAAACACGCAAGCAACGTTCAACTTCAATCGTAAAGTCAACGTGACCCGGAGTGTCAATGATATTTACACGATGACCACGCCAAAAAGCTGTTGTCGCAGCAGACATAATTGTAATACCACGTTCTTGCTCTTGAGCCATAAAGTCCATAGTGGAAGCACCATCATGTGTTTCACCGATTTTATGTGTTTTACCTGTATAGTATAAAATACGCTCTGTTGTCGTTGTTTTACCAGCGTCAATGTGCGCCATAATACCAATGTTTCTGTATAAAGATAAGTCAGTTGTTCTAGCCATAATTTAATCTCCTTACCATTTAAAGTGAGAGAAAGCTTTGTTAGCTTCGGCCATTTTATGCATATCTTCACGTTTGCGAATAGCATTACCACGTCCGTTGATAGCATCCATCAATTCACCGAACAATCTTTCTTCCATTGTGCGTTCTGAACGTTTACGAGCAGCATCAATAATCCAACGAATTGCCAATGCTTGACGACGATCTGCACGAACTTCGACTGGAACTTGGTAAGTTGCACCACCAACACGACGTGATTTAACTTCTACCAATGGTTTTACTTTTTCCAAAGCTTCGTGGAATGCTTCCAAACCATTTTGCTTTGTTTTTTCTTCAATACGAGCAATAGCACCATAAACAATTTTTTCGGCCGTATTTTTTTGACCACGCATCATGACGCTATTCATAAATTTTGCAACAACCACATCACCAAATTTAGCATCTGGGTTGATTACGCGCTTAATCGCAGCATGTCTTCTTGACATAATTTAATCTCCTTATTTTGGACGTTTCGCGCCATAAGAAGAACGCGATTGTTTACGGTTAGCCACACCTTGAGTATCCAAGGTACCACGAATAATATGATAACGAACACCAGGCAAGTCCTTTACACGACCACCACGAATCATTACAACACTGTGTTCTTGTAAGTTATGTCCTTCACCTGGAATGTAGCATGTCACTTCAAAACCATTTGTTAAACGAACACGAGCGACTTTACGCAACGCAGAGTTCGGTTTCTTTGGAGTTGTTGTGTAAACACGAGTACATACACCACGTTTTTGTGGACAAGCCTGCAATGCAGGAACTTTATTTCTTTTTTCTAAAGCCTTTCTGGGCTTTCTGATTAATTGGTTAATTGTAGGCATTTACTTTTCCTTCATACCATATATATTAAAAAAACCTTCTGACGACCCATTTCGAGCAATCAGAAGAACCAAATTTCCGAACAAAAAAACTTCGGAAACACTTTCTATCAAAGCCGTAAGCGTCAGTCGTTATCACTGGCCCAACTTCGGAAAGCTGGGTGTAGTATAACAAATCTACCAGTAAAGTCAAGGACTTTTTTATCATTAAAACGGTATTTTTTTACTTTTTACTATTTTTTTGAAAAAAAATGTTGATTTTTTCAATAAAGTTTTATATAAATTGAAAATGTTTTCGGAATGTAGCGCAGTCTGGTAGCGCACTCGTCTGGGGGGCGAGTGGTCATGGGTTCAAATCCCGTCATTCCGACCACTAAACACAAAGCATCAGAAATGGTGCTTTTTTCTTTATTTTACAAGCATTTGTGCGAGTTCGGTGGCAAGGCGCGCGTAGTAGCGCCGTAGACACGACGCCATAGGCGGTCCCGAATTTATGAGGGATAAATTGTGCGTCAGTCAATTTACAATCTTGAAAGGCAAAAAACAGCCATTTTTGCAAATTTACGAACTTTTGAAGCGAAATTTCCTTTGTTTTCAATGGTCGTCCCTTGGGAGCCAAAAACCACCATCCCAGAAAATAGACCTGAAAATTTAATTTTTTTATGCATTAACGACGAGAGGCAAGAAATTTAGTCCCCAAAAGAATAAACGCAAAAAGAGCTAATCCCAATCCAAGTTCCCAAACGCATAAAATTGCGGTAATAATGAAAATGATAATGGGCACAAGAAAAACACTTACTGCCCAAAAATTATTTGATCGTTTCTCTTTTTGAGAGAAGATTTTTTTATAAAGTTTTTTATTAAATGAAGGAGTGGCTGGGATGGATTTATTGTCAATAGATAGTATCTTCATCATATCATGGATGGCCTTAATTTCATCATAAAATTTTTCATATGTCTTTATGTTTGTAATTTTTCTAAACAATGAATATGATTCAAATAAATTTTTCCAGGTACGCATAATAAAAACAGCATGATTGCCAAAGAAAGCAACATCGATTCTTTTATTATGAAAGGCTTTTTTTAAATTATTCAGTTTTTCTATAAAAACAGGTGTCAACAAAACTCGTGCATCAATTTGGTTATCTGAGTATATTTGATAATTTTTACAAAAAGAAACATCCTCCAAACTAATTTGTTCCAAAACTGGTACTTTTTGTGGAAGTTTTGTATTGTATAATAAAGTATAACCTGATACAGGTATCTTCATTGGAATATCTATGCAAACTCCCTGAAATATGGTCACATCATGTTTTTTACCATATACACGTAACTTTGTTTCCGCTACAGAAAATTGTGTTTTTTCAAATGTTCCTGAAATACAATCATCGTAAGTTATATAATCAAAATGGTTGAAAAAGCAGGTGTGTTGTAATAATGATTTATTGATAGCTGTTTGTTTATTATTTAACTTACCTAAAAATTTCAAAAAAATAGGAGAAAATTTTCTTTTTTGTTTATGTACAAAATCATGCCATATCCTGGCCGTTAAACATAAACAGAGTATAATTGGGATTGATAATGTTGTAAACTTATTTTTATCAGAAAAAACATCTGCATAATGCCTACATCCAAAGATGAAAAAAAGACTAGCCACTAAAAGCCACAACATACACCAAAATAATGCTTTTCTCCTGTTTTTCTCAGTTGCTAATAACTGCGGAAAAACTTCCGTTTGAATTTTGCGAATAAATTTTTCCTTCGAAATCATTTCAAATAATCATCGGCATTGAAATTATTTTTATCTTTACTGGATGCTTGAAAATAAACATATTTGGATATATCTCCTGCATACTTCGCAAATAAACTTCCAGGAAAAATTTGAGTTTTGTTTTTAAGTTCACGTAAAGCAGTATTATAAAAGCGACGACTGGCTGCTATGTTGTCTTCAACATCTTTGTATGTATCCATCGCCTTTAACATAGTCTCATCTGATTTTAATTGAGGATAATTTTCAACAGAAACAACAAGTTGTTTCATTGCATCTTGTAATTTTGTTTCAGCAATAAAGCGTTTTACCGTTCCAACTGGTTGTTTCATTACTTCAGTCCGAAGTTTCGTGATTTCTGTAAACATTTCTTTTTCATGTTTCATGAATTTTTGTGCAATGTTTAAAACATTAGGAATTAAATCTGAACGTTTTTTTAATTGGATATCAATACCAGATAAAGCCTCATCCATCTGGTTGCGTGCTTTTATGACTCCAACATAAAAACCATATAAAATAAACGCACAAATAGTAATAAGAATGATAAGTGTAATTAACATAATAAACTCCTTCCATAAAAAGATATTTTCATGGTATAGTACTAAAAAATAAAAGTCAACATAAAATTTGAGTTCGTGATTAGGGAGTTGCTTCCGACCATTAAAAAAAAGCCGTGTTTATCACGGCTTTTTTAAATGGTTTGGAAAGGGGGTGAAACCACAAAAAAGTGGGTTCGACCGTCAGTCACAGGTGGGCGCAAGAACGCTGAAAAGCGAGAAGGTAATGTCGAGAATTTTATTCGAAACAGCCTGTAGGGGGGAACGAAGCGAATAAACCCCGCCGTTAAGGGCATCAAAGAAGATGTTTTTCTCTTAAAATCAATATGTTATATGACTTTTCGAATTTAAAGTGAAAAGTAAAACGAAATCAGTAAAACTTGTGGTTTTTATAGACATGCTTTAACATCATTTAGTCATAAATTTAATACCAACTCATCCGATGAATAAAACGTCTGAGTGTTGTACGTCCAACGCCCATGATTATTGAAAAAACAGAAGAAAAACAAAAAATCCTTTGTTTTCAGTACCTGTACTTTTTAACCCTAAAATACAATCCCAGAAAAAAGCCTTGACTTTATCGATAATTCATGTTCAAATGAAAGTATGAATATACCCCAAAAAAGGAGAAAGAATGAAATTATCTTGTGTGATGTGTGCCTACAATACCGACGAACGCCATTTAAGAGAAGCCATAGAAAGTATTTTAAATCAAACATTTTCAGATTTTGAGCTCATAATTGTTGACGATGGTTCGACACTCAAGCACGTCAAAGATACTATTCTATCTTATAAAGATAAACGAATAAAGTATTTATATCAAGAAAATGCGGGCATCTCAAAGGCAAGAAACTTTGGAAATCTTCATGCTCAAGGAGAATACATTGCCGTAATGGATAGCGATGATATTGCCCTGCCCAATCGGTTTGAAGAAGAAGTATCCTATTTAGACAACCATTTAGATGTATCTGCTGTCGGCAGCTGGATGGAGGCGTTTCCTAAAAAAAGTATATTATATTGTCCTGAAAATCCATGCATTTTAGACTGTTTAATTGGATGTCCAATGTGTCATTCTTCTTTGATGTGGAGAAAAGCCGATTTTGAAGCAAAAAATCTTACATATAATTCTGATTATTTAACATCTCAAGATTTTGAATTATGGTCTCAAGCGCTTATGAGTGGGTTGAAATTTCACAACATTCAAAAAATTCTGGTTAAATATCGAGTTGAAAATCAGGGTATTTCTTCTATCAAAAAAGAACGCTTAAAAGAAGAAACCGTCAAAATAAAAGAAAACATCGCCCAATTTTTAAGCAGAGGAAACAATCAATATGAAAAAGAATTAAATAAAATGGCTCATTCCATTCAAAAGAAGGTCATTTATTTTCCTAAAATCCCTTTGATTGAAATAAGAGAAAAAAGAAATTACATTCGCTATCGTTTATTTGGAATTATTCCTATCTTTAAAAAGAAAAAGTTATAATGGTTCTGTTTAAAACTCTGCCTTTTTGAAAAATAAAAAAACAATATAATGGAAACAAGCGCTGTTTCTGGACTTTTATCTAAAATTCCGATTTATTGCAACGTTCATTCACTATTTTATTTGGATTACCTTGTATCTCTTCTATTCTTTTTGAACGGATACATTCCCATTCGGAAACAGGATATTTTTTATCCCAAACAGTAAGAAGCTGTTTCATTTGTTTACTGATTTTAAAGCGAGGGTATTCTTGTTCCATATAAAAATAAGTTCGAGCAATTATCCCCTTAACCTCATCAGGTGGTTCTACCTTTTTGCCATCTATTTTCATTGTGCACGAACCAAAAGTATTGGGCGTACCTGCCGACAATTCAGTAAAATTAAAATTAGAACGCATAGCATTAACCGAACCAATGGCTGGAAATAAATTATGCATATCTGACTGCATCAAACGGTATTCTTGACTGATTTTTTCAGCACAATTACGTCCTTTGAAGGATTTGCCCTTGCTGTCAACACAATCTGAATGCCCTTCTTTCCATTCAGAAAATGTCCTTCCAAAGTTTTCTGCAGGTACAACATGTTCCCATTCTATACGCTTACTTCTTCTTTCATGTTTGGGTGTATGAAAACCATCTGGCAAAATGACCGTATTGTCGGCATTAAATTTAGCACCACAATAGAGAGTTTCTTTGTGATCTGCATAAACTTGAGACAAGAGTTTTTTTGCCTGACTAAACGAAGATATATTTTCATTTCCTGCAAAAACTAAAGATGAATTTAAAATACAGAAAACGCCAAAAGTAAAAATTTTTAAATACGACACCATCACACACTCCTAAATTATCAGTCTAAAAAATAAATTTGATTACCTGCTTTAATGTTCTTCTTACGCGCAAGTCCTCCGTTTAACTCAATAACACCACGAACCTTTTGCCCTGACGAAATAATCGTTAAATCGTTAGGCTTAGCATTTTGATGTATGTAAACAATTTTACCCAACTCATCAAAAAACAACATATCTAAAGGGATTAAAGTATTGAGCATCCACATTTGAATATCTCGAAGTTCTTTCGACATAAAAAGCATCCCCGAACTTTCTGCCAAATAGTTTCGCCCTGACAAGCCAATACGCGCCTTTTGTGGCGTATCAGCCACCTCTAAAAAAAACGGTGAGCTTCTCCTTTGCTGTTTTCGATAATAATTTCCTGCTCTGCGTGAGCCATTGAACACCCACTGATTATAAAAATATATCCCAGTAATGTTGCTAAAATGATTAATAAAATACGTGCCGTTCTAGACAATCCACTTTCATACATATTTAATTCTCCTCTACAAATGTTGCTTCATCTAATTTTTGAAAATCATAATAATCAAAAACAGCTAAAAGCTTATTAACATAGTTTATATCTTCTATTTTATAATATGTCAAGCCTCTGGCAAAAATTCGTCCATGCAAAGGCATATTTGCAGGTCTTTGCTCTGCCCGAAGCATATGAAATTTCAAATAAGAATAGCCTCGATTTAACTCCAAGGCATAATCTGCAACAGCAGATGCCAAGTCATCATATTGAACAAAATCGTACTCTTTTTTATCGTTCCAACGTCTGACATCAAATGGCATATCCAAATGAATTTTTGCATTTTGTGTTGCCTCTATACTCTGCGCTATTGCTAAAGACGGTGAAATTCGATCCAAACGTTGAAACAATGTCGCTTGCTGACCAATTTTATCTGGATTTAATACTTCATATTTAAAAATAAGTTTATTCCAAAAATCTTCCTCTGCTTGAGTAAATGGTTGTTTGTTTTTCAGCTTATCGACCAAAACCAAAAAAGCATTCCTTTCTGCTGTCAATAATTGATTTTGCCTTAATATATGAGGCAGTAATGTTTTTGCCAATAAGACTGGATACCCTTTTTGCGAAAAGTCATCAGGGAAACGTCGTACAAAAATTTTAGGAATTTTATCAAATTTAACCCCTTCAAATAATTTTTCTAATTCCTCTGTTGTTTGAACATCCGTCCATTGAAGTGGTGCGTTTTCCAAGTTTAAATAATCATCCAAAGCCGTAATTTGTACAACCTTTTGAGATGGTAAAACATCCGTATCTTTTACTTCTTTTTTGGAGTAAAAGAAAATAGAAAAAGACAAAACAATGGCAAAAACGGTTAACAGTAAAATTAAATTTTTTTTCATACCTTTCTCCTTTTTTTCATTGAAAAAAATACTTTTATTTCACGCCACAAAATACCTTTTGTCAAAATTAAGGATGTAAAATAAATTAATATCCCACCTCCTATTAAAACGCTTAACAATAAAAACGCCCAAAATCCAGATAAACGAATCCAATCACCAAATTGCACTGAATAAATATAATCTCCCCCCAACAAAAACAAGCCCATTAAGACTGCAGAAAAAATAATTCTGATAAAACGATACTTAAACAAGCCGTCTAATGAAAACTCACCTTGTTTTTTAAGTAAATAAATATACTGAAATGCATTTACCCAAACTGTAATCCCCGTTGCTAAAGCAATACCTACATGTCCCCATACTTGCATTAAAGATAAACACAAACAAGCATTAACAACAACCCCAAAAACAGCTATTTTCACTGGTGTTTTTGTATCTCCTTTAGCATAAAAGAAAGGAGCCAAAGCCTTTGTTAACATATATGCCGGTAAACCAATTGCAAAAGCTTGTAATGCCAACGCTGTTGGCAGCGTCGATTGAGATGTAAAAGCTCCTCGTTCAAATAAAACAGAAACTATAGGTTCAGCCAAAAGTATTAAACCAACCATGGACGATATTGACATAGAAAAAGAAACTTCAAGACCTCTGTTTAAATCATAAACTGCTTCTTTTATTTTTCCTTCTGCAACATAGTGAGACAAAACTGGCAATAAGACCGTTCCGATTGCGACACCGATAATTCCGATAGGCAACTGAAACAAATGATGTGCGTAATTAAGCCAACTCATTGCGCCTGCTCCAACAAAAGAAACAAAAAAAGTATCTAAAAACAAATTAATCTGATAGACGCCAGAACCTAAAATACCGGGCAACATGCGTTTAAATAATGTTTTCATCTCTTCCGTTATACAAAAGAAAACTTTAAAAGGAGATAGCAATAAAATTCGATAGCCTGCCTTTAAAACGCAGATATATAAAAAAACCAACTCTACAATACCTGCCACTAAAACACCCCACGAAAGAGCTATTGCTGGTTGTTCAAAAAAAGTAGATGTAAAAACAAGCGAACCAATCATAAACAAATTCAAAATACAAGGCGTAAATGCTGCTGCGGCAAATCGACCTGTTGAGTTTAAAATACCTGCCAACAAAGAAACCAAAGAAACAAAAAGCAAAAAAGGAAATGTTATTCTGGATAAATATGTTGTTATTTCAATTTTTCCAGCAATAGAATCAAAACCTGGTGCCAAAACCAACGTTGCCCAAGGCATTAAAAATTCCATTATTACAACAAAAACCAACAAAATATAAAATAAAAAACTGAAAGCATAATTTGCAAATTCATTCGCTTCTTTACTGCCTTTTTTCTTTAAATTTTCTGTAAATAACGGAACAAAAGAAACATTTAAGGTCCCTTCTGCAAATAAACTTCGAAATAAATTTGGAAATCTCAATGCAACAAAAAATGCATCAGCGTACATTGTCGCCCCTAAAAACGCAGCAACAAGTACATCACGCCCAAAACCAATTAAACGGCTGAGCAAAGTAAATCCACTAACTGTGGCTATAGATTTTAACAAAGACATAAAAATGTTATAAATGATTCTTATCTCTTTGACAAGGGTTAAAAGAAAAAAAGAGGAGATGTTCTCCTCTTTTTATCATTAAAACATTAATGTTGCTCGCATACTAACTACCGTAGCAGTCCTGCTGTCATGGTCTTCTCCTGGATTTATATAAAATTGAATATCTGGCGTTAAAATTAAGTAATTTGAAATTCCAAAAGAATAGTAGCCTTCAAAAACGCTTTCCACAGAACGCGTATTTTCCCCGTTAACATCCTTATTTAACTTATTAATCGCTGTTGCAAAACCAAACTGATCCAATGAATTGCGATTAAATGGATTATTAACCACAGCCCCCAAAACATAGGATTGAGAAATACTTTCCACATCTCCTGTCACACCATTTATTCTCCCAAATACAGTAAGTTTATCGTTTAAACTTTGTGATAAATTAATCGACCATCCATTTACCGTTTCTGGTTGTCCTTTTGTCCATGGTTGATTGTAAACTAACAAAGAATACTGCCCTTCCCCAAAGTCTGCAATCGTAGGCGTATAGGAAATTGATGCAAAAGACGTAAATTGCTTATGATGTAAATCCGATGTTTCAATTTTGGAGCCAGAAATGTTGTTTGCATCTTGAGCTCCGACAGAAAAACTCCAATTTTCATTTGGAGTTAGTGTAATATATCCACCTAAACTTGCAGAAGGGTAAGCAGATGTGGCATTTTGAGACAAGGCAAAGTTTACAAAATTAATCTGTTGATTCGCATCATAAGCGCTGCCATCAAAATTGTACATTGGAAATTGACCTATTGTCAGGGATAAAGGAGATAAATTTCCAGCAAATTGATGTGTATAACTTAACTGATCAAAATAATGTGAATTTGACGTATAATCATTTATATCATTAATCACACCAATTGCATTTGAAAGATATTGACCACTTTTTCCCCAATAATGAACATAAGTATATGCAGCTTGCAAAGAACCAGAACCGATTGATGTTTTAAACATATCCCAACTCAAAGAACCATAGTACTGTGTTTGCCAAGCAGTTCCTTTTCCATTTGGCGCACCTCTCTGCCCTAGGACAGAAACATCTAAAGTATAAGATAGCCCTGTTTCTTTGGTCAAAAGACTTTTAAAATTCGCATATTTTTCTTCCAAGCTGTCTTTTGGAACTAATTGATGACGCTGTTTATCATATTTATGTCTTGATTTCAACGCCCGTCCATTTGATGGTTGAAAAACAACTTCAAGCACATCTATTTCATCAAATGCGATTTCTTGATTTTGTGCTGATACTGTATTTTGTTCTGCAACAATTAACAGCTCTTCTTGCGCTTTTGCTTCTGTAAAAATAAAGCAAGCCCCTAAACTTAAAAAAAACGATATTATTTGATTTCTTTTTTTCATGATATAATCCTCCTGTTTGCTTTTTAGTTTTTATTTCCTCTTAAATAAAGACACAGAAAAGAAAAAAATATCAATTTATGATTTTTACACTTGAAAGATATGTTAATTTGTGACATTATCTTGAAATATACATAATTAAAATAAATTTATAAGAAAAAGGAGTTTATAATGTTAAGAGAACAAATAAAAGAACAATTAGTCGCTGCAATGAAGGCAAAAGACGAAGTAAAAGTTTCAACTTTACGCATGATTGGCGCCACATTAAAAGACAAAGATATTGCAGCTCGTCCAAGTGGTAAAACAGATGGTATTTCAGATGATGAAATTTTATCAATGTTTCAAACAATGATTAAACAACGCAAAGAAAGCATTGAACTGTATGAAAAAGGTGGACGTTCTGACTTAGTTGCAAAAGAAAAAGCAGAAATTGAAATTATTTCATCTTTTTTACCAGAACAAATGGATGATGATGCTGTAAAAGTGGCTATTGAAACCTGTATAAAGGAAGTTGGTGCCTCATCAATAAAAGATATGGGAAAAGTGATGGGCGCATTAAAAGCTAAATATGCAGGACAAATGGATTTTGGTAAGGCTTCTGGCTTAATTAAATCTTTACTGGGATAAAAAAAGAATGGCTTTTCCGCCACGTTTTTTAGACGATTTAAGATTAAAAGTTTCTTTACATTCTGTTATTTCTAAACGGGTTAAATTAGCACGCAGAGGACAGGATTATATTGGCTTGTGCCCCTTTCATAAGGAAAAAACGCCCTCTTTTCATGTTTGTGAAACAAAGGGGTTTTACCATTGTTTTGGATGTGGCGCTCATGGCGATATTATTTCTTTTTTGGTTGACTGTGAAAAGATGAATTTTATGGAAGCCGTTGAACATTTAGCTCACATGGGAGGCATGGAAGTTCCTAAATCAACGCCTCAAGAAGCTCAAAAAGCATCGCAAAGAGCCTCATTGTTTGAAACCATGGAAAAAGCATGTCAATTTTATGAACAAGCTTTGTTTCAACCTTATGCGAAACATGCTTTGGATTATCTTCACAAAAGAGGGCTGACAGATAACGATATCAGACATTTTCGGTTGGGATATGCCCCTGCTCAAAACATGTTGGGAAAAACTTTAATACAGCAAGGATGTTCTGAAAAAAATTTGATAGAGCTTGGCTTAACCAAAAAGAAAGATACTCAAAAAGGAACAATGTACGATTATTTTTATGATCGTGTTATGTTTACTATTTGCGATAAAAACAGCCATCCAATTGCTTTTGGTGGCCGCGTTATGGTTAAAGCAGAACCTAAATACTTAAATTCGCCAGAAACCGTCTTATTCCACAAAGGTGAAAATTTATATGCTCTTCCTCAAGCGCTTGAAACAATGCGCAAAACAGGGAAAGCTATTTTGGTAGAAGGTTATATGGACGTCATTTCCTTGCATAAAATGGGGATTACAAATGCAGTTGCCCCTTTGGGAACAGCATTGACAGAAAACCAAATTGAAATTTTGTGGAAAACTTGCCCAGAACCAGTTATTTGCTTTGATGGCGATACAGCAGGCATCCGAGCAGCAGAACGAGCATCTAAACGTGTTTTACCCATTTTAAAAGAAGGTTGCTCTTTAAAATTTGTTTTCTTGCCAGATGGGTTAGACCCTGATGATTTTGTCAAAATCAAAGGAAAAGAAGCATTCGAAAAACTTTTATCTTCGGCAAAACCACTCTCTTGGGTCTTATGGCAAAATTTAACGGGTGGAAAAAAATTTGAAACTCCAGAACATTTTGCAGCCCTAGAAAAAGAAATTCAAAATCTGCTTTCAACGATAAAAAACTCTACTGTTAAAAATTATTATGAAAAAGAATTTAGTTTGGAATTAAAAAAATTTACAAAAGAAATGATGTATTTAAATAAAACAGGAAAAAGCAACAAAGTTATGCCAATGCTACAAGTTGCGAACATGCCAATCCTTTCGCCTTATTTAAGCGAAGTAAAAATGTTATTGACCTATCTCATTTTATTCCCTTCTTTATACAACCATTACATGGAACGTTTAAGTTTGTTAAAAATCGATGATAAAAAACTACTTAGGCTGTATGAAATTTTAAGCAATGAGTTAACAGAAAATGTTTCAATAAGCTGTGAAGATTTTAAGGAACTGCTCGGAACAAAGTATTCAACAAATATATTCCGTTATTTAGAAACCGAACTGGAAACATTGACCAGAGCAGATAAAACTCCGTCTGAAGCTAGCCAAGAATTTGAACAAAGAATGCAAGCATTGGAAGGGATGTTATTAGATGAAGAAATCAAAAATTTGATGGATGAATTTAAACGCAATCCAACAAATGAATTGTGGGTTCAAATTTTATCCTTAAAACAAGAAAGAGAAAAAAATAAAGAAAATGTATAATTAACTTGACAATTACATAAAAAAAGAGTAAACAAAAACGGATTCATTTAACTTTAGAGAAAGAGCGCGCGAATGAGATCTATAGATGAAGAAAACGAATTAGAAGAATTAGATAATGACGAATCAAATTTCAATGAAGAAGCATTAGGTCCTGCTTTCGTTAGATTGCTAGAAAAAGCTAAAATCAAAGGTTCTATAACCGTTGATGAATTGAATATGGCCATTTCTGCTGAACAAGGACCTGAAGCTATTGAAGAAGCCATGTCCATTTTGTCAGATTTGGATATTCAGGTATTGGATAAATCTAATGAAGATGAAAATTTTGTTGAAAAAAACACTGACGATTCAGAAGAAACAGAAGAAGATTTATCTAATCTTGGTCGAACAAACGATCCTGTTCGTATGTATTTACGCGAAATGGGTGTTGTTGAATTATTGTCTCGAGAAGGTGAAATCGCTATTGCAAAACGAATCGAAGCAGGAAATAACGTCATGATTGGTGGTTTAACTGAAAGTGCGATGACAATGAATGCCTTGATGAGTTGGCACAGCGCCTTATTGACAGGTGAAATGCAACTGCGTGACATCATCGATTTAGAAGCTACTTATGAAGCAGACCCATCCAAAAAAGTGTTATTAGCAGCGATTGAAAAACGTGAAAAAGAAAAAATGCTTCAAGAAGAAGAAGCTTCGTCTGAAGAAGAAGAAGAGGAAGATGACATCGAAGAATTTGATGCTGATGATAGCAATGAGGAAATCGATGAACAGCAGGACGAAGATGAAATTCTTGAAGAAGAGGAAGATGACGAAGAGGACGACGAAGAAGAAGAGGAAGAAGAACCTGTTGTTGAAGAAGAGGAAGATGATGAAGCTTCTTATTCGTTAAAACAAATGGAAGAAGCTATTTTACCTGAAATTTTAAGCATTTTTGAACAAATAACGAAAGCATATGCAAAATTAAAACGAGCTCAAACAGGACGTTTAATTTATTTAGTGACAGGGGAAAAAATTCCTTCTGAAATTGAAGCAAAGTATAAAAAAATCCATGTAGAGATGATTGATTTATTAAAACAAATTCATTTTAATCCATCTCGAATTGAACAACTCATCGAACAAATCAACGACGTCAACAAAAAATTGATGATGCTTGAAGGAAAATTATTGCGCGTCGCGACTAATGCAAAGATAAAACGTGAAGATTTTTTAAAATTTTATCATGAAACAGAAATGCAACCTGAATGGCGTTCTATCGCAATGAAACGTTCGGGAAAAGCATGGAAGACTTTTGTTGAAAAATACGGTGACGAAGTTGATGATATTCGTTCTGCGATTGCTGTTGTTTCAAAAGAAACACAGATGCCAATTATGGAATATCGTCGTGTAGTAAATACTGTAAAAAAAGGCGAACAAGAAGCAAATAGAGCTAAAAGAGAAATGATTGAAGCCAATTTGCGTTTAGTTATATCTATTGCCAAAAAATATATCAATAGAGGCTTACAATTTTTGGATTTAATTCAAGAAGGAAACATCGGTTTGATGAAAGCTGTTGATAAATTTGATTATCGCAGAGGATATAAATTTTCAACATATGCAACTTGGTGGATTAGACAGGCAATAACTCGTTCTATTGCCGATCAAGCTAGAACTATTCGCATTCCTGTACATATGATTGAAACAATTAATAAATTGGTTCGTACGGGGCGTCAAATGTTGCATGAAACAGGACTAGAACCTACACCAGAAGAATTGGCAAAACGTGTCAACATGCCAATAGAAAAAGTCCGTAAAGTAATGAAAATTGCAAAAGAACCAATATCTTTGGAAACTCCAGTAGGTGACGAAGAAGACAGCCATTTAGGCGATTTCATTGAAGATAAAAGCACTCTTCAGCCATTGGATGCAGCAATTCAGTCGAATTTAAGACAGGCCTGTTCCTCTGTATTAGCAACATTGACTCCAAGAGAAGAACGTGTTTTGCGTATGCGCTTTGGTATTGGAATGACCTCTGATCACACATTGGAAGAAGTTGGATTGCAATTTGCTGTGACAAGAGAACGTATTCGTCAAATTGAAGCAAAAGCTTTGCGTAAATTGAAACATCCTAGTCGTTCCAAAAAATTAAGAACATTCTTGGAGAATAATTAAGAAAAATCCTCTGTACATTGAACAGAGGATTTTTACTCTATAGTAAAAATTGCAAACTCGTTATCCAGTCGCGACGTCATATTGAGCAAATGCGAAATATCTCATGAAATTTGTACGTCATCCTGAACGAATGTGAAGGATCTCATGAATTATGGTACGACATGGGTACAAAAACCTTCCAGAGATTCTTCGGGCTACGCCCATCAGAATGACGAACGACACACACCACGTCATCCTGAACAGATGTGAAGGATCTCATGAATTGTGGTACAGCATGGGTACTAAAACTTCAAGAGATTCTTCAGCCTAAAGGCTTCAGAATGACGTGAGGGGGGGACGAGATTCTTCACCCTAAAGGGTTCAGAATGAGGAGGTGTCTGAATGACGTCCCACGCTTGATGAGATATTTCGCATTCGCTCAATATGACCTGATAAAAAAAAGATAAAAATCTTATGTCCAAAAAACGTTCTTGACTTAAGGTCTGGTTTCGTTTAGAATGAGGGAAATTTAACAAGTTTTTTATAGAAAGGAAGTATTTAATATGTCCATTAATTTATTCAAATTTATCCCCCCTCCCCCCGAATTTTCAAGTAAATTCAATGACTTATAGGACATTCCTGATTTAAACCCTGTTTCTAATTCCAATTTTCAATCCAATTTTTCTTCTATTTCTCGCCATTCTCAATTCGGTCGTTCGATGATTGAGATGTTGGGTGTGTTGGCTGTGATTGGTGTTTTGTCTTTAGGTGGATTGCTGGCTTATAGTATTGCCATGACTTATTACAGAGCCAACCAAACCATTCACGATGTTATGTTGCGAGGTTCTAATGTTCCCATGATGTGGGAAACTTATAATACTGCTAATCGTCCTGCCGAATACACTTTTGTGGATTTAGGAAACACAAACCCTGTCAGTTATGCTGTAGAAACCAAATCCGAACCTGTCGGACAAG
>SUUS01000028.1 GCA_015062395.1 Alphaproteobacteria bacterium
TTGTACAACACCAATCACATCTTTTAATGTAATCAGTCCAATGCACCAACACTCGCTGCCCGTTCCTATATAACTTACAACAACTGCCCGTGCATCTATTATATCTTCTATTCACTCGTCTATCAACAATGTTCGTTGCCGAACAGGTTTTGCATAATATACTGATTCGCATCCGTTGTCAACACATTTTTTGAACTTTTTTTCATTTTTTTTCATTTTCTTTTTAAGTCGTTGTTTTTATTGAAAAGAAAAGGTAAGATTTTTTTGTTTTTTCCTTATAACAAAGCGAACGTTCCATTCTTTTTCCCTAAAAAACGAATCTTTTTTTCGAATCAAAAAGCATTTTAAACAGAAGCCAAAACAAAAAAATCCCCCTTGTCCAAAAACAAGAGGGATGATTTATTTATATCAAATTAAGCGTTTGGATTTTCCTTACGTAATTTAATGTGAGTTTCTCTTAATTGCAACTCTGTGACGGGAGATGGTGCCTGCATCAACAAGTCTTGAGCCTTTTGGTTGAATGGGAATGCGATTACTTCACGAATGTAATCTTCATCACAAAGCAACATTACCAATCTGTCAACACCAAAAGCACAACCTCCATGAGGGGGAGCTCCAAAACGGAAAGCTTTTAACATACCACCGAATTTTGCTTCGACAACGTCTTTACCATATCCAGCCATTTCAAAAGCTTTATACATAATATCTTCACGATGGTTTCGAATCGCACCTGAACAAATTTCATATCCATTGCAAACACAGTCAAATTGGTATGCTTTAATTTCAAACGGATTCTTATTTAATAAAGCGTCCATACCACCTTGAGGCATCGAGAATGGGTTATGAGAAAATTCCACAGCATGCGTATCTGGATTTTCTTCGAAGAATGGGAAATCTGTAATCCAGCAGAAAATCAGCTTGTTAGCATCGATTAATTCTAATTCTTTTCCTAAACGAGTTCTAACTTGACCTGCAAATTTAGCTGTTTTTTCACCTTTTCCAGCGACAAAGAAGACTACATCCCCTGTTTTTGCCTCACAAACAGAAGCTATATCTGCGACCCGTTCTGCAGATAATTTATTTGCAACCGGACCTTTTGCGCCTTCTGCTGTCCAAGAAATATAAGCCAAACCACCAAATCCTTCGTCCTTTGCCCAAGCACCTAACTTATCAAACCAAGAACGAGGTTTTTCTGCTGCATTTGGAGCCTTAATCGCACGAACAAAGGCACCATTTTCGACCATAGATGCAAAAATGCCAAACTCTGAACCACGGAAAGTTTCTGTGACATCTTTTATAATCAAAGGATTTCTTAAGTCTGGTTTATCCGTACCGTAAGTCAGCATACTTTCTGCGAAAGGAATGTGACGGAATTGTTCTGCTGAAAAATCTTTTTCAGGAGCAAATGCTTTCATTGCTTCAAAAACAACTGGTTCCATAACATCCATAATATCTTGTTGTTCACAGAAGCTCATTTCCATATCTAATTGATAAAATTCACCAGGAGAACGGTCTGCACGACTGTCTTCATCACGGAAACACGGTGCAATTTGGAAATATCTGTCAAAACCAGAAACCATCAACAATTGTTTAAATTGCTGTGGAGATTGTGGTAAAGCATAAAACATTCCAGAGTGAACACGACTTGGAACCAAGTAATCTCTAGCCCCTTCTGGAGAAGATGCTGTTAAAATCGGGGTTTGAAATTCCAAAAATCCTTTTTCCCACATTTTTTGACGCAACATTTGAATGAATTTATTACGTAAAACAATGTTTGCATGAGGTTTTTCTCTGCGTAAATCCAAGAAACGATACGTCAAACGTTGTTCTTCTGACAAATCGGAAGCGTCCCCATTAACAGGGAAAGGCAATACTGCAGCATCACCCAATACTTCAAAATCTTTAATCGCAACTTCAATTTTGCCTGTTGGCAATTTTTCATTGACTGTCTCTGGCGCTCTTAACAAAACCTCGCCATCAATACGAATAGTTGATTCAACGCGCACTTTTGACAAACCTTCAAAACAAGGGTTATCAGTATCGATAACACATTGTGTTCTGCCATAATTGTCACGTAAATCAATAAACATTAAATTTCCATGATCTCGTTTAGAATAAATCCAACCGGATAAACGAACTTGTTTGCCTGCATCTTCTGCACGCAATTCATTGCACTTATGAGTTCTAAAAGTATGCATTTTATTTTTCCTTTTAATTTGTTCCAAGTGTAAGGGCGAATTTCGTTCGCGGTGCCACCTTACTTTTACGGCTTTAAGATAAAACCGCCTTAAAACACGCTATATCGGGCGTTCCCGAAAGGTTCTAATCAGGCAAACGCCCTTTCTTCCTTTAAGCTCCGCTGTGTCTGCAGCCTCAATGCTTCTAGGTTCTGGGTTATATACCATTTTTTTTAAAATTGCAAGAAGTTTTATAAAAAACAATAAAGCCCACTCTTTCGAATGGGCTTTACCGCGTTTTATATACAAAAAGTAAGTATTTATATTAGTCTTTCGACAAATGGTCATATAACTTCAGACGATTTTCAATACGTCCTTGAGCCATTTTGACCAAACGTTCATAGCGTTCTTTATCTGCACGTTCAACAATTTTAAAGCGTGTTTCAAGTGCCATAAAGTCTGCTACATCCGTTGTTTTCTTGCTGTCTAATTGCAAAGGAACTTTGCCTTCTTCGAGCAAGCGTGGGTCGAAACGATATAATGGCCACAAACCGCTGGAAACAGCCAATTTTTGGTGTTCCAAACCTTGCGTTCCAATATCATATCCGTGCGCAATACAGTGAGCATAAGCAATAATCAATGATGGACCATTGTATGATTCGGCTTCTGTAAATGCTTTGATCGTTTGCATATCGTTTGCGCCTAAAGCAACTTTAGCGACGTAAACATTTTCAGAACCCATCGCAATCATACCCAAATCTTTGGAAGGCAAATCATTACCAGCAACAGCAAATTTAGCCGATGCACCGATTGGTGTTGCTTTTGATTTTTGACCACCTGTGTTAGAGTAAACACCGGTATCTAATACCAAAATGTTAACGTTTTTGCCAGAGTGCAAGACATGGTCTAAACCACCATATCCGATATCGTAAGCCCAACCGTCACCACCGAAAATCCAAACAGATTTTTTGACCAAATAATCAGCCAAAGGTGCTAACAATTTAGCTTTTGCATCTGACATTGTTGCCAACTTATCTTTTAATACAGCAACACGTTCACGTTGAGCTTTAATGCCTGCTTCATTGGATTGGTCTGCCGTTAAAATAGCATTTGTTAAATCGCCACCAACTTGTGCTTCTAAATCTTTTAATAATTCAGAAGCAAATTCAGCTTTGCTGTCAACAGAATAACGCATACCCAAACCAAATTCAGCATTGTCTTCAAACAAGCTGTTTGCCCAAGCTGGTCCACGACCACATTCGTCTTTTGCATATGGTGTTGTTGGTAAATTACCACCATAAATTGAAGAACATCCTGTTGCGTTAGCAATAATAGCTCTATCACCAAACAATTGGCTCATCAACTTAACATATGGAGTTTCACCACAACCAGCACAAGCACCAGAAAATTCAAACAATGGTTGCAACAATTGAACATTTTTAACCAATTTTGGTTCAATTGCTGTTCTATCGACTTCTGGTAAAACTTTAAAGAAATCCCAATTTGCGATATTACGATCCAAATGGTTTTCAACAGGTTCCATCATCAAAGCTTTTTGTTCTGGGTTTTCTCTGGATTTAGCAGGACATACGCTTGCACACAAGCCACAACCTGTACAATCTTCTGCAGAACATTGAACAATGAATTTATCGCCTGGGAATTCTTTTCCTTTGAAGTCTGCTGACTTAAAGCCTTCTGGCGCATTTGCCAACGCTTCTGGTTTTGCAACTTTCAAACGAATCGCAGCATGTGGACAAACCATAGCACATTTACCACATTGGATACACATATCTGGATTCCATTCTGGAACTTCTGTTGCAACACGACGTTTTTCATATTGCGTTGTCGCTGTTGGCCAAGTACCATCAACAACAGCTTCCAATTCTGAAACAGCCATTTGATCGCCCTTACCTTCAATAATCTTTGAGGTAATTTTTTGTAAAAATTCTGGCGCATCTGCTGGAACGCCTGGTTGGCGAGTATGTGCAGATGTGACACCTTCTACTTTTACTTCATGCAAGTGTTCCAAGCTGGCGTCAATCGCAGCAATGTTAGCCGCAACAACTTCTGGACCTTTTTTCGCATAAGTTTTTTCTGCATACTTTTTAATTTTTTCAATTGCTTCTTCTTTTGGTAAAACACCTGAAATAGCAAAGAAACATGTTTGCATAATTGTGTTAATACGACGACCCATACCTGTTTTTTTAGCAACTTCAACAGCGTCAATCGTGTAAACTTTTGCATTTTTAGAAACGATATCTTGTTGAACTTCACGAGGTAAGTGATTCCAAATTTGGTCTGCTGGAATTGGGCTGTTTAACAACAATACACCACCGTCTGCCAAACATGATGTCATATCGACTTTTTCCATAAATGGCATATGGTGGACTGCAACAAATGAAGCCTTTGAAATCAAGTAAGGTGCTTTAATTGGATGTTTTGCAAAACGCAAGTGAGACGTTGTCATTGCACCAGATTTTTTCGAATCATATACGAAATATGCTTGACCATACGCATCATCGCCATCAGCAATAATTTTAATTGAGTTTTTATTTGCGCCCACTGTACCATCAGCACCCAAGCCAAAGAATACACAGCTTGTGACATCACTGTCAGCAATATCGAAATGTTCGTCATAATCCAAAGACAAATTTGTGACGTCATCATTGATACCAACAGTGAAGTGATTTTTTGTTGTATTTTCGAAAACAGCTTTTGCCATCGCTGGAGTAAAGTCTTTGGAAGACAAGCCATAGCGACCACCCAAAACTTTAACATTCAAACCAGCTTCCATAACAGCAGCAACGACATCTAAATACAATGGCTCACCCATTGACCCTGATTCTTTTGTTCTGTCCAAAACTTGTAAAACTTCGACAGTTTTTGGTAAAGCAGCAACAAATTCTTTTGCTGGGAATGGACGATACAAGCGAATTTTTGCAACGCCGACTTTTTCGCCTTGACCAGCCAAGTATTTTGCTGTTTCTTCAGCTGTTTCAGCGCCAGAACCCATAATAACTATGACTTTTGTTGCATCTTGAGCTCCGACATAATCAACTAAATGATATGCGCGACCTGTCACTTGTTCAAATTTACGCATAGCTTCTTCAACCAACGTAGGAACTGCTTCATAGTATTTATTAGAAGCTTCTCGTGTTTGGAAGAATACGTCTGGGTTTTGAGCCGTTCCACGAATAACAGGCGCATCTGGTGTCAATGCATTTTTTGCGACAAATTGCGTATCTAAACCTTCCATCAATGTGCGCAATTCGTCATCAGACAAAACAACTGCCTTATTGATTTCGTGAGAAGTTCTGAAACCATCAAAGAAGTGCAAGAATGGCACTCTGGATTTCAATGTTGCCATTTGAGCAATTGCAGCAAAGTCACCAGCTTCTTGAACGCTGTTAGATGCCAACATTGCAAAACCTGTTTGACGACAAGACATAACGTCAGAATGGTCCCCGAAAATAGACAATGCATGATATGCCAACGCACGTGCTGCTACATGCATAACAAATGGTGTTAATTCACCAGCAATTTTATACATATTTGGAATCATCAACAACAAACCTTGAGAAGCCGTATAAGTTGTTGTCAAAGAACCTGCTTGTAATGCACCATGAACGGCACCAATAGCACCAGCTTCTGATTGCATTTCAACAATAGTTGGTAATTTACCCCAAATGTTTTTTACACCAGCAGCAGTCCAAGCGTCTGCCCATTCCCCCATAGGAGAAGATGGTGTAATCGGGTAAATAATAGACATTTCATTTAAACGATGGGCAACGGAAGCCGCAGCTTCATTACCGTCCATCATTTTCATTTTTGTATCAGCCATCATTTTTCCTTTCATTTAATAGCCGTTAAGCACTTAATGTGCCACACATTCCATCAAGAAACCAGCTCAAAACATTGAGCTGTTTTTATCTTTTTTTTCAGGATGAACTTTTTATATAAGATTTTAACCAAAATGTCCAGAACTTTTACAACATTTTTATCTTTTTTTATTTAAGTTGTGTTTTTCTAGACTTAAGTCAACTTCTTTATTTAAAAAAAATCATTATATAAAAAACAAAAGGAATGAGAATTGCTATCGAAAGGAAAATAAAATGAAAAAAAGTTATTTATTTACTTTAATGTGCGTTTCTGTTATTGCTTTAAGTGGTTGCGCTGGAAACAGAACAACACCATGCTGCGATTCGATGAAAAAAGAACAACCCGTTATTCACTTTGCTTTTGACAGCGCTGATTTGTCTTCACAAGCAAAACATCATTTAAAAAACATTTCTGAACACTTGCAAAAATGTCCAAATCTTTCAGTTAAAATTGTTGGATATACAGATGATACAGGAACTGAACAATATAACATGAAATTGGGTCAAATGCGCGCCAATGCAGTTCAGTCTTACTTAATGGGCTTGGGCATTAAATCCAACCATATACACACAAAATCTATGGGAGAAAAACACCCAATCACGTCCAATTCAACACAAGAAGGACGCCAACAAAACAGACGTGCGGTCATCCATTTCAAATAACCATTTAAATAACAACAAACAAAAACGTCTTGAATTTTTTATTTAAGACGTTTTTTATAAAAAAAATTTGCATTTTCTGAAAAGCTATGATTAAATACCAATCGAAATTTAATGTCATTAACTGAAAATGAAAGGAAAATAAAATGGCAAATTTTAACACACTCGATGATTTGGGTGATATCAAAGGAAAAATTGTTTTTATTCGTGCTGACTTAAACGTTCCTGCTAAAAATGGTGTTGTCACAGACACGACACGTATTGACCGTTTTGCACCAACCTTAACAACTTTGGCTGACAAAGGGGCTAAAGTTATTGTCACATCTCACTTTGGTCGTCCTGATGGGGAAAAGAAGCCAGAATTTTCTATGGCATTTATCGTTCCAGAATTGGAAAAAGCAACTGGTAAAACAATCACATTCGTTGACGACTGCATTGGTCCAAAAGTCGATGAAGCTGTTGCTAATATGAAAGATGGCGATGTCATTATGTTGGAAAACTTGCGTTTCTATGCAGGCGAAGAAGAAAATGATGCTGAATTTTGCAAAACATTAGCAAAAGGCGTTGATATCTATGTTAATGATGCATTTTCAACTGCTCACAGAGCTCATGCATCAACAGCTGGAATGGCTCAATATGTTCCAATGCGTGTTGCTGGCCGTTTAATGCAAGCTGAATTGGAAGCTTTGGACAAAGCTTTGGGCAATCCAGTTCATCCTGTGGCTGCATTGGTTGGTGGTTCAAAAGTTTCCACGAAATTGGATTTGCTTGGTAATTTGGTTAAAAAGGTCGATTATTTGTTAATCGGTGGTGGTATGGCTCATACATTCTTGGCTGCAAAAGGCATTCCAATGGGCGAAGGTTCTTTGGTTGAACCAGCAATGATTGATACAGCAAAAGAAATCATGGCTAACGCTGGAAATTGTAAAATTGTTTTACCAACAGACTTAATTTGGGCTGAAGAATTTGGCGAAGGTCAAGAACCTCATGTTGCATCTGTTGATGCTCTTCCTGCAGGAAAAGTTTTGTTGGATATTGGACCTGAAGCAACAGCATTATTCATTGAAACATTGAATGAATGCAAAACTTTAATTTGGAACGGTCCAGTTGGTGCTTTCGAAATTAAACCATTCGATACAGCGACAAACGCAATCGCAATGGCTGTTTCTGAATTAACAAAAGAAGGTAAGTTAACTTCCGTTGCTGGTGGTGGCGACACAGTTTCTGCATTGAAAAAAGCAGGCGTCAAAAAGGATTTAACTTATGTTTCTGCTGCTGGTGGTGCTTTCTTGGAATGGATGGAAGGCAAACAATTACCAGGTGTAAAAGTTTTGGAAAAATAATTTTAAACGAAAAAGAAAAAACGCTCTGATTTATTCGGGGCGTTTTTTTATATCTGATAAGGAAAATTAAAACAAAGACAGTCCAATTTGCGCCATTCCTTGAAATGCTAAATAAGGAACATCAACAACATAAACGGGAATACTTTCAACCAGTGAAGTATGTCTGCCTTTAAAACAAAAACGTTTAATAAAATCCGATTTTTTTAACAATTCCAATACGCCTTGAGTTTGAAAAATGTTTCCCGTCAAATAAACCCCTGATTTTGCACAAATGCTTAAAGCCAAATTACCAGCGACATCGCCCCAAAAGGCAAACATTTGTAAAAGCGCGTTCTTTTCATCTTTTTTACCAGACAACGCATTTGATACAATTTCAGTTGAAGACATTTTTTTTCCTGTTAATGCCTGATAAACATTTTCCAATCCTTGAGCACTGATGACGCGTTCAGCAGAAACTCTGCCATATTTTTTCAAAATAAAATCATAAATTTTTTGTTCCGTTTCATTTTGGGGCGCAACACCAATATGTCCCCCTTCTGATGGGATGGCGTGGTATCCATTTGCAATGGGGAGCAACATTCCAACACCCAACCCCGTCCCAAATCCCATAACGATATAAGGAAAATCATTTCCATTTAAATTTTTGCTTTGTAAGCAGTGCAAATTTTTTTCATCTAATGTTGGCAGGGCATATGCAACGGCTTCAAAATCATTTAAAATGACAATATCTTTAAAGCCGAATTTTTCTTTAATATCCGAAAGCAAAAATTGCCATTTATTGTTCACAAAACGATAAACTTCCTGTTTAGCAACGCCTGGAACGGCCAAAACAAATTGTTTAGGAAGCTTACCTGCTTTTTGTTCATAACAAATAAGCGCTTCTTCAAACGAAGAAAAATCAGCGCACTTAAAAACTTCCAAATTCATTATTTCATTGTTGTGAAAAATGGCAAAACGAATGTTTGTCCCCCCCATGTCTGCCATCAAAAATGTTTTTTTCATTGTTCTTTTTACCTAAAATAATGAAGCCATTAAACAATTTAAGTTTTTCCAAACACAAACAAATCCTTCCCAATAAGGGTATGCCATTGCTTTGCTTTTCATTAAACACGCATTCAAACCAACAGAACATCCATCAGCCACAACAGAACGATTAAATATCCATATCAAAAAAACGAAAAATAAAATCAAAAGCAAATAAAACCAATGTCTTTTTTTCATCTTAAACTTCATTTTTAGTTTCCTTCAACGGTTGTGTTTTCAAGACGACTAAACGCTTTTACATGCGCGCCTTTTTTCAAATGTACGTTTTTTCCAAAATAAACGCAAGGTTCAATGAATACATCATTTTCAAATGTTGTATCATATGAAAAATAAACGCTTTGAGCATCTTGCAAAGAAACACCTGATTGCAAAGCTTTTTGACGCATACGATTTTGAAAAATTTGTTCGGCTTTTTCTAATTCTGCTCTGGAATTAACACCAGCAACTTCATCTTCATCCGAAGCATATTCAACATCAACATTTAAAGCTTTTTCTTTTGCTATTTTTACCACATCCGTCAAGTAATACTCTGATGCAGCATTTTTATTATCAATCGCTTTAAGTAATTGCAAAATATAACGTCCATTAATACACATAGCACCAGAATTGCACAAACCAACAGCTCTTTCCTGTTCTGTAGCATCTTTGTATTCAATGATTTTTTCCAACCCATTATCGCCCATAATTAAGCGTCCATAACGTGCTGGATTTTTGGGCGTAAAACCCAAAACAACAACATCTGCACCATTTGCACATTTATCAAACATTTTTTGGAATGTTTCAGGATAAAATAACGGATGGTCGCCAAATAAAATCAAGCACTGACCATCGAATGGTTGCAGGTATTTTTCAGCTGCCAATGCTGCGTGAGCTGTTCCCAAAGCCTGTTCTTGAATAACAAATTGTGTGGGATGAATTTCCTGCTCAACAGCTTGCATTTGAGGCGACAAAACGACAACCTTTTCATCTACATTTACAGCATCTAACGCATCCAAAACAGAACGTATCATTGACCGATTTGCGATTGTATGCAAAACTTTAAACTGATCGGATAGCATTCTGGTTCCTTTTCCAGCTGCCAATATAATTGCTTTTTTCATATTTTTTACTCCTGATTAAATAACAATATCGTGGTCGATTGCAAACAAACGCAACTTTTCACGCAATGAATGAGCTGGAACAGGCAATATCGTTTCCAAATAATCTTTTACCAAAGAGGTATCCATGCTTAAAATCATCGCCTTTACAGGTCCCAAAGATGCCGCATTCATTGATAATTTTTTAAATCCTAACGCAACAAGAACCATCGCTTCTAAAGGCTTTCCTGCCATTTCTCCACAAACAGAGCAAGGGACATTGTACGTATCACACAATTCAACAATCCATTTCAGTGTTCTTATCATTGGCGCAGACAAAACATCATATCGTTCCCAAATCGTTGGGTCGCTTCTATCCGTTGCAAATAAAAATTGCGACAAGTCATTTGTACCAATAGATAAAAAGTCAACCAAGGGTAATAGTTCTTCCAACTGGAAAATCAAAGAAGGAACTTCCAACATCGTACCAACTTGAACCTTTTTAGGTAAAATATGTCCTTTTTCTTTTTCTCGAGCCAATTCAATATCCAATGTTTTTTTGGCTTCGACAAATTCATCAACATCTGTTATCATTGGAAACATGACATATAAATCGCCACCATTGACGGCTCTGATAAACGCACGCAATTGCTGACGTAATAAAGTTCTTCTGTCCAACGTAATACGAATAGAACGCCAACCCATTGCTGGATTTTCTTCTGATTTATGCTGAACATAAGGCAATACCTTATCCGAGCCAATATCCAATGTTCTGAATACCACTGGTTTTCCTGCGGCATTTAACAATGCTCGACTGTAAATTTCTGTTTGCTTTTGCGTATCTGGTAATTGCGTCGTTGACATAAAAGGCAATTCTGTTCGATACAATCCAATGCCATCGGAAAAACCATCCCCCAAAGACAACATATCCAAAGCCAAACCTGCATTAATGTTCAAAGAAACGGACACACCATCTTTTGTTTGACAGGGAACATTTTTCAATTTTTCATATTTGCGACGAATGCGTTCCCGACTTTCAATCCGTTTTTTAAAATCTTTTAAAATATCTTCAACAGGATTAATGTAAACGTATCCATTATCTGCATCTAACGCTATCTTATCGCCATTTAAAACAGCATCAACAACCCCTTTGACCCCACCAACAACGGGGATATTCAACGCTTTTGCAATAATGACAACGTGCATTGTTGGCGAACCTTCTTCTAAAATAATGCCTTTGATTTTTTCCTTTTTATAATCCAACAATTCAGCCGGTCCCATCGAATGCGCAACTAAAATAGTATTTTCAGATAAATCTTTGTTTTTGGCTCGCGTATCTTTACCTGCTAAATGATGCAACAATCTGTCAGCTAAATCTTGAAAATCATGAATACGTTCCTTTAAATACGGATCCGTAATCATGCTCATCCGTTCAGTCATATCATCAGCCACTTTTTGAACAGCACCTTCGGCCGTAAAACCAGCATGAATATAATCGGTCATTTTACGAATCCAGCCTTTATCTTTTGTAAACATACGGTATGTTTCAAAAATTTCTGCATTTTCATCGCTGATATTCGCATCAGCCAAAGTTTCACTTAAAGCTTTATCCATATCGGTCAAAGCTGCTGTTAATTTATTTTGTTCAACAACTTCATTGTTCGAAGAAATTAAGTTTTCTATACGACCCGTTCTAGCATGCACAAAAGCCGTTCCTATTGCCATCCCAGACATTAACCGTACACCTTCAATGCGACTACGTACATCTTTATTTACTTTCACGAAAGTATTTTGACGACTTTTAAAGTCCACTGAAAGCAAAATTTGCCCGATGAGCATTGCCACAGTTTCAAGCGTTTCTATTTCTTCTTCTGTGTAAACATATGGTTGTTCTGTTTGAACAGCCAACACCCCCAACAGATGAGTTCCTTGCAATACGGGAACACCCATTAAAGTACGGAAAATTTTTTCGCCCGTTTCTGGTTTAAAAACAAAGCTTGGATGATGCCACACATCGTCAAAACTTAACGCTTTTTTCTGAACAGCAATTTCACCAATTAAACCTTCCCCCAAACGTAAAGAAGTTTCATGCAAAGCAGATTGTTTTAAGCCAAAAGAAGCGAACAATTCCAAAATATCGCCAGGTTGTAGCAAATAAAAAGAACATACTTCTGTTTGCATTTCAAAAGCAACAACATCGACTATCCGATTGAGCTTTTCTTGCACAGAAATATCAGCAGACATCACTTCACGCAGTTTTTTTAATAACCGTCTGGAAGAAATGACTTTTGTTATCTGTTCTTTTTCCATAGTGTATGCCCCTTTATATTTTAACGTTATTTTCTACTTTTTTTTTGCATTCGTCAAGCGCTTTAATAAAAAACTTGACCTTTATCAAAAATATCCATAGAATATGGCGTATGTTCAACTTAATAAAAGGATAAAAAAATGGCTGTTAATTATAAAAAAGGCGAAAAAGATACGCGTCCTTGGGGAACTTGGGAAGTGTTGGATGTCGGTGAAAATTATATTGTAAAAAAGATTACTGTTTTACCGAATAAAAAATTATCGCTTCAAATGCATCACCATCGCAGTGAACATTGGATTATTTCTGAAGGAAACGCTATGGTGACATTAGATGAAAAAACATTTGAAGCACCATCAAATACACCTATCTTTATCGAAACCAAGCAAAAACATCGCATTGCTAACGAAACAGATTTACCTGTTATTTTCATTGAAATTCAAACAGGAGATACTTTGGACGAAAACGACATCGTCCGTTTCGAAGACGCATACGGTCGCGTTTAATTTAAAATAGCATCCACATCCGCCCAGACGTCATTTGGGCGAATTTCTTGTGGCAAAAAGTAAATGCTTTCGATATTAAACGAATATGGATTGATATTTTCACGTACAAATTCAGTTGAACGTTCTTCTGGTAAATCTAAATTCACACGAATATACGCTTTATAACGGATTGTTTTTAAAGCTGTATCACGCATACAAGTCAGACATTCTTTTGTCTTTGCACGACAAGGGCATTTTTGCGCTCTATACCCACTTTCGTTTAAAGAAAAAACATCAAAAACAACTTCATAAAAATTAACGCCGTTCAAGTTTTTAATATCATAAATATAAACATCTTGCGTAATACCACGATTCATCAGCTCCAAAGAAGCATCAACAGATGGCAAAAACTCGTTTTCATACAATTTTCGCGCATAAGCATAAACTTTACCACCGACGCCCCATCTGCTGTTCATTTCGCCTTTATTTAAGGTAATTTGAAAGCGTTGATTTAAATAATCTGAAATTAAATTTTGAAAAATCAAATCCATTACATTTAAATAACGGTATGTTTTTTGTAGTGGTTGCAGTTCTTTTCGATAATAATCCAAGTAATATAAATAAGTATCTTGAGAATTACTGTTTTCAACAATCGCTTCGACATTTCTTGCATTTCGGATAAAAATAAAGCACATTGCAAAGTTAAAAGCCAAGCTTAACAACGCTGCAATCACCAAAACACGCGTTGTTTTTAAGTACCTTCTTTCAGGAAGCGCCTCAACGTGCATCCGTTCAGGATAAGCCTCCAATTGGTCATTTGACGCTTCTGGTCGATAAATAAAAACATCTAAAATTCGTTTTAAAAATGGTGACATTTATAATCTCCCTAATGCATAAAAGCATCTTAACAAAGAGCGAATAAAAAAACAAGTAAAATTTTAAAGATATAAAAAAACCCCCTGCTAAAAAACAGAGGGTTTTTAATCATTTAATTTGCTTATTTAGCCATTTGAGCAGCAACTTCTGCAGCAAAGTCTTCTTGTTTCTTTTCGATACCTTCACCTAATGCAAAGCGAACGAAATCAACTAATTCAACAGAAGTACCCAATTCTTTAGCTGCGTCAGCTAAAACATCTTTAATCTTCTTGTCTGGATCCATAATGTAAGCTTGTTCCATCAAAACGACTTCTTCATAGTACTTACGAATGCTACCTTCAACAATTTTTTCAATGATAGCTTCTGGTTTTCCAGATGCTTTTGCTTTTTCAGAATAAATTGCTTTTTCACGAGCCAAAGCATCAGCATCAACAGTTTCGATTGTTTTGAATTTTGGAGCAGATGCAGCAATATGCATAGCAATTTGTTTTGCTAATACTTGCAACTTGTCTGCGTCAGCTTCGGATTCCAAAGCAACCAAAACACCGATTTTCCCCAAACCAGCTTCTTCTTGAGAATGCAAGTAAGATGCAACAACACCTTTGTTAACAGACAAACTTGCTGTGCGACGTAAAGACATATTTTCACCAATTTTAGCAATTAAATCTGTTAATTCGGCACGTTTTGCTTCGATATCGCCATCTGTTAAAACAGTATCAACAACACTGTTGATGTAAGCTCTGAAATCTGGGTTTTTAGCAGCAAAGTCTGTTTCGATATTAACTTCTACAACAGCACCTTTTGTTCCTGTTGTTTTAGAACCGACCAAACCTTGTGCAGCAACACGACCTGCTTTTTTAGCAGCAACAGACAAACCTTTTTTACGCAACCAGTCAATAGCTGCTTCCATATCGCCATTTGTTTCTGTTAATGCTTTTTTGCATTCCATCATACCTGCGCCTGTTTTTTCGCGCAACTCCTTAATTAAAGAGGCTGTAATTTCTGCCATTTTTTCTTCCCTTTCCTAATTAAAATGAAAAAAGGGACGACGACTAAAAAAACGCTCCGTCGCCCCCGATATTACTTATCAAACCGACTTATTCGGCAACTTTTTCTTCTGCAACAGCATCTGCAGGAGCAACTTCAGCAGCCCCTACATCAATACCAGCAGCAGCTAATTCAGCTTGAACACCATCCAAAACGGCACCAGCAACTAAATCACAGTACAATGTGATTGCTTTAATCGCATCGTCATTACCTGGGATAACAAAATCAATGCCATCTGGATTAGAATTTGTGTCGCAGATAGCAACAACAGGAATTCCCAAACGATTTGCTTCGGAAATTGCTAATTGTTCTTTAACTGTATCGATAACGAAAATAATGTCTGGACGACCGTTCATATCTTTGATACCACCCAAAGAAGCTTGCAATTTTTCTTGTTCACGAGCCAAAGTTAAACGTTCTTTTTTTGTTAAACCTTCTAATTCGCCTTTTTCAGCTTTTGCTTCGATTTCTTTTAAGCGTTTAATTGAACCCAAAACTGTTTTCCAGTTTGTCAACATACCACCCAACCAACGATGGTTAACATAAAAACCACCACAACGTTTAGCAGCATCTGCAACGATATCTGCAGCTTGATTTTTTGTTCCGACGAATAAAACCTTACCACCTTTTGCAGAAACTTCACGAATAGCTTCCAAAGCACGATTTAAAGCTGGTACACTTTGAGATAAATCCAAAATATGGACACCTTCACGAACACCGAAGATATATGGAGCCATTTTTGGGTTCCAACGACGTGTGTGGTGACCATAATGAGCGCCGGCTTCCATTAATTGGCGCATAGTAAATGTTGGAATAGACATAATAAAATCCTTTCTTTTCCAGTTAAACCTCTGCAAGCTAAAGAACTTAAGAACCACCTTAAGCACCGGAACGCATTTAATCAAAACTCTTGATAAAGCGCAAGGCCTGCATGCGAAATAGGTTTTTCTTATAAACGATTCTTGCCTTTTTGTCAAGGGGAAAATTACTTTTTTAAGCCTATATCTCAAATGCACCTAAATAACAGGAAAAACAAACACGTTATTCTGAAGCTTTTCCATTACGTCACCGTCATTCTGATGGGCTTTAGCCCGAAGAATCTCTTCATATAATATCATACTTGAGGAACGACAGCATAGGGTGCAACGAAAAAACAAGATGGTGAAGAAAAAACAACAGCTTGACTAAATGACGTGTTTTGTTTAAAATGTGGAAAAATTAATAAAATTTCTCATAGAAAGGGTTTTAAATATGTCTGTTAATTTATTTAAGTTTTTACCCCCCCCCC
>SUUS01000029.1 GCA_015062395.1 Alphaproteobacteria bacterium
AATCGACAAAATTATACTCATGAGTAGGATCAATAATATCCAAATAATTATCGTACATCATGGGAACATTGGATCCACGCAACATAACATCGTGAATAGTTTGATTGGCTCTGTAATAGTTCATGGCCGTCTTATATCCAACAATGCCCCCTAATAACAACAATCCAATCAGAGCCAATACACCAATCATTTCCACCATCGAACGACCAGACTGAATGTGTTGTTTCAAAGCTTTTTTATCACGATTTTGTTGCATTTTTCAAACCTTCCAAAAAAAAAGGGGGTATCCCACATAAAAACATAGCGTTATACGACGTTTAAATCGTCGTACAACGCTATTGTTATAACATACCTCACCCCCCCCCCGTCAAGTCCTTTTTTGCCCTTCTACGGTCTTTTTTTGAAGATTTTTTATTTTTTGGGAAAAACTTCAAGAGATTCTTCAGGCTACACCCTTCAGAATGACGGAAGGGGGGGCGTGATTCTTCGCTTGTGCTCTGAATGACGGGGCATTGGATGGTGTACCACTTTTTCCTGTTATCCTGTTTTTTCTTTCTATCGAACCATTTCAAATATCATTGATAGATAAGGGTTAATATATAAAATTTTTCATCCATTCTTCTAAAGCGAATAGTGCTCGTTGAGTATATTTCTTTTTTCTATCAGAACCTTTTAGTTTTTTTCCATTTTCTTTTTCTATTTCTGGGAAAATACCAAAATTTATATTCATTGGTTGATATGTTTCAGGATTGCCCGAAGTCACATGCAATAACATAGCACCTAATGCTGTTTCAGCAGGAGGCAGTGGTAAATTAGGATTGGCAAGCAATCTGGCTGCTAAAAAGCCCATTGCAGTACTTTCAACATATCCTTCACAACCAGAAACTTGTCCAGCTAAAATAATATCAGATCTGTTTTTTAAGTGCAATCTTTCATCTAATACTTTTGGACCACAGACAAATGTGTTGCGATGTATTCCACCTAATCTTGCAAAAACGGCATTTTCTAATCCAGGAATTTTAGAAAAAATTTCTTTTTGTGCACCATGTTTTAACTTTGTTTGAAAGCCAACTAAATTCATTAAGGTGCCTTCTTTATTTTCTTTGCGTAGCTGAACAACGGCAAAAGGTTTTTCCGTCGGATTATGTGGATTTGTTAAACCAACAGGTTTCATTGGTCCAAAACGTAATGTTAAAGGACCTCTTTCAGCCATAACTTCTATGGGAAGACATCCTTCAAAATAGGGTGTTTCTTTTTCCCATTCGTGAAATTCAACTTTTTCACCATTGATTAAATCGGAAACAAAACTTTCGTATTGTTCTTTGTTCAATGGCAAATTTAGATAATCGTACTTATCCCCTTTATCGTAGCGAGATTGATACCATGCTTTTTGCATGTCAATACTACTTGTATAAACAATAGGTGCTATGGCATCGAAAAAATGAAGATGTTCATCTCCCGTAATTTTTTGCAGGCTTTGCGCCATTTTTTCGCTTGTTAAAGGACCTGTGGCAACAATAGTTGGAACCGAAGTATCAAAATCTTCCAACGTTTCAATTTCTTTTCTATGTATTGTGATTAAAGGATGG
Organism: Alphaproteobacteria bacterium; assembly: GCA_015062395.1. Taxonomy (GTDB): domain Bacteria; phylum Pseudomonadota; class Alphaproteobacteria; order CAAHEQ01; family UBA3637; genus CAAHEQ01. The sequence continues at coordinate 1,590 of SUUS01000029.1, forward strand.
AACATCAGTTTTTGAGTGACCAAGCAAGCAAAAGCATCTCTGTCCACAGCCAGAGCCCCACCAGCAGGTACTTTTGTTTCATCAGCGCACTCCATGATTAAAGACGCACATCTTCGTAGCTCTTCATGAAGTAAACCAACTGCATTTGTTTGCCAATCATCGCTGCGTAAAGAATTTGAACATACTAATTCTGCGCATTTATCTGTTGTATGAGCTGGTGTTTTGTTTGTTGGACGCATTTCATATAAATCTACTTGATAGCCACATTTAGCTAATTGCCAAGCTGCTTCACTGCCTGCTAAACCTGCACCAATAATGCGTACTTTTTTCTTCATTTTTTTCTTAACCTTTTCATAAAAAGCTGTTATAGTATCTCCAAATTTAATGAAAGTATAAAAAAATATGAAAAAAAGTCAACAGCTATTTATTATGGTATTTTTGTGGTTAGGATGTATTTTTCCTGTAAATGCTTTGGCATCAGTTAGAGAAGCTGTTGATGTTTTGAATAACAATATAGAAGAAACACAACTTTATAAAAATGCTTTAAATGGTGATGCAAAGGCTCAATTTGATTTAGCCTCTTACTATTCATCATTTAAAAATCCAGACTATCAGACTATTTTATTGTGGTTGCAACGCAGTGCTAATCAAGATTTTTTAGAAGCTCAATTTGCATTGGGTAAAATTTATCAATTTGGAAAACCAGGTATAACTCCAGATTTGATTGAAGCTGAAAAATGGTATGAAAAGGCTGCGCAAAAAGGCGATAAGCAAGCTTTAGAATATCTGAATTTTTTAAGAAAAAGACCTGCTTATCAAGTTTCAAGTCAAGCGACAATAGAAGACAAATGGGATATTAAATGGATTTCACAAACAGCAGGTTATGGAGATGCTCAAAGTCAATTTGATTTGGGACGCCTTTATGCAGAAGGGAAAAAAATTCCAATGGATTATGAAAAGGCTGTGCAGTGGTATGAAAAAGCAGCTTTACAGAATCACCATGAAGCAATGTATGCGTTAGCTGGGTTGTATTTAGAAGGAAAAGGTGTTTCTTCTGACTTGGAAAAAGCTTTGTTTTGGTATAATCAGGCAGCTTTAAGGGATTATATTCCAGCGCAACAAAAATTATATGAAATTTATGTATCGAGTGACAATGGTGTTTTTGATGCAGTTAAAGCAAGTGGTTGGCTGTATGTTTCTTTAAAGTTTTTATTTCCCGATGAAACGGATTTAACGAAAGTATCGCCACAATTGGATGAAATATGGCAAACTTTGAATACAGAGCAAAAAGAACAAGTACTTTATTTTGTTTATGCGTTTATTGACGAAAACAGGAGATAAAAATGAAATTTTTATCAAATCTTTCCTCCAATGTTTTTTTATCTCCTATGGCAGGTGTGACAGATAAACCCTTTCGTCAGATGGTTCGTATGTTCGGAAATCACTTAATTTATACAGAAATGGTGGCTGTGACATCTCTATTATATGAAAATAAAACAAGTGAACGAATGTTGGACTTAACAGATGAAAAAGCGCCTGTAGCAATTCAGTTAGTTGGAAATAACCCAGAACATTTCGCCAAAGCAGCTATTAAAGCAGAAAAAAAAGGTGCTTTTTTGATCGATATTAATATGGGATGTCCTGTTAAAAAATTAATTTCAAATGTTTCAGGTGCAGCCTTGATGAATAATCCAATTTTAGCAGCTCAAATTGTAGAGGCTGTAAAAAAGGTGGTATCAATTCCTGTGACTGTAAAAACACGTTTAGGTTGGGATGATGAAACGATAAATGTTGTTGAGTTTGCAAAATATATGCAAGATGCTGGAGCTGACGGTATTGCAATTCATGCTCGGACAAAAGAGCAAGGTTATGCAGGAAAGGCCAATTGGGATAAAATAACAGAGGTAAAAAAAGTTTTATCTATTCCTGTTTTTGCCAATGGAGATATCATAGATAAGCAAACGGCAAAAAATTGTTTAAATAAAACCAATGCAGATGGTTTGTTAGTTGGGCGTGCAGCACTTGGAAAACCTTGGATTTTATCGTTAATAGATGGTAATGAAAAGCCAAAGGATATTTCTTTAATTGCATTGGAACATTTTGATAGATTGTTATCCTATTATGGGCGAAAGGGGTTGTATATAGCCAGAAAACATTTAGCATGGTATGCAACAGGCTATTCTTTTGTTGCACAATTTAGGCAAAAGGTTTATAGTGAAGAAAATCCAGATAATGTACGAAGTTTAATAAAGGAGTTTTTATAAAGTGGCTGTCAGTATAGAAGAAATTTTAGATCGTTATGTTCGGGCTTATTTAACTTATTTTGAAGGACGTAAAAAGCCTGCAAAAATGTATGATAAAATTGTCGGTTTGGCAGAAAAAGCAGCCGTAAAAATTGCTTTAGAGAAAACAAACGGGAATCAGCTTCGCGCGGCTAAATTATTGGGAATAAATCGTAATACGCTTCATTCAAAAATCAAAAAATTTAAAATAAATGGGGAAGAAAAATGAAAGTTGTTATTTGTGGTTGTGGAAATGTGGGCAGTTCTATTGCTTCTTATTTGTTTGCAGAAGGACATCAAATCGCTGTGATTGATACCGATGCAGAAAAATTAAAAAAATTAGAAACAAACCTAGATATTCAGACTATACAGGGCGTTTATTCTTCACCTGAAGTTTTGGAAAACGCTGGGACAGCCGATGCAGATTTAATTATTGCAGTGACTCCGTTTGATGAAATTAATATGATAATTTGTTTGCAAGCTGCGCGTTTATTTAATGTTCCTCTGAAAATAGCGCGCGTACGCAGTGGTCATTATTCAAATCAAGGTTATTTACCATTATTTGATGATTTGCATATAGATGTGGTAATTTCTCCTGAAAAAGAAATAGCCAGAACGATACTTCGCAATTTAAAAACGCCTGGTGCGTTAGAGTTTATTTCTTTACAAAATGATGTTGTTTTTGTTGGGGCAAAATGTTTGCCTGATGCCTTATTAGAACGTAAGAAAATTTCAACTTTAAATAAGAAATTTGAAGAATTTCATGCTCAATTCGTTGGGGTTATACGAGACAACCAATCAATTATTTTAGATGAAAAATTGACTTTAAAGCAAGATGATGAAGTTTATTTTATTTCTGATGTTAAGCATTATGAAGCTGTTTTAGAGGCATTAGGGCATCCAACTAATCATTCCAATCATGTTATTATCATGGGTGGTGGGCGCGTTGGATTAAGCTTGGCAAAAATGATGGAATTGGAAAATATGGACGCTCACTTATCTATCATTGAAAAAAATGAAAATAAATCTATTTATTTGGCAAAACATCTTTCCAAAGCTATGGTTATTCATGGGGATGCAATGGATAAAGATATTTTGGAAGAGGTTCATCTGAAAAAAGCCGATGCTGTTGTTTGTTTAACGGGAGAGGATGAAGATAATATACTTCTATCTCTTTTGGCAAAGCAATATGGTGTTAAGCGAACATTTTCATTAATCGATAAAAACATTTATAATGATATGCTCTGTCATTTAGGGGTAGATGTGTTGGTTAATCCAAATACTATATCCACATCGACAATTTTGCAACATATTCGTAAAGGACAACTTCAGTCAATGTATTCTTTAAAACCACAACTAGGGGATTTAATGTCTTTTGAAGTTTTGGAAACTTCTAAAATTGTTGGAATGAGTTTAAAAAAATTAAAGAAAATAAAAAATATACAGGTTTGTGCAATTATCAGAAACGCAGAATTAATGAAATTAACTGAAACATTGGAAATTCAAAGTGGGGATAGTGTTATTATTTTAGCTCCTTCGGGACAATTTAAAGTGGTTGAAAAATTGTTTTCTGTTGGATTGTTTTTCTTTTAGAAGAGGGTAAAATGGAAAAAAATTATTTACAAACAATTATGGAAAAAAATTTAAATGTGACAGTCTTTTTAACTTGCAACGTGAAATTACAAGGACAGATAAAATCATTTGATGAAGTTTCGATATTATTAGAACACGATAATCGTTTACAGTTAATTTATAAACATGCAATTTCTACCATAACGGCTGGTACCTTGCTTAAAGGAGACGAGTTTGTCGGATAAAAAGCTTCCTACCAAAGTTTTTGTTATTGAAGTTGATGTAAAGCAAAACAAAAATTTGCGAACACCATTAGCTCGTTTACAAGAAGCTGTTAGTTTAACAAAAGCAATTAATTTAAATGTTGTTGGTAGTCAAATTGTTTCTTTAAGAGAAGTTAAGTCTGCGACTCTTTTGGGTTCGGGTAATATAGAAAATTTATTAGAACAATTTAAGCTATTGGATGTAGAGTTGGTTTTAATAGATTGTTCTTTAACGCCAATTCAACAACGTAATTTAGAAAAAGCATGGCAACTTAAAGTTATTGATAGAACTGCGTTAATTTTAGAGATATTTGGTGAGCGTGCACATACTAAAGAGGGGCGTTTACAAGTAGAATTAGCGCATTTAACATATCAGCGTTCTAGATTGGTTCGTTCTTGGACCCATTTGGAACGTCAACGTGGAGGTGCTGGTTTTTTAGGTGGTCCTGGTGAAACTCAAATTGAAATCGATAGGCGTATCATCGATGATAAGCTTGTCCGTATAAAAAAAGAATTAGAACACGTAAAACAAACCAGAGCATTACAACGTAAAAGTCGGAAAAAGGTTCCTTTTCCAATCGTTTCTTTGGTCGGTTATACAAATGCTGGTAAGTCAACGTTGTTTAATTATTTGACGAAGGCAGATGTTTTTGCTCAAGATTTGCTTTTTGCAACATTGGACCCGACTATGCGTCAATTAGAGTTGCCCAGTGGAAAAAAGGTTATTTTATCTGATACTGTTGGTTTTATTTCAGAATTACCTACGGAATTAGTTGCTGCATTCAGAGCAACATTAGAAGAAGTTTTGGAAGCAGATTTAATTTTACATGTTCGTGATTGTTCCCATGAAGATAGTGATGCTCAAAAAGCAGATGTTGAAGGTGTTTTAAAAGATTTAGGATTAGACGATTTGGTCGCTAAAGGCGTTGCAGAAGTTTTGAATAAAACGGATTTGTTAGATGAAGAAGAAAAAAAGGCTTTATCTAGATTGACTAGTTATAAGGAACTTGTCTGGCCTATATCAGCAAAAAATGGCGATGGAATAGAGGAGTTGCTCAATTTTATAGATAAAGCGTTATCTGTTAATCAAAGAAAATACACCATTCGTTTGCCTTATTCAGATGGTAAAACGTTGGCTAGCTTATATGAAAAAGGAGCTGTTTTGAGTGTAAAGGATGAAGATGATTACATTGAATTGGAAGTTAGTTTGTCAGAGAAAGACTTTTCCAGAATAAAAATAGAATAATGTGAAAATAACAAAGGATTTTAAAATGTTAAATGATAAAGATAAAGAAGTTTATAAAAATTTATTTTTTCCTCCTCAAAAAACACAAAGTGGGATGATTCGTACGGGGATGGGGTTGATGCCTGTTTCGTATATGGAAACGTTTAATAATATATCAGCGGCAATCAGGATACTACATGCAGCATCTTATCCTGATATATATGTATCGAAAAAGATGGATGATAAAAAAACAAAACGTCAGGATTTTTTATTAGCAGATGGACGCTTTGAAAATGCGTATTTGGATAATGAGAATACATCTTCGATAGAACGTTTAGAGCACATACAAGAACTATTAATCAAATTTTTTGAAGCAAAAAGAAAAGATGATTTTTTGTTTGAAAATTACGATATTGTCTGTATAGATAACACAGATAGAGATGAAATTTGTTCAAAAATTGCTGGCGATATTAGCAGGGATGTTTTTTGTCAAAAGCTTTCTATTTATGCTATAAAAGAACTGGAAAAATCGTGTATGGATTTAAAATTAATCAGTCCTGAAAAGGCAAATCAGTTAATGCGTATTAAAGATTATTTAATGGTTCGGTCGGGTGTTTTGGGACATTTAACTCCTGCTCAAAGGGTGCAAAAAGTTAGTTCTGCAACACAACCTGATATTTTGGAAGCATTAGATTATTATAATTTAATCAGACGATATGGAAAAACACAAATTGGTGCTGTATTGGCTCATCGAGTGAAACAAATTCGTAATTTTGAGAATAATAAAAAGAGACTTTTGGCTTTGTCGAGCTGGAAAGAACGGCAACGGACGTAATTTTTTTAAATAATTCTTGAAAAAAAATAAAAATATGTTAAAGATAAACTATTATCAATAAAATAATAAAGAGGTATAAAATGACAAGAAGAAAATTAATCGCAGGAAACTGGAAAATGAATGGTTTGAAAGCTGATGCAGTCGCTTTGGCAGAAGCTGTTTGTTCTAAATATAGTTCTTTGGAAAATAAAACATTCGATATGTTTATCGCGCCACCATTTACAGTTTTGGATGCTGTTTGTGATGTCGTTGCTGATTCTGGTGTTTGGGTCGGTGGACAGGATTGTTCTGTCTTTGAAAAAGGTGCTCATACAGGGGATGTCAGTCCTGTGATGTTAAAGGATTTGGGATGTGGGGGGGTTATTGTTGGTCACTCCGAACGTCGAGCAGATCATTTTGAAACTAATGAATTGGTTAAGGATAAAGCCAGCGCAGCCTTATCTGCAGGTTTGGGAGTTATTATTTGTGTTGGTGAAACATTAGAAGAACGTGAAGTTGGTAAAACATTAGAAGTTGTGGGCGCACAAGTAAAAGGTTCTGTTCCTGAAAATGCAACGGCAGGAAAGGTTGTTATTGCGTATGAACCTGTTTGGGCTATTGGTACTGGAAAAGTTCCAACAACAGAAGAAGTTGAAGAAGTTCATGCCTATATTCGCCAAGTTTTAGCTGATGTTTTGGGCACTGATATAGCAGAAAATATGCAAATTTTATATGGTGGTTCAGTAAAACCATCAAATGCCGCAGAATTGCTAGGCCTTCCAGATGTTGATGGAGCCTTGATAGGAGGCGCATCTTTAAAAGCAGAAGATTTTTGGGCAATTGCTGAAACGGTGATGTAATGGTCAGAAGAAATTTTTGCCATGTTGAAGATGTTTTTCAAGATGTAGATTGTGTTGATGAGGATGAGGCTAAAGCTTTGTTTACTTCTGTAGAAGATATTGAAACGCAATTACAGTCGAAACTCATTGCTTCCCATGAGCAAGAACGTAAAATTTTAGCAGAGACTTTAAGGGAAGCCAAAATTCTTGTAATTTCATAAGAAAGGAAAAAAAATGTATAATATATTATTGGCAGTTAATATTATTTTAGCTTTGTTTTTGTGTGGTTTAGTTATGTTGCAACGTGCAGATGGCGCTGCATTGGGTGGATTAGGTGGAGGAACTGGTTCTTCCTTTATGACGGGTCGTTCTGTTGGAAATGCTTTGACAAAAGCAACAGCTATTACGGCAGCTTTGTTTTTTGCAGTTAGTTTGGCTTTGGGTGTTTTAGCTAATAATACAGTTAAAGAAACATCTATTTTACGAAATTTGCCAGAAACAACTCCTGTTTCAGAAACTTCGCCTGCTGAAAATACAGATGCAGCCTCTTCGGAACCAGTACAGACTGCTGAATAGGAGTGATTATGAAAAAAGTTCAAGTCGGAAATGTCGTTTTTTCCAATGATTTGCCTTTTGTTTTGATTGCAGGTCCTTGTCAGATGGAAAGTGCCGCACATGGAATGGAAATGGCGTCTGCGATAAATGAAATTTGTGAAAAGCTTTCAATTCCTTATGTGTTTAAAGCTTCCTTTGATAAGGCGAACAGAACTTCTGTAAATGGTATTCGAGGTATGGGATTGGAAAGTGCGATGCGTGCTTTTTCAGATATAAAGACAAAATATCGCTGTCCTGTGATTACAGATATTCATGAACCATGGCAATGTGAAGAAGCTGCAAAGGTCGTTGATATTTTGCAAATTCCAGCATTTTTATGTCGTCAAACTGATTTGGTTGTTGCTGCAGGGAAAACAGGAAAATGTGTTAATGTAAAAAAAGGACAGTTTTTAGCTCCTTGGGATATGAAGAACGTTGTTGGTAAAGTTGAAAGTACAGGCAATGAAAATATCTTACTAACAGAACGAGGCGTGTCTTTTGGTTATAACACTTTGGTCGTTGATATGCGTTCTTTACCAATAATGAAGCAAACAGGTTATCCTGTTATTATTGATGCAACGCATTCTGTTCAACAACCAGGGGGACAAGGAACTTCCAGTGGTGGTCAACGTGAATATGCTCCTTTGATAGCGAATGCAGCCATTACGACGGGAATTGCTGGTGTGTTTATTGAAACGCATGCTGATCCTGACAGAGCGCCAAGTGATGGGCCAAATATGATTCCTGTTAGCGAATTAGAAGCTGTTTTGGAAAAATTAAAGGCTTATGATAAAATCGCAAAGGGTTTATAGGAAAAAGACGGAGTAAAAACTCCGTCTTTTTTATGTGGCTATATTGAAAATTGTTTTATTTTGCGATTTGGCAAAGTTAACAGCATTGTAAGCTCCACCAAACTGATAGCGAATATAACAAATAATATAATCAGATCTGATAACCATTAGCTTGTTTCTTTTTACGATTGCAAATTTCGGAGGAGAGAGTTCAATATTTTCAGGAAGGAAAACATTATCATATACATTTAAATCTTTTTCATATTTTATTTTATTTTTAGGTAAGTATGCTAATGCTAATTCAAGTTTTATATTTGGGAACTCTTTTTTCAATTTTTTTATTGTCGAGGTAACTATTTTATCAAAATCGCCCATTCCTCCAACACAAAAACGGTTAATTTTGCGAATCTGAATAAGAAAGCGTATTGTATTAGTTAATTTTTCTATTTCTTTGGGGGTTAAAATACATTCTCTGTGTCCAAAAAAGGTGCAAATTTTAGTCAATGCATGGCTCCAATCATCCCTAAAATAAGCCCACCTTTGAACGAAAGGTGGGTGGATGTTCATCACTAAAACACAGGGAAATAGTCCTGTCATATTTGGCAAACCTTATTCTGACAGGCATCCACCCGAATAAACTGGTAGATGCCCATAACAAAACCATTGCACAAGATGTGCAAAAGCATAGCCCTCTGTTTTGAGTGATGAAACCCACATTGAAGCTGGGCTGCTTCAATAGTAAAATTATAACATGTAGAAAAATAATTGCAAACTTTTTATAGGAAAAGAAAAAAACAATTAAAAAGTTCTTGAAAAAAAAGCTGTTTTGGAGTAAAAAGGAACCCATAGAATGTTTTTTTATTGTAAGTCAAAAATGAAAGGAAAAAAAATGACTGAAATTATTGATATTAGAGGTAGAGAAGTTTTGGATTCTCGTGGAACACCAACTGTTGAAGTTGATGTTTTATTGGAAGACGGTTCTTTTGGTCGTGCAGCTGTTCCAAGTGGTGCTTCAACAGGCGCTCATGAAGCAGTTGAATTGCGTGATGGAGATAAAGCACGTTTTGGTGGAAAAGGTGTTTTAAAGGCTGTTAACGCAGTTAATACAGAAATTGCAGATGCTATTGTTGGTATGGATGCTGAAGATCAAGTTGCTATTGACCAAGCAATGATTGATTTAGACGGTACTGAAAATAAAGGCCGTTTAGGTGCTAATGCTATTTTGGGTGTTTCTTTGGCAACAGCAAAAGCCGCTGCTGAAACAGTCGGTTTACCTTTATATCGTTATATTGGTGGTACATTTGCTCATGTTTTACCAACACCAATGATGAACATTTTAAATGGTGGTAAACATGCTGATAATCCAATCGATGTTCAAGAATTTATGATTATGCCTGTTTCAGCCCCATCCGTTGCTGATGCAGTTCGTATGGGTTCTGAAGTTTTCCAAGCTTTGAAATCTAACTTGAAAAAAGCAGGAATGAATACAAATGTTGGTGACGAAGGTGGTTTTGCTCCAAACATCGGTTCTGCTAAAGAAGCTTTGGATTTCATTGTAAAATCTATTGAAACAGCTGGTTATAAAGCAGGTGACGATGTTGTTTTAGCTTTGGATGCTGCTTCAACAGAGTTCTTCAAAGATGGTAAGTATATTTTGGAGGGTGAAGGAAAAACTTTCACATCAGAACAAATCGTAGAATACTATGCTGATTTAGTTGCTAACTATCCAATTATGTCTATTGAAGATGGTATGGCTGAAGACGATTTTGAAGGTTGGAAGATGTTAACAGATCGTTTGGGAAACAAAATTCAATTAGTTGGGGATGATTTGTTCGTCACAAATTCAAAACGTTTAGCAATGGGTATTGATAAAGGTATTGCAAACTCCATTTTGGTTAAAGTTAACCAAATTGGTTCATTGACTGAAACTTTGGATGCTGTTCAAATGGCTCAACGTGCTGGTTATACAGCTGTATTGTCTCATCGTTCAGGTGAAACAGAAGATGCAACAATCGCTGATATCGCAGTTGCAACAAATTGTGGTCAAATTAAAACTGGTTCAGCATCTCGTTCAGACCGTATGGCAAAATACAACCAATTAATTCGTATTGAAGAAGAATTGGGTGAAACAGCTCGTTATGCTGGTAAATCTATTTTTGCTCGCTTTGCAAAATAATTTGATTTAAAGTTGTGAAAATCCCTCCTTTTTGAAAATGGAGGGATTTTTTTTGTTGTTAGCAAAACATTAACTAAATTCATTTTATATATGTAAAATATATTATTGTATTTTTATGAGGTTTGAAAATGAGATTGAAAAAAGTATTGTTTTTATGTGTTGCTGCGTCTGTTTTTATGTCTTCTGTTGCAACACCTGTGTATGCGGCAAAACAGCCTGTGACATCGAAAAGTTTTCAAAGTGGAAGTAATAGAACACAGACGCGTTCTTTTTCTCGTTCAACCAGGAAAACGGTTTCTCAAAAACAAACGTATTATTCTGCAAGAGGGCGTTTAACTCATTATCAAACTATTCAAAATTTATTAGACAATAAAGATTATGATGGATTAAGAAAAAATGTTTTAAAAGGTTTGAATATAAATGCAACCAATCATAATGGCGATACGTCTTTATGTCATGCTATCAAAAAAAATGATACTCAATCTTTTAGTATTTTGCGTACATTAGGCGCTCAAGAAAATCACGCCTGTATGTATAAAATTCCATTAGAACAAAGGCAGTTGTTTGTTTCATTATATTTGGAAGAGGGAGGAAGTCTTTCTCTTGAAACGCAAGAAGTAATGTCTAAACAGCCTGTTAATTGGTCTTTGTGGGGAAAAATAGGTGGTAGCGCTTTAGTTGCAGGTGGCGTTGTTGCAGTCGCAGTTGGTGCTTCTGGTGGTGGAAGTGGTAGCGATAGTTCTGATGGAAATAATGGTGGTGGTGATATTTCTGACCCTCTACCTCCAGAACCTACTCCTCCAATAGTCGATTCGCCAACAGATCCAGCTTCTTATCTGACACCAGAATTTAACGGTACTGCTTTGAGTGGTTATTCTGAAGTGACGAATTTTTTATCGGCAATAAAGGCTAATTATGCTTATGCCTATGCTGTGCAAAACAATCAACCTGTCGCAGGCGAAGGAATTACGGTTGGCGTTATCGATTCGGGGGTGAATGTCAATCATCCTGACTTAAAATATAACATTAAACGCGATGAAAATGGAAAGGTCGTTGGGGCAAGTTTTGACTATGGTCCATGTCGGGGGACGGACAGAAAAAATTGCTGGTTTGTTAATGAAGATACTTTAGAATTGTCGTTTTATGATAATAATCAACAGCAGATTTCCTATGGAATGCTGGGATTGGGGGATTTTCTTAGCTGGGTAGTTTATGATGCTGGATTTTCAAGCGATTACGATTGGGACTTGCAAAAAGATAATCCGTCACCGAATTATACTCAAGAAAGTTTGGATTTAGAAACGGGGGCAGAACATGGAACGCATGTGGCAGGTATTATAGCCGCGTCAAAAAATGATTCAGGCATGCATGGTGTGGCGTATAATGCTGAAATTGTAGCTGTTAACTTGATTAATGGTTGGATTAATTTAGATGATGATACATATAATGCTTTTAAGTTTGTTGTTGATAATGGTGCTAAAGTCATTAATAACTCTTGGGGCATTCCAGAAGTTTATTTAACAGATACACTTTCTGAAAATCTAACGAATTGGGATAATTATCAAAGTACTTTAACACCAGCGATTCGATATGCATCTATTGATAATGATGCGATAACTCTTTTTGCAGCAGGTAATGACGGAGATTATGAAACAGGAGAGCATCCTCAAGCAGGAATAGAAGCTGCAGCTCCAATGGTTATGCCATCTTTGTTGTATTATAAGGATGCCGATGGTAGCTTAAAGCAATTTACGTCTTATCCTGCCGATCCTTCCCAAATAGCAGCTTCTCGTTTTGTTGCTGTTGTTAGTTTGAATAATGATTTGAACGATTTAGCTTACTACTCGCAACGTTGTGGGGCTGCAGCAAATTGGTGTATTGCAACACCTGGTGGAGAGGTAGTCGAATTTGATAATCAAGGCGGTATTGTTTCTACAGTCCTTGGCGATAGTTATGAGATGCTTCAAGGAACGTCTATGGCAACGCCTGTTGTCAGTGGTGCATTGGCAACGATATTAGGGGCTGCCCCTTCTTTGAAAACAGAAGAAGCCGTTGCTATTATGTTTGAAACTGCCACAGATTTAGGGCAAACTGGCGTAGATGAAGTTTTTGGACATGGTTTGCTTAACTTGGAAAGAGCTTTACAACCTGTAGGAACTACGACTTTAGCATTGGATAATACAACAACAGGACAGCAAATATCTTTTGCTGGAACTCGGTTAACTTTACCTCGAACATTTTCTGCATCACTGTTAAAACAGTTGCCAGAGCATATGGTTGTTTTGGATAAGTATAAAAGAGGATTTGATATTTCCACAAAAAACATAGTTCGTTCAACAACACATTCTAAACAATCTTTTGCAAATTCTTTAAGAGCCTTTACTCATCAAAAGGAAATAGAGCATTTTGCACCTTCTGAAAAACTGAATTTTTCATTTTCTCAAAGTCAGAGTCCATCTGCCTCTGATTATTTAGATGGGGTAAGTTTCGGACTTTCTTATTTGGCGACAGATAGATTATCCTTTAATTTTGCTTTTGAACAAAATGCAAAAGAGGGGATGGATGGTTATTTTAATCAAGCTTTAAAAAATCCATTTACAACATCAGCAACTAACGTATATTCTGTTTCAAACACTTTGAAGTTGCAAGATAAGTTAATGTTGGATTTTGCCCTGTCAACAGGTAAAAATAATTTCTTTGACGGCAATTCTCGTTTGGATTATCAGCATGAAGATAGTTTACACTCTGGAACTGTTCAATTAACATATACGCCTGTGAAATCTGCTGCTTTAAAATTTTCAACAGGTTTATTGTCTGAAAACGATTCCGTTTTAGGGCTGAATGGAGCAGGGGCTTTTGATGTTTCTGATTCTAAAACCTACTTTATGGGAGTTCAACTATCTGCACAACCAATTAAAAAATTAGAATTGTCTGCATCTTATTATTATGGAACAAGTTCAACTGCAAGCAAAACAAATTTTATGAAATTATCAGATATTCAATCTGAAAGCATTGCTTTTAAAGCAGCTTACTCTTTAGATAAAGATTGCGTATTAGGTTTCCGTACCGAATCGCCACTTTATCTTCGTAAAGCAACTGCTGAATTTGATTTGCCTGTAGCTAGAGATGCAACAGAAGATGTTGTTTATAGAAAAAAGATTAAGGCCGATTTAACGTCAGAAGCCAGAGAATGGGATTTTTCAGTTTTCTCAACTTATCGAATTGATAATTGGAAATTTCAAACAGAGGCAATGGTTCGTTTAAATCCTGAACATCAATCTGACGTAAAAAATGATTACCGTTTGATGTTTAGCTTTGGTTTTGATTACTAATTAAGTGATGATAAGAAAAACACCAAGTAAAATTCTTGGTGTTTTTTTATATGTTTTCTGGAATGTCCAAAGGTGTACGTCCTCTTCTTGTTATTTTGATGTCAAGACCTTCCCGTCATTTAGTTTTGTTCCTCCTCGTCATATTAAGCAAAACGAAGGGGCTATTTTTTTGTACGTCACTCGCTGACCACGTCATTGTACGTCATCCTGCCTCCGTCCTCTTCGTCATTCTGAAGGGCGTAGCCCGAAGAATCTCTTGAGTTTTTCCCAAAAAATAAAAAATCGTTAAAAAAGGTCGTAGAAGGGCAAAAAAGGACTTGACAGGGGGG
>SUUS01000030.1 GCA_015062395.1 Alphaproteobacteria bacterium
TAGATTTAATTATGGTTGGTCAAAATGCGACTTATTTTGAAAATAATCATCCTGACAGCAATACGCCAAATGCAACCAAAAACGATTGTACCGAAACCAATAAAGCTATGGCTTTTTATTTTGATGATGTAGAAAACGGAAGGAATGCTCCACTCCCTCCAGAGCCAGAAGAATGTACAAAGGACAGCGACTGCGAAAGTGGCTGTTGTGGTCTTGATGGATGGTGTCTATCTTGTGGACGAGACGAATGTTGCGTTGCAGGTCAATGTACAAATCCTCCTGGACATGCTGGATATTATACATGTATGAACCATCAATGGAGGAATACTTGTGCTGGTTATTGTCAGAAATGTACTGAAAATGGCTGTGAAATAGATTATACTCAAGAAGGTTGTTCTTCTTCCTCCAGTTCTTCAAGCTCAAGCAGTAGTTCGTCGTCGAGTTCAAGTTCGTCAAGCAGTAGCTCGTCGAGTTCGAGCTCGAGTAGTAGCAGTTCGTCAAACTCTGGTGGGGGATGTGATTGTCCAGAGATGGAAGAGGCTGATTCTGAATGTAAACCAGAAAATATCATACCAGAAAATTATGATTACACCTGTGAAGAAGGAACTACAAAAGTTTGTCAAAGATACGTTTGCCCTTGCAATCAAGAGGGGCGTTATCTGTGTGACACAAGAGTAGAATTTGGAATAACCCTCTATACTTGCTGTTGTAAAGAAGAAGATGGCTGGTATCGTAAAGCTGACGGTGGTTGTATTAAATGTGTCCCTCCTGCTGTTCTTAACGGTGTTGATGACTGTGTATCCCCTTCTTGTCCAGAGGGGCAAACTAGTGTAGATAACTTTGATCAAACAGGTTTAAAAATCGGCACAACTTGTTGTCCGAGTGGGGAAAATCTTTCCTATGTTGGAGCGCTAAATGGAAGTTGTTGTGGAGGGCAAACAGAATATATTAACACAGCAAAGTGCGATTACTACCGCCACCCAGAATATGTATTTATTGACAAAATTTATACCAATACAAGATCTTATGAGATAAAAACAAATGGCGGTGTTGCTTATTGCGCCATATCAGGAAAATCAACTTCTGGAAGCTGTCAGGGGGTTACTTATCTAGAAATTACACATACCTATAGCTATCCAAGCTCTGGAAAATTTTGTGAAAAATATGACGTATATGACTTTGAAGATACTGGAGCCTCTTATACTGGCCCTACAATATGTTATTGTTCAAATTTTGGAAATCCATCAAATTCAGAAGAAAAATGTTAATTTTCAGCCACCAACCGTTATTAGATAGGAATGTCAGTGCCACTAAAAAAAACGGCTGCGTAGAATGAAAAAAATTTGTCTGTAACAAAAACATCAGTTTTGTATCTGTATCTCTCCAGATAGCAATCGTGAAGAATGGTGTTAGTGTCGAAACTGTTATATAGTTTATGTTTTCTATTAACTTAAAAAAGGAATTTAAAAGCGTAGCCAGTACTTTTCTTATTACAAAAAAGCCTCTGCATTCAACAGAGGCTTTTTTATTTTTCTTCAAATTATAAGAACTTTTTAAATTAAACCAAGTTCAGCATCAACAGCTTCTAACTCTGCAGGCTTTTGTGCTGTTTTTTGATTTTCTAAATAAGCTCTATCACGTTCTGCTGCTAATTCACGTTTAGAATTCAACATTGAACCTGTACCAGCTGGAATTAAACGACCAACAATGACGTTTTCTTTCAAACCAGTCAGTTTATCTGTCTTACCTTCAACAGCTGCTTCCGTTAGAACACGAGTTGTTTCTTGGAATGATGCCGCTGAAATAAATGAACGTGTCTGTAAGCTTGCTTTTGTAATACCCAACAATACTGGAGTTGCTTTTGCTTCGCGTCCATCATGTTCGACAGCTTTTTTATTTTCAAGTTGCAATGTTTCTAAATCGATTTGTTCACCAGCTAACAAAGTTGTGTCACCAGGATCTGTCACTTCGACTTTTTGCATCATTTGACGAACAATAACTTCAATATGCTTATCATTGATACGAACACCTTGTAAACGATAAACAGCTTGAACTTCTTTAATCAAATAATGAGCCAATGCTTCAACGCCCAAGATACGCAAAATATCATGTGGAACCATATTACCATCGACGATAACATCTCCCTTGTTGACAAATTCACCATCGTGAACTGTAATATGTCTTCCTTTTGGAACCACATATTCGATTCTTTGATCATCTGCACCGACGATGTAAATACGACTTTTTGCCTTGTAATCTTTACCGAATTCCACACGACCTTCAATTTCTGCAATAATTGCAGCATCTTTTGGACGACGCGCTTCAAACAATTCTGCAACGCGAGGCAAACCACCAGTAATATCTTTTGTTTTACCTGTTTCGCGAGGAACACGTGCAACAACATCACCTTTTGCAACTTTGTCCCCTGCATTCACAGAAAGAACAGCATCTACAGATAAATTATAGCGAATATCCCCATCAGATGAAGATGTTAAAGGTTTGCCTTTTTCATCAACCAACAAGATACTTGGTTTACGTTCTCCACCTTTAGCATTTTGACGCCAATCCATTACAACACGAGAAGTCAATCCTGTTGTTTCATCAACAACTTCACGGAATGTTTCACCCAATACTAAATCATCAAACTTAACGATACCTTCTTGGTCGGAAATGATTGGCATTGTATATGGATCCCATTCTGCTAAACGAGTTCCCTTTTGAACTTTAGCCCCATCTTCAACCAATAAAATCGCACCATAAGGAACTTTGTGACGTGCTTTTTCACGATGTCCTGCGTCAATCAATGAAATTTCACAGTTTCGAGATAAAACAATTTCTGCTCCAGCCGTATTTTTGATTGTTTTGCAATTTTTCAAACGAATTGTTGCATCAAAAACAGCATCGACTGTTGATTGTTCTGCACCACGTTGAGCCGCACCACCAATATGGAAAGTACGCATTGTTAACTGTGTACCAGGCTCACCAATGGATTGAGCAGCAATAACACCGACTGCTTCACCCATAGAAACAGGCGTTCCATGAGCCAAGTCACGACCATAACATTTAGCACAAATACCGTTCTTTGATTCACAAGTCAGAACTGAACGAATTAAAACAGATTCAACGCCTGCAGCATCAATCTTTTCGACATCATTTTCATCGATTAAGTGACCTTTAGGAACAATAATTTCCCCTGTTTGTGGATTTTTAATATCTTCCTGTGCGGTACGACCTAAAATACGTTCACCTGTCGTTGCGATAACATCACCACCTTCAATAATTGGTTGGATTGTAATACCACGTTCTGTTCCACAATCTTCTTCAACAATAATTGCATCTTGGGCAACGTCAACCAAACGACGAGTCAAATAACCAGAGTTAGCAGTCTTCAAAGCTGTATCAGCCAAACCTTTACGCGCACCATGGGTCGAGTTAAAGTATTCCATAACGGTCAAACCTTCTTTAAAGTTCGCAATAATTGGAGCTTCAATAATTTCACCGTTTGGTTTAGCCATCAAACCACGCATACCTGCTAACTGACGCATCTGTGCTGCAGAACCACGAGCACCAGAGTGAGCCATCATGTAAACAGAGTTTACAGGCTTTCCTGGTTCGATTTTTGAAATTTCTTTCATCATCTCACTTGCCACAGCATCTGTACATGCAGACCAAGCGTCAACAACTTTGTTATATTTTTCACCTTTGGTAATCAAACCATCTTGGTATTGACGTTCAAATTCTTTAACTTTACTTTCTGTTTCTGCAATCAAAGTCTTTTTAGAATCTGGAACAATCAAGTCGTCCTTACCGAAAGAAATACCTGCCAAAGCAGCTTGACGATAACCCAATCCCATTACCTTATCAACAAAGATACAAGTTGCTTTTTGACCACAATGACGATAAACAGTATCAATAATTTCGGAAACTTCTTTTTTACGAATTTGTCTGTTAATCAAACTGTATGGTGTTTTATTATCATCAGGCAAAACTTGAGACAAAATAATACGACCAGGTGTTGTATCAACCAACTTTGTCACTTTTTCAGCTGCGTTTTCTTCCCAAATAGTTAAACGTGCTTTAATTTTTGAGTGTAAAGTGACAACTTTTTCATTTAAAGCATGCATTACTTCCGCAACATCTGCAAAGACCATTCCTTCGCCTGGTTCACCATCTAATGCCAATGTTAAGTAATAAAGACCCAAAATAATATCTTGTGTAGGCACAATAATAGGCTTACCATTTGCTGGTGACAAGATGTTATTTGTTGACATCATCAAAACGCGTGCTTCCAATTGAGCTTCCAAGAACAAAGGAACGTGAACAGCCATTTGGTCTCCATCGAAGTCAGCATTAAATGCAGTACAAACCAATGGATGCAATTGAATAGCTTTACCTTCAATCAAAACTGGTTCAAAAGCTTGAATACCTAAACGGTGCAAAGTAGGTGCACGGTTCAACAGTACAGGATGTTCGCGAATAACTTCAGACAAAATATCCCAAACTTCTGCACGTTCAGCTTCTACCATACGCTTTGCAGCTTTAATTGTATTTGCTAAACCATATTGTTCCAACTTTGCATAAATAAATGGTTTAAATAATTCCAAAGCCATACGTTTTGGTAAACCACATTGATGCAACATCAATTCTGGACCAACCGTAATAACTGAACGACCAGAATAGTCAACACGTTTACCTAACAAGTTTTGACGGAAACGACCTTGTTTACCTTTTAACATATCAGCCAAAGATTTTAATGGACGTTTGTTTGTTCCAACAATTGCACGACCTCTGCGACCATTATCAAACAATGCATCAACAGATTCTTGCAACATACGTTTTTCGTTACGAATAATAATATCTGGTGCACGCAATTCAATTAAACGTTTTAAACGATTGTTTCGGTTAATTACGCGACGATATAAATCATTCAAATCTGATGTTGCAAAACGACCTCCATCCAAAGGAACTAATGGACGTAATTCTGGTGGAATAACAGGAACAACATCCAAAATCATCCATTCTGGACGACAGCCTGATTCCAAAAATGCTTCAACAATTTTTAAGCGTTTTACCAATTTTTTACGACGCATTTCGGATTTTGTTTCTTTTAATTCATCCCGCATTTCTTTGGCTTCTTGTTCCAAATCAATTTGAGACAAATAATCTTTTAATGCTTCTGCACCAATACCAACATGGAAAGAATCTTCACCGTATTCTTCCAAAGCTTTTTCATATTGTTCATCTGTCAATAATTCGTGCATTTTAAGTGGTGTTAATCCTGGTTCAACAACCATGTACTTTTCAAAATACAATACGGCTTCCAAATCTTTTAATGGCATATCGACCAACAAACCAATACGACTAGGTAAAGATTTTAAGAACCAAATATGTGCAACTGGACATGCTAAATCAATGTGTCCCATACGTTCGCGACGAACTTTGGATAATGTGACTTCAACACCACATTTTTCACAAACGATACCGCGATATTTCATACGTTTGTACTTACCACAAAGACATTCGTAATCTTTTACTGGTCCAAAAATTTTAGCACAGAACAAGCCATCTTTTTCTGGTTTGAATGTACGATAGTTAATTGTTTCTGGTTTTTTAACTTCTCCATAAGACCAAGAGCGGATTTTTTCCGGTGATGCAATTTGAATTTTGATATCATCAAAAGATTGAGGATTGCTAACCTGTCCAAACATTTTTACTAATTCGTTCATTTTCTTTTCCTTCTCTTTATCTTAAGCTTCTTTTTGGTTCAATTCTACATCCAAGCACAAAGAACGCATTTCTTTAACTAAAACGTTAAATGATTCTGGAATACCTGATTCAAAGTTATCATCACCACGAACCAATGTTTCATAAACTTTTGTTCGTCCAGAAACGTCATCAGACTTAACCGTTAACATTTCTTGTAATGTATAAGCAGCACCGTAAGCTTCCAAAGCCCAAACTTCCATTTCACCGAAACGTTGACCACCGAATTGAGCCTTACCACCCAATGGTTGTTGTGTGACCAAGCTATATGCTCCAATAGAACGAGCATGGATTTTTTCATCAACCAAATGGTGTAATTTCAGCATATACATATAACCAATTGTCACTTTTCTATCAAATGGTTCACCTGTTAAACCATCATATAAAGTCACTTGACCAGATGTTGGTAAACCTGCTTTTTCTAACATACGGTTTATATCATCTCCATGAGCACCATCAAATACAGGAGTTGCAATAGGAAGTCCGTCTTTCAAATTAGATGCTAATTCGACAACTTCTTCATCACTCATAGCTTCAATTTCATTTTTGTATTCGTCTTTTTCATAAACATCAGCCATTTTGTTCTTCAAATCTGCAATTGTCTTTTCATTCTTACGAACTTCATCCAACATGAGACCTATTTGAGCACCTAATTCATGACAAGCATAACCCAAGTGCGTTTCCAACACCTGTCCCACATTCATACGAGAAGGAACCCCCAAAGGATTCAATACGATATCCATTGGCGTACCATCTTCTGTGTATGGCATATCCTCAATCGGTAATACACGAGATACGACACCCTTATTACCGTGACGTCCAGCCATTTTATCACCTGGTTGCAACTTACGTTTTACTGCGATAAAGACTTTAATGGTCTTTAAAACTCCTGGCAACATTTCATCACCACGTTTTGCTTTTTCGACTCTATTTTCAAAACGTGCTTGTAAAGCTTTTTCACCATCTTCCAATGTTTTTGTCATTTGTTCCAATTGCTTCATAATCGCGTCATCAGCAACAACAATTTTCTTCATTGGACCAGCACTTAAAGATACCATATTTTCTTGTGTTAAAACAGTTCCCTTTTCAATATGTTCAGAAGATACAACTGTTTGACCTTCTAACAATTTACGAGCACGTTCAACGAAAGAAGCTTGTAAAATTTTACGTTCGTCATCTCTATCTTTTGCCAAACGATCAATTTCAGCTTGTTCAATAGACAAAGCACGTTCATCTTTATCCAATCCACGACGAGTAAAGACACGAACATCAACAACAGTTCCCTGAATTCCAGGAGGAACACGCAAAGACGTATCACGAACATCAGCTGCTTTTTCACCAAAAATTGTACGCAACAATTTTTCTTCTGGCGTCATAACCGTTTCACCTTTTGGTGTCACTTTACCGACCAAAATATCACCTGCTTTTACTTCTGCACCGATGTAAACAATACCTGTTTCATCCAATTGCTTCAAAGCTTCTTCACCGACGTTTGGAATATCTCTGGAAATTTCTTCTGCGCCCAACTTTGTATCACGGGCCATTACTTCAAATTCATCAATATGAATAGATGTAAAGACGTCATCACGTGCAATACGCTCTGAAATCAAAATAGAGTCTTCGAAGTTGTATCCATTCCAAGGCATAAAGGCAACCAAAACATTGCGACCCAAAGCTAATTCACCCAATTCTGTACATGGACCATCTGCAATAATATCACCTTTACGAACAATATCGCCAACATTTACCAATGGACGTTGTGTCATACAAGTGCTTTGGTTTGAACGTTGGAATTTTTGTAATGTATAAATATCAACAGCTGATTGAGAAGCATCAACATCACCTGTCGCTTTTACAACAATACGAGTTGCATCAACTTGAGAAATGATACCATCACGCTTTGCCAAAATTGTCGCACCAGAATCTCTAGCAACAGGAGATTCCATACCTGTACCGACCAATGGAGCTTTATTATTCAACAAAGGAACACCTTGACGTTGCATGTTAGAACCCATCAATGCTCGGTTTGCGTCATCGTTTTCCAAGAAAGGAATCAATGCTGCAGCAACAGAAACCAATTGTTGAGGAGAAACATCCATATAATCAACTTGTTCTGGTGGAACCATCAAAACTTCACCATCACGACGGCATTGAATTAAATCATCAGCTAACTTACCATCTTTCGATAATTTAACATTAGCCTGAGCGATTGTATGACCAGCTTCTTCCATAGCAGACATATAAACAACTTCGTCTGTTAACTTGCAATCTTTAACCTTACGATACGGACTTTCAATAAATCCATATTGATTAATGCGTGCGTAAGTAGATAACGAGTTAATCAAACCAATGTTCTGACCTTCTGGCGTTTCAATAGGACAAATACGACCATAGTGAGTTGGATGAACGTCTCGAACTTCGAAACCAGCGCGTTCACGTGTCAAACCACCAGGCCCTAACGCTGACAAACGACGTTTATGCGTAATTTCTGATAATGGGTTATTTTGATCCATAAATTGGCTTAATTGAGAACCTGCAAAGAACTCACGAACTGCTGCAGACAATGGTTTTGCGTTAATTAAATCGTGAGGCATAACTGTATCAATTTCAATAGAACTCATACGTTCACGAATCGAACGTTCCATACGAAGCAATCCAATGCGATATTGGTTTTCCATTAATTCGCCAACACAACGGACACGACGATTTCCCAAATTATCGATATCATCAACTTGTCCTCGACCATCTTTCAAATCCAATAAAATTTTAATGATGGACAAAATATCTTCTTTACGTAAAACGCGAACTGAATCTGGAACTTGTTCTTTATCAAATCCCAAACGAGCATTCATCTTAACACGACCAACTGCAGACAAGTCATATCTGTCCAAATCAAAGAACATTGAACGGAATAAATAATCAGCTGTTTCAATGGTTGGAGGTTCGCCAGGACGCATTACTTTATAAATGTCAATCAAAGCTTCTTCACGACATGTATTTCTGTCTGCGTCTAATGTATTACGCAAATAAGCACCAACATTAACATTGTCGATATGTAATGTATCGAATGATTTGATTTTCATTGAATCAAACGCTTTTAATGCATCTGCAGTAATTTCGTCACCTGCTTCTAATATAATTTCACCAGTACTTTCATCAATTATATCACAAGCAATATAACGTCCAATAACATCGTCTGCAGGAACTAAAATTTCCTTCAAACCATCTTTTGCAAATTTTTTCAATTTTGCAGATAATAATTTTTCACCTGCAGGAACTAAAACTTTTTTATCTTCAGCATTTACCAAATCAAAAGTCAATTTACGACCTTTTAATTTTTCTGGCTCAAAAGCTGTTTTGTATCCTTTTTTATCTTTTGTAAATGTATTAATCGCATAGAAATAATTTAAAATTTCTTCCTTGCTCATACCATAGACATCAGAAACGTCCAAATTCTTTCCAGCTTTAGTTGCTTCAGCTCTTTTTTGTTCTGTTTCAGCACTATCTAATGCATATAACAACGTTGTAATGGGGAGTTTACGACGTCTGTCAATACGAACATAAACCATATCCTTGGCATCAAATTCAAAGTCTAACCAAGAACCTCTATACGGAATAATTCGTGCAGAGAACAAATACTTACCTAATGTATTTTTGCCTTGATCGTGATCAAAGAAAACACCAGGAGAACGATGCATTTGAGATACAACAACACGTTCTGTACCATTGACAATAAAGGTACCTGTTGGCGTCATCATAGGTAAATCGCCCATATAAACGTCTTGTTCTTTGATATCACGCATAGAACGTGCACCAGTTTCTTCATCTATATCCCATACAACCAAACGCAGTGTTGCCCGTACCGGAGCGCAGAATGTTAAACCACGTTTAATACATTCATCTACATCATATTTCGGTTCGTCTAATTCATAACGAACAAACTCTAAATCGCCATGACCGGCAAAGTCATGAATTGGAAAAATCGACTTAAAAACTTCTTGTAAGCCCGTATTCGTCCGGTCTTCAGGCTTTACATTTGCCTGTAAGAAATCGACATACGAAGTTTTTTGGACTTCAATCAAGTTCGGTAATTCAGCTACACTTTTTATTTCTGCAAAACTTTTTCTGATTCGTTTGCGGTCCGTTAAGGATTGTGCCATGTTCTGTTCCCCATTCATTTAAATTTTCTCCGCCAAAGGGACGGAAACCTTAATTTACTCATAAAGACTGCTTTAGGCCGAGCTTGAAAAATCATACTTTTTCAATACTCGACCCAAAACTTTAACAACTTTTAATTGTTATTTTAATTCCACTTTAGCACCAGCAGCTTCTAATTTTTTCTTCATTTCTTCTGCTTCGTCTTTGCCTACGTTTTCTTTAACTGTTTGTGGAGCACCTTCAACTAAGTCTTTAGCTTCTTTCAAGCCCAAACCTGTGATTGTGCGAACTTCTTTAATAACGTTAATTTTGTTTGCGCCTGCATCAGCCAAAACAACAGTAAATTCTGTTTTTTCTTCAGCAGCAGCTGCACCTGCAGCACCTGCAGCAGCAACAGCAACTGGAGCAGCAGCAGATACGCCCCATTTTTCTTCCAACATTTTTGCCAATTCAGCAGCTTCCAAAACTGTTAAAGCAGACAAATCTTCAATAATTTTATTTAAATCAGCCATTTTAATTTTCCTTTTTCTTAATTAATTTGTGCATAATGCACGTTGAATTTCAAACTTAAGCAGCTTGTTCCTTTTCGGAATAAGCTTTTGCCAAACGAGCCAACTGTCCTGCAGGCGCTTGCAACAAACCAACCAATTTTGCACGCAATTCGTCCAAAGATGGCAATGCAGCCAATTCTGCGATGGTTTTTGCATCAACTTTTTTGCCATTCATGATACCACCGACGACTTCGATTTTATCATTTGTTTTGGCCATTTTTACAACTGCACGGGAAGCAGCAATAGCATCTTCTGAATATGCCAAAGCTGTTGGACCAACCAATAAGTCAGCCATTTCTTCACATGGAGTTCCTGCAAGAGCAAACTTAGCTAAACGGTTTTTAGCAACACGATACTTTGCACCGTCTTTACGAATGTTATTTCTTAATTCCGTCACATCAGCAACTGTCATACCTTTGTTCAATACGACAACGACTAATCCGGAAGTTTTGAAAACGCCATTCAATTCGGTAATCAGTTCTTGTTTTTCTTCACGTTTCACTTTTTTACTCCGTTTATAAATTTTAAGAATTAAACTAACTCTTAAAAGGTTTCCACACATAGATTTCAAAAAAAATTGAAATCCACTCTTTACCTGCCCAGAAACCTTGAAACCGTATTCCGTTTGGAATAACTGATTCTTGTTTTCTGTCTATGATGGCGGAATGCTTTCCTTTCATTTAATCCCGTGATTAAAACCATCAGTCTTGGACAGGAATTTTCTTTTTAACGACTAAACAACGCTAGTTAAAGTCACTTTTACACCAGCACCTTGAGTAGAACTCAAAGCAACTTTTTTCAAGTAAACACCTTTAACGCCTGTTGGTTTAGCTTTGTTAATAGCGTCAACAAATGCTTTAACATTTTCAACTAATTTGTCTGCATCAAAAGATGCTTTACCGACAACAGCATGAACAATGCCTTGAGCATCTGCACGGAATTGTACTTGACCAGCTTTTACAGCCTTTACAGCACCAGCAACATCCATTGTGACTGTACCTAATTTTGGATTTGGCATCAAACCACGAGGACCTAAAACCTTACCCAAACGACCAACAACGCCCATCATATCAGGAGTTGCAACAACACGGTCGAAGTCATTTTTTCCGTTTAAAATTTCATTCATTAAATCTTCATCACCAACAAATTCTGCGCCAGCTTTTTTAGCTTCTTCAGCTTTTGGACCTTTTGCAAAAACAGCAACACGGAAAGTTTTTCCAGTGCCATTTGGCAAAGATACAGCGCCACGAACGATTTGGTCGGATTGACGAGGGTCAACATTTAACCCCATAGCAATATCGATACTTTCATCGAATTTTGCTTTTGCATTTTCTTTAACAATTTTAACAGCTTCTTGTAAATCGTAAACTTTATCCATGTCGAAAGATTCGCAAATTGCTTTCATTCTTTTACTTAATTTTGCCATTTTTCTTATCCTTCCACATCAACGCCCATAGAACGAGCTTGTCCTTCAATCATAGAAGCTGCAGCTTCAACAGTTGCACAGTTCATATCAGGCAATTTCTTTTCAGCGATTTCCATGATTTGAGCTTTTGTTAATTTTGCAACTTTTGTTTTTCCTGCTTCTTTAGAGCCACTTTGAATTTTAGCAGCTTGCTTAATGAAATAACTTACAGGAGGTAATTTTGTAATAAAGCTGAAAGTTCTGTCTGCATAAGCAGTAATAACGACAGGAATAGGCATTCCTGGTTCCATTTTTTGCGTAGCAGCATTAAATGCTTTACAAAATTCCATAATGTTTAAACCACGTTGACCCAACGCAGGACCAACTGGAGGAGATGGATTAGCTTTTCCCGCAGGAATTTGAAGCTTAATAAATCCAATTATTTTTTTTGCCATTTTGACTTCTTTCCTTATAAAATTTGGTTTCTTTTACCAGAAGTTGTGGTCCGAGATGGCGTCCCTGCCACAAATCAAAAGAACCAGAAACCGTTAAGTTCTTTTGCTAAACTTTTTCAACTTGTGAAAATTCCAATTCCACAGCTGTTGGACGACCAAAAATGGTCACAGAAACTTTAAGACGTGTTTTTTCCAAATCGACTTCATCGACAATTCCTGTAAACGAAGCAAAAGGACCATCTACAACACGAACTTGTTCGCCAACTTCGTAAACGACTCGAGTGCGAGGCTTTTCGACCCCTTCTTGCATTTGCATCATCACTTGTTTTGCTTCACGTTCAGTCATAGCGACAGGTTTTTTTCCACCCAAGAAGCCTGTTGTTTTTGGAGTTTGTTTTACCAAATGCCATGTATCATCATCCATTTGCATTTGAATTAAAACATAACCTGGGAAAAACTTACGTTCTGTTTCGACTTTTTTACCTTTTTGAACATCGACGACTTTTTCAGTTGGAACTAAAACCTCACCGATACGATCGGTCCAACCTTTTTTTACAGCTTGTTCTTTAATAGATTCGGCAACTTTATTTTCTGAACCAGAATACACATGCAAAACATACCAACGCATTGCCATTTAACTACACTCCTAAAATCTTTGCAATCAAGGCTTGAGACACCCCGTCAACCATCAAGAAAAACACAGCCAAGATAGCAGCAAAAATAATAACAAACAAAGACATTTGCATTGCTTCTTGTCGAGTCGGCCACGTAATTTTAGCCACTTCTTGTTTAACTTGCCGTAAAAATTCAGCGGGAGAAATTTTTGCCATTTTATCACCTTATCAATTGTACAATATATATTTGGCAGGGGCGGCAGGGATCGAACCCGCGACCTTCGGTTTTGGAGACCGACGCTCTACCAGTTGAGCTACACCCCTAATAAAATCCGAATCATCTTTAAAATCATCAGACGCGTTATTATAACCAAAAAAAAATAATAATGCAAGCACTTTTTTAAACTTTTTTTAAGGACATTCTCTTTTTTCTGAACAAAAGAGATTCTTCGGGACAAAGCCCTTCAGAATGACGGGTTAGATATGGAAGACATCGCATTTCTAAACTACATTCTATCCCGTACAACACAAGTATCTGGCCGGCATGGAGAATTGCACGTAGGCATTATGGTAGTACTACCTAAAGAAAATCCACTCGGCGCCCCCCCTTTACAGCAAATTTCAATAAGTCCTGTTTTACTTTCAACTCCCTCTGGTGCCAAGTATGATTGACAGTATTCTTGCGTATCGGTATAACATTCTCGGCTCCACATACCGCCATACTCTTCCCCCCCTGTTTGTATCCAAGACGAAACACCTCCGGGACAGTAACTATAAGAATAATCGCTATAACAACACTCATCTGCCTCAGCTTGAGCCCGACACGCATCAGCACTTTCTGCATATGGAACGCCGCCGTACGTTTGATCAAAATAACAACTTGTTAAATACATATGACCTTTATCTGGAACACATCCATATGCCCAAGTAGTAACAGATGGACTACACGCCAAAAGAACAAAATCAGGCCGTGAAGCAGGACAACACATTTGACGTTCTTTATATCCAGTATCAACAGTGCCAAATGAAATAGATGGATCATTTACACAACAGCCCAATTCAGGTTCGCCTTTATGCTCTTGAGGTTCCATATCTGGATAGTTTTCTTCATAATAGTCTGGGTAATAGACATAAGCTTTTTCTTTTTCGCTTTCACAACAGATGCATTCTTGCTTGCCATCGTTATCGATATCTTGACATTTTGCAGAACCCTTGCAGCAGGTTGGGAATATTGCTCCTTCGTTGGTATAAATATCATTAATCTCTTTTGCACAACAACCATCGACATTCTGTGGGTTATCCCCCTTAACCTGAGCCACTTCAAAATAATTATGTGTATCTGAATTACAACAACTGTAAAGTGGCATACCCGAAGACGCAAAGCTAGTGACGTACGGTTCACCCTTACAGCATTGGATAGAACTTCCATCCCAATACGCTGTTGGATTTTTTCCGTATGTTGCCACTGAACAGCAGGCTCCAAGATCGTCTGGTTGCAACTCTAAAGCTTCTATTCCCTTAACTTCAGATACAAAAACATATTCCCCGTCCTTTATTGGACAACACGCGTAAACATCGGAGGTCAATGTTTCATACACTTTATTATCTTTATGACAACATGCGCTAGTACTGCCATTCCAATAAGCTTGTGGTGCATCACCATAAGACGCTTTATCACAGCACGCTTCTACGGCTGTATTGCCCGTTACTGCAAGTTTGAAGTATTCTTGCGCTGTTGTATCACAACATTCCAAATTTTCTGAACCATTAGTATTGATATTTTTCGTATAAACTTGACCTTTACAACATTGTACGGACGCTCCTGCATTTTCCGTAAACGCTTCCACAACTGAACCGTATGTATTTAAATCACAACATGCAGCCAATCCAGTTACAGAATGTGTTCCTTTTACCGTTGAAAGCAGTGTATTTTTGTCCAACTCACAGCATCCGTAATTATAGGAATTATTGGCTATAAAAAGAGTGTCTGCTTCATGACAACATTGAGCCGAAGAACCATCCCAGTAAGCTTGTACTCCCTCGCCATAGGTTATCTTGGAACAGCAAGCTTCATGTCCTTCGATTGACGAGCCTGTCACATCCAAAATTTTTCCTTTTGAAGCCGTATTCCAAATATCGCAGCATCCATATGCGCTTTCTGAAGATTTAAATGGTTCTCCATCACAACATTGTGATGAGCTTCCATCCCAATAACCTGTTGCAGTCCAACCAAAATCTTCTTCTGAACAACAAGCTTCATAGTAAGCCTCTGGCGCACCTGTCACCAATACGATTGAATAACCTGTTTTAGGACAACATCCTGATGCCGAACTATCGATTTCATAAGCCTCTTCATCTGTTGCACAGCAAACAAATACACCGTTCCAACCTCTAAAACCTGAATAACTTCCCGAACCATCACAAACACAATCATCATAGTATGCATCAAACCAATAATGTGGAGACGAACAACAAACACAATGACCATCTGATTTTTTACCACAATCAAAACCTGGAATTTCTTCGGCAAAATCACATGGCTTTGTACATGATACAGGACATCCACAAGCATCTAGCGCTGAGGGAACCCACTCATCTCCTATACTTTCACAGGTAAAGGCACAGGACGTGTTTGGTATACATATTTTGCAACCGTTTGCATCTACACCAGGTGTCGAACACGCTGGATCACATGTTGGTTCTGGCTGTT
>SUUS01000004.1 GCA_015062395.1 Alphaproteobacteria bacterium
TTCTGATTAACGAACTGATAAAACCCTGTTTTGAAAATATTACATTGCAAGAGTTTCAAAAAAAATTAAAACCTGCTTTGTTTGAAGCTGACCTAGATGAAGTATATTATCGAATGATGGGCGATATTGGATATAACTTGTTTATTCCAATCCTGGGAAATAAGAACAAAGATGTAATCGAGTGGGTTTTAGAAAATCGGAAACGACTTTATTTTAAGGATGAGGAAATAAAATTAGGGGCTCAACATCAAGAAGACCCTGAATTGAAAGAACTCATTTTAAAATCAGTGGAAGTTTCAAGTTAACAGTTGTATAAACACGAGCAATTTCTGTTTTCTGAAAAAAAGTAAAAAAAAAGACGGACGGATATGATAAAACCCGCTAATGTGTTCATGAGAGGACACAAAAATGGTACAAAGATATCCTGGGTTAATAGTCAAAGGTCGCACTTTTTTCTTTCGAGTAGCAGTTCCAAGAAAGTATTGGACAATAGCCAGATGTAAAGAAATCGGTTATTCATTAAATACTTCTGATTACAAAATCGCTGTTGCCAGATGGAGAACAGAAATTGCTCATTTACAATCATTTTTGAATGTATTTGAGGATATCATTATGAAAATCAATGACAATAAACAACTGACCTTAGATGAAAACGATGTGGATAAAGTATTGTTGGCAAGACTGGGGCAGATACAATACTTTTTGGAAGAAAACAGTTCAGAAATCGTATCAGGTAAGAAAAAGTTTGAAGACATTAAATTGCCCGAAGAGAAAAACAAACAAACTTTAATGAGCCAAATGATTATTGAATATCTAAAAGGATTGGTTGATAATAACAAGGCAAACATTACTTTAAGGACTGTGTATTCTAAGTTAAGAGACAAAGAGGTTGAACTTGGGATACAAACAAAAACCGAAGATGGCTATGAGTGGTTTAAAAGCTTTAGCGGACATGTTCAATCATTGGAAAGATATGCACAAAACAGCATTAAAGCAATTAAGAAAGACAAGCCATACAGTCCAAGTAATCCAAAAGTAAAGACTTTATTAGATACTTATGATGCCATCAAAACAAACGAGAGAATAAATCGTTCAATGACCCGAACTCATTGGGAAAAGTTCTTTAAGAAGTTTGCCAGAAATAAAAGAAATTTGAAAGGAACGACAGATGACAGATTAAGACATAATTATTTGTCTATAAAACTGTGTTTTTTGCTTATGGAAAAGGACTATATCGAAGACATTACAAAATATGACTGTCGCAAATTAAGTGAAAGAATTTATCAGGTCTGCAAGACTTGGGCTTTTAAAATCAATAAAGATGCAAGCATAAAAAACATTACAACATCTAATATAAAAAGCCGACTGTCTAAAAAGACAATAAATGGATTTTTGCAAGCTTTCAAAGAGTTTATGAGTTTTGCTGTTCGAGAAGATATTATTTCGACAAATTTAAATGAATTTGTAGATACTCCTGTAAAAATAGAAGGATTAGTCAGAACTCCGTTTACAAGTGAAGAATTAAGGAAAATCTTTAATCCAGATGAGTATATAGACCCACATGCCCGAAAGAATATGGCTAAATTTTGGGTTCCAATAATAGCCTTGTATCAAGGATGTCGTTTAAATGAGATTTGTCAACTTGATTTGAATGATATCGTCAATTCAAAAGGTATTCCTTGTTTTAGCATTAAAGCGAATGAAAAAGACAAAACATTAAAGAACAAAGGTTCTGAAAGAATAATTCCTATACACCCTAAATTGATAGAAATGGGCTTTCTAAGTTATGTTGAACACCGCAGAAGAAACAACAAAAAGAAAGTATTTGATTTAACTCCAATAAAGAGAGGAACGTATGGTCGTTCAATTCAAGCTTGGTTTGCAAGACATTTAGACAATATAGGCATGCCTGAAAGAGACAAGGTATTCCATTCATTTAGACATACCTTTGAAACGAAGGCTGTTGAAAAAAGAATTCCGACAGAATATCAAAATGCATTGGGTGGTTGGGTTGATTATGGTGTAGGACAGAGAATTTATGGAAAGAAGAAAGATGTTCGTATAATGCTGGAAGAACTCAGCAAAATATCCTACCCAATCCATAAAGAACTCAAAGCATTAGAAGAACAGTTCAGAGATACATATGTTTTTAGATGGTAAAAGATTTTTTATATATTCCCCTTAAAAAGCTTGGTTTAAAGGACTGAGCTTTTTTTAATTCCGTTTTTAAATCAAAATCATATAAATATCTTTATTAAAACATAAGGATATTAAATGATATTGGATATAGAAAAAATCAGAGCAGATGTAGATGAATTAAAAAGTTATTTCAAAGAGGCAGAACAAGTCGTTCCACCCCAACCATTGGAACAAGAAATTGCCGAAGAAATGGATACAGTTCAATATAACCAACAAAAACAAGATACAAAGTTTCTGGTCAAATGTTATAAGTACCTAAAAAAGTTAGGCTATGTTAGAAATCAATATCAGTTCAGCGAACAGTTTTTGAACAAGAATAAGTATTACTTTGGGATGATACTATCAGAACAAAGACATCCATCTGTGGATGCCGTTCATCACTTGATAACAGGAATATCCCAAATAAATGATGGATTAAATAAGATAAAACATCTAGACCAACTATATGAAGAAGGGCAAGGTTTAATAACTAAGCGATTATTGAAATACTTTTAAGTTTTCTTACCTTTCAGCCCAAAAGCCCGATTGGATTTTGAAGATTAAAAGACAAATGGACGATTGCCCTTTAAGGAAATATGCCCGATTGCCCGTTTAGAAATTAAAGACAGCTCGATATAAAGGACACTTACTTTTCAATTTTAGGGATGATTTTAAAGACAGTGATGTGCAACTAACAATCCTGTCGAAAGAGGCGGAAATGCTGATAAAAATCGCTTTTTGAAGACCTCTTTGACGGGTAGCCGTCACCGGAAAAAAGTCCTAAAAAAAGCCATTTTTTTCTTCTGATTTTACAGAGGCTTAATCTTTTAATTTTTTACCCTCCCTCTGCCGGCACCATTTCTTTTCAAGCCCTTGATTTTCAAGGCTTTTTTTTGCTTTTTTTAGGAATTTTTGCCTACCCGTAAGGGATTGGCGTCAAATAATTTTGGCTCATTATTTAAAAAAACATATGCAAAAAACGTACGTTTTTTGCATATGTTTTAGCACTATCGCTCAAGGTCGAACGATAAATAAACAAGAAAAATGCATT
This sequence comes from Alphaproteobacteria bacterium, assembly GCA_015062395.1. Taxonomy (GTDB): domain Bacteria; phylum Pseudomonadota; class Alphaproteobacteria; order CAAHEQ01; family UBA3637; genus CAAHEQ01. The sequence continues at coordinate 3,230 of SUUS01000004.1, forward strand.
CCAAAATAATGCTTTATATCATAGTCTTCTTGACTTTATGAAGCGCTTTGTTCATGACAGTATCCATCAACATAGTCGCGTCCACACTTCAAACAACCTTCCTTATCATTTGTTTCCCACTTGCCCTGAACTGAACAAGGTAAACAAGTACCAATTGCTAATCTGAACCCATCACAAGCATCCAATACACAGTATTTATTGCTTACAAAAGTTCTTAAAGGGGCGCATTTATCACACTCTGCTTTTGTCGAAGGAATTCCATCAGGGAATGTACATGGCAAGCATAAAGCTGGATTACTTGAAATAAAACGAACACCGTTACGATTTGGACATTTATCACATTCGGATGCTGGAACGCTCCAAGTATCACTTTCGCAAGAATGACATCCTCCATCATATTCCTTGGTTGACATATCAAAGCTCAATAATGGATATTTATCATTTGGACATTCTGAATCGCAGTTATTTCCTCCATATCCACTATCGCATTGACAATAAGCAAAATCGCCCAAAATATCGAAAGAGCCATGCCCAGAACAATCGGTTGTTTCTTCGGTACAATCTTCCCCAGAAAAACCAGCTTTACAATCCCCAAAAGAATCTTGGTTAGGATTGTATGGGTTAGCCTTTAAACTTGTATCCAAATTATTTGCATAAATAAAAGTAAAATAGTTATCTGTTTCGTAGCATCCAGAAGCATCTTTCAACAAAGTATCATTGAGTTCAATTCTATTGGCAAAGATTTGACGCTCTAACATAGCGCGACAGACATCTTCTGGAATAAAACCAACTGTTAAACTAAAAAAATTTGAATCTCCATCAAAGTGGTCTTTCCAAAAAACAAGGTATTTATTTTTTATTTTGTTATCTTTGTCTGGAAAATGTTCAGCCAGAGAAATCCTTTGTTTTTTCAGACGTTGTGCACTTGCATCCAAAGCCATTTGCGATACATTTACACGAATATCAGAAGCATCTAAAGATGATATTGTTTTACGAAATCCCCAAAAACTTCCGACACTGACGGCCCCAACGATAAACAAAACAGCCAGCATTTCAATCATAGAACGTCCTGTTTGAATACGTTTTTTGAAAAAGTTATTGTTATCATAAAAAAGTTTGCTATTAACTCTGTGATTTACAAACATTACTTAAAGCTCCCAATCAAAAAAAGTGTATTTTCTGCGATGATAAATGTTTCTTCTGATAAGTCAACAAAAAAAATTTGTGTTCATATGGTTGAAAACTTTTATCCATAAAAGTATTAAAATGATGGTAAGTATTCTTAATTTTACTCCAAAAATCTATTGACAACAAAAAGGTTTTTATTATAATTTAATAGAGTTTAGGTGTGCTAATAATCTTTTGTTAACTTTTTTAGAATTAACATAGAAAAAAAGAGTTTTTTTATCGACAGGATAAAGAGGTTTATAATGAAAAATTTCAAAAAAAGCGTTCGCTGGAATATACTTGGTCGCAGTATGGTTGAAATGTTGGGTGTTTTGGCCATTATCGGGATATTATCAATTGGTGCTGTTGCTGGTATCGATTATGCGATTGAAAAACATAATACGAATGTATTGGTTGACGACATTTTATTGGCGAATGTCAATTTTTCATTAAGACGAACCGGTGTTTCACCTAATCAAGAATACGGCATTACATTCACACCTAAAAGTGGATTAGATTTTGCAAATTTTAAAACCTTTTATTCTTTGGACAAAGTAGGAAACAGATCTTACGTTGTTAGAGTTGATAACATTTCTAAAACGACCTGCGAGCACTTACTTAACAGCGATGGTGGCATTTATAACATTTCTTCTTCTTCTTCTGCATTAACCCCGTTTACAACGTGTGGTGAAAGCAACACTATGTACTTTTACATGAAAGCTAAAAATGGCGATATTCCAGGGACAACACTTCCAGATCCTGATGATCCAAGTACAGATCCAGATGATCCAACTACAGATCCTGATGACCCAACTACAGATCCAGATGATCCAACTACAGATCCTGATAACACCTGTACTTCTTGTCCAGCAAATTCATCTTGTGTCAGTGGTGCTTGTCAATGTAATTCTGGCTATCATGACAGTAATGGTTCATGTGTTCAAGATTGTTCAACATGTCCATCGGGTCAATACTGTGATGCGATATCTAAAGAATGCTTAACTTGTCCAACGGGTTATACAGGCGTAAACTGCAGCCAATGTGCTACAGGGTATTATTCTGATGGAAGTGCATGTATTCAATTAGACTGTACAAACGGAACGGTTAATGGAAATGTGTGTGCGTGTAATGAAGGATATTATGGAACAACATCTTGTACAACATGTCCTGGAAGATGTTTGACTTGTACGGCAGATGGTGTATGTACCTCATGTGAAACGGGCTATAGTGGTTCAAGTTGCACATCATGCGCCACAGGTTATTATTCTGATGGTTCGTCTTGTTTGGCATTAAATTGTACAAACGGAACTGTCAGTGGAAATGTGTGTGCATGTAGTGACGGATATTATGGAACAACATCATGCACCCCTTGTCCTGGAAATTGTGAAACATGTAATTCAAATGGGGTGTGTACATCTTGTATAGACGGTTATACAGGAACAATCTGTTCTGATTGTGACGAAGGTTATTATGCAGACGGAAGCACGTGTATTGAATTAACATGCGAAAACGGAACGGTCAGTGGAAATGTGTGTGCATGTAATGACGGATATTATGGAACAACATCATGCTCTGCTTGTCCTGGAAATTGTAAAACATGCGATTCGAACGGTACTTGTACATCTTGTATAGACGGTTATACAGGAACGACCTGTACCACTTGCGCAAGTGGTTATTACGCAGATGGAAGTGCTTGTGTTAAGTTAACATGCGAAAACGGAACTGTCAGTGGGAATGTGTGTGCATGTAATGACGGATATTATGGAACGACATCATGCAGTCCTTGTCCTGGAAATTGTGCAACATGCGATTCAAATGGGGCTTGTAAAACTTGTATAGACGGTTATACAGGAACAACTTGTACCGATTGTGCCAGTGGTTATTACGCAGATGGAGGTACGTGTATTGAATTAACTTGTGAAAATGGAACGGTCGATGGCGATACTTGTGCCTGTAATGATGGATATTATGGAACGACATCGTGTATTCCATGCCCAAGCGAATGTGCAACATGTGATTCGGATGGCGTATGTACAAGTTGTCAAACGGGATATTATCTGTCAGATTCTGGCTGTTTGACTTGTGCAAGTGGCTGTTATAGTTGTCAAGACGGTACATCTTGCTTGTCTTGTAATCAAAATTATTATTTAAGTTCAGATACATGTGTTTCTTGTGGACAAGGGTCTAATCCAATAGATAATACAAACACAACTTGTACTTGCGATGCAGGCGAATGGAATGCCGAAGATAAAACATGTGCCTCTACAGCGTGTGCGTCTGATGCAGACTGTAATGGTCGGGGATATTGTGAAAACCAAGCATGTGTTTTCTGTGAAGAACATATTCCTTATTATGTTAACGGACAATGTCGTCAATGTGCCACAGATGCAGATTGTACGGATTCAATTTGTTTAGATGGTTATTGTAGCTGTCAAGAAGGAACAGAAAACTGTTTCTGTGCAGCCAATCAATACTATACACCAGAACCAGAATGTCAACGCTGTGTTATTTGTCCTGATAATGCGTCTTGTAATGGCACGAACGAAGTATCTTGTCAACTGGGGTACATAGAAAACAATGTGGATTGTTTCTTATTCTGCTGTAATCCTAACACATATTTTTCAGGTTTGAATTGTTTAACATGTCCAGATGAAGCTATTTGTAATGGTACAAGCGTCGTATCTTGTACTGGTGGTAAAAACTTAACGGGAAGACCATACGATGAAAATTTAAGCTGTGATTTATGTTCTGACGACCAATATCTGACACCTGGGGGGTCTTGTAAAAGCTGTCCGTCCAATGCAGTATGTAAAAACGATAACATCACATGTAATACAGATTATTACTTGAATTATACGGAACAATCAACTTGTTGTCATAAAACAAACGAATTTTCCTATAACGGTTCTTGTTTATCATGTCCATCCAATGCGACATGTAATGGTGTCGATTTCACATGTAAAGAAGGATTAACAAAAACCAATACAGAATGCGTCAGTAATTGTTCCTCTGACGGTTCTGACACCTGTAGCGAATGTAATTCATCAACACCGTATTATAACGGGTCCAAATGTGTTGCTTGTGTCAAGGATACAAACTGTGGCAGTGGAAAAGTTTGTGAAGACGGTGCTTGTAAAGTAGCCGATGCCGAATGTAGCGCAAACCAGTACTATTATGATGGCTGTGATTGTTGGTGTGAAGAATGTGCATCTTGCCCTGACAATGCGACATGCGATGGTGTTGACTTTACTTGTAAAGAGGGCTACATTGACAATCGAGACGATGGCTGGTATGGATGTGGTGGTACTCCTTGTTGTTCGCCAGATGAGTACTGGAACGATTACATGGACGGATATTGTGAAGATTGTCCAGAAAATGCCATCTGTAATGGAACATCGGAAGTATCTTGTAAAGATGGCATGGTTGAGAACGACCATTACGATGGTATAATTTGTTGTAAAGAAACAGAATACTTTTCAGACTACGACTGTCGTTCATGCCCAGAACATGGGATTTGTGACGGGACATATGAGGTATCTTGCGAAGATGGATATCACAGATATGGCGAACCATACTATGATGAAAATGAATTTGGTTGTGCCGAATGTACAGAAAATTCACACTGTTCTGCTGGATACAAGTGTGAAAACAGGCAGTGTGTACGTTGCAAAACGGACGGTTCAGAAACTTGTCCGACATGCTCAAGCGAAACTCCTTATTATAATGGAGGGCAATGCGTACGTTGTATAATAAGCGCAAACTGTGACAGAAACGGGGAATGCTCCAATAATGAATGTATCAACCAAACGCCTTGTAACGCTAATGAATTTTTGTTTGAATACTGGGGTGAATGTAGAGGTTGTCCATCCAATGCAATATGCAATGGAACAGAAAAACTTTCATGTAAAGATGGTTATGTAAACAATTATGATGGTTCATATTTTTATGACACTCCTTGCTGTTCAACAAATAAATACTGGGCTGAAAACTATGGTGAGGGATGGTGTAGCAACTGTCCAGAAAATGGCGTTTGCAATGGTACAAGCACTGTATCATGTCAAGGCGACAGCGTTCGAAATGAAGATTATGATGGAGATATATATTGTTGTTTACCGAATTCATATTTTACGGAATGGAATGGTTGTGTCACTTGCCCTGAATATGGAGTTTGTGATGGAACAGATGAAGCAGGTTGTGAAGATGGATATAATCAAATGGGTGAAGTCTGGTATGGAGATTTTTCCTGTGTAAAATGTGAATGGGAACAATTTTATGCACAAGATTCCTGTCATTCTTGTCCAGAGGGCGCTGACTGTGATGGTTTAACGGCTACATGTAATGGCGATTATATAACACATAATTCTGGAACAGCCCAAATGGCGTGCTGTCACAAGACAAATCAGTTCTTAAATGGGACATCGTGTGCATCATGCCCATCCAATGCAACATGTGATGGAACAAACTTTACATGTAAAGAAGGCTTTACAAAAAGTGGTACGACATGTATTGTCACTTGTGCAACGGATGGTTCTGCAACATGCGACACATGTAATGTATCAACGCCATACTTTAATGGCTCTGTCTGTAAAACTTGTATCATCGCTGCTAACTGTGGTGATGGTAAAGAATGTGAAGACGGTGCTTGTAAAGTAGCCGATGCCGAATGTAGCGCAAACCAGTACTATTATGATGGCTGTGATTGTTGGTGTGAAGAATGTGCATCTTGCCCTGACAATGCGACATGCGATGGTGTTGACTTTACTTGTAAAGAGGGCTACATTGACAATCGAGACGATGGCTGGTATGGATGTGGTGGTACTCCTTGTTGTTCGCCAGATGAGTACTGGAACGATTACATGGACGGATATTGTGAAGATTGTCCAGAAAATGCCATCTGTAATGGAACATCGGAAGTATCTTGTAAAGATGGCTTTGTTGAAAATGACCATTACGATGGTATAATTTGTTGTAAAGAAACAGAATACTTTTCAGACTACGACTGTCGTTCATGCCCAGAATATGGGATTTGTGACGGGACATATGAGGTATCTTGCGAAGATGGATATCACAGATATGGCGAACCATACTATGATGATTTTGGGTGTTATGAATGTACAGAAAATTCACACTGTTCTGATGGATACAAGTGTGAAAACAGACAGTGTGTTGCTTGTAAAACGGACGGGTCGTCAACGTGTCCGACATGCTCAAGTGAAACCCCTTATTTCAACGGAAGTGAATGCGTACGTTGTATAATAAGCGCAAACTGTGACAGAAGTGGTGAATGTTCCAATAATGAATGTATCAACCAAACACCTTGTAATCCAAATCAATTCTATTATGAATGGGAGGATTGGTGTGGTAGCTGTCCATCAAATCATATTTGTGATGGAACGGCAACGGTTGTTTGTAAAGATGGTTATGTGGATAATTCAAAACCAGGTGATGACATTTACGGTTCCGTATGTTGTCACGAAACAAATCAGTACTGGGACGAAAGCGATTATGATGGGGGTAGCTGTTCTACTTGTCCAGATAATTCGGTTTGCAACGGTACAATCGTAACTGCATGTAAAAATGGATATGTATATAATGAACCAGAATATTCGTATGCTTCGGCTGAATGCTGTTCATTAAGACAGTATTACACAAACGACAGTGGTTGTTGTGACTGCCCCGAAAATGCTGTTTGTGATGGTAAAACATTCGAATGCCGTGATGGATACGAAACTGAAGAAGGCTATGCTTGCGAAGAAGCACAGTGGTCGTGTAATTCCAGCTGCCGATGTGTAAAAATCGAATAGCTTAAGACAAAAAACAAAACGCCATTGGATTTTTCTGATGGCGTTTTGTTTTTTGGAAAACAAGCGTTATCTTCGAAAATAAAAGCCTGTTGATTCTGCCCAAATAAAGCATAAAAAAACCTCCACCAATAAGCAGAGGATTTCTTTATTCTTCGAAGAATTTAAATTCTTACATCTTTTTAATTGCTGCAGACAATCTGGATGTTTTACGAGCAGCAGCTAATTTTTTAATTACGCCTTTACCAGCTGCTTTTCCCAAAGCTGATTCAGCTTTTTTAAAGCTTTCTTGAGCTTCTTCTTTATTTTTGCTCAAAATCGCTGCTTCCACCTTTTTTACCCAAGTACGAACGCTGGATAAATAAGAATGGTTGAAAGCTTCACGCTTTTCGTTTCTTCTAATCCGGATTTTTGCCGAAATATGATTGGCCATGTTTTTTCTTCCTTAATTAAAAAATAATTATAATTTAACCTACAGGTTTGCTTTTATACACCCAAAAAAAGGAAAAGTCAAGCATTATTTTGATTTTGTTATCAATTCAAATATAACTGTTGTCTTTTTATTCGAATGATATTCCGAATCAACCACAGCGATTCGTAAAATTTCATCTTCCCGTTCAAATGTAAAATCTTGAGTTTCCTGCCACCCCAGTTGAGGCAGTGTTTGTCTGTAAAACGTTAAAATATCAGAATTTTTGGCGTCAATGAAAAGCTTTGAAAAATAAAGCCGTCCATCTTCATTATCTATTGAAAAGGTTTCATCTGCACTGTATTGCATCCCATTCATCAAAGGAACATCTTCTGTTCCTTCTAAAAACGAATCGGCAAATGCATCAAATGCACAAAAAAACAAAACAAAAATAAACTTACAAAGCTGTCGGCATTGGCGCATTGTCTAAATCCTGTTGTGAAAAAATAGGTTCGCCTGCTTTTGCTCTTTCCTGCGAATTTTGACGAGCTACACCAATAACTGATTTCGGTTTCTTTGACGCAATGACAGTCTTTTTTTCTTCAACTTCTTCACGAGGGAAAAGCTTACCGAATTTCTTTAAATCCTTAATATCCTTTTTAGTCCAAGCAATTTGTTGCTTAATTTTTTCTTGTTTGTCAAGTTCAGCCCACAATTTTTTCTGTGATGTTTCTGAAATAACAGGGATCAAGTTTGTTAAAGACTTCGTTGAAATTTCAATGTCCTGAATCGATAAAAACTGTTCAATGTTCGCCCCCAACAAATCTGCTTGAGAATGACCACTTAACGCTGCCAAAGTTGCCCATTTATACGCAGCTAAATCGCTTTTGGGAAGCAGTACGCCTTTATGATACAAACGTGCAACTTCATATTGTGCCTCAACATGGCCATCTAATGCTGCAGCCATTAAACAATAGGGCGCACCCTGCCTTGCATAACCCGTTTCGTCCAACAAACGCATCCCTATATCAAATAATTCTTGTGGCTCTAACGCGTCATCGCATTCTGGTGGAATAATCAGTTCACGATTATTTTCATCGAATCCCCAAAAAACTTCTTGTGCTTGTAATGTTGGAGCCGATAAAAGTAAAAATCCTAATAAAAGTATCTTTTTGAACATAGCTTTTCCTCTTTTTCTATTTTTTCATAATAAATAGGATTTTTTTAACATAAAGTTAATTTTTTTAGAAAATAATAGAAAATAACAAATTTAATGATAAAAATTTATCGATTCATAATAACAAACAAAATTCGACAAGGAGATTTAGCCGATGAAAAGACAAAAATTTAAAAAACCAACACCTGAAACACTGGCTTACCACATTGAATTACATATGAAGTACACGCTTTGTAAACAAATGAAAGAAGCAACAAAAGAACATCTTTTTACTGCTTTGGCTTTGGCCGTTCGTGACTGGTGTATTGACCAAATGTTCGAAACGGCCGCAAGGCACAGTAAAAAAGATCCTAAACGCGTGTATTATCTGTCGTTAGAATATCTGATTGGGCGTTTATTAGAAAATAATTTACATAATTTTGGTATTTTCGACATATTGGACAAAGTAAAATTGGATAACCCGATTCCTTTGCGCGAAGTTTTGGACGCTGAATATGATCCTGCCCTAGGAAATGGAGGATTGGGTCGTTTAGCTGCATGTTTTTTAGATTCTATTGCTTCTTTGGGCTTGCCTGGCTATGGATATGGTATCAACTATCAATTTGGATTATTCCGTCAACGCTTTGAAAATGGATATCAAAAAGAAAGTGCTGACAGCTGGATTGAACGCGATTCGCCTTGGCAAATCGAACGCAGTGACAGATGTTGCTATATCCCTATTCGTGGACGAATCCATTATGATGAAAGAGATGGTGTCCGTTATCCCAGATGGATTGATGCTGACCATATAATGGGTATTCCATATGATATGCCCATTGTTGGCTATGGGGGTCAAACAGTTAATTATTTAAGATTGTTCTCGGCTCATGCGACAAACGCACTTAATTTACAAGTGTTCAACACTGGTGGATACGTAGATGCTGTTGAAAACAACATTAAAACAGAAACGATTTCTAAAGTTTTATACCCCTCCGATTCGTTTGAAGAAGGTAGAAAGTTGCGCTTGGTTCAACAATACTTCTTTGTATCTTGTGCCATCAACGATATTTTAAGGCGCTTTTTGGAAGATCACGATGACTTAAGATTGCTTCCAGAAAAAGTCGTCATACAATTAAATGATACTCATCCGACTCTGGCTATTGTTGAATTAATGCGCGTTTTAATGGATGTTCATGGATTTGGTTTCGAAGATGCTTGGGATATTGTCAGCAAAACAATGGCTTATACAAACCATACTTTATTACCTGAAGCGTTGGAAAAATGGAATGTTTCTTTGTTCGAAGAAAATTTGCCGCGTCACCTGTTGATTATCTATGAAATCAATGAGTGGTTGATGCACAAAGTCCGAGATAAGTTCCCTGGTGATATCAGTAAATTATCACGCTTGTCTATTTTTGAAGAAGGAGACCAGAAAAAAGTACGCATGGCGCATCTAGCTATTGCTGGTAGTTTTTCAGTTAATGGTGTTGCTGAATTGCACTCTGACTTGATAAAAACACGCTTGGTTCCAGATTTTTATGAAATGTGGCCCGAAAAATTTAATAATAAAACAAATGGGGTCACGCCTCGTCGTTGGTTATTAGATTGTAATACCGATTTAGCTAATTTGATATCATCCCACATTGGCGATGAATGGATTAAAGATTTAAGCCATTTGAAACAGCTAACAGCCTATTTAAACGACAATGAATTTTTAGAAAAATTTATGGCTGTGAAAGCTCAAAATAAACAACGCTTAACATCGTACATATTTAACACAACGGGCGTAGAAGTTAACCCTGAATCAATTTTCGATGTACAAGTAAAACGTATTCACGAATACAAACGTCAATTATTAAATGCTTTACATATCATTCATGAATATCTGTCTATTATAGAAGATGGTGTTGTTTTACCAACTCCTAAAACATATATTTTTGGAGGTAAAGCAGCCCCTGAATACACTATGGCGAAATTAATCATTAAATTAATTAACAATATCGCACGTGTTGTTAATCATGACCCAAAAGCATCGCAACAATTAAAAATTGCGTTTATTCCAGATTACAAAGTTTCTGTTGCTGAAAAAATCATCCCAGCGACAGATATTTCAGAACAAATTTCAACTGCGGGATTTGAAGCTTCTGGAACTGGTTGTATGAAATTCATGATGAATGGCGCTTTAACTATCGGAACATTAGATGGGGCCAATATCGAAATCAGGCAAGAAGTCGGAGATGAAAACTTCTATTTATTCGGTTTGACGGCTGAAGAAGTTGCTCAAAGACATAAAAACAACACGCATAAACCTTGGGATTATTATAATTCAGATATGCGAATTAAACGTGTCATGGACACATTAACTTCCAGTTTGTTCTGTGATGATGAAGCTGGCTTATTCACTCCGATATTCCAAAGCATTATGTTCAATGATTTTTATTTAAGCTTGGCCGATTTTGATTCATATACCAAAACGCATGAACAAATTCAAAAAGACTACACAAACAAAATGGAATGGGCAAGGAAAGCATTACTGAATGTTGCTTGTAGTGGTAAGTTTTCATCAGACAGAACCATCAAAGAATATGCTGATGACATTTGGAATGTCAAATCAACTTTATAAGGGTACTAAAATGGATTTAAAACCTGTTGATGAACGATTTTATGGACGAAGACACGGCAAAAAACTAAAAGGTGGAAAAGTTTTTTTAATGGAAAACTTACTGCCCAAGATTCAAATGCCAAAAGCTGAAGATATGCCCAAGAATTTATCAAAATTATTTGACTTTACACCCAAAGAATTGTGGCTGGAGGTTGGCTTTGGTGGGGGGGAACATTTAGCCGAACAAGCTAAAAGAAATCCAAATATCGCATTCATTGGAGCTGAACCTTTTTTAAATGGGGTAGCAAGCTTATTAGCACACTTAAATGGTTCTTGGGGAACAGATACAAATCAAGCACGCCTGCTAGAAGAAAATCGTGCTGATAATGTACGCGTTTATCCAGACGATATTAGACATTTATTTGATTCTTTTCCTGATAACTCTTTTAATCGTATTTTTATTTTATATCCAGACCCTTGGCCGAAATCCAGACATGAAGACAGACGCTTTGCAGGAGGAAAAAATCTGCCTCAACTACATCGATTGCTAAAAACAAATGGGCAATTACGCATTGCTACAGATGTACAAGAATATGCCGATTGGGCCGTTGAACAAATAGAACAAAGTGGTTTATTTAAACGCATAAACGACGATGTGAGAAGACCTTTCGACGACTGGGTTTCGACGCGATACGAACAAAAAGGTTTAAAAGCTGGACGAATACCTACGTATTTAATTTATACGCCCATCGGAAAAGATGAAAATAAAGCTTGACGGGATAAAAAAAAATCATTATGCTATAAGAAACTGTAATTGTTAATGGAGAAGTAAAATGAAATATCGCATTGAAGAAAATCAACAAGGTCAAGAAATTGTAATGGAAGGGTCTTTTACTTTTCGCGATCATGATACATTTTTTGAAATCATTTCTTTGATAAAAGCATCCAAAGACAAAACTTTAACATTCAATTTGGCTGCTTGTGATTTTATCGATAGTGCAGCTTTAGGAATGTTCGTTATTGCCAGTGATGAAGCTTCTGTTAAAGATATGACTTTAGTTATCAAATCAGCAACAGGACGAATTAAAGATGTTATGTTTGCTGCGCGTTTTGATAATTTATATACCTTTGAAGATTAATCAATTTATGGTTTTTATATAAAAATTCTGAATGAATCGTCCTCCAAGGTTCGGATAGATGAAAAAGTCCCGAAGATGGCAGTCGCAATTTTCGGGATAATTTTTTTATAATAACATCAAAAAAAAGATAAATTATGAGAGGACACAGATTTATACAATTAAAACGAGAAGGATTAGAAAACAATCCGAACATATAAACGGTTTCAAACAACAATGTGTTGTTCACAGAAGCATTTAAGCAACAAGCGATTTTTGAACAAGGTAGAAAAGGTAAACCAGCGCAAATCTTCAAGAAAGTTAGATAGTTAGATGAAGATTATTTTTTTACTACAACAATAACTGCAGAGTCTTTTTACAGTCCAATTTTTGAGGATTCAATTCAAGGATTTATCTTTATCGTGGCGGAGCGTAGAGGACTCGAACCTCTGCATCGCTTTCACGATGACGGATTAGCAATCCGCTGCATTACCACTCTGCCAACGCTCCACAAAACAAATACTTTATATATGATTTTAATTTTACTGTCAATAAAAAAAATAAAATTTTAAAAAATGTTTTTATTTTTTTATAAAATGTGTTAAATATAATATATCGTTTTAAACTGAAAGGGTGTGTGAATGAAAAAAACTTTATTATTTACATTAATTTTGATTGCGAACTTTGTTTTTGCAACAAATGCGTCTGCAGGTGCTTTTTTTGGCATCCGTTTTGGGGCAGAAAAATTAGATGTTGAAGAAGCAAATACTTCTTTTGAAGATTCGCAAGCTAAATTTATTGGGGCTGGTTTCGTTGGTTATCATTATTCTTTTTTCAGATTGGAAGCTGAATACATGTATCAGGCTAAAAGAAGTTATCAAAGCGATGCGGATAGGGTTTCTATAGAGACTCACTCTTTGATGGGAAATTTGTATTTCTCCCCTCCGATTAAAAGTGTTTTAAAGCCTTATTTAATGGGGGGCGTTGGTGCTGCATTTTTAGATACAAAAGAAGGAAATTTTTCTGATGACAATACTGATTTAGCTTGGCAACTGGGCTTGGGATTGGAATTAGAGTTTACAGAAAATGTGTTTTTAGAAGTTGGTGGTCGTTTTGTAAATATGGGTGAGGCTGAAGTTAATAATAAATCGTTTGAACAAACAGGATTTAATTATTTCGGAGGTCTTCGTTTCGAGTATTAATTGATTCAAAACTTCCAATGTAAAAGCCCCGTTTGGGGCTTTTTTTCATCTTGTTTTGCTTTTTTTAATCATTATTATTGTTTTGATTTGTGCGCGAGATATTTTTTCTGGTAGCTGTAGAGCGCCATTTTTTATTTCTTCATCCAAAATATCATTAATAGCTTTTATGACAACTTGAGGAGGAATATGGATATTTAATAATTCTTGTTTTTCCATCAGTTCTGGATAAAATTTTTCGGTTAAAAAGTTTCTAAACAACGCATTGACATAGCTTTGCAGTGCAAGAGGGTTTTCTCTTAATATATTTCCAATGGATGTTTGTAAATTTGTTTTGTTTTTCATTTTTTTCTCCAAATTAGCTGGCTTTTGTCTTTTGTTTGTTTTTTTTGCGTGTTTCAGAATGACGTCCATAGTGATGTGCAATTATTTTTGGTAAAACGGGTTGGTTTTCTTCTATCTGTTTTAAGGTTTCTTCGATTTGTGCATGGATATCAATTTTTTCTGCCAGCATCTGTTGTCTTCGGTGGTATGCTTTTAAGAAATCTGTGTCTTGAGATTGTTTGTTGCCGATAACGTAGATGATGTAAACTGGTTTGCCGTTATGGCTGGATACGTCCAAGTATAATCGAGGTCCTCCATTTGTTGTTTTTGACCACTGATAAACAGGATTTTTTCCTTGTCCTTTTTTATGCGTATCTCGTTTAGAGTGAAGTCCAGTTGATACTAATGCTTTTGTAGCAACGTCTTCTAAAATTTGTATAAAAGTACCTGATTGGGCATGTTCGTTTATTTCGTTTAATACCAAATTTTTATCTCGTTTATGAGCCAAAAAGATGATTGCACTATCCCCAATAATGATATTTTCTTTTATCGTTTTGTCGTTTTTTATATCTCCAGCCATTTTTTCTCCTAGTATATCTTTGATATTAACATAAAAGAGCTTGTTTGTCAAGTTTTTTATTGTCTTGCAATGTGTTTTTGGAAAAAATGCTTGACATTTAAGATGAAATAGTCATATTCTTAAATATACTTTTTGCAAAGAAGGAAAATAAAATGATAGATAAAAATACAATTAAAGAAATGGCTTTTTGGGTACGTGTTCGTATCGAAGATGATGAAGCCGAAACAATGGCAAAAGAATTTTCTGAAACTTTGGGATGGATGGGGGAAAGGCTTAAAAATCCTGAAATTGATACGGTTTTGCCAATGGTGACACCTTTTGATGAAGAGATGGTCATGCGCAAAGACGAGGTGACTGACGGAAATAAAGTTGCTGCAGTTTTGGCAAATGCGCCAGAGGGTGCTACGGATGAATTTTTCAGCGTTCCTAAAATGGTGGAGTAAAAAATGACTAATTTAACAGATTTAACATTAAGCCAAACATTAAAAGGTTTAGAAAATAAAGAATTTTCCAGTGTTGATGTGACGACAGCATACTTAAAAAATATGGAAGATAAACGTCGTTTAAATGCTTATATTACAGAAACGCCAGAAATAGCATTGGATATGGCAAAAGCATCAGATGAACGCAGAGCAAAGGGCATTGCTGGTAAAATGGAAGGTGCTCCAATTGCGATTAAGGATATGTTTTGCACAAAAGGCATCCGAACAACAGCTGCAAGTCGCATTTTATCTAATTTTGTGCCACAATTTGAATCAACAACGACACAAAAATTATGGGATGCCGGCGCAGTTTGTTTAGGAAAAACAAATACAGATGAATTTGCAATGGGTTCTTCGACAATTACCAGTTATTTTGGTGTTACGAAAAATCCACATGATGAAACTCGAGTACCAGGTGGTTCCTCTGGTGGTTCTGCTTCTGCGGTTGCTGCGAATATGTGTGTAGCCGCAACAGGAACAGAGACTGGGGGCTCTATTCGCCATCCAGCATCTTTTTGTCAGATTTCTGGTTTTAAGCCAACATACGGACGTTGCTCTCGTTATGGTGTAATTGCTTATGCGTCTAGTTTGGATCAACCAGGTGTTTTGGCTAGAAGTGTTGAAGATTGTGCTAGAATGATTGAAGTTATGATGGGACATGATGAAAGGGACGCAACATCTTCTCGCAGAGAAGTGCCTGATTTGGTTTCAGGATTGGATAAGAATATCAAAGGTATGAAAATCGGTATTCCAAAAGAATATACTGAGCTGGTTCCTGAAAATTGGGAAAAGGCATTGCAGTTTTTAAAGGATGAAGGAGCAGAATTGGTTGATGTTCAAATGCCTCATACAGAGGAAGCAGGAATGGTTTATTATGTAATTTCTCAAGGTGAGGCAACTACAAATCTTGCGCGTTATGATGGTGTTCGTTATGGTGTTCGAGAAGAAGGTAAAACTTTAGATGAAATGTATATGAATACACGTATGGCAGGTTTTGGACAAGAGGTTCGTAATCGCATGATTTTAGGAACATTCTTTACATCGGCAAAGGGCTATCATGATTATTTTGTTCCTGCGCAAAAAATGCGTTCATTGATTAAGCAAGACTTTGATAAAGCTTTTGAAAAAGTGGATGTATTGTTCTCTCCTGCAGTTCCAATTAAGCCTTTTACTATCGAGGAAGCTAAAAATGGAGCAGCAAAAGGACGCTTTAATGATAACTATTTGATGCCATCTTGTTTAACGGGAGTTCCTGCTGGTTGTGCGAATAATGGTTTACAAGTCATTGGTCGTATGTGGGATGATGCAACGGTTTTGAAAGTATTAGATGTAGTGGAGATGATGAAATGACATATATTGTAAAAGGAAAAACAGCCGATTGGGAGCTGATTTGTGGTCTAGAGGTCCACTGTGAAATTATTTCAAACGCTAAGGTTTTTTCAGGGGCTAGTGCAGAATTTGGAGGACTTCCCAATACACACGTTGCATTTTTGGACTGTGGTATGCCAGGTCAATTGCCTGTTCTAAATGAAAAGTGTATCGAGCAATGTATCAAAACAGGTTTTGGCTTAAACGCTCAAATTAATAAACATTCTGTATTTGATAGAAAGAATTACTTTTATGGAGACTTGCCAACAGGTTATCAAATTACGCAATTGTTTTACCCAATCGTTGGCGAAGGTTATTTGGATGTGACAGACGAAGATGGTCAAATCAAAAGAATCGGTATTGAACGTTTGCATCTAGAGCAAGATGCTGGTAAGTCTATCCACGATATGCATCCAACGCAGTCTTATTTGGATTTTAACCGTGCTGGTGTTGGTTTGATGGAAATTGTATCTAAGCCAGATATTCGTTCTCCTGAACAAGCAGGTGATTACTTACGTAAATTAAGAGCTTTGGTTCGTTATTTAGGGACTTGTGATGGAAATATGGATGAAGGCTCTATGCGTTGCGATATCAATGTTTCTGTTCGTAAGGTCGGTGAAGAAGGTTATCGTCACCGTGTTGAAATTAAGAACGTTAACTCGATTAAATTTGTGATGCAAGCGATTGATTTGGAAGTTCATCGTCAGATTGATTTATACGAAGCAGGGCAAGATTTCCCTCAAGAAACACGTTTATTTGATGCGGTTAATATGGAAACGCGTTCTATGCGTTCAAAGGAAAATGCTTTGGATTATCGTTATTTCCCAGATCCAGATTTACCTCCAGTCAATTTGACGCAAGATTATATTGATAATATTCGTGAAAATTTGTCCGAATTGCCAGAAGCAAAGAAAAAACGCTATATGGAAAGTTTGGGGCTGCCTGAATATGATGCGCGTATTTTGACTTCTGATAAAGAAACAGCAATTTATTTTGAACGTGCTTTACAAGGTGCAAGCCGAGATCCGAAAAAAGTTGCAAACTGGGTTATGGGAGATTTGTTTGCAAAATTAAATGCCGAATACATTGCTATTGAAAACAGTCCAGTTCGTCCGGAAGATTTGGGAGCATTGATTGATTTAATTAATGATGGCACAATTTCTGGAAAAATAGCAAAAGATGTTTTCGAAGAAATGTTTACAAGTGGAAAATCTGCAGCTGCAATTGTGGAAGAAAAGGGCTTGAAGCAAGTTTCTGATACAGGCGCGATAGAAGCGATGATCGCGGAAGTTTTATCTGCCAATATGGATAAAGTCGCGGAAATTAAAGCTGGTAAAGATAAATTAAAAGGTTGGTTCGTCGGTCAGATTATGAAAGCTTCACAAGGAAAAGTAAATCCTGGGTTGGCAAATCAATTATTGGATAAAAAGTTAAGCGAAATGTAAAAGTTTTTGACGTGTTGTTTAAAAAAAAGGAGGCAACAGAAGCCTCCTTTTGGTTTCATGTGTGTATTTTTTTATTATTTACATACATATAACTTCTGCCATACCATCTTCTCTATTAGAATTGACATATTCATCGCTTACTTGGTAATACTTATTTACTGTACCGTCAATCTCATCTTCTTCTGTCCCTGCGGATGTTGAAGTCCAAACATTGATATCACTCCATTCTTTTATTAAGCTATCCGAACAGGTTTTTCCTTCTTTTCCATTCCAATTTGGACAGATATCACGAACGGAAGGTAGCGACATTCCAATTTGTTTACATATTTGTTCTCCATGTATATGGTCAATAAAGTCTATACTGCAAAAACTTACTTCATTCAATTCAATTAATTCGCCGATACCACCACATTTTTTACAGGTTCCATCAGTGAGAGTATATTCATCAGAACATTGCAGACATTTGCATTCATCTCCATATGCTAAACAACCCGTAATGTCTGAACATTTTTCGCATTTTCCCATTGCATCACATTGACCATCAACGCCGTTTGAGTATGCGCACAAAGAACCAGGGCCAAGTTGATTTAAGCTTGGACATACACCTTCTTGGGCATTGACAAGTACGAAGCACGGACTTGGTTCCACGATAGCACAACACTTTTTAGCGACTTCATTATATGGTTCATCTTCAGGACATCCACCACCACCAGAGGACGAAGAAGAGGAGCTGCTCGATGATGAACTACTACTACTTGATGAAGAAGAACTACTCGATGAAGAGCTGCTAGTACTGCTAGAGCTCGAAGAAGAACTCGAAGAACTGCTGCTACTACTCGAGCTACTACTACTTGAAGAAGAGCTACTGGAGCTTGACGAAGAGCTTGACGAGCTGGATGAACTACAGCTTGGAGCGCTTGTACATCCACAATCATTTCCGTTCGCTGGACAACAAAGAACAGCATCTTCGGTTCTGCAACATTCTCCAGTTGGTTTCCAAACCTTTTCAACTTCAACATATCTGAAGCAAGTTATTCCATTGTAATCATAGGTTTCTTCTTCGCAACAACCTGTTGGGCAAGAAGTGTCTGGGCATTCACCACAATCAGGATCATCGACGGAGCAGAATCCGTCATCACAATGATATTTGCACCCACCAGATGGTGGACATAAAGAATCATCATCATACCAGCTAGTTCCATCTTCTGTACATCTTCCACATTCGTTACTAGTAGACCACTGTCCTTCGCCATCACAAAAGCATATAGTAACTCCGTCTTCATCTTCCCGAAGTTCACCAGGTGTACATTTTTTTGTTATGCATTCACATGTTGTTTCATCCCAAACAGCTGGAGGAATACAAAGGAAACAATGTTTGTAGTCATCAGAGGATGAATTTTCACATGTTCTCCAACCAATAGCTTCATCACAACAGCAAGTATAGGTATATGAACCATTGCTTTCTTGTCTGGAATCACAAACATAATATCCTTCTTGGGTACAAGGACAAGCACAAGTTATCTGACTTCCATCATCACAGGAATACTCAAAAGTGTCGTTTTCGCTACAGTAAGACGTATCTGTCGCTACATTCGGACAGTAGCACCCACCACCAGAAGAGCTGGAACTGCTACTACTTGAGCTCGAAGAAGAACTCGACGATGAACTACTTGAAGAAGAGCTCGAGCTTGATGAAGAACTACTTGAAGACGAACTGGACGAACTCGAACTGCTAGAGCTGCTACAAGATGGATCAGGCGTACAAGAAATCATGCAAGCGTCTTCATCAGTCGGACAACAAGTGTCAGTTTGATTGCAGCATGTTCCCGTATAAATTGTGACTTCTTCGACTTTTAATTTGGTTAAGCAACCATATTCATCGTATTCGTCTTCTGTGATGGAGCAACTTTTTCGTGCATTTGTACTGTCACATACTCTGGTTTGACAAGTATAACCACGCCATCCATTGTCACAAATACATTTGCCGTTAGTATCTCTGTATCCATGTCCATTACATTCATTTCTGGATACGTTGCCTCGTCTGTCGCCCCATAAAATTTTGAAAACAACATCATTGTCTTCTTCTTGACAAGCAAGCGTTGTACCATCAACCAGAACGCTTTCAAACAATGCATTTTTTTCATCCGTCACTAAGTGGGTACAGACGCCATAGCTGACAGGGTTGGTTGTCAAAAAGATGTAATTCGCATTATGAGTAATTGTTTTAATAAAATCCTTTTTTCCGTAGTAAGCAATTTCTCCTGAAGTAGTTGTACGAAGCCTGCGACGCCCTGTTAAATCGCTGGCAATTAATGTTGCTTCATCAGTTATGTTGTTTGCTTCGTTCCAGTCTAAAGCTTCTCGAATTAATGCAATCGCCCCAATGGTTAAAATAGCAATAACAAATAAAACAGCAATCATTTCTAACATCGAACGCCCGAATTGAGAACGTCGAAATTGCAAAGCAGAATTGGAATTAGAAACAAGGTTTAAATCAGGAATGTCCTGTAAGTTGTTGATTTTACTTGAAAATTCGGGGGGGCAGGGGGTAAATTTGAATAAATTAATGGACATATTAAATACTTCCTTTCTGATATAATTTCTATTAATTTGTCTTATTTTAAATAAAACGAATCCTTAAGTCAAGAATGTTTTTTTATCTCGTCATATTGAGCGAGTGCGAAATATCTCATCACGTGTAGTACTGCCTACGTGCAAAAACTTCCAGAGATTCTTCGGGCTAGCGCCCTTCAGAATGACGTACGACACATACTACGTCATATTTCGCGTTCGTTCAATATGACGCGATGGGGGAGGCTGTGGTGTACGTTATTTTCACCACATTTAGGATGACTTTTAGAATGCGTAAAATAATGGGAAAAAGGGGGGGGATGGTGTTTTTTGTCAAATGATATAAACAACAAAGTTTTTTTAAGGAATTATGTGGACGATTCTTTTTCCAATGCGAATAAATAAGCGAATTTCAATTTGCTCTAATAAATCAGTATCAACTAACTTTGGGTTTATGAGCGTTAAACGAATGCGTTTAGAGTTTGGAATTTCCCTATAACTTTCGATATTTTTGATGCCACCTAATGCATTTAGAATGGAATAGGGGATTTTCCCTGATTCTTTCGACGATAAAAAATGAATGGGGATTTCAAATTTATTCGTGTCTTCCACCTGTATAGGAATGCGTACATAACCACTTTGGGAATCTGAATCAAAATGCATTTTTATGGGGTGATGAAAAAAAGATGATAACCAATCTTTGATTTTAAAAATTTTGTTTTTCACCATTTTATATTTCCTTTTTTTTGTTTTGAACAAACAAATTTTTAAGGAAAAATAAAATATGGTCAATCTTTTAATAATTTTATGCTGTACTTTTCATAAAATAAAAAACAGCATAGCATATAAATGCATTAAAACATATTTATGCGTTTTCAAACTCTTTTTGGATGAGCATACAAACTTCTTCCACAGATAAATGACTGGTATCGATAATTAAATCGAAGTTCGTATTATCTTCGATATCCACTTGATAGTATTTTAAAAAACGCTCTCTTTCACTTTTTCTGCGTAGAGCTGTCGCATTAAAAACTTCTTCAGGGTTTTGATATTTGCTTTCAGAACTGCGAGATGTATCATTAAAAATACGATTTGCAGCTTCTGTCGGATTGACTTCTAATTTTACTTTAAATGAATCGGGCATAAAGTGCCATGCCAATCTGGAATCAACAATATATGCATTTCCATCACAATTCATTGCTTTTATAACAGCATCGATTTTATCATCAATAGATTTATCTTTTTCAGCTAATTGATTTAATTGCAATGTGGTAATACCCATTTGTTGGGCTATTTGGCGTTGAGCAGAACCCGTCGAATAATAAGTCAATCCTAATTGTTCGGCCAATTTTTTTGCTACCGTTGATTTGCCTGAACCCAGAGAGCCTGTAATTGTTATGGACTTTTTCATTTTCGCTCCATTAATTTCTGCGAATAGACCCTTGGAAACCAGAAGATGGTTCTGTTGAAGCTGGCATTGCAACGTCTATATCAAATTTAGAAATACTTTCGTATGTTAACTCTAAAATTTCAAAGGCATCTTTTGCTTGAACAATGGCTGTTTTTATTTGTTCTATGTCAGCAGACGTATTCGCAAATGTTTTTAATTGTTGTATCAATGTCATTGTTGAAAAAGCTTTTTGATATGCTTGATCGATTTGTTCGACGCCTTTTAATCTTTGTTCAATTCTGTTAACAGCATGCATCGTTTTTTGAGCACTTGTTTCAATCGATTGAATTTCTTCACGTAATTGAGACAGTGCAACGCGTTTGATTTCATCTGATACACTTTGTGTTCTGGATGCAATCAATGCACTTTGAGCCGTTCCTTTTTCTACATCAGCAACTGATGGTGCTGGTTTGTTTGCTAATTCTCGCAATAAAACCAAAGCATCTTTTGCTCTGACCAATTCAGTTAGCGCTGTTTGTGTGCTTGTCGTTTGTAATAATTGTTCCGTTTGTGCAATTTGATTTTCTGCTGTGACGACTAATTGAGCTAATTGATTAATTCTTTCTTTCGCTTCTAATCTGGCTTGAGCAGCTTTCGCTGTTTGTTCATCTTGCAGTAATTTTGCTTTTGCATCATTTGATGTGCCTTCTATGTAGCGAATAAAAGAAGATAGATCAATGTTCGTTTGTGGATTATGCGCCAATCCTTTGACAACAACAGAAATAGGTGGATAACCAGCAAAGTTTTTCAACGAAATTGCTGATGTCGCATTCACAGACCATTTCGGCAAATCGAAGTTGATTTGCATCATCGCATTTGCGTTTGGTGTTTTTAACACTGTGTCTGATGTTTTGAAAACGCCATCTGAAATTGAAAAGTTTCCAGATAAGATATCAAAAGCTGTTTCTCCAAACGTCAATTCTTTATTTAATTGTTTATCCATTCCCGTTAAAGAATCTTGTCTTGCTAAAGTCGCTCTGATTCTGTGTTCAAAGGCATTTAAGTTTAAATTAGAAATGATGCCTGATTGAACGGTAAAACTACCTGTAGAAGATAAAGAATTAATCATGTCTTCAACTGAATTCCCACTTGCATCAAAGTTCATGGACAATGAGGATGTTCCACTTTTTAATCTAAATAATCCTAACGTAATTAAATCCATTCTGACAGGTACTTTTTGCAACTTTAACGTTCCCTTTACATATGGCGTTGCGCCTGATGCATTTAAATTTACATTAACGTTTACTGTACCATCTGCAATTTGTGCCGTGGCATCATTAAAAGACAGAATTTTTTCTTCTAATTTTATAGGTGTTTTTAAATTTGATACTTCTAATTTTCCTAAAGCCATTTTTTCAGCTTCTAATTGCATGTTTATAGTTAAGCCATTAAAATCATCAAAGTTTAGCAAATTTGAAGAAAATGTTGTTTTCCCTGTTTTAGCATCTACTCCTTGATTTAAGTTTTTAGAACTCATAAATTTATCTAAATATAAATAAGGGGTTTTGACGTTTCCTTTAATTTGACTTGCCATTTCGTCTTTTTGTATTTGGATATTGGCTGTGATTTTTTGTGGACCAATAACTGCCTCGCTGTCTTTAAATGTTATATTCGAAGCATCTCCACTGACCCAACCATTGAATGTAAACGTTCCACTTAAAGCAGGGAAAATTTGCAAATCAGGTTTTACCATTTGTACAAATTGACGGAAATTCGGATGTGTTATTTTTAATGTTCCAGAATAAGATGTATTTGTTTTGAGTGGGTTTTCAATATCTCCGACAGCAGTAATTTTCCCTTGAGAGAAAGACAGTTGCATATCAGTATTCACTTTATCAAAAGAGCCGTTAAATTTTGCGTTCAATGTAAGGTTTCCCATATTAGCAGGAAGTGGAGATTGAATTTTTAGTCTGTCTAATAATAGCATAGACTTTGGCATTTCCAATTCAACATATACATCTTTAAATTGCAAGCTTCCATCATCTTTCTTTTGTACAGTTCCTGTGTATTTGAGATTGGAAAGAGCAACCTGATCGATTGTTAAATTGTCTGTAATCCATTCTTTTTGATTGATTTTCCCTTCATAATTGATACGTTCCATTGGTAAAGATTTAAATGTGATGTCTGAACCATTTAAACTGAATGAAACGTTAATATCTTTGAGTAATACAGATTTTTCTAATGCATTTTTTACGTCACTTAACCAAAGCTTTACAGAACGATTTTCTGCAACAGGGGTATAGGGAACAAACTTATCAAAATCCATGTTTTTTATAGCTAAATTGACGTATCCTGTTAATTTGGGTTCTGTCAATGCAAAAGCCATTCCTCCTGCAACAGAAGCATCGTTTATTCCAATGTTTAATTGGGAAAAGGTTAAGTCTTTATTTCTTAAGCGAATATCGCTGGATGCTTTTAATTTATTAATGAACGTTGTTTCGATGTCTAAACGATACGACAAATCAAGCCAAGAAAGCGTTTGTGTTGGCGAATCAGATTCTATGGTTGTTGTCAATAAAATAGTTGGTTCTGTTGTGTCTAGTAAGATGTTTCCCTTTGATGATACGTATGTTGCTTTTGGCAAAACGGCTTTTAATTCTCTGATTTCAACATTTTCATTTTGTTTGTCGAAAGAAAATACAAAATCTTTTATTTGTTCTTTAAATAAAGAAACTTGTGAAGATTTGACTAACAAATCTAAATTTTCAGGAAGTTTGTTTTGAGCTATACTCAATATATTCTGCCATGATTCGTTTTTAGGCAAATAAGGATAAAATGTATCTAAATTTAAATGTGACAAGACCAGCATTGCAGATACTTTTGATTTTGCATCTTTTTTTTCTGGAAACAGGGTCGTTAATTTAACAGACATGCTATTTTCTACTGCGTCTTCTCCATATCGAATAGCTGCTTCAGATATAGAAAATTCTTTTTGTGATACAAAAAAGTTTCCATTACCTTCTATTTTTTTATTTAATTGTTCTGGTAAATCTTTAAAGCCTCGATAAGTTGCTAAAAATGAAGATAGTTTAGGAATGCTAAATGTCACATTTCCAGAAATGCTTTGTGTGATGTCACCAATTTTATTGATTGTTCCTTGTGCAACAGAAAAGACTGCGCCACTATCTTGATTAAGTAAATTTAAAGAAAATTTTGTATCAGATGATAAATTAAGTTGGTCAAGATGTAAATTTGTTTTTAATGGCAATTTATCGATATTGATAAGTCCTTCAAAATCAAAAGGTCCTGTGACAGATTTGGATTGCAGCAGACCAGATACAACAGTGATTTGGTATTTTTCATTTGTGACGGCATCAGAATAGCTAATGGTCCCGTTTTTTATTTCCATATTTTTGAATTGAGGGGGAACTTCTTTAAATGTTTGTCCCATCATAGCGTCTTGAGCTTGCAAGGTTTCCTCTGGTTTTAAAAATTTAAAATTCCAATTGTTTTGTCCTTTTTCATCTCTTTTTAATTGAATTTGAGGCTCTTCCAATGTGAGCTTTTCAACAATTAATGGGTTTTTGAACAATGAAGATAGTTTTAAATGCGCTTCAATTTTGGCAACTTTAATTATGCCAGCAACATCAGCTGGACCTTCGTTTTTTATGAGGACATCGGATATTTGTATGACTGGAGCAGGCAACAACTGGAACGAAAAATCGCCATTGATGACCATTTGTTTTCCTGTTAATTCTTTCGCAGATGCGATAATTTGTTCTTTATAAGACGCTTCATCAAAGCTTTTGTAAAAGAAAAAAGCGACAGTTCCAATTACTAAAATAACAATCGCCATAAACGTTAACAGAAATTTTTTCATTTTTATCTCCTCAAGGTATTTTATTTCTTCTTATACTATAACACGATACTTAATTTTTAGTAAAGATTCTTTTTAGTTTTTTTTCCATAATTTTGGCAATAATAATACAATAACAGTCATAAACTCTAACCGTCCTAAAATCATCGCAAAAGATAAAATCCACTTTGCTGCATCAGGTAAAAGAAAAAAACTTTTATCAGGTCCTATTGTATTTCCTATTCCAGGACCTACGTTCGCAACAGAAGATAACGCACCTGAAAAAGATGTTGTAAAATCAAGACCTGTTAATGATAAACATAATGTTGTGACAATAGTTGTGGCACAAAAAATGCTCATAAAAGACATGACGCCCATCCAAACATCTTCTGTGATGGGTTTATTATTATATTTAGGGATGATAACTGCATGGGGTGATATCATTAAAGTTAAATGTCTTTTTATTGCAGAAGCTAAAATAGAAAATCTAAAGAATTTAATACCTCCAGAAGTTGAACCTGTACAGCTTCCGACAGCAGTAAGAAAAACAAAAAAGACAACAAAAAAAGGACCCCAGAGCGTATAATTTTCTGTTACATACCCCGTCGTAGTTATGATAGAAGTAAAGTGAAATGTAAATGTTCTGATCGTGTCAAATATATCATTAAATGGTGGCATGAAAATGCGCATACAAACAGGGATAATTGTGCATAATGTAAAACAGGTAAGTAAAAATGTTTTGACTTGTTCATTTTCTTTGAGTTTAAACCATTTCCCTTCTAAAAATGCGACAATAACAGCCAAAGGTAAACCACCGATTGTCATGAAAAATATCAAAATCCATTCAATAAGAGGGGAGTGATAAAATGCAATAGATGTATCGTGAGTGGAAAATCCTCCTGTCGATAGGCAAGTCATCATATGTGCCACAGCATTAAATAAATCCATCCCACCAACATATAAAGCCCAAACACATAAGCATGAAACAAATAAATAAGCATAAATATAGCGTTTTAATTTAGAGGCGACAAACGGAGAATCTTTTTCAGACGAATCAGAACTTTCAGTAGAAAATAATTGCATTCCTCCAATACGTAAAATAGGAAGAATTGTAATGGCTAAAACAATAATTCCAATGCCGCCCAACCATTGCAACATTGAACGCCATAGCAAAAAACCTTTGGGCATACTGTCTATATGAGCTAAAATCGTCGAACCCGTTGTTGTTAATCCTGAAACGCTTTCAAAAAAAACATCTGTTATGGATAAGTCTTGGTCTGAAAAATAGAAAGGGATTGCGCCAATAATGCTTGCTAAAAACCAAATGCAAGAAGTGATGACAAACATTTCTTTTTTATTAAGTGCTCGGTTCCATTTTCGATAAGATAAAGCACTGATTAAAGCGCCTAAAAATGCAACACCAAAAGCACAGATTAAAAAGTTTTCTCCGTTTTCTGGTTGTTTTGCAAAAAAATCAACAATCGCAGGGAATGCCATCAGGCTTCCTAAAAAAATACTGATAATACCACAAATAAATAAAAGCAACGATATGCGCATAACGCCCCCTTTGTATTTGTATCATAAATTAAAGCTTGAAAAATGCAATAAAAATTTGTATATATATTGTATATAAGGAGTTTTTTTATGAGCAGATACTTTGATGCGCATGTGCATTTGCAGATGATTTCAGATTTAAATACCGTTATGAATGACGCACAAAGAAAAAATGTCAGCCATTTTATTTGTAATTCGACAAGTCCTGCTGATTGGCAACAAGTTCTACAAATTTCAAAAAACTATTCAAATGTTTGTGTTTGTTTCGGTGTTCATCCACACTATGTTCAAGGATTGCCAAAAAGTTGGTTTGTTGAATTAGAAAAAATTTTATTAGAAAATCCACACTCAATGATGGGCGAAATTGGTTTGGACAAATTAAAACCTGATTTGGATTTGCAAGAAGAAGTTTTAAGGAAACAATTAACACTTGCTTGGAAATTAAATCGTTCTGCGCATATTCACTGTGTCAGAGCGTGGGATAGATTGCTTCATGTTTTTAAAAGTCAACGTGAAAAAATGCCTCCAAAACTTTTGATGCATTCTCATCATGGAAATGCAGATTTAATTCCTGTTTTAATAGAAAAATATAACGCTTATTTTTCTTATTCAGCGATATTTGTTCCAGAAAATCGTCCAAAAATTAGGGCATGTATGAATGCAACACCTCTAAATCGCATTTTAATTGAAAGTGACGCACCAGACCTGACGGCACAACCATCAGATATTGTAGATTTAACAAAAAAGATGAGCGTTATTACAGGTCATAACTTGAATGTATTAAAAAAAGCATTATTTAAAAATGCACAGGAGTTTGTAAATGGAAACTAGATTGATGAGAACAAAGCTTTTACTCGGTGACGAAGGCGTCGCTAAGTTGCAACGTGCAAGGGTAATGGTCGTTGGATGTGGCGCTGTTGGTTCTTACGCTATAGAGGCTTTGGCAAGAGCAGGAATCGGACATTTGAAATTAGTCGATTTTGATGCCGTTTCTGTTAGCAATATAAATCGTCAGTTGTTTGCATTGTCTTCAACGGTCGGTAAGAAAAAAATTGACGTGGCAAAAGAAAGAATAAAGGATATATCTTCTGATATTTTGGTTGATACTGTTGATGCGTTCTTGGATGAAAAAAATGTGGATAAAATTTTAGAAGATGTTGATTATGTTATCGATGCTATTGATAGCAGAGATTCTAAAATTGCGTTATATAGAACATGTTTGCAAAAACAAATACCATTTATTTCATCAATGGGCGCGGCATTAAGATTAGATGAAACAAAAATAAAAATTGCAACGTTAAAGAAGACATCTGTGTGTCCGTTGGCAGGGATTTTGCGTCAGACGTGTAAGAAAGAAGGTATATCAATGGATTTTCCTGTCGTTTATTCAACTGAAACACCTATCAAAGCCAGTAATGGTCACAGACAGATGGGTTCTTTATCAACAATTCCAGCTATTTTTGGTTTGATGCTTGCTCATTTTATCATTCAAAAAATTATTAAATTAAAATAAAGCTTAATCCTTGACAAGTTTTAAAATCTGTTTATACTCCTTTTTATAAGAACAAAAAAGGAACGAATATGACAAATCCATTTGATTTTGATGACTTTCAGGAAACCGATTTTGCCGAAGTAAAAACAGTTAAAGAACCAGACTATCTGAAAGGGTTAAATCCAGAACAATATGAAGCCGTCACAACAACCGAAGGACCTTTGTTGGTTTTATCTGGTGCAGGAACAGGAAAAACAAGGGTATTAACGACGCGTTTGGCTTATATTATAGATCGGCGTTTAGCAATGCCTTGGCAATGTTTAGCTGTCACATTTACGAATAAAGCATCTAAAGAAATGTCAGAACGTTTGGAAAAAATGATTGGAGCAGATGCTCTTTCTGTGTGGTTGGGAACGTTCCATAAACTGGGTTTAAGGATGTTGCGACAGCATTATGACATTGTTGATTTACAAAAAGATTTTGTTATTTTGGGGACCGATGACAGCGAACGTATTTGCAAACAGTTGATGCAAGCAGATGGTGTTGATATCAAACAATGGACTCCTGCAGGATTAAACGCTGTTATTCAACGTTGGAAGGACAGGGGATTATCGCCTTCATCAGTAAGTACAAAAGAAAATAGCTCTTTTTTAAATGGGGGTGCGTTGTCTTATTATCACCGTTATCAAGCCAGATTAAAAGAATTAAATGCTGTTGATTTTGGTGATTTATTGCTTTTACCTTTGGAAATTTTTAAAATCAGACCAGATATTGCAGCGAAATATCAAAAACAGTTTAAGTATATTTTGGTCGATGAGTATCAAGATACAAATGTTGCACAGTATTTATGGTTGCGTTTATTAGCTCAAGGAAGTGGTAATTTATGTTGTGTCGGGGATGACGATCAATCTATCTATTCTTGGCGTGGCGCAGAAGTTGAAAATATCTTGCGTTTTCCAAAAGACTTTCCAACAGCTAAAACGATTCGTTTGGAACGCAATTATCGTTCTACGACTCATATTTTAGGCGCAGCATCAGCCTTGATTGCAAATAATGAAACTAGATTGGGAAAAACACTTTATGTTGCTCCAGAACGAGATGGATCTGGTGATAGGGTTCAGATTAAAGGATATTATAGTGGTTCTGAAGAAGCTGAACGGGTTATTGATACGGTGGAAAATTTAATGCGAACAACACCATTATCACAAATGGCTGTTTTGGTTCGGGCAGGTTTTCAAACAAGAGCATTTGAAGAATCTTTGATTAAGGCAGGTATTCCTTACCAAGTTATTGGGGACTTTAAGTTTTATGAGCGTGAGGAAATTAAAGATGCTGTTGCGTATTTACGCCTGTTGGCTAATCCATCCGATGATTTAGCTTTTATGCGAATTGTAAATAAACCACGCAGAGGGTTGGGGGATGCGACTTTACAAAAATTATCGGACACAGCAAGACAAAAGCAAATACCTTTATTAGAGGCTATTGATTGGGCAGAATTGAAGCCTGCAGTTCGTTCAACATTGACAGAGTTTAAAAAGAATATCATTCGTTGGCGTAGTCGTTTAGAAAATGGCGAGGAACTGTCTGAAGTGACTGAAAAGCTGTTGGAAGAAAGTGGATATTATACAATGTGGAGAATGGATAAATCTGCAGAGGCGCCTGGTCGTTTAGAAAACTTAAAAGAATTAATTAATGTGATGAGTGGTGAATTCCAAGATTTAAATATGTTTATCGAACATGCCAGTTTGGTTATGGATACAGAAAATCAAGTTGAGCAGGAATTATTTACAGTGATGACACTACATGCATCAAAAGGGTTAGAATTTGATGTTGTTTTCTTACCTGGATGGGAAGAAGAATTATTTCCTCATGCCAAATCAATGGGGGAAGGCGCATTGGCATTAGAGGAAGAACGCAGATTGGCTTATGTCGGATTGACCAGAGCCAGAAAAAAAGCTTATATTTCTTTTGCTGCAAATCGCAGAGTTTATGGTAAGTGGCAAAATGCACAACCTTCTCGATTTATCGATGAACTGCCCGATGAACATATTGAAATGGTTTCTACATTTAATTCGCGTTATTTTGATTACACACCTAAATTTTCAACTAAACCGAGTTATCAAAAATGGGAAGAAAATGAAGATGAAAATTTAAATGCTTCTTTTTACCAATGGGGAAAAACTTCAGGAAGCATTTATCACGATGATGAAAGTGTTGTAAAACGTTCATCGCAAAAAGGTAAGCGTGTTTACCATGAAAAATTTGGTTTCGGCACTGTATGGGGGCAAGATGGTGAAAAACTGGATATAGCCTTCGACAAACATGGTCGAAAAAAAATTATGGCGCGCTTTGTTTCTGAAACTTAAAAAAAAGGAGAAATATTATGAAAAAAATTTTAATTAATTTTTTTGTTGTCTTTTTGATTATTATTGCTTTTATGATACCATATTGTATGCGTACGTTAAATCGTGCAACGGTATTAGATGAAAATGCAATTGCTAAATGGTCACAAGTCGAAAATAATTATGAACGTCGTTATGATTTAATACCTAATTTGGTCGCAACAGTTAAAGGATATGCATCTCATGAAGAAAAGGTGTTAATTGATGTGACAGAAAAAAGAACTTCTATTGGGCAAATTAAATTATCTGCTGATGATTTAAATAATCCAGAAAAAATGGAAGCGTTTAGAAAGGCTCAAAGTGAATTATCTGGCACATTATCTCGTTTGATGGCCGTTGCTGAAAATTATCCAGATTTGAAAGCTAATGAAAATTTCTTATCGCTACAATCTCAATTGGAGGGAACTGAAAATAGAATAGCTGTTGCTCGTAAAGATTATATTGAAGCTGTTCGTGAGTATAACCAATTTTTAGGAATGATTCCTCAAAAGTGGATTTTATCGATGTTTGGTGATTTTGAAAAAAAATCAGAATATAAAATTGATGAAGCAAAAAAATCCGTTCCAGAAGTGAAGTTTGACTAATAATGAAACTGAAACGTTTTTTATTGATTTTATTTTTCTGTTTGTTCGGAATGTCCGTCTACGCGATGGACTTTCCGACATTAACAGGACAGGTAGTTGACGAGGCGGGTATTATCAATACTAAAACAGAAGAAGAAATTTTATCAATGTTGCGTGAAGGGCAGCAGTTTGTTGTTGTCACATTGAAGGATTTAAGAGGTTATGAAATTGAAGAATACGGGGTGGAATTGGCTCGTCATTGGAAGATTGGAACAAAAGAACATGATGATGGGGTTTTGTTAATTGTTGCTCCAAATGAAAGGCAAGTACGTATCGAAGTTGGATATGGTTTAGAGGGGGTTTTAACAGATGCCAAGAGTTCAGAAATTATCCGTCATATTTTATTACCTGCGTTTAAAGTGGGGAATTATAATGATGGAATTGTTAGGGCTGTTGATGCGATTAATCGAATTATTGCTGGAGAGCAAGTCGATGTTGAAACAGGCGAGTTGAGTTTTTTTGAAGTCATCTTTATGATATTCTTTTTTTTGTTCGTTTTGTTTGCAAATCTAACGCCCTCTCATTCAGATGGTTCAGGCGGCGGTGGAGGCTCTCACAGAAGTTCATTTCGTGGTGGAGGAGGTTCTTTTGGCGGTGGAGGCGCTTCTGGTAGATGGTAATGCAAGAAACTCTATCTTTACGTGAAAAAATAAAAAAGTATAAAAAAGAAAATAGAACTTATTTTTTGGCTCAAGAAAAAACTACAAAAAAGTTAGAGCAAGAACTTTTAAAAAAAGGGAATTATACTCGTTTGTGGTGGAACAGAACAAGTTATTTTCTGCCACAACAAAAATCATCAGAGGTGGATGATTTTTTATCCGACTTGGGTGGACGGAATTGTGATGCTTTTTCTGTTTCTAGCTTATCTAAAAGAGATATTTGGGTTCTTTTTATATATTATTTAATTTGTATCGGAATTCGAATTTATAGCCAATGGGGTTTGTTACATGATCTTTATTCTGTTGAAAATTCTATAGGTATTTTATTGTATCGTGTGTCGTTTGAAGCATTGCTTGTTTTGATTTGTTTTTTATTTTTAGGCTTCTTTTTGTTTGCAGTTGTTTTTATTCTATTTTGTTTTTTTGATGTTATTTTGATATTCGTTTACTTAATTTCCTCTAATAAAAAAAGGCAATATTTAGATGAAAAGTTTTCAGATGAAAATTGTGGTGTCGTTGTTATGAAAATTTGGTGTTGGATATTTAAATTTATTTTATCTGTTTTGTCATTTTCATATCTTGGTAAACTTTTTTCTTCTTTTAAGGGAGCCAGTGGTTCTTTTGGTGGAGGAGGCGCTTCTGGTAGATGGTAGATTTTTTTTGCTTTTTTTTACTTTTTGCTTTAGTCCTTTTTTTATCGTTTAGAAAACAGCATTTTACTGTACGTGAAAATATAAAAAGGATATATGGGTCGGATGACGCAAATTTCATCCGTTATCCAAGGCGTTCTTCATCCGTTTTTCAGACAATTTTAAGTATTTTTTCTGCTGTTTTAGTTCTTTTTATGTTTTGTTTTTTCTTTTGGTGGCTTATATTTCCATTGGATGCAGTTATTGAGAATAATATTGATAAACTGATGCCAATATTTTTGACTATATTCTTTTTCATCTCTTTTCTTGAAACAATAATTTTATATAAGGAAAACGAAGATTTTCAACGGATTATAAAAAAGCTTCTTTTGTTTTTTTTAATTTATTTTTTGCCGTCGATTTTAATTTGTTTTTTTTCATATTGTTATTATAAAGAAAATATCTTGGATATGGGGATATTCCTTTTCTTTGTTTTTTCTTTTTTTCTTTGTTTGGCTGTTAATATATCAATATGTGTCAGTGCTTTTTTGGGCATTGTTTTTATTTATGGAATCGGGTATTTTTTTATTGTTTTTTATAGCCTTCTTACAGGAAAAAGGATAAATGCGATTAAATGTCCGGCTTTTTCTCATCGTTTTTTTCACAATTTTTGGATGGTTTGTTTTTGGATGATGACGTTTTATTACGTATATTGGTTTTTCGGAAAGTTATTAGGGGTATTTCAATCGGGAAAAGGAAATTTCGGTGGGGGAGGCGCTTCTGGTAGATGGAAATAAAAAAGGCAGATTAATCTGCCTTTTTAAATTTATAGAAATAGATGCTATTCTTTTTGATGTTCTTGTTCAATCGTTGAGCGTTCGTTTTGATGACAAATTGTTCTAGGTTTTATTTCTGTTTCTCCTCGAAAAAATGCAACTACACGCAAATCACGAACATAAGGATGCGATAAATTTTCCCAATACGTATATTTTGTTGGCAAAGTTGGTTGTGTTTTTATTTGTTGAATTTCTTCGTTTGTAAAACCTTCTGCTTTTAACAATTCATCACCGTATTTCCAAGTGCGTGCTAATATGATATCAGCCCAAAAACGAAGTCCTTCAAAACGGAGATGAGGTAATGATAGATCTCCTCTGCTTATTTTCCTTGTATCAATTGATAAGTCTGCAATGTCATCTGCGTATTCAATTGCCGAGGTAGTAATAATGCCATCTTTTTCTTTTAATCCTTCTAAAATTCGGCCATAAAGATGCAGTTTTTTAATTCGACTAGAACTGTCTTTTGAAAACTCAAAGGGAACAAAATCTGTAAACGGTGCATTTTTATTTTGATCAATCAATTCGTCCCACAATGGTCGATTTGTAATTGTTAGTTTTTGATATTTTTCATCAGCAGTATTTTTAATCGTTTCTTGATGAAATGCTTCTCCGTTTAAAAAGGCTTTTTTTGTTTCGGCTAATTCTGTTATTTTTTGTAAAGCATCTTTTAACTTTGTTTCAGGAGTTATTTCATAGATTAAAGAGTTATCCAAAACCAATATATTTTTTTTACTTCTTTTTGACTTTCGGATAAATCTTTGCGTCCTTTTTTGAATGTCTTCGAATCGTCCGATTAATCCAACTTCATAGATAAAACCGTTATATCGAGAGGAAGTGTAAAAAGCTTTTGGTAATTCACAAGCGCCAACCAAAGCCAGAGAACCATTAACGATAAATGTTTTTCCATTTTGAAAGGTATTAATTAATTCTTCTATCCGTTTTTGCTGATTGGGATTTAAACTTTTGGCTTTTTTTTGCATTTTTACCTCCTTTTCTTATCAATGATGTTTTTTTTCATACTATACTTATACAAATTTGATGTCAAGAAAATGATTTATTCCTTGCATTTTATTCTTTTGCAAATTAAAATACGAAAAGTTTAAATTAAGTAGGAATTTTATATGGCTAATTGGGTTTCAAAAGTTGGTTTTAGATATTTAAAATCACGTAAGAAAACGGGGTTTGTTTCTGTTATTGCAGGCTTTTCTTTTCTAGGGATTATGCTGGGTGTTGCTACATTAATTATTGTTATGAGTGTCATGAATGGTTTTAGAGCAGAATTAATGGAGCGAATTTTGGGGTTTAACGGGCATTTATCTGTTCAATCTACGTGGGGGCCTGTTTTAAATGAAGATGAGAATTTAATTAAAAAATTAGAAAATACATACGGAATTGTTTCTGTCGCTTCATTGTTGGAAGGACAGGTGATGGTTTCAACAAATATGCATTCTCAAGGAGCTTTGATTCGGGGATTGAAACCAGCTGATTTTAAAAAACGACCATTATTGTTTGATAATTTTTTGGGAAGTTGGGATGAATTTGAAAATGAACAAGGTATCATATTAGGCGCCAGATTAGCTTCAAAAATGGGCGTTCGTATTGGTGATAAAATAACTCTGATTTCACCCAATGGAAACAGTACTGCATTTGGAACAATGCCCAGAACAAAAGCGTATCGTATTGCAGGGACATTTGATTCAGGTATGTATGAATATGATTCGAATATGGTTTTTATGCCTCTTTCAATGGCGCAAAAGTTTTTGATGCAAGAAGGAAAAATATCACAAATAGATTTGTTTGTCTCCAATATGGATGATTTAGCTTTTATTATGCAAGATGTGATGGATGTTTTGCCATTAAATGTTTCAGTCGTCGATTGGCGTAAATCAAATGCCGCCTTTTTTAACGCAGTCGAAGTTGAACGCAATGTAATGTTTTTAATTTTGACGTTAATTATCATCGTAGCAGCATTTAACATCATATCTGGATTGATTATGTTGGTTAAAGATAAAACAAAAGATATCGCTATTTTAAGGACTATGGGCGCCAGTCGAAAAGGAATAATGACTGTCTTTTTAATCGATGGTTGTTTTGTTGGTTTTGTTGGTTCTTTTTTGGGGTTGATTTTGGGGTTGTCAATCAGTTTAAACATCGAAAAAATTCGTCAATGGCTTGGTTCTTTAGCTGGAAGAGATTTATTTTCTGCTGAAATTTATTTTTTAAGTCAGTTGCCTAGTAAAACTTACGCATCTGATGTTTTTTTGGTTATTGGATTGGCCTTGGGATTGTCTTTTTTGGCAACATTGTATCCGTCGTGGAAAGCAAGCAAAACAGATCCTGTGGAGGCTTTAAGATATGAATAAAAAAAACACAAGCAAAAATAAACGTTATCATACGTCGTTTGTTGAAGCTGATGAACGTACATTAGAAAAGCTTTTTGGTACAAAATCACAAAAGAATGAAACACAAGAACCAAACGAACAGGAAGATGAGTTTGGCAAAAAAGAAGAAACAAAAGCAGAATTGCGACAGACCATCAAAATACTGTTGACGATGTTGCGCTGGGCGATTTTTATTTGTATTTTCGGTCTTAATTTGGCGCTTTCTATCAGTCTTGCAGCTAATTCAGATTTGTCATCAAAGACTGGTGTTATTTTTGTTGTTTTATCAGTCCTTTCTTTGTATTTTGCATGGTTTACAGTCAAAATAAAGAAAAAAAATGAATTTCAAAAAAAATTGAAAAACAGAATGCTTGTCACGTTGTTGTTTAGTTTGGGAACTTGCTCATATAAATGGGTTTTTTATATGTTATTAATGATGGCATTTAATTTTTTTGCTATTTTAGGTTATGCGTTTTTCTTCAATAATTTTAAGATAAAAAGAAGTGCTAAAAAGGAAGAACTGCAACGGATAATCGAGGTGTTGATAGTTGTTTTTGTTTTGTTAGTGTTTGTTTTTTCTGCTAAAAATTAGTAGCTCAAGGATATAATGAAATGAAAGATGTGGTTTTAGAGTTAAAAGATATTAAGCGTTGGTTTGGCAACGGTGAAAAGAAATTAGAAGTTCTAAAAGGTGTTAATTTAAAAATCAACAAAGGCGAAATTGTCGCTTTAGAAGGACCTAGTGGTAGTGGTAAGTCAACATTGCTTTACGTGACAGGATTGTTGGATAAGCCCAGTTCGGGAGAGCTTTATTTAGCTGGTCAATCTTGTGCTAAAATGAAAGAGCAGGAACGGACGCAAGCAAGACGTAAGTATTTAGGCTTTGTATATCAATCGCATTTGTTGTTGCCAGATTTTACATGTTTAGAAAATGTGATGATGCCATTGTTGATTAGTGGAGTTCACAAAAAAGACGCATCTTTAAAGGCTGCAGAGTTATTGGAAAAAATGGGTTTAAAACACAGGTTGAAGCATCGACCAGGAGAAATGTCGGGGGGAGAACAACAACGTGCCGCTGTTGCCAGAGCTTTGGTTCATTCTCCAGCTTTGCTGTTGGCTGATGAACCAACAGGGAATTTGGACCCTAGTACAAGTGAAAAGGTTTTTGCTGAACTTTTGTCTATTGTCAGAGAAACAGGCTTATCTGCATTAATTGCAACACATAATCCAGCTTTGGCTGCTAAAATGGACAGACGCCTTCGGATAGAAAATGGTGGTGTGTTGGAGGTTTAATATGAAGCAAGATAACCGATTGGAACATGATAACCTGTTAAGTGTTTTTTTGGATAATGTAAAAAAAAGTATTCTTTTTATCATAAAAAACAAAGTTATTTTAAAAAGGATAATTTCTTTTGTTTTTTCTGTTTTTGTATCTTTGTTTGAGATATGTTTAATCTTTGGTTTATTCTTTATACTTCGAAATGGAAGTTCTCTTTTTCAAAAAATTTTACATCATCCTTATATATTTGATTTTTTTAAACTTCAAGAAATCATTTATCTTTCTTTTTTAGATTATAAGCCAATATGGATTTATTTTATTGTCGCACTGATTGTTTTTGTTATTGTAAATTCAATCTATCGCTTTTATAAAAGTAAAAATTGGGAAAATTGGATTTTAACCGTTTTAAATGTTAGTACTTGTCTGCTTTTTTGTTTACTTATGTTTTTCCATTTTTTTAATTTACCGAGTGCGTTAATGCTTAAAGAAGGAAAAGTAATCCCTTTATGTTATGAATTGTCTGCTCTTCATTTTGAAAAAGAAATTTGTTCTTTATGTCCACAGAGAGAGTTCGTTTTTAATAGATGTGTTTTAAGTAAAGGGCTTTCGTTTCCGTCGTCTATTTTGAAAAAATAATATAAAAAAATTCTTCATTCTTGCTTTTTACATATTTTTTGTTATAATGCCTGTTAAAAAGGGAATACAATATGACACCGAAATTTATTCATTTAAGAACTCATTCTGCATACTCATTGCTTGAAGGTGCAATGAAAATGGGTAAATTGGTTAAGCGTGTTAAAGCTTTAAATATGCCTGCAGTAGCTGTCACGGACAGTGGCAATTTATACTGTGGTATGGATTTTTCTCATGAAGCTGCTGATAATGGTATTCAACCGATTTTGGGAACTCAACTTCTGATTAAACAGCCTGTTGAAAAAGGAACTTTGTTGCTGCCAGAAGACGAAATAAATCCAGTTTTAGATAAAATTGTATTGTTGGTTCAAAATGAAGTAGGTTATAAGAATTTATTAAAAATTTTCCAACGATATTACATGGGGGAAACAAAGCAAGAAACGCCTCATTTATTGTTGGAAGAATTGATTGAATTTAATCAGGGGCTGATTTTATTATCTGGTGGCGCGACAGGTCCAATAGGACGATATATTTTGCAAGAAAAGCCAGAAAAAGCGAAAGAATTGGCTGTCAAATTAAAAGAGTTTTTTGGGAATCGTTTTTATATGGAAGTATCCAGAACGGGC
This sequence comes from Alphaproteobacteria bacterium, assembly GCA_015062395.1. Taxonomy (GTDB): domain Bacteria; phylum Pseudomonadota; class Alphaproteobacteria; order CAAHEQ01; family UBA3637; genus CAAHEQ01. The sequence continues at coordinate 41,809 of SUUS01000004.1, forward strand.
GAGGTTGATGAAGCAAAGACGGAAAAAGCTTTTTTAGATTTAGCTTATGAATTGGATATTCCTTTGGTGGCAACGAACGAAGCTTTTTACGATAAGCCTGAAATGTATGAAGCACATGACGCTTTAATGTGTATTGGTCAAAAAACTTACGTTGAAGTGACGGACAGAATCCGTTTATCTCCACAGCATTATCTTAAAAGCGCAGAAGAAATGTCAGAGTTGTTTTCTGATTTGCCAGAGGCGTTGGAAAATACAGTTAAAATAGCTCAACGATGTGGTTTTATGGTCGAATTTCATGCACCAGAGTTTCCTAGATACGACTGTCATGGAAAAACTGAAGATGAAGTTTTGAAAGAAAAAGCAGAAACAGGTTTAGCTGCCAGAATGAAAGATAGACCTGATGAATTTGAAAAATATAACACACGCCTACAATACGAATTAAGTGTTATTAAACAAATGGGTTTCCCTGGATACTTTTTAATCGTTGCTGATTTTATTCAGTGGTCAAAAGCACATAATATACCAGTTGGACCAGGTCGTGGTTCTGGTGCTGGTTCTGTTGTTGCTTGGGCTTTAACGATTACAGATATTGACCCATTGCGATTTAATTTACTTTTTGAACGTTTTTTAAATCCAGAACGTGTTAATATGCCCGACTTTGACGTTGACTTTTGTCAGGAAAAACGAGAGCAAAGTATTAAATACGTTCAAGATAACTATGGTTTTGATCATGTGGCACAAATTATTACGTTTGGTCAATTACAGCCAAAGGCCGTTATTCGAGATGTTGGACGTGTTTTACAAATTCCGTATCCTGTTGTAGATAGATTATCTAAATTAGTTCCTGCAGGTATGAATGAAAAGGGAAAACCCTATACATTGCAGGAAGCATTGGATATGGAACCTGCTTTTGAAGTCGAAGCGAATAACGAGCCTCAAATTAAACGGTTGCTGGAAATAGCATTGCAATTAGAAGGTTTGTATCGTAATACCTCGACGCATGCAGCTGGAGTGGTTATTGGACGTTTTCCATTGGATGAGATTCTGCCTATTTATAAAGATCCATCTTCTGATATGCCTGTGACTCAATATAATATGAAATATGTTGAATCAACAGGATTAATTAAGTTTGACTTTTTGGGATTAAAAACATTGACAACGTTGGCGAAAACAATGGAATTGTTAAAACCAAGGGGGATTGAATTTGATTTAGGAGCTATTCCTTTAGATGATGAAAAAACATTCCAGTTATTGAGTGATGCCGATACATCTGGTGTTTTTCAGTTGGAAAGTCCAGGAATGCGCAAAATTTTAAAGGAAATGAAGCCCGATAAAATTGAAGATATTGTGGCTATTGTTGCATTGTATCGTCCAGGGCCTATGGGCAATATCCCTTCTTATATTGCCAGAAAACATGGGCAGGAAGAACCTGATTATTTGCATCCATTGTTGGAAGATATTTTAAAAGAAACCTATGGGATTATGATTTATCAGGAACAAGTTATGCAGATTGCTCAAGTTTTGGCAGGCTTTAGTTTGGGTGGTGCAGATTTGTTGCGTCGAGCTATGGGTAAAAAGAAATTTGACGTTATGCAACAACAGAAGTTGGTCTTTATCGAGGGGGCAAAGAAAAAAGGGGTTCCAGAACAAAAAGCTACGGAAATTTTTGAATTAATGGAAAAATTCGCTAGCTATGGATTTAATAAATCTCATGCAGCAGCATATGCGTTTGTTTCTTATCAGACTGCGTATTTAAAAGCACATTATCCTGTTGAATTTATGGCTGCAACGATGACATTGGATAAAATTGATACGGATAAATTAGGTTTCTTTAAACGAGAGATAGCCCATATGGGAATTAAAATTTTACCACCAGATGTCAATAAATCTTGTGTCCATTTTACAGTGGAAGATGGCGCAATTCGTTATGCTGCTGCAGCATTGAAAAATGTGGGTGATGGTGCGATTGAAGATTTGGTGAACGAACGTGAAAAGAACGGACCTTATAAAAATATCCAAGATTTTATCGCACGTTCTTCAACGGCAGTTATGAATAAACGCTGTTTGGAAAATTTAATTAAATCTGGTGCTTTGGATTGTTTAGATAAAAACAGGGCTAAATTATTGGCAAATGTTGAAAAAATGGCACAGCATTCATCTTTATTACAGAAAGAAAAACAAAGCGCTCAAGCATCTTTGTTTGGGGGGCAAGCTGTTTTTGAAGAATTGCATATGCCAGAAGTTCCTGATTTTCCTCAAATGGAAAAGTTGGATATGGAACGACAAGCTGTTGGTTTTTATTTGTCTGCCCATCCGTTGGATGCTTATGAAGATAATTTTGAACGTTTGCGTGTCAACTTGACAACAGAAATTGAGCCTTTGGTTCGTAGCGCTGGTTCGGCTAGAGTGCGAATAGCCTGTATTATCAATGAAAAACGAGAACGTATTAGTCAAAAATCTGGTAAAAAATTTGCTTTTATTACAGGCTCGGATACAGTGGGTACTTTTGAAGCTCTATGTTTTTCAGAAGTACTAAATCAAAGTCGCGAGATGTTGGATTCTGGAAAGCCTTTGATTGTTTCGTTGTCGGCTGATTTAAATGAAGAAGGGGCTGTTCGAGCCAATGTACAAAATGTTGAATATCTAACAGATGCAGTTGCCAGAGTTTCTGAAACAATTGTGCTTTATATCAACAGTCCTGCATGTTTGCCTGCGATAAAAGAAGTTTTAGCAAAAGAAAATTCAGGTCGAGGAAGCGTTATTATTGTCGCCCAAGCTCAAGGTTATCAAGTCGAAATAAAACTGGCAGATGGTTATTCCTTATCTGCCAGCGCTACAACAGCATTACGAGCCATTCCTGGAATTTATCAAGTTAAACAATTTTAACGAGATGTTTGTCTGCCAAACATAGCAAAAATAGATGGCTTTTTGGTTGCTGTCTCTCTTTTTCCTTCGTTGTTTTCTTCTTTTATGTCACCTGTTATGCATTTATACCCGTTTATAATTGATTGAACGCGTTCATCTTTTAAATCCAGCAATGTACCAGCTAATGCAACGTAATCGCCAGAGGAAACAACGCGACCTTTTTCAAATTTTTCACGATGAACAAAAGTAAATCCATCTCTGTATGAAAATCTTTTTTGTTTTTCAATTTCTTCGTTTTCATTAAAGGAAATAGACAAAGAAACTCTACCATCTGTATTATAAAAATGTTTTTTTTCTGTTCTAAATTGTCCTTTTTGTTCGTCAAAAACAAATTGAGTATCTTGTTCTTTTTTTCCGTCTTCAGAGTAATAAACCTGCATGCCGCCTTCAGGAACTTTTGCATCAGCATTTTGATAGTAATAGCTGTTGACATAATCAACATTTCCATTTTTTGTGAAATGTGTTGTTTGTATTTTACGACCAAATTCGTCTTGGATAACTTCTTTTTCCATGATGACTTCTCCTTTCTTACCTATATATTTTATTATAGCATTTTCATTGTTTTTAGTCAAGTTTTTTTATTCGTTTTTTAATCTTTTTTATAACTGGCACGTTTTAGCCTGTCATTGATTGCCAGACCCAAACCTTGCATAGGAATTGGCATAACTGCAATACCTGTATATTTGGGATTATCTAACATGTGCATCATAGCGAACAAATTGGCTGCAGCTTCAGTTAAATCTTCTTTTTCTGATAAATTTAAAACTGCAGAATCAGATTTACCAAAACCAAGCAAGGCTTCCCCTTCAAACGCTTCGATAGCATTGATTCTGACTGGTAAGGACGGAGCATAATGGCTTTTGAGCTGTCCAGGGCTATGAGGTGCATTTTCATCTTTTTCAGGGCGAATAACGGGCCCTATTAAATTTTCAATTTCTTCAATGGCAAGTCCACCATAACGTAGTACTGCAATTTTATCTTCTTCGCATAATAAAACAGTAGATTCTACACCGACTTGACAAGGCCCTCCATCTAATGTAAATGGGGCTTCATTACCATAGTCGTCGAAAATATGTTTGGCTGTTGTGGGGCTGATACGACCAGATTTATTTGCCGAAGGCGCAACAACAGGTTTTCCAAATTCAGAAATTAATTCCAACGCGATGTGGTTATTGGGACAACGAATGGCAAGTGTATCTAAACCTGCACTTGCTAATAAAGATACTTTGCATGTTTTTTTTCTTTTTAAAACTAAAGTTAATGGACCAGGCCAAAAGTTTTCAATCAGCTTTTTTGCAACAGGTGTGATTTGAACATATTGTTTTGCCATTTCGATTCCATCGACATGAGCAATCAGTGGATTAAACGAAGGGCGTCCTTTTTTTTCATAAATACTTGCTACGGCTGTATCGTTTGTGGCATCTGCCCCTAATCCATAAACTGTTTCTGTTGGAAACGCCACCAACTGTCCGTCTTTTAACAATAAAGCGGCTTTTTTTATTTGTTCTTTCATTTTTTTGCCTTATTCTGTTGTAGTGGTTCTGGTACGCGATGTTGGTTCATTTTGTCTGACACAAAATTTATGAACAACAGCTTCTTTAACAGCTCCTGACAGTGTGACAAACGTTGAATCTGCAGATTTTTCCACAGAAAAAGTCGTTTCGGTTGTCGCATTGGATACAAATTTCGTTGGAATGATTGTAATACCTTTATTGTACCCCGTTGGACATGTCCATTCATCTAAACCTTTTGAATCAGTAATCGTTTCAACATCCACTAAACTCCATTTTGGTAAAACTTCACTTAATTTAGCACCACCCAAAGACATTAACTTTATGTCATGCATAACAGATGTGTATGATGGGTCTAATTGATAACGCGCAACGCATGCTGTTCCTGTCCATGCGCATCCTGCTGTTTGCTCACAGGTTGAAGCATTCGTTCCAGTGCAAGATGCACTATTATGGTTTTCACCGACGATTGGACCATCTATATGTAATTGCCCTGCAATACGTACTTTACCCGTTGATGTATTGACCTCAAAAAAAGGCGTACAGCCAGTTTTAACAGTTACGGAATTAGTACCATAATTGGTTATGCAGTCATCGCTGTCAACGGTTAAAAGGTTTTTAAAACCTGCTGTTAGACCCGTTACTGTATCGGCTTGCGCCGTTTGTGCTTTTAAATGTTGCCATCTGATATCTTTCAGAATCGAAGAATTGGTGGCTTCTTCAAAGGCTGTTATAGCTGCGACTGCATTTACTGGAACTCCATCAAAGTCCCACTCCCAAGCTCCTTGCATTCCTTTTAGTGTTTCTGTCGTTCCTACACCACCTTCAAGTCCGATTAAGGCTGCAATTTTTGCCGCACGTCTCAAAGTTAAGGGTTGTGTTCCGTCTTGTTGATGTGCAATACCATAAATAACTGGACGATAGGTCGTATCAGAGACTGGGACAGTATAACCACAAATAACCAGCGCATAATCATCCAGAATTTCTGGATTTCCAGCAAAAAAATCCATTATATCATCGGTTGAAAAATCATAACATTCTTGTTTTTCTTGGGTTATACTTTGATAGTTTTCGTTTTCATCGTCATATAAGCCCAATTCTTTCGATAGAATTAATTCATTTGCTTGGATATATGCAGCTAATCCATCTTTTACTGCACGTATTTCTGTGGCAATTTGCGTGTCAATAATGTCTTCATTTCTGCGTCTGATTTGTTGAAACAAAATTGGTGTTATCAATGCAATTAAGCCAATAACAGCAACCATTTCAATCATTAAAGAACCTGTTTGTTTTTTCTTTACATTTTGACGCATGATAAATTCTTCCTTTCTTATTTTTTAAGTGGTTTGATAATGCCACTTTGGCATATTGAGGTGTTGGCATTCCAATAACAACCTTGGTGTGCGTATTGTCCACAAGTTATATGATTGTGTTTTATGCAATTTGGATTATAAGCGACAGACAAACGCGAAATGCAAATTAAATACTCTTCATTCGTTTCATTTAAAATCTCATCCGTTAACGCTTTTGGTAAATTAACTGTTTTCATACGTGTGTTTGATAATGAATAATCAGCATTATTTGGGTCAAAATCACGACCATCTTTTTGGCTGCGTTCTGCTAAAATACCACAGTATGTGGAAAGTTGAACGCCATCGCCACTGTTCGAATCGTCACGATATTCAATAAAACGCATTTTTTCACCCAACGCTCTGGGGGACAAGCTTGTTAAATACGTTCCATACATAGGATCTAAATCAGAAAAAGTTGTATATGTGACTAAAAAATCTGTTGTGCCATAATCTTCAAAATCTTCATTGAATTGCCTTTTGGCACACGTATTTGTTTGCGATGCAGTTTCGTTATCAATGCAAATAATTGTTGAAATTGGAGGATTGTTCGTTTGAACCATGTTTGGCGATAAAAATTCACTGAATTCCATCTGACCCGATGCAACCCAGTCTTCATATTTCATTTTTCTGCTTCCATCTTCAGTCTCTGTGACCATAGAACCAGCTTGTAAAGCCGCGCTATGTTGGCTAATCAATTCTTGTACAACAATTTTAGCGTGTGGTATATCAATTTGGGAAACACCATCCGCTCTGGGGTAAAGCGAATAAAATAAAAGAGTCGCTAAAAAAGTCAGTGTTCCGAGTAAATAAAACATAAAAAATCCTTAAATTTCTTTATTTTTTCATTCTAAATAATTTTTTCTTTTTTTTCAAATAAAAAAATGTTTTTTTATAAAAAAGAATGTAAATAAAGCGCATTTTGTTTAAGCCAAGTTTTTGCTTTATGTGTTTGTCCCCCTAATTCTTTAACGTATAGCCAAAAATCTATGCTGTGGTTCATGTGTTTTAAATGTGCAACTTCATGAATAATAACATAGTCCAGTACAAATAAAGGAGCTAAACTTAAACGCCAACAAAAAGACAGGTTTCTTCCAGATGAACAGCTTCCCCAACGTGAAACGGTATCTTTTAAACTGATGTGATTAATGTTGGTACAGGGAAGATTTTTTATTCTTTCCTGAATATAAAAAAGTGTTTGTTTTTTTATAAAATCTTTGACGCGTCGATGTAAATGCTCTGCATCTCCAGATACAACCAGAAGATTTCCCTGAATATGTGTTAATGTTTTTTTGTCAGAATGGAAAATTGTTAATTCTTTGCCTAAAACACAAATCTGCATGCCATTTTCAAATTTTTGTTTTGCAGGTATTGTTTTTAAGTGAGCCTTTAGCCAAACAATGTTTTTTTGAGCAAAACTTTTTGCAAAAATTAAAGGGCAAAGCCAAGGAATTGTCAGTTCGGGTAAGCCTGTTTTTGTGTTTATTTTTAAAGACAGATTTTTTTTCCCTTTTTTCCGAATAATGTCGATTTTTATTCCATCTATTTCTATAAATCGTCCCATTTTACGATAAAATCCTTATAATTATCTGGAATGCAGTACTCAACGGCACGATTTTTAACGGAAATTCCAGATGTGTGAATGCTGTTTTTTTTGTTCGTAATCAATGGATGCCATGGAGGCAATGTTTTGTACTTTAGCAACCAAAGATATGCACATGTTTTTGGTAGCCACTTTTTGCATTTTTTTAAATTTTTAGGGGTTAATTTAATGCATTCGGGAACTGTATCCCACCTGTTTTGATAATCTTTACATTTTCCTGTACAGACATCCAGCAAAGGACAAGCTATTTTGGTAAAATGTATAAAAATGGAACCGACTTTAATCAGACAGCATTTTCCACAACAATCGCAAATACTTTCCCATTCTTCGTCTGTCATTTGGGAAAGTTTTTTTGTTTTCCAAAAAGCCTCTTTTTTTTCTTGCATAAAAAATATAATAAGTATTTTTTTGAAAAAATCAAATAATTTGAATAGACAATTACGAAAAAAAAGGTTATAATAAAAATATGTGAAAGAAGTTATAATAGGAGAAAAAATGATACGTTTCATCTTTAGTATGTTATTCTATGGTTTCTTTTTAGGAATCTTGGCAATTGTTTGTATGTGGTTTTTTCTGGGGATGACTGTTCAAGAATCTATTAATTGGTTGATAGATAAAACTTCTCAAACACAGGAAATCGTTTCTGACGGGGCTTCAGCAGTGGGGAGTACTGTTCGTTCTGTCAGCAATAATGTAGAACGTCAAATTGAACGTGTCGCTGAAAGTTTATAATGATTGAGGAAAAAGAAGAAAAAAATATACTGTACTATTTAAACCCTATTACATGGGGGCGTTTATGTATTTCGTATTTATTAACAGGCGCATTGATTCTTAATCATTTTTTCGTCTTTATTTTGATGGGGCTTATTATCTTGTTGGTCGCCTTTTTTTCTTATGACCGATATGCGTTAATGACATATGATGAGGATTATTCGTTGGCGTATTCACATGGATTTTCTTCTACACGTAAGTATAATTCACCATTGGCTCGGGGCGATAAGTATTTGGCAAAAGAATTAAAAGCTTATTATACTTCAACAAGTCCGAAAAAACATTCTGAAAAATCTGGCAATAATCAGACAGGAGCGTTTGATGATAAATATGTCTTTCAGAAGTCACAACCTGTTTGGAACAGGAAAGAAACGGTTTCTCGTTCTTTTATTTATCAGGAAGTTCGCCAACGTTTGTTTAATATCGAAATAAATGTTATGCAAAATCAAAATAAAAAAGCAGAATAAATAAAACTTGTCTTTTTCTTCGAATATGCTAGGCTTGTTAAAAGCTTGATTGTAAAGGAGAATAAAATGCAAGAAAAAATCCCAGAACATTTTGATTTAGAACAGTTGGTTGTGGATGTCGTTTCTGCTGAAATGTTGGATGAAAAACAATCAGAACGTATCGTTTCTTTGTTAAGTAAAGCATTATCTGTTCACAAAATTATTTTGAATGTGAAGATTGATAAATCATTAATAGCTGGTTTTAAATTGCAAATAGCATCTTGTTTTTTGGATTTTTCCTTGGATACAAAATTGCAAAAATTACAATCTTTTTTAGAAAATGTTGACTTTAATCAGCTTGAAAATTACGATTTTGATGCGCTGTTTGCCAAATGGAAAGAAAAGCAGAAATCAGAAAAAGTTATGCAACGAATCGGGATTATTTCTTCAATCAAAGATGGCGTTGTTCGTATTAAAGGAATGAGGCAAGTTAAAGCTGGCGAATTGATTAAATTTTCGCACGATGCGCAAGGAATAGTTTTTACTTTAAATACAGATTATACAGATGTTGTTTTGCTTTCTGGTGCAGATGTTTTAAAAGAGGGGGATTTAGCATACCAAACAGGTGCAGTTGTTCAGGTTCCAATTGGAAAGGAATTAATCGGACGAGTCGTTGATGCTTTGGGTAATCCTTTGGATGGAAATGGTAAAATACAGACAAAACAACAAAAACCATTAGAAGCTTCAGTTCCAGGAATTATCGATAGACAACCTGTTTTTAAGTCTTTCCCAACAGGATTAAAGGTGGTTGATGCGTTGGTTCCTATCGGTTTGGGTCAGCGTGAATTAATCGTTGGAGACAGGCAAACAGGAAAAACATCTATTATCATTGATGCAATTTTAAATCAAAAACGCTTAAATGATGCTGCAAAACAAGAAAAAGATAAAATTTACTGCGTATATGTCTGCATTGGACAAAAACAATCTACGGTTGCTCAAGTTGTGAACGTGTTGAAAAATATGGGGGCTATGGATTATACGTGTGTTGTTTGTGCTAATGCATCAGACCCTGCGTCGCAACAGTATTTGGCACCATTTACAGGAACAACGATTGCAGAATACTTTCGAGACAATGGGATGAATGCCGTTGTTTTTTATGATGATTTATCGAAGCATGCGAATGCTTATCGGCAAATATCTTTGCTGTTGAGACGACCTCCTGGCCGAGAAGCTTATCCAGGGGATATTTTCTATTTACATTCTCGTTTGCTTGAACGAGCTGCTATGATGAGTGAGGAAAAAGGTGGTGGTTCTTTAACTGCAATACCCGTTGTTGAAACGCAAGAAGGCGATTTATCAGCCTATATCCCTACAAATGTAATTTCCATTACAGACGGTCAGATTTTTTTAGAAAGCGCTTTATTTCATCAAGGGGTAAGACCTGCTGTTAATGTTGGGTTGTCGGTGTCTCGAGTCGGTTCAAAGGCGCAAAGGCCATTACTTGCAAAATTATCAGGTTCTTTAAAATTGGAATTGGCTCAATATCGTGAAATGTTGTCCTTTTCTCAAATTGCTTCTGATTTGGATGCTTCTAGCCAAGAATTATTGCAAAAGGGCTTACGTATTACAGAGGTTTTAAAGCAGCGTGTTTATAAGCCCCTTTCTTTTGTTGATGAATATATTGCATTATATGCAGTTTTAAATGGCTTTTATGCAGGAATGGTTGCACATGATATTTTGGACTTTGAACCGATATTGTTGGAAAAAATACATTTAGATTACCCAGACATTATCGAAGAAATTGAAAATGCAAAAGGAACATTACCTTCGCATATTTTAAAAGCTTTAGATGACGCGATAAAAGAAGAAATAGCAGCTTTTATTGACGAAAAGACACGACAGGAACATTTGTCATGAGTGGTTTGAAACAATTAAAAACGCAAATTAATACAGTTCAAACAACGATGAAAATTACATCGGCAATGCGAATGATATCTGTTTCTAACTTGCGTAAATCACATGGATTATTACTGAATGCGTATCCTTATTTAGATGAAATTACCCGAATGCTTCGCAGATTGGTTCGTTCAGTTTCGTACAGACAAGAACAAAAATCTTTTCAAGCAGAAGAAAGTGATATTATTTTGCCAGCTTTACTAAAAGGAAAAGGTGAAGAAAAAAAGCATGTTGTTGTTTGTGTGACATCAGATGAAGGACTGTGTGGCCGATTTAATTTTAGTGTTATCGATAAAACAACACAGGTAATTAAACATTTGCTTTCGCAAAAGCAACAGCATATTTCAATTGTGTGTATTGGAGCACGAGGGGGAGAGCTTTTATGTAAGAAATTTCCATCATTGCCTATTCACACGATACATCGAAAAGGGCATAAAGATATAGCTTTATTTTTAGAAGCAGAAAGAACTGCAATGAATTTAATTGATAGCTTTTATCGTGATTTGTTTGACGTTTGTACAGTCGTGTACAGTGAATTTGAAAGTGCAGCAGTTCAGAAGATAAAAGTAGAACAAATGATACCTCTTGAAACATTTCAACATCACGATATTTGGGATTTTATGAATGACAGCGAAGATCCTCATTATGTTAGGCGAGATGCATTAGGCCAAAAGCAAATCAAGCATACCGCAGCGCAATTGTTGAGCGCTATTGGGGGAAAGGATATTAAATCTCCATTAGGTTCTGTTGATGCAGATGCTTTATTAAAAGAATCGACTCGCCTACCAGATAGCTATGATTATGAAGCGTCTGATTTGCAGATATTAGATTATATGTTGCCTTTGTTTGTTGAGGCGCATGTTTATAAAATTTTATTAAATTCGATGGCATCGGAAAGCGCAGCACGCATGATTGCGATGGAAGGTGCGTCAAAAAATGCAAAAGAAATGATGAAGGTATTTAATAAAAAATATCATCGCAGACGTCAAGAGATGGTGACAAAAGATTTAACAGAAGTTATATCAGGTTCGATGAGTTAGAGAAAGGACTAAAAAATGCAAGAACAAAAGACAGGAACAATTATATCGGTTGCAGGTTCGGTTGTTGATGTAAAATTTGACAGTGATTCGATGCCTATTTTACAAACAGCATTGCATGTTAAACGAACCGAAGGTGTTTTGACGTTGGAAGTTGTTCAGTTGTTGGAAAACAATGTTGCACGAGCTTTGGCTTTGGATACAACTGATGGTTTGTATTTAGGGCAAGAAGTGATTAATACGCAGGCACCAATAATGATTCCTGTTGGTGAAAGTACTTTGGGGCGTGTTATGAATGTGACAGGGCATGCATTGGATGGATTAGGTCCTATACAGACACAAGATTTTGAGCCAATACATAAGGCTCCACCGGCTTTTACCGAACAAGCGACCGAAACATCTTTACTTGTGACAGGAATAAAGGTTATTGATTTGTTGTGTCCTTATGCAAAAGGGGGAAAAATTGGTTTATTTGGTGGTGCAGGTGTTGGAAAAACAGTCATTATTATGGAATTGATAAATAATATAGCCAAAAAACATGGAGGATATTCTGTCTTTACGGGGGTTGGAGAAAGAACTCGAGAAGGCAACGATTTATATAACGAAATGAAAGAAAGTGGGGTTATTGATTTAAAAAATGGAACATCAAAAGCAGCTCTTGTTTTTGGACAGATGAACGAAGCCCCAGGAGCTAGAGCTTTGGTTGCATTGACAGGATTGACTGTGGCAGAGTATTTTAGAGATAAAAAAGGACAAGATGTTTTGCTGTTTATTGATAATATCTTCCGATTTTCTCAAGCAGGTTCAGAAGTTTCTTCTCTTTTAGGCCGAATTCCGTCAGCTGTTGGCTATCAGCCGACATTGGCAACAGATATGGGCGAATTGCAAGAACGAATTACGTCAACCAAACATGGTTCAATTACTTCTGTTCAGGCAGTTTATGTTCCTGCAGATGATTTGACAGATCCTGCACCAGCAACAACATTTGCTCATTTAGATGCGACAACTGTTTTAAGTCGTTCTATCGCAGAGCAGGGCTTATATCCTGCAGTTGACCCATTGGAATCATCCAGCCGAATTTTAACAGCAGATATTGTGGGGCGTGAACATTATAAAGTTGCTTCGGAAGTTTTGCGTATTTTGCAAACGTATAAATCTTTACAAGATATTATTGCAATACTGGGTGTGGATGAATTATCTGCAGAAGATAAGTTAACGGTGGCCAGAGCTCGCAAAATACAGCGTTTTTTAACGCAACCATTTACTGTTGCAGAAGGTTTTACAGGCAAAAAAGGACGTTTGGTGGATTTATCTGATACTATATCGGGATTTAAAGCAATTATTGAAGGGCATTGCGATGAATGGCCAGAGCAAGCTTTTTATATGGTTGGAACGTTGGCAGAGGCCGAAGAAAAAGCAAAAGAGTTGAAAGCCAAAGAAAGTACGCCTTTATCTGAAATGGAAGAAGAGGAATAAATGCCAGAAACATTAAAAGTTGATGGGAAAATGAATGTTCACATAATATCTCCGACAAAGTCGGTTTTGGATGGTGTTGCTGATAAAGTTTTATTGCCAACACCATATGGGAATATCATGATTTTAAAAGACCGAGCACCGTTGTTTACAGCTACATCATCGGGAATTATGTGGGTGTATAATGAAGGTGTTAAGCCCGTTGCTTATTTTATTTCAGGTGGTATCGCTGAAATCAGACGCAATATCTGCTCTGTTTTAGCGTGGGGCGTAAAGGCTGATGAAATTAATAAAGAACGCTTGCATTCTTGGCGTTTGAATTTAGAAGGCGAATTACCTAAAATTCATTCAAAAATGCAAAAAAAGCAAGCATTAGAGCGAATCGATTTTTTAAAAATGTTGGAAACGCGTCCATCGTTATTAGTTCCTCCTGATTTTGAATAAGATTTTGATAAAGGAGGTATTCTGAAGGGCGTTTGCCTGATGAATGTCTAAAAAGAATAAAAAAACGTCCTTGAAAAACAAGGACGTTTTGTAAAGATTTAATTTAAGCTAAATTAAATTTCGAATGTAAATACGATGACGCCTTCTCCTGCTCCAGCAGCAATTTGTGGGTTCGCATTTGCAGAGTTACGAGTTGTGATAGCTTCTGCAACAGCTGTACCAAGATTCGGTGTTGTGAGTGTGAATTCATTATTGGCATTAACAGCACTAACTTGATAATCAACGGCATTTCCAATTGGAGCTGTATCTGTCATAAGAGCATTACAGGTTGTAGCGCCTAAATCAGCTGCAGCACCTGAACCACGTGTTTGAGCCAAAACACCACAACGGGATACATATTCCAAAACGCTGTTAGCGCGATGACGGTTCATAGCCATTGTGTAACCAGCCAAACCACCGATTGACAAAACACCGATAATTGCCAATACACCCAACATTTCAATCATAGAACGACCATATTCTTTTTTCATTTTTTATTCCTTTTTTTATTAGGTTAATAACCATTTTAAAATTTATCGCAGAGCATTTTATAAAGCAAGAAAAATATCATTACAAAATGCAAAGTTATTTTTCTCGAAAATCAGAATAAAACAAAATTTATTAATAGTTTGTAAAAAATAAAAATTTTTATTTTTTTAGTTGTTTTCTTTTTTTTTGTAGTATTTCGAATGTAGTTGGCTCAAAGAAATTGTTGTTGCTAAATGCATAGTTTTTTGTACGTACTCATTACCACAATTCAGGAGATCTTTCGCATACGCTCAAGATGACGTGGAGGTATAATACGTCATTCTGAAGGGGGTAGCCCGAAGAATCTCTGGAGGCAGTACCTTAATTCAAGAGATCCTTCACATCCGTTCAGGATGACGTACATGCATGACGCAAAAGGATGAAAAAAACGTCCTTGAAAAACAAGGACGTTTTGTGAAGATTTAATTTAAGCTAAATTAAATTCCGAATGTAAATTGAACAGCGTCATCACCACTAGCAGCAATTTGTGGGTTCGCATTTGCAGAGTTACGAGCAACGATTGCTTCTGCAATGGATTCTCCAATAGCTGGTGTTGTAATTGTGAATTCATCATCAGCAGCTGCGCCAACGACGTACTCTGCAGCTGCACCAATTGGAGCTGTATCTGTCATAAGAGCACCACAGGTTGTAGCAGTTAAATCATCTGCAGCACCTGAACCACGTGTTTGAGCCAAAACAGCACAACGGGATACATATTCCATAACGGAGTTAGCGCGATGACGGTTCATAGCCATTGTGTAACCAGCCAAACCACCGATTGACAAAACACCGATAATTGCCAATACACCCAACATTTCAATCATAGAACGACCATATTCTTTTTTCATTTTTTTTATTCCTTTTTTTGTTATAGGTTAATAACCATTTTAAAATTTATCACAGTGCATTTTACAATGCAAGAAAAATATCATCACAAAATGCAAAGTTATTTTCCTCGTAAATCAGGATAAAGCGAAATTTATTAACAATGTGTAAATAAAATAAAAATTTTTATTTTTCTTGTATTTTTTTTACGGCAGACTTTAATTGCCCACAGGCAGCCATGATGTCTTGTCCACGCGATACACGAATGGGGGCAGCGATATATGCATCTTCCAATACGCGTGCAAAACGGTGTATTTGATTATTGGATGTCGGTTCAAATCCACAGTTTTCCCAAGGATTAAAGGGAATTAAATTAAATTTGACTTCCAATCCTTTGACCAATTGGATTAATTCTTTTGCATTTTCCAGCGAATCGTTAACACCCTTTAACAACACGTATTCCATCGTGATGTATTGACGATGTTGTTGACGTGCTTGAAATTCATGACATGCTTTTATTAATACTTCCAACGGATATTTTTTATTAATCGGCATAATTTTATTGCGAATCGAATCGTTCGATGCGTGCAAACTGATTGCTAACTTAACGCCCAAATCAGTCGCCAGATTCGGAATTTTATCAGCGATTCCACATGTTGATACCGTCACGCGTCTTTTGGATAAAGCGATTCCTTGTCCGTCTGTCAAGATTCGCATTGCTTGGACCAAATTATCGTAATTCATTAATGGTTCACCCATGCCCATTACAACTACATTGGATAAAAAACGTGTTTCATTGGTGGGGGATGGCCATTCGCCATAACTGTCTCTGGCAGCCATGAATTGCCCCACAATTTCTCCTGCCGTTAAATTACGCAACATCTTTTGCGTTCCTGTATGACAGAACTTGCATCCCATTAAGCATCCAACTTGCGTCGATAGGCAAACAGCTCCCCGATCTTCTTCTGGAATATAAACAGTTTCAACTTCATTTCCGTCAGCGAATCGAAATAACCATTTGCGTGTTCCATCTGTTGAATTTTTTTCAGTTATTACTTCTGGACGTGAAATGATATATTTTTCAGACAACTTTTGTTGAAACGCTTTTGACAAAGATGACATTTTGAAAAAATCAGTTTCACCTTTGTTATAGATCCATTGCCATAATTGTTTTGTCCGAAAGGGTTTCTCTCCCATTTCGGACAAAAGTGATGTTAATTGTTCGTTAGATAGGCCAACTAAATCTTGCATGTTTTATTTTTTACCACATGCCTTATCTATTGCATTGGCTGCTTTTGTAAAGCCTTTTAATGAGAACGTATCCGTCGTTGTATTGCCCAAAGACGATTTCCCAACAATAACAGCTTTGTTTCCAGCTTTCATCATACGATAAAGTTGATTATCAATGTCCGTTTTGGGTGCCCATGCTGTATCTTCGTGTGTGAATAATTCAATTTTTTCTTTTTTATCTATTTGAATTGTTGCAACAGAACCCTTCTTATAGTTATAACCAGCAGTCAAGCTGACAACATTGAAAGATTTTTCCTTTGGACGATGTGCAACAATCAAGAAAATTTCCCCTCTACGTTTATATTTTCCTGCAGATTTTTGGGGAACTGATGCCATATAGCATAAATTAGCCCCATTTTCTTTCATTTTATAAGCACTCCAATCGCCATAAGTTCCCAATAAAGTACGATTTTCTGCCGCTTTTGCAACGGATGTAAAAGCTATTAAACACAAAACAAGCAAAGCAATTTTTTTCATTTTTATCTCCTTATCATATTTATTAAGGAAAGTTTACAATGAT
Source organism: Alphaproteobacteria bacterium (assembly GCA_015062395.1). Taxonomy (GTDB): domain Bacteria; phylum Pseudomonadota; class Alphaproteobacteria; order CAAHEQ01; family UBA3637; genus CAAHEQ01. The sequence continues at coordinate 58,526 of SUUS01000004.1, forward strand.
TTTTATTTTATTGCAACGCTTTTTTTTCATTTTCCTGTGTTTTATTTACTTCTTCTTTTACATCTTTTAAAACTGGAGGGGTCGGAATTTCCAATCTCTTCATTTTAGGCAGAGCCTTTGCCGTTGTTTTAGATACTTTGTTTTTTTTGATTTGTCGCCATTGCTGAACGTTTTCTTGATGCTCTTTATAAGACGGGGCAAAGGTATGCCCTCCTGTCCCATCGGCAACAAAATATAAATCTTCTGTTTTTTGTGGATTTAAAACAGCAGCTATCGAATCTTTCCCTGGATTCGATATCGCAGTCGGTGGTAATCCATAAATAATATACGTATTAAACGGATGTTTCTTTTTTAAATCATTCGACCAAAGTTTGCGCTTAAATATCCCCGTTTTGTCAGATAATCCGTAAATAACTGTTGGATCTGATTGAAGACGCATTTTTTGTGATAACCTGTTTAAAAATACAGACGCTATATGAGCGCGTTCATCATCTTTTGATGTTTCTTTTTCAATTATGGATGCTAAAATGATGACATCTTCTTTACTTTTCAATATCAAATCTTTTTGACGCGTTTCCCATAATTTGTCAATCGTTCGGTTCATCGCATTTGTCATTCTGTCGATTAAGTGTTGTTTGCTGTCCCCTGCAGAATAATAGTATGTTTCTGGCAATAAAGACCCTTCTGCAGGAATGGTTTTTATTTGTCCACTTAACGAATCGGTTTTATTTAATAATTCTACTATTTGATATGAAGTTAACCCCTCGGGAATTGTGATTCTTCGGATAAATGTTTTTCCCCCTGTTAAAATATCCATGACCATCTTTGCGCTGGCTCGGGCTGGAATAGAGTATTCACCTGCTTTCAATTCTGATGATTTATTGCTGACTCTGACCCCAAGTGTAAATATCGCAGGACTTTCAATAATGCCTTGTTTATGTAAGTAAGAGGCTATTTTCTTCAAAGAAAACCCTTTTTCGATGAAAACTTCTGTTCTTTTTTCCAAAGGTCCTTCTGATATGAAAAATTCATATGTCGAAAAGACAGAGCTCCCAATTAAACCTGCTGTAATGAATGCAATCAGCATATAAATAAAAAATGATTTTCGTATCATGTAAAACCTCTGCTTACTTTGTTTTTTATATGATTAGCTCTTTTTCTTCAATTTTGCAATGAAAAAGCCATCCATGTTTTGATAAGGAAATGTACGGATGAAGCCTTCGGGTGTTCTAAAATCATCCAATCTTTTGTCGTTTATTGGAACAATATCAAATAGGTCTTTGACTTGTTCAATAATGTCTTCCCCTTCTTGTTTTTGTAATGAACAAGTGCAATAAACAACCGTTCCGTTTTCCTTTAAATGCTTATGCGCTGTTTTTAATAACTTTAGCTGTGCAATGTTTAGTTTTTTGATATCTTCTGGCGTCCTGTGAAAGTACAAGTCAGGGTGTCTGCGAATAGTTCCCGTTGCAGAGCAGGGCGCATCTATTAAAATAGCGTCATATATTTTGTCATTTTCGATTTTGTTCGCATCAGACACAATTAAATTGGCTGTCAGATTTAACCGTTTTAAATTTTCTTCCACGCGTTTCATTCTTTTTTCTGAAATGTCAAATGCATCAACTTTTGCCCCTTTCACAATCAGGGCGGCTGTTTTCCCTCCAGGTGCTGCGCAAAAATCGGCAACGTATTTATCCTTTAAGTCATCAAATACCAAAACAGGCAACGCAGCTGCAGCATCTTGTACCCACCAAGCGCCTTCATTAAATCCTTCCAACTCTGGGATATAAACATTTGCTGGTAATTCCAACGAGCCTGTGGATGTTTGTTTTGCCTTTAATTTCTTTTCCCAAAGGATAACATCGTCTTTGACAGAAACGAATGTCGCAGGTTGTGTTAGGTTGGCTTGACATATCTTAAAGGCGTTTTCTTTAGCATATGATGCTTCCCAAATGTCAAATAACCATTTGGGCGTATTAAAAATAAAGTCATCTTCTTTAATTAAATTTTCTTTTTGTCTTAAAAAAGTTCTTAAAACACCGTTAATAAGCTTTGTATAAAAATCAAGTTTTAATTCTTTTGCCAAATCTACTGCCGTTGATACTGCCGCATGTGGTGGAACTTCCATCCATTCAATTTGACAAATGGCAAGACGCAGAATATCAGTGACCTTTTTTGCTTTGTTAGGAAGTGGCTTTTCAATCAGCGTATTTAAAATTTTATCAATTTGTCCACATCTGCGCAGACATGTCGTGACAAGCATTCTGACGAAAGCTTTATCTTGCGCCGATAACGTATTCGTTTGTTTATCAAAAACATCATCTAAATTTTGTTTTTTTCCGATGACTTCGAACAAGGCATTTAATGCAACCAATCTAGGAAACAGAATTTCTTTTGTCATTCATTAATTCCTTAACGTAAAAAGAAGTTGGGAATAGGATCTTCCTTGGCAACTTTTTCTTTTTCCTGTTGTTCTATGAAAGGAGGAATTGCTAAATCATTTTCATCAGGTAAGACAGGCGTTGAAATGTTGTTCATTTTCTCCTTATTTTCTTTTTCAATACGCTCTTTGTTCTTTTTTATGATTTCTTCATCATCTTTGCTGCTAAAAAGAGGAAAAAAATCTCCACCAAAAAAACGACGCCTTTTTTCCTTTACTGGAGCTTCCTGTATTTCCGATGTTTGTTGTACTTCAGTATTCGATTTTTCTTCATCTAAAACACTTTCTAATAACGAACCAAATAAGTCATTTTTAGTGTCAGATTCTTTCATTTCATTTTCATCCAAATCAACTTCGATTGCAGGATTTGGAATAAAACTTTCTTCTGTTTGAATTTTATTGAGAGTATTGTCAACACTCGTTTCAGGTAATGTTTGTATATCTTGGACATTTGCATGAGGGGCAGGTACAAAAATAGCACTGGGTTTTTGTTCTAAATCTTCTTTTTTTTCTTCATTTCCTGTTGGATTAACTATAATTGGTTCGGGACGCGCATTTATTTCCCGTTCAATTTGAAGTGTCTTGTTTGCTTTTTGACATTCCAGCCCCGTCGCAACAATAGATACACGAATTTTATCATCCAAAGTTTCATCTTCTCCAATACCATAAATGATATTAGCATCTTCTTGAACTTCTTGCTGGATTCTTTCAAGAACTTCGCTTTGTTCCATCAAAGATATTTTTTTACCCATCAAGCTGATTAAAACACCCTTTGCATCTTTCATTGAAACTTCAAAAAGAGGATTGTTAATCGCTTTTTCAGTTGCATCTATTGCTCTTGTTGGACCACTGGCTTCTCCAGACCCCATAATTGCTTTTCCCATGTTTTCAGTGATGGTTTTAAAGTCAGCAAAATCAACTTGAACTTTCATGGTTTTCATCATTAAATCTGTGATATTTTTGACGCCTTTATATAAAATATCATCTGCCATTTTAAATGCTTCATCAAACGTCGTGTTTTCGTCACAAAGGTAAAATAAATTTTGATTCGGAATGGTAATCAGCGTATCTATATATTTAGACAATTCTTCAATACCTGCTTCTGCAATTTTCATGCGTCTGCTTCCTTCTGTATTAAACGGTTTTGTCACAACACCAATGGTTAAAATGCCCATTTCTTTAGCTATTTTAGCAATTACAGGAGAGGCACCTGTCCCGGTTCCTTTTCCCATTCCTGCGGCAATAAATAATAAATTAATTCCTTGCAAAACTTCTTTGATTTTTTCAGCACTTTCTTCTGCTGCAGCTTTTCCTATTTCTGGTAAAGAACCTGCACCCAATCCTTTTGTCAATGTAGCACCTAATTGGATGCGTTCATGTGTTAATGATTGTGTCATGATTTGGGCATCTGTGTTGGCAACGACAAAGCGAGCGCCTTTCAATCCCGATTCAATCATGTTATTAATCGCATTGCCTCCAGCTCCACCAACGCCCATCACACAGATGTTGGGCGTGATTAAAATTTCTGGTAAATTATCAGGCAAACCGATTTGTAAATCTTCGGAGGTGTTTTCATCTTGTGGTAGTGTAATTAAAAGCTCTGTTTCATCCATTTTAGCACCTTTTTCAGTAAATTGGGTTGTTTATTCGACTGTTGTTTTATTTTTTTATCTTCTTTTTGAATGCGATGATTCATTGCATAAAGGAGTAATCCTATTGCTGTAGAAGTTGCCGTCATAGGCAATGTATCTGGTAGTCCTTTGATATAAACTGGTTTTCCACAGCGAACTTGCGCATCCAGTAAATTCATGGCCTTATCTCTGATACCATCTGTTTGACTGACTCCTCCACACAAAACGATACGTTTCGTTGCGCAATCATTCTTTTCTTGAGATAATAAATATGTATATAAAAAATTGAAAATTTGTTCTAATCTTGCAACCATGATAGAAATAAGCACTTTTCTTGATATGGTTGTTGTTGTCCCTTCTTCTTCTTCCCCGATAAGTGGTAAGGTGACGGTGTTTTTTTCATCGGCAGGTGATGTAAATGCACATCCATATAAAGTTTTTACTCGCTCTGCATCTTTTAACGGTGTTTTTAAAACATAAGAAATGTCTTTTGTAATTAAATTACCACCTAATGGCAATACGGCTGCATATCGGATAAAACCTTCTGAAAAAATCGCTAATGATGCAACACCACTACCAATATCAATTAATGTCGTTCCAACTTCTTTTTCGTTTTGCGTTAAAACAGACAAAGCAGAAGCATAAGGTGTTGCAACTTTTCCAGCCATCCAAACGTGACATTGTTCCAATGCAATGGATAAATTTCGAATTTGAGGCAGAGGAACAGTAATCAAATGCAGTGTGACCCCTAATACTTTTCCAGATAAACCAGTCGGTTCGTCAGCAATATCGTTTTGTCCATCTAAACTATAGGATATTGGTATTTGATGGATAATTTCTTTTTCTTTTAAATCAATTTTGGCCAATGCAGCATCAATAACTTTTCTGACATCAGACGGAATAATAACACGTGTGTCTGGTAATTTTATTTCTGCACTAACGTAAACAGATTCCAGTTGAGGAGAAGATATATTTACAATAACAGAATCAATGCGTTTTTTTGCTTTTGTTTCTGCTTCTATTATAGCGTCTTGAATGGAACCTACGGCTTGGGGTAAATTGACAATGACACCATTTTTAATTCCTTGAGCTTGGGAACAGCCCATTCCTATAATTGTCATATTATCATCAGAAACTTTTGCAATTAAGCAGCATATTTTTCCCGAACCAATATCTAATGCAGAAATATAGCCATTTTTAATTAAATGGTTAGCCATTATTTATCTCCTTTCTTATCAGAGATGATGGCATCTTTCCCATCTGGTTTTATGATGATTTTATCTTCTTGACGTAAATCTATTTTACGTATTTTTTTATCCAGTATTCTATGTTCTTTCTGTAAATCATCCAATCGTTTTAATGATTCGGTCAAATCTGTATCTGGCAACAGAACAATAACGCCATTTTCTATATCATCAATATACAGATTCCAACGTCTGGACGATACTAATACTGCTGAAATAGTCCGTGTGTATAATATCTCAAATTTTTCAAGAGCCTTAATTAATTCGGGTGCTTTTTGTGGTGCATTTTTTCCAACAACAATGGGCAGATAAACACATTCGTCACACATGGAATTGACAATGTCTCCATTTTCATCAACAGGAAAATGTTTTTGTTCTTTTTGCCATAGAGCTATCGGTTTGCGTTCGTTTAAATAAATATGCAAGATATTAGGTAATTGCCGTCTAACAGATGCTTGTTTAATCCAAGGTAGTTTTTCTAAATTTTCTTGGATACGGTTTAAATCCAAAGTTGTTATTAACTTGTTTTGGGGGATATTTAATGCTTCGATTATTTGTGCTTCAGACGTTCTTTTTCGGCCAGTAATAAGCGCTTCATTATTTAATTCGAAGCCAATGTTTCCTAGAGTAGTATGAAATTTATTTATGAACATATTCCATTTTTCTTGTGCGTAGCCGTTATAAACAGACCACAAGCAAAGAACAACTAATATGATAAAGACTGTAGTCAAAAAAACACTAAAAATACGGTGAATCCATATTTTAAATGAATTGTTTTTTTGCTTTTGAGTCTTTTTTATTGTTCGCATGCTGCTTCCTCTACTAATAAAGATACCAAATCTTCATAAGAAATGCCAGCATATTTTGCCGCTTCAGGTAATAATGATAATGGAGTCATACCTGGTTGAGTATTTATTTCCAACGCAACGATGTGTGGTTTTTGTGGATTTGTATCATCGTATCTGAAATCCGTTCTAGAAGCGCCTCTGCATCCCAGAATAACGTGCGCTTTTTGTGCAAATTGCATCATTTTTTCTTGAGCATCTAATGGAAGGTTTGCAGGAACAATGTGTTCGCTCATACCAGCAAGATATTTATTTTCATAATTATAAAAACCTGTTTTGGGAGCAATTTCAGTAATTGCAATAGCTTTTCCATTAATAACAGAAACAGTCATTTCTCGACCTGGAATATATGTTTCCATCATGACTTTTGCGCCACCAAAAGGCCACGAAACAATCAAATTTTGTTCTTGTTGTTCGTTTTCAATAATAAATACACCGACAGAAGAACCTTCATTAATGGGCTTAATAACATATGGATATGGTAAACTAATGCCACTTTTTATATCGCTTAAAGTGACGATTTTTTCTGGTGCTACAGGAATACCTGCCATATTAAACGCCATTTTAGCAAAGTGTTTATCCATTCCGACAGAAGATGCTAAAACGCCAGAGTGAGTATAAGGGATACCCATTAAATTCAGCAATCCTTGGATGTTTCCATCTTCTCCAAATTTTCCGTGTAAAGCATTAAAAACAACATCAGGTTTGATTTGTTTCAATGTTTCTACAAATAATGGAATATCTTCGGTCAGTTGAACTAAATGAGCATCATATCCTTTGGTTAAAAGTGCTTCAAAAACACCTTTGCCTGTTTGTAATGATACCTCTTTTTCACTAGAAAGACCTCCAGCAACAACAACAACTTTTTTCATTTATTCTTCCTCCTGTTGTTTTGATATGCCTACTCTTTTTACTTCCCATTCCAACATCACACCACATTTTTCATAAACTCTTTTTCTGACCTCTTCACCCAAGCCTTCTACGTCAGCACTGGTTGCTTTTCCTTGATTTATTAAAAAGTTAGCGTGTTTTTCAGATATGATTGCATCACCTTTTTTCAATCCTCTGCATCCAGCTTTGTCGATTAAAGCCCATGCCTTTAAACCATCTGGATTTTTAAATGTTGAACCAGACGTTTTGACGCCTTGAGGTTGGTTTGATTCTCTTTTAGTTTTAAATTCGTGCATTTTTTGTGCAATTTTATCGGTATCTTCAGGAATACCTTTAAAAGTTGCTCCAATAAAAATCCAGTCATCTGGTAAAGCATTTTCACGATATTTGAAAAAATCCGATTGAGGAGTCATTTCCTGAATTTGACCTGACGAATCAACGACTCTAACGGTTTTTAAAATGTCTTTAATTTCTGAACCATATGCGCCAGCATTCATTCGAAGTGCGCCCCCTACAGTCCCTGGAATCCCAGATAAAAATTCAAAACCAGACAGACCACATTTTTGTGCGAATCGAGCTAAATCAACACTTAACAATCCTGCGCCACAGATAATGTCATTACCTTGTTGTACGACAGAAGCAAAAGGTTTTCCTAAATGAATAGTAATTCCTGGTACGCCACCATCACGAACGATGATATTAGAACCACCACCTAGAATAAGCATTGGAATGGCAGGTTTGTCTTTTATAAAATTACATAAATCTTTTTCGTCGGCTGGTTCAAAGTAAAACTCTGCGTTTCCTCCGACGCCCATCCATGTTTTTTTTGCCAAAGAAATATTCGTTTTAATTTCGGCTTTTGTTGCTGGAAAAACAAAATGAAGATGTCTTGAAAATATCTTTTTTAATAAACTAAATAACATTTTATTTTTTCCTTTCTTCTAAATATCTTGGCAATTCAGACATCCATTTCGATACATCTCCTGCGCCAAGTCCTATGACTAAATCGCCAGATGTGGCAACAGTCGCTATCTTTTCATTCATATCACTAGATGATGAAATTGTCAAAGCATTCGGATGATTTATTTTTTTGATAAACGCTTCTTTATTTATTCCTTCGATGGGCGTTTCCCCTGCAGCGTAAACATCAGAAACTAACAAAATATCAGCTTTATCAAAAGCAAGAGCAAATTCATCCATTAAATCAGCAAAACGAGAATATCTATGTGGTTGAAAAACAGCTATAACTTTATTATTTGGTGTAGCTTCTTTTGCTGCATTCAGTGTTGCTTTGATTTCTTCTGGATGATGTCCATAATCATCATAGATATGAATTCCATCAACACAACCTCTTTTCGTAAAGCGCCTTTGTACACCTTCAAAAGAAGCAAAACCTGCTTTAATTTTTTCAATATCCATTCCACAATGATAAACAACAGCAAAAGCAGCCAAAGCATTCAGGATATTATGTCTGCCAAACATCGGTAAAATAAAGTTGCTATAGATTTTGTCCCCAACTTTAATATCGAATTTTAATTCGCCTGCTTTGATTTGGATATTGATTGCTTGAATAAATGCGTCATCATTCAAACCGTAAGAAATGATTTTGCGATATTTTACTTTTTGGATTGTTTCTTTAACAACAGGATGATCTGTACAAACAACACAGAAACCATAGAATGAGGTTGTTTGTAAAAAATGCATATATGCTAAATTCATTTGTTCAACAGAACCGTAATAATCCAAGTGTTCTGGATCCATACTGGTCACGACAGAAATCATTTTATTTAATCGTAAAAAACTACCATCAGATTCATCTGCTTCTGCAACAATCCAATCACTGCTTCCTAGAACAGAATTTGTTCCGTAATTATTCATTACGCCACCGACAATCGCAGATGGTTGCATTTGTCCTGTTATCATTAAATGAGTAATTAAAGATGAAGTTGTTGTTTTTCCATGCGTTCCAGCAACAGCTACCCCTTGTTTATAACGCATAATTTGAGCTAACATTTCTGCTCTATGTCCAACGGGCAGACCTTTTTCAACAGCAGCTTTTAGTTCTGGTAAATCTTTTGGAATGCCTGTGGAAACAATTACGACATCTGCGTTGTCGATAACATGAGGATCTTTTTGTCCGATAAAAACAGGAATTCCTTTGCTTGCTAATCTTTTTGTATTTGCATTTTCAACATCATTCGAACCTTGAACACGAATACCCATAGCTTGCAGGTTTTCGGCAATGGCACTCATACCTATTCCACCTATGCCACAAAAATGAACGAGTCTGTTTTTAAAATAAATCATTTGCAATCCTTTAAAATTTTAATAATTTCTTTTGCTAAAGCTTCATCAGCGCTTGTTTTGGGATTGGAGTTTTTAGCACAAAAAGCAGCTCTTTGCAATAAATTTTGATTTTCCATCAAATCTGTTAATCTTGACGTGATATTTTCAACGGTTGTATTTTTTTCTATGATAAGCCACCCAGCCCCTCCAGCAGTCCAAATACGTGCGTTTGCAGTTTGATGATTATCTGCAGCTGTTGGTAATGGCATTAATAATGCAGGTCTTCCCACCATAGAAAATTCAGCTAAAGACGAAGCCCCCGACCGAGAAATAACCAAATGCGCATTGGCTAATAAATTTGGAATGTTGTCAAAAAAAGGTGCTAATTGGATATTTTTGATACCAGAATTTCGATATTCTTCTTCGACTCTGTTCATATCTTCAGCACGTACTTGTTGCGTTAATACAAGTTTACCCTTTAATTCTGGGGAAAGAGCTACAATAGCTTTTGGTAAAATATCACTGAAGGCTCTGGCTCCCTGACTTCCCCCAATAATAAGTAAATGAAATTCTGTTGTATCCGTCGGATAAGGAGTCTCTTTTTTTTCTATGATTTCTGGTCGGACAGGCATTCCTGTTTGAACTGTTTTAACAAAAGCAGGAAGTTGACCTGTTGGTGTAAATGATGTTGCAATCAGTTTAGCTTTTCTTGCCAATAAACGATTTGCCTTTCCTAAAATAGCATTTTGTTCGTGCAAAACAACAGGAATATGCAAAAATTGGGCTGCTAAAACAGAAGGGATTGAAGCATATCCTCCGAAACCAACAACTAATTTAGGTTTTATTTTTAATAATAACCGAATGGCTTGAAACGTTCCAATACCCAATTTGGATAGGGCGATAATTTTACCCAAAAGACCTCTGCCACTAACGGAAGAAGCACAAACAGAGTAATTTGGAATTGACGCTAGAATTCCTTTAATCCTTTTTTTTCCTCTGTTATCTGTGACAAAAGCTAGTTCGTAGCCTTCTTTTTTTAAACAGGTTGCTACAGCTTGAGCAGGAAAAACATGGCCACCAGAACCACCTGTTGTAATTAAAATTAAATTTTTTTTCATTCCAATCCTCCTTGAGTCGGATGTCTGCGTGTTAAGGATAAAATAACGCCAAACCCTAATGCCAACGAAAGTAATGATGAACCACCGTAAGAAATAAAGGGTAGGGTCATTCCTTTTGTTGGAAGCAAGCTTAATGTTGATCCCATATTAATAAATGCTTGTACACCAAATTGAGTTAAAAGTCCAGCTACTGCAAGCATATTAAATAAATTTTTTTCTTTACTCATAATGTAAAAACCACGAAAAACAATAAAAGCAAACAAAAAAACGACGACTATGCTTAATAAAAAACCGTATTCTTCAGCCGCAACTGCTAAAATAAAATCAGTATGAGCATCGGGCAGTTTACTTTTTATGATACCTTCTCCTGGACCACGTCCAAACCATCCAGCATTATTAAATGCAGCTAATGAAGTATCTACTTGAAACGAATCGCCCACATCAGGATTTAAAAAACGATTAATTCGACTTTGAACGTGAGGCAGTAAGACGTATGCTGCTCCAAATCCACCTATTGCCAGTAAAGATAATAATGTTATCCACCAAAAAGAAATTCCTGCCAGAAATAGTTGAGCTCCCCAGATGGCAGAAATTGTGACTGTCATTCCAAAATCAGGTTGTAATAATAATAAACTAATAACAACTAAATAAATAAATCCAGCAATAGGAATTCCTGGAAAACCTTTAATTAAGCGTCCTGATGCGAAAATCCAAGCGCAAACAACAGCAAAAGCTGGTTTAATAAATTCAGATGGTTGTATTGAAAATCCTGGAAAATAAATCCATCTTTTTGATCCTTTTACTTCCATTCCGAAAAACAAAGTGCAACATAACAAGACAAAAAAACTTAAAAAAACTAAAAAACAGAGTCGTCTGATGTGTTTGGGCGATAACATAGATACACCAAACATTAAAGTAATTGAAGGGACAAGAAAAAATAATTGCTTTTTTATAAAGTAAAAAGAATCTTTGTTTTTTATAACGCGTTGAGCCACTGCAGGAGAGGCTGAAAAAGTTAAAAATATCCCACAGGCAATCAATGCTAAAATCGCCCACAATAGCCCTCTGTCAAGTGTTCTTGTCCATTCGAAAAAAGAAATCTTTGCTTTTAAATAAAGTTTTCGTATTTTCATAATAATGTAGCCAATCCAATCAATCCCATAAAAAATGAAAACAACCAAAAGCAGCGAACAACTTTGACTTCACTCCATCCTTTTTTTTCAAAATGGTGATGAATAGGCGCCATTAAAAAAATCCGTTTTTTAAAACGTTTGTATGAAAATACTTGTATCACATCCGACAGCGCTTCGATGACAAATAATGAACCGATAATAGCCAGTAATAATTCCTGATGTAAACAAATGGCCATCATTCCCAATACAGCCCCCATTCCTAGAGCACCGATATCTCCCATAAAAATTTGAGCAGGTTTTTTATTGTAGTATAAAAATGCTAAAAGCGCTCCACAGGATGCTGATGCAAAAATACTAATAACCCAAACATCTGGTATATAAAAAAGCGAAACCCGTCTGGCTAAAGTTAAATCTCCTGTGATTATTCCCAATATGGCAAAGCAAATAAAAGAAATAATTAATGGTACGGAAACCAATCCATCTAATCCATCGGTTAAATTAACGGCATTGACGGTTCCTGTAAAAACGAATGCGGCAAAAACAACATAAAGAAAACTTAATCCAAATACTGTTTTAAAATAAGGTATTTGTAGTGCTGTCATTACTTTTGTGGGCGTTAAATACATTGCAAAAAGTATAGCGATGGTTGCGACGATAAATTCAATGAGCAATCGTTTGTTTTCAGAAATACCATTTGGGGAAGAACTTTTTAACTTGCAAAAATCGTCATAGAACCCTAAAAGTCCCATAGATAACATTACAAAAATTAAAATCCAAAGGAAGCCATTTGTAAGGGGACACCACAACAACACAGAAACCAATGTTGATAATAATATAACAATCCCCCCCATTGTTGGCGTTCCTTTTTTGGTAAGGTGCGTTTGAGGACCGTTTAATCTGATGGGTTGTTCTTTTTTTAAGCTTTTCATTTTGTTTATAAATTTGGGCATACCTAAAAAACAAAGCAGATATGCTGTTAAAAAAGCGATTAAACAAGACATTAAAACATTCGAAGATAAAACTGAAAAAAGCATTATTGAAAAGCCTCCAAAATTTTGTCTAAACGCATAGAGTTAGAACCTTTTATCAAAACAGTATCTCCATCTTGCAGAACTGCTTTTAACGATTCTATTACTTCAGGTGCATTTAAAACAGCAACAGCCTTTTTGCTTTCAGGAAGAACATCAAAGAGTTGTTTTATTTCTTCTCCTATCGTAAAAACAAGGTCTATGTTATTTTTTTCAATAATGTCTTTTAAGCCTATATGTAGTTGTCTGGATTCTGTACCCAGTTCTTTCATTTCACCCAAAACAGCAATTTTCCTTCCAGGATAACGAGACAGAACGTCTAGTGAGGCTGCCATTGATGCAGGATTTGCATTATAAGCATCATCAATAAATGTAATCGTTTTTCCATCTATTTCTTTTTGCAGTGTTGCACCACGACCTTTTAACGGTTTAATGTGTTTTAAGTTTTCTATCGCTTTATCCACATCAGCACCTAACGCCAAAACAACGCCCAATACTCCCAAGGCATTTTGAATAAAATGTAATCCTGCTAATTGAAGCTGAAGTTGTTTTATTTGTCCATTAATTTGTATTTGAGCAATCGACCCTTCTTTGTTTATGGCGTAGTTTAATAATTTTACGGAAGCTTCTGGCTTGGAACCAAATGAATAAATATGAGAAATATCATTTTCAGAAGCTCTTTGTTTTAAATGTTGGAATTGATCATTATCTGCATTTAAGAAAACAGCCCCATTTTTATTCATAAATTTAAAGATTTCGGATTTTGCATCAGCAATTTGTTGAACGTCTTTAAAAAATTCAAGATGTGCCGAACAAATCATTGTAATCAGTACAATGTCTGGTTTTACCAAATAAGATAGATATTCCATTTCACCAATATGATTCATTCCCATTTCAATAATCGTCCAGTTGGCCAACCTGGGCATACGGGCCAAAGTTAAAGGAACCCCCCATTGGTTGTTTAAGTTTCCTTGCGTAAAATGAACTTCTCCTTGTCCTTTTAAAGCTGTTGCTAGCATTTCTTTGGATGTAGTTTTTCCTGATGAACCAGTAATACCAATTTTAATTGTTTTTGAATTTTGTACAGCATATTTTGCCATATCCTCTAATGCTTCATCTGTATTAGTGACAAAGAATAATTTATCTGTTTGGTCAACTTGAGGTACATCTCTGCTAACAATCGCTGCCGCAGCACCTTTTTGGAGTGCATCGGCAACAAAATCATGTCCATCAAATTTTTCTCCTTTTAACGCAACGTAAATATCTCCAGGGATAATCGTTCTTGAATCAATAGAAACACCATAGCCAATGAATGCTTTGTAAGCTTTTCCCCCAGTTGCTTTTTTCAATTCATCGCTTGTCCATAATGGTTTTTCTTCTTGTGATTTTAAGGCTAACAGCGCTTGGATGCGATCGTTAAAAGGATGGTTAAATCCATTAATCATTTGTCCTTCTTCATGACCTTTACCTGCAATTAACAAGCAATCTGCTTTTTGCAGTTTTCGAATCGCATGATAAATCGCTTTTGCTCTGTCTGCAATCGGATGTGCATTGGGACAGCCTTGCATAATTTCTGAACGAATTTCGGCTGCATCTTCAAAACGGGGATTGTCATCTGTGACGATAACGTAATCAGCTAATTGTGCTGCTATTTGTCCCATAATAGGACGTTTTCCACGATCTCTGTTCCCACCACAACCAAAAACAACATAAAGTTTGCCTTTTGTTTGTCTTTTCAATGAGGTCAACGCTGTTTCAAGTCCATCAGGTGTATGTGCATAGTCAACAAAAATAGTCGCCCCAGTTTTTGTTTGAGCAATTAATTCCATTCTGCCAGCTGGACTTTTTAAGTGAGACAATGCCATTATAACATCAGGGATTGCAAAATTTAAAGATAAAACCAAACCGATAGCTGCTAATACATTATAGCCTTGAAAGTTTCCTGCAACTGGCAGATGGACATCGTATCTTTCTCCGAATACTTCTAATGTTAAATCTTGTCCTGTTTCATAAAGTTTTTGATTTATTAAACGTATTTGTTGCCCTTGTTTTCCATAGGAAATAACATTTAATCCCTTTTGCTGGCAAATTTTTTGAATAGTTGTAAATTCTGGTATATCTGCGTTTAATACGGCTGTTTGCGTTGTTAATTCAGTAAATAAACGCATTTTTGCCATCAGATAATTTTCCATATTTTGATGATAATCTAAATGGTCGCGTGTCAAGTTTGTAAATGCTGCAGCTTTGAATTTTAATCCACTTAATCTGTCTTGGTCCAAACCATGCGAGGATGCTTCTAATGCTACGTAATTTACACTGTTTTCTGACAGCGTTTGTAAATCTTTACTTAAGGTAATACTGTCTGTTGTTGTCATTCCTGCATATGAATGATGATTTTTGGACTGAACGCCTAATGTGCCAATACTGGCAGCATTTTTTCCAAGAGCTTCCAAAATTTCACGAACAAAAAAGACAGTAGAAGTTTTTCCATTTGTTCCTGTGACAGCCAATAAATTTTCAGGGTAATTTTGATAAAATAAAGACGCCAATTTAGCCATTGCTTGTCTGGCATTTTTAACTTCAAAAACTGGGATTTGCGCTTCAACAGGTGTGTCTGTTAAAATTGCAACTGCACCATTTGAAATAGCTTCTGGAATGTAAGAAAGACCACTTTCTTTATTTCCATTTACAGCAATGAATAAATTTCCTTTTTCAACTTTTCTAGAATCACAGGCAATTCCTGTTATTTCAAAATCAGCTTCAAAAGGCGTTGTAATTTCAGCTTTTTTTAATAATTCAGACAATATCATTTTATCTACCCTTTTTTTTCTTTTTTTCTAAAGCATAATCATACGCACTTTGCATATACGAAGCAGATGGAATTTCTTCTTTTTGCTCGATACCTAGCATAGGCGCGATGGCTTCAATAATTTTGCCAGCTGTAGGCGATGCGTTCCAACCAGCAGTATTGAAATACCAGTCTTCTTTTCGTTTGGCTGGGTTTTCCATCATAACATACACGATATATTTTGGTTTGTCCATTGGAAAAGTTCCAATAAATGAAGTTCTTACTTTTCCTTCTATATATTTTCCTGTTTTGGGGTCTTGTAATTGTGCCGTTCCTGTCTTTCCTATGACGTTAAAACCTGTGACGTTTGCTGTTTTGGCTGAACCGATTTTAACGACACCACGCAACATTTGTCGTATTTGTTGAGAGGTTTCTTCAGACAATAATTGTTCATATACAGCGTTTTTATTTCCATCTTTGATGAATGTTGGATATTGATACAGACCATTATTCACTAAAGCATTAAAGGCGCTGGCCAAGTGAAGAGGGGATACAGCCAAACCATATCCATAACCAATAGTCGCAGTTTCAACATCATCCCATTTTTTTTGAACAATGGGGTGCCCTTTTTCTGGTAAATTTATATCTAAAATAGATAAAAAATGAAAGCGATTTAAAAAGTCTCTTTGTACTTGTGGTCCCAGCATTTGTGCAATTTTAGCTGTTCCGATGTTGCTGGAATAAATTAAAATTTCTGGAACGGTTAATATACGATCTTCTGCTTGAAAATCTGTAATGGTTCGACCCTTTGCCAATTTATACGGATTAAAAGCTTCAATTTCTGATTGGGGTGTAATTAATCCACTTTCCAATCCAAAAGCCACCGTAAAAGGTTTCATTACAGAACCCAACTCATACATTCCAACTGTTGCTTTATTCAAAGAAATGGTGTTTGGATCAATAGGCGTTTTATTTAAATCAAAATCAGGCAAAGAAACCATTGCAAGCACTTCGCTTGTTTTTGCATCTAAAACCAAACAAACTGCGCCATCAGCCGTGAACTTTTCAACTGCTTCAGATAAAATTGTATGGACAATGTCTTGAATTTGTATATCGACGGATAAAGTTAATGCATCTTGATTTTGTGTTAATATGTTTTCGTATTGTTTTTCTATGCCAGCAATTCCAACATTATCAATGTTAGTAAAACCAATTAGATGCGAAAATAAATGACTGTGTGGATAAACGCGTCGTTCAGATGCTTCGAAATTTAATTGAGGATATCCCAAACGGTTGACTGCATATTGTTCTTGAGGTGTTAAATTCCTGCGTAAATAGATGAAACTGTTTTTTGATAAAAGCTTTTTTATTAAATTTTCTTTATTTAAATCAGGGAAAATCGAAATTAAATCTTCAGCCATTTTATGCGCATCAGGCATATAGCGAGCATCAACATATAAATCAACAATCGGCAAACTGGTTGCCAGAATGCGTCCTTTTCTATCTACAATATCTGCTCTGGAAACAGGACGAGATGTTGATAAAATACTCTTGTTATGAGTCTTAATACTTTGTTTTAAAATTGTTTGATCAAATAAACGTATTCCAATGATAATAAAAGCAATTAAAAATAAGTAAGCTAAAACCATCATTCTGGTTTTTCCTGTTTTAAGTGCATGTACCGTAATAGAATCTAAAAAACGATAAGTATCGTTGTCTTTTAGTGGGATTTCTTTTCCTATTGGATAAAGCTCTTCTTTTTTTTGACGGTAGAACAAAAACATTTTAATCGCTCTCCTTAAAAGAAATATCGGACCATTTTAAAATTTGAGAGGGTTTTGTCTTTTGTAAAGATGTATTTTGTTTTGCTAAAATACGTAGCCTTTCTGGATTATTTAAGTTTGTCCATTCTGCTTTTAATATATGGATACTGCGATTGTTATATGTGATTTGTTTATGCATTTGAGCCAAACGGTTTTCTTTTGCCATGACGTGATATTTTAAGATAAACATACCTGTTGCAGAAAAAAAAGCAAAAAAGCCGAAAAGAAAGTAAAAAATAAAGCGCTTCATTGAACAATCTCCTTATTTCGGATAGCACTGCGCAAATGAGCGCTTCTAGAGCGTGGGTTTATTTTTACTTCTTCATTTGTTGCACTGACAGGTTTTTTCGTTTGTAATTGAAAACGATAATTTTTTTGTTCTGTCTTTTTGTATTTGTTGGTGTGACAGGAGGGTGCAGATGCTTTTTGGAAAAAAGTTTTAACGATTCTATCTTCCAATGAATGAAATGTGACGACAGACAAAACGCCTTTATCTTTTAAGATAGATTCTGCAGCAGTCAATCCTTTTTCTAACTGACCTAATTCATCATTGACAAATATACGAAGAGCTTGAAATGTACGGGTCGCCGAGTCAATATCGCCTGGTTTATGAGGCATAACGCTGTGAATCGTTTGAACCAAATCCAAAGTTGTTTCAAATTTTTTTTCTTTTCTGCGAGATACAATAGCTTTTGCAATTTTTCTTGAAAAACGTTCTTCTCCGTACTGATATATAACATCAGCCAGCTGTTGCTCATCCATAGTGTTGACAACGTCTGCAGCCGTTTGTCCCGTTTGTCCCATTCGCATATCCAAAGGTCCATCTTTTTGGAAAGAAAATCCACGTTCTGGTTGGTCTATTTGCATCGAAGAAACACCAATGTCTAAAACGACACCATCTACTTCTTGCTGAACTAAAGAATCCATGTCACCGAAACAGCCCTGTAGTAAAGTAAGACGTGGTGCATATTTTTCTACCAATGCTTGACCTGCATCAATGGCTGTTTTGTCTCGATCAATGGCAATAACGCAAGTTGTCGGATTCGCATCTAAAATGGCTTGCGTATAGCCACCAGCACCAAAAGTACCATCAACGTACACACCATTTTCCTTTATTTGCAGAGATTCTATAACCTCTTGCAACAAAACGGGCATATGAGGACGTTTATCCATTCTTTTCAGCTCCTTTGGTGTTTACACATATATGCTTCTTAAGGGATACCACGAGCAGGGGGTAAAGGTCAAGTATTAATTGTCTTTTTTTTGTTTACATTTGAAAATTTTTTAGTTATGTTATTTATAAAGTTAATAAAAGGTTAAAGCAGATGAGTGAGATAAAAGAAAATTCTAATATGAGATTACCACCACAAAGTTTAGAAGCAGAACAAGCTTTGCTGGGGGCTATTTTGACAAATAATCGAGCAATGGAAAAGGTCGATGAATTTTTAAAGCCAGAACATTTTGCTTCTGATGCGCATGGTAAAATTTTCAAAGCCTGTCAGACTTTGCTTGAACGAGGTCGTTTAGCCGATCCTATTACGTTAAAGGATTTTTTCTCTTCTCAAGGAACTTTGGATGATGTTGGTGGGGCTGATTATTTGTATCAGTTGGCATCCTCATCGACGACAACAATTAATGCTGGTGATTACGGAACACAAATTTTTGATCGTTATATGAGACGACAACTTATTGGATTGGGAACAGATGTTGTCAACGATGCGTTTGAAATTTCTTTGGATAATTCTGCAGTCAAGCAAATTGAAAACGCTGAAAAAATGCTTTATGAACTGGCTAATGAAGGCGAATTAGAAGGGGGACCAAAGCCATTAAAAGAAGGGGCATATGATTTATTGTCTATGACACAGGAGGCAATGAATAACCCAAATGGTGTGGGGGGCGTACCTACTGGATTGGTTGATTTGGATAGTTTGTTGGGTGGATTAAGAAAATCAAATTTAATCGTTTTAGCAGGACGTCCTGCGATGGGTAAAACGGCATTAGCTACGTGTATTGCAGCTAATGTTGCGCAACATTTTAGAGAAGAAAATAAGAAAAATGCAGAAAAAAAATCTGTTTTGTTCTTTTCTTTGGAAATGTCAATGGCAGAATTGTTAGGACGTGTTATTTCTAACTATACTCAAATAGAAGGACATCGCATATCTTCTGGAAAAATTGAGCAAGCAGAATTTGAAAAATTGGCAGAGGCAATTAAAGATATTAATGATTTGCCTTTGTTGGTTGATGAAACGCCTGGTGTGACGGTTAATGCGATTCGCAATCGAGCCAGACGGATTAAACGTGATAAAAGTCATGGTTTGGGGCTGATTGTTATTGATTATTTGCAATTAATTCAAGAAAGTGGTCGGGCAGAAAATCGTGTTCAGGCTTTATCAGAAATGACAAGAACTTTAAAAATTATGGCAAAAGAATTGGATGTGCCAGTTATTGTTTTATCGCAGTTAAGCCGCTTGGTTGAATCCAGAGATAATAAACGACCTCAATTATCGGACTTGCGCGAATCAGGTTCTATTGAGCAGGATGCAGATATTGTGATGTTTGTTTTCAGGGAAGTTTATTATTTGATGAACGAACAACCAATACAAAAAGAACGCGAAACAACCGAAGCATTCCAAAAACGTTGTCAAGAATGGGAACAGAAAAAAATTGATTTAGAAAAGCAAGCTGAAGCGATTGTCGCAAAGCAACGTCATGGTTCAACAGGGACAGCTAAACTGTACTTTGAAGGAAAATATACGTACTTTGGTAATTTAGCAAAGCAAGATTAACTATCTTGTGGTGCTTTTTCAGAAAGGTCAAAATTTGGTAATTTTTCTGTGATGACGACGGGGACAAAATAGTCAGTGACAATGTCTTGTGTGGTTAAGTTTACTTCAAACATTAAAACTTTTCTTCCTTGCTTTAAAATAATCTGTGCAACTTCGTTTAAATAATCTAATATAATGCTTTCAGTTGGCTGGCGATAAAATAAAGCATGTTCTTTTCCATCATACAAAATTCTGGGGTGAAAAGGGGTGCTTCCTTCTATGAATGGTATGACAATAATCAAGTCCCCTTTTTCATTAAAAAAAGTTGTGTACGATTTCATTTGTTGCATTTTAACGTCCCCCAGCCATATCTTTTGCAATCAAAGCGCCATCAATACCAATGGATGCCACTGTTCCAAATCCAGGGAAACAGCTGACAACGCCAGAGGCAAATTCCATTCCAGCACCCGTCCAATCGTTATTTAGAGCGCGATTGATTGCAAAACCTGCACCGAATAAAGCTCCTATAATAGGGATTTTTTTTGCTCCCATTTTAAGGGTTGCCATTGTTGCTAACTTTGCCCCTGTTTTTTTCATTGTTTCTGTACCAATTTTTTCAACCAATTTTTTACTTAATGGAAGACGTCCTGCTTTTTGAGCAGTGCTTTTTGCTACAGAAACAGTGTTTTGCGCAATTTTAGGAATGGAAACAGCTGTTTTTTCAGCGACTTCTTCAGCCAGTCTTTTGGATGAAACTTCAGCTGTAGCTTCTGCTAACGTACGAGTTGCCGTTTTTGTTTCCAACGCAATACCTTGTTTAGCTAGTTCTTCTTCAGCTAACTTTTGGACGATTTTTTCTTCGCCAGTTAGAATGTTTTTTACACCTTGAATAATACCACCAGCAGTGCCCCGTTTGACCATGTGTTTTTGCATCAGTTCATTGCGAAGTACGCCTGGCGTTCTGTAATAAGGTAAATCAGCTTCGCTTGTTGCACGAACTATTTTTTGAACTGCATCAGGCATTTCTTTTTGAAACTCCTTAAAACCACCCAAAATTGGCGCACTTTTTTTCAAGCAGTATTCAATGGCTTCTTCTTGAGTTTTTCCACTGATACCTTTTGTTTGTAAAAATTTGTTAAATGCATTGGATTTTCGGATGCCGACATTCATTAAAAATTCCCGAGCGATTTTTTCGTCTTTTTTAGCTGCAGAACCTAAAAAAGCTGAACACAGACTGGGAAACGCAATAGCTCCTAATGCAGGAAATGCAGGCGTTCCGATCAATGATGCTGTAGCCAAAGCGCTGATATTTTAGGATGTCTTGTTATCCCATGTAAACAGCGCCCAATTAAATTTCGAGCAGCCTGTTTTCCAGCATAGGGTTTTCCTAGCTTGCTTTTTAAAAATTCATCGTATAATTTTGACGCTTCGCTCATTTTTAATCTCCTATTTTATTATTTTAGCATAAAAAACATTTTTTTTCAAATATCTATTTGATTTTATAGGTGTGATTTATTAAACTTTAAGAAAAAGGAGTTTGAATATGGTCTATGAATTGAAGAAAATAAGCGTTATTTTTGTTTTTCGCAAAGCAGATAAATTTTTATTTGTGAAAAGAGAAAATACAGGAAAGTGTGATGGATATTATATGTTGCCAGGTGGACATGTTGATGAAGATGAAACTGTTTTAAATGCGTGTGTTCGAGAGCTAAAAGAAGAATTAGATATTCATGTCAATACATCTGATTTACGTTTTTGTTTGGTTGAACCTACCAAAACGCATATTCATTTATTTTTTGAAGTTTTATCTTATGAAGGAAAAATTAAAAATAACGAACCTCATAAACATAGCAGTGTCGATTTTTTAACTTTGGATAATCCTGAAATTTATCCAACGGTTGTTGATGAGCTAAATGCCATTACAAAAGGATGTTCTTTTATTGAAAATGCCCAGTTGCATTTTTAAGTTGAAATAACCTTGCAAAGCTGGTATAATAATAAGAACGGAGGATTGGATTATGGCAAAAGTAAAAGACGATATTGCATATATTTGGGACGGGATAAAAATGTCTGCTTCAGAAGGGTGGACAGACGTTAAGGTGGCAAAGGGAAAAGTCCTAACGGGTGCAGTCAGTTCGATATATAGAGGTTTTTCAGCTTTAGGTTCTGGAATGAAGCAGGGGATGGATAAAAGTTTAATTCAGTATATCCCTAAAGACGATTTGGCGTTCATGAAAGAAAACAATGTACATCTTTATTCGTCAGACAGGACGACTTTAGCTGGGCATCAAACAGCTTTGAATGCTATCGTTATCAATCCAAAATCATTTAAAGAATTAAATAATAATGCAGCATGTGAAACGTATGCACATCATGAGGTCCAACATGCTAGAGATATAAAAAAGTTGGAAAAAAATGGCTTTAGTGCTACAGATTTAGGACATGGTGGTTCTGGTATTTCAGGATTGGATAGGTCGTCTCAATTATTATTACAAGGCGTTTTAGAAGCCAGAGCTTATTCTGAACAAATGGGTTTTATATACGATAAAAAGCAAAAAGAAAATTCAGCTGAAAATAGAAATGCGTATTATTATTTCGTAGATACCAATTCATATGGAAAGGCTTTTGATGATGCTATAAGACAAGGAAAAACAACTTCAGAGGCAAAACGAGCTGCAGCTGTAGAATTATTAAATAGCGATTTTTTAAAAAAGAATTATATAGAACCTTGGGCAAACAAGCTAGAACAAACTGGAAAGCATAAATTTTCAGTTGATGGTTTATTGGGCGTTTTGGGTGAAGATTTATTAACAAAAGAAGATTTGATGAAGGCTGATAAATTTTGGGAAAATATATCGGCTTATGACGATGTGAAAAAAAGTGATATGTATTTGGAATACCAAGCTCAAAAACGGGCAAGGGATTATCAAGAAAAAAAATTGGCAGAGAATAAAACAGATGCACAGATACAAACGTTAACGCCACAAGACAATATGAAAAATGAACAGCAAATGGGGTTAAAAGCACGTTTATCAGCTCTAGAAGTTGAAAAAAATACATCTGTTGCGCAACAAGAAAGTACAACATCATTAAAAGATTCTTTGAAAACAGCTTCTGTTGCAAACGATTCTGGCAATAATGCAGGAACGAATAATGCGCCAACAGCAGTTCAAATTGCATCTGCAGGTAGTCAGGGGCGATGATTTTGGGCGCAAATATAAAAAATTTTATGTTTATCTATGGTTCAACTATCAGGCGATTGCTGAAGTATTCGTTTATTTTTTTTGTTGCTTTGTGGGGCGTTTGGAATTATTTGGGCGTTAAAAGATTTGTATACCAGAGTTTTTTTGGAAAGCCTTATTCAGAAGAATTAGCAATTTCAGATAATGAGGTATATATTGATTTACCAGAAGACAGTTTTCGTACAACAACAATAGCTGGACACCGTATAAAGTTTAAGTTATTAAAAATATATCAATCAACAGGTCGTGTTATTTACGTGGACCGATATACAAATCCAATTGGAAAATCTTTTCGAGATGCTGATGAAAGTGGTACTACCAGAATATATGATGAAGTAGTTCCTCAAGATATTACATTTGTTGTTGGTGAGTTTGCAAAACATCCTAAAATAAAAGGCAGCCATGAATACCGTTCAGGAGGTCTTGACTATGATGATGAATATACTTATGGGATTTATAGAAAATATGCCCATTTATACGATACGCATTTGACAAATATCCATACAATTGCTGCTTCTGCGGCTGTACAAAAAGGGTTGGATATTTTAAAAGCAGGGGATGTCGCTACTTTAGAAGGATATCTGATTTATTGGGAAACACGTTTGCCTGATGGATATATTATGGATTTTAAATCAGCAGTTTATGCAGGTGAAAAACATACAAAGCAAAAGTACGGAGGTATTTCTGGAGTGGGTTTGTGCAAACAATTACTGTTAACAAAAATTGTATTTGACGGATACACATTCGAATAACCAAATCCTTTCGAATTGTGTAAGTTTATCTAGGTTACGTTTTTTTACGTATTTGCTTTTTGTGCGTGTTGCAACAAAGCTTTTGATATTTGTTTTTTTTCTGGTTCTTGTTTGCTTGTAAGCGTTTCTTTTAATGAGCTTTTAGTTCCTTCCAACTTTTTCATCATTTTATTGGGTAGCGTATGGATTCCACAGACTAAAGAATCGCCAAGGGGTTTGAAACCATGTTTTTGCATTTGCGCTGCAATTTTGTTTTTATTTTTCGATAGCTTATAAAAAAACAAGCCTGCACCAGCGCCTGTGACCAATGCGCTTGCCATAATGGCTGGAATGGCTATTGGACTGGTAATTGCTACTGCCGTTGATGCCAATCCTGCAGCAAGTAAACCAGCAGGAACGCCAACCTGAATTGCTTTTGCTGCATCTTCATCGTTAGTTGCTTTTTTGATTGTGGATGAAACGGCTTTTGTTAATGCACTAGCTCCCATAACAGGAAGAGTAAGATTCGTTGCAGAAGACGCTTTAGATATGATATCTTTAATCTGTTTTATCATCTTTTTCTCCTTTCGCAAACTGGACGTTTATTTTTTCAACCAACTTTACTGCGACGGGATAACTTCTTTTTACCTCGCCATCTTCGGTATTTAATTCTATAATTAATGCAGTTGTAGATTTTTGTAATGTGTTTCGAACTTCTGGGTTTATATAATCCAGTATTATTCCGTTTTGCTCATTCCTGTAAAGCAGAGCATGTTCATTTCCATCATAAAAAAGACAAGCATTAGACGGAGCATCTGCGATAGACGGTAACTCAAAAACTAATTTTCCGTCTTCCGTAGGTTGAACAAGGTATGCGCCAGCTAAAAGCCATTGAAATGATTGCATAAAGCCCCCTTTTTAGAACAATATAAAATAACCCTCTTATTATTATTTTACGATTTTTTACGTCCAATGTCAATGTGTTTTTTATATAGGGAGAACAGAATTCGGTTTTTGATAATAGGGAATTTTTAAGTAAAACAAATAAAGAAAAACCATTTTATTATTGGTGGGTGTGGCAGGACTCGAACCTGCGACCTTTACGATGTCAACGTAACGCTCTAACCACCTGAGCTACACACCCATAACATCAAAACAAAGGGATTTATATCACAGCTTTTTATCTTTTGCAAGAACTTTTTTTGTTTTTATTTATTTTTTAACAGAAATTGTATTTTGTGGTTTAGATTGACTTTTATAAAGCTTTATTTTATAAGGTATATTCAGAACAAGGTAAAACTAGTAGGAAAATAATATGGATTTTGAAATAGGAAAATTACAGATTACCAAAAAACATAAAGGTGTTTATGGTATTATTCGTCAGGGCAAAAAGATTTTGGTGATAAAAAAAGCGCGAGGGCCGTATATAGGTTTATACGATTTACCTGGTGGAACACCAGAAGAAAATGAAACAGCAGAACAAACATTAATCCGAGAAATTAAAGAAGAAACAAATTGTGATGTCGTTC
This sequence comes from Alphaproteobacteria bacterium, assembly GCA_015062395.1. Classification (GTDB taxonomy): domain Bacteria; phylum Pseudomonadota; class Alphaproteobacteria; order CAAHEQ01; family UBA3637; genus CAAHEQ01. The sequence goes on from SUUS01000004.1 coordinate 84,020, forward strand.
AATATAAAAATAAACGCGAGAAGGTGATATTATTTACAAAGTTTTTAGATAAAAACAATCAACCAGGTTGTTTTCAGCATACCGGTATTTTGTTTGATGCCGAAGTATTAGGAGAACCATCTTCAATTCCTGATGGGCTGGATTCAAATGGAGCTGTTTGGATGGATATAAATTTATTGGACGATACCAACGCAACGCCCTTTGTTTTAATCGGATGTGATAAACGGGAATAAAGGCAATAATTTAAAAATTTAATAAAAGCAAAGGCGCGATAATGCGCCTTTATTTTTATGGGGAAACCAGTGTTGCAACACAATTTCCTGTACAACTTCCCGAACAGTTATACATATTGTCGATATTCATTCCACCTCCACCTGCTACCTGAGTTGGTGCCGCACCATCACAACAAACGTTATATACAGCTCCTGTTTTTAGCATGATATCGTTGAGGCAGTACCTTTGGGGAGGCGAAGGTTCTGTCGGTGTTGAAGAACTTTACATGACGCAGTTCCGCAATCAGGTTGATCTCTACAGTTACCATTTTCATCCTTACAACATTCATACGTTGGCGTTGTTCCAGGTTTACAACATCCAATCAATTTTGAACGATCTTTATAATCATACAAATAATCATCACCAGGTTGACAACAAGCGGCGGATGTTGATTTATCTGTACAACATCTAGAAACAGGAGTTCCATCAAATGTTCCGGAAGTTATAACTTTCATTGCGATCCCGGTTGTCGGGTCTGTTGCTGGGCAGCATCCAGATTCGCGATTTAGATAAGTTTTTATATCGTATGTCACACTATCGAAAGCATCTTCATCTGGATAACAACAATAAGTTTCCCCAGAAGGCGCTGTTTTCATTGTTAGCCAATCTGCACAACAGCCGGCTGATTGATGTTGAGAAGCATATCGTGCAGCTTCAGCCCCAGGATTACAACAATATCCGTTTACTTCATATGGCTTTTCTGGTTGACAACATCGTGTTATGGAATCTTCTGTACAACATCTAGAAACAGGAGTTCCATCAAATGTTCCACCCGTCATTACTTTCATTTTGACTGTGATGGGAACAGGCCGTCCTTCATCTGTTATATATTCTGCGTCTACACTTACAGGACAGCATCCAGATTCGCGATTTAGATAACTTTTAATATCGTATGTTACACCATCGAAAGCATCTTCATCTGGATAACAACAATAAGTTTCCCCAGAAGGCGCTGTTTTCATTGTTAGCCAATCTGCACAACAGCCGGCTGATTGATGTTGAGAAGCATATCGTGCAGCTTCAGCCCCAGGATTACAACAATATCCGTTTACTTCATATGGCTTTTCTGGTTGACAACATCGTGTTATGGAATCTTCTGTACAACATCTAGAAACAGGAGTTCCATCAAATGTTCCACCCGTCATTACTTTCATTTTGACTGTGATGGGAACAGGCCGTCCTTCATCTGTTATATATTCTGCGTCTACACTTACAGGACAGCATCCAGATTCGCGATTTAGATAACTTTTAATATCGTATGTTACACCATCGAAACCTTTTTCTCCTGGATAACAGCAATAAGTTTCTCCAGAAGGAGCTTTTACAGGTTCACGTCCATCTGTACAACAACCATATGATTGATATTGTGAACCGTATCGCGCTGCCTTCTGACCTTTTTCACAACAAACACTAGAAGTATCAGTAGAAAACTCATAATTTGTTAATTGCGGTTTATCTTTTGGACAACATTGTGCTTTACCAGAATCAGCTTGAGCAGCAACTTCGCCTTCAGAGCAACATTGGACATAGCTTCCATTCCAAACAGCTTCTGTTGAATTATAACAGCAACTTTTTTTGTCAAATGGTGCGCCAAGAGCTTTGACTAGAGAATAGCCTTCTTCTTCAAGAGTACAACACTCATAAGAATCTCTTCCATATTGCGCAACATTTTCATTTGGACAACATTCAGCCCATCCATCCATATAAATGCCTATATAGCCAGATTCACAGCAAGCTTGCTCTCCACCTAATGCATCTGTCACGCTACCAGGGCTTTCACAACATCCTTTTTCATAATCAGAAACATCATAGACTTCGCCATCACAACATGCCCAATCGTCATATTCACCAGAACCTTCCCAAGGTTCATATACCTGCCCCTTACAACATTGAGCAGAGTTTCCATTCCAATAAGCAGTTGGATTTGAACCGTATTCTCTTGTGTCACAGCAAGCTTGGATAAAAGAGCCCCCAGCTCCATAAACAAGCCCTGTTATCTTATGGT
>SUUS01000031.1 GCA_015062395.1 Alphaproteobacteria bacterium
CATTTTACCAATGTTGCATTGCCCGATTGGCAAGTATCGCCTGAAATAGCTTCATATCCGACAGAACAGCTGGCTTGGTATCCAGAACATGTTGCTGGCTGACATTTTACCAATGTTGTATCGCCCGATTGGCAAGTATCGCCTGAAACAACTTCATACCCAACAGAACAAGTCGCTTGGTATCCAGAACATGTTGCTGGCTGACATTTTACCAATGTTGTATCGCCCGATTGGCAAGTATCGCCTGAAACAACTTCATACCCAACAGAACAAGTCGCTTGGTATCCAGAACAAGTTGCAGGTTGACATTTTACCAATGTTGTATCGCCAAATTGACAGGTATCTCCGAAAACAACTTCATACCCAACAGAACAGCTGGCTTGGTATCCAGAACATGTTGCTGGCTGACATTTTACCAATGTTGTATCACCCGATTGACAGGTATCACCGACGACTTCTTCATATCCAACAGAACAACTTGCTTGATATCCAGAACAAGTCGCAGGTTGACATTTTACCAATGTTGTATCACCCGATTGACAGGTATCACCGACGACTTCTTCATATCCAACAGAACAACTTGCTTGGTATCCAACACATAGTTCATCACTGCCAGAAGAGGCTCCTCCACCACCGCCACCACCAGCAGCTAACGCGATTCCTCCACCGACCAATGCGACGGCACCTATTCCGATACCAACTTTCGCACCAGTACTTAATCCTGTCTCAGCAGCTGTTGCAACTGGTATTCCTGGAATTCCAGTTCTTCCGACTGTCGAAGTTGTCACAAGTGGTGATGCGATATTTCTCAAACCTACTACATCTTTATAGCTTTGTGGGATTTTTCTCATGCACTGACTATTTTGATCTGCGCCAATTCGAATTAATGCAGATACGGCTGCTTTATCTTTCTTCCACACAGCTTCACACAAGGCAGATTGTCCTTTTTCATCCAATAATTCCATATTGTGTCCTTGCGCCTTTAATTGTTGCAAGCCATTGATGTTTCCAGATTTGGCATAATGATACATCGCTTGACGTGGTGTCATTTTAACCGTCTTTACAGCCCTTGTTGCTGGACGAGCCATTTGCCCATATTGTGCAAAAACAGGATTGCTTGTCATCAATCCCATTAAAACCAACCAAAATAGTGTTTTTTTGAACATGTTCTTTCCCTTTATTCTGTTTTTATATATAGCTACATACGCTCATATTACATAAACGTACATTTAATTGCAAGTACTTTTTTATGTTTTTTTTAAGAAATTTTTATATGGCTTAATTTTGACCGAAACATCAGAAAATCCAATAGTTTCAGTATATTATAATATCTTATTTCTTTTATGCCTTCCAAAACCATTTCATAAACGTACCTTTTTTTGCATATGTTTTTTCAAATAATGAGCCAAAATTGTTTGACGCCAATCCCTGATGGGTAGATAATAGGGCCTTAAAAAAAGGCATAAAAAAAATCCTCAAAAATTTTGAGGATTTTTTGTTTCTGCTTCTTAACGCCCTGCTTTTTTCGCTAAAACTTTCTTTCGAAATTGTTGAGCCATTTCTTTTTCACCTTCTTGACGCATGGTGGAATATGTTTTAGCTAAATCCCTTCGTTTCAAATCTCTTTCTTTTTTTAAGCGATTTACTTCGTTTTGACGTTTTTGTTCTTCTTTTCTTTGACGCGCCTGTATTTCAGGTTCTTTTTTGATTTCTTCGTACAATTCTTTGACAAAGTCATTGGTTTTTTTCCTCTCATAGTCCCCAGTACCTAAACGTGATGCTAACCGTCCTGGAACAGGAAGGCTCACAGTTATTTGACCATCCTTTTCGACAATATCTTTCGTTCCAATACCTTTACGAATAAGCGCTTTTCCGAACTCTTTTACATCTTCTTCCTTCCAAGCACCAGGGCGATTGGCTAAAAGATTAAAGATGGCAAAAGCATCTTGTTTTGTCGCATCAAACTGACCTTTTTCAAGCATCATTTTTCCAATTTTAGGATTTCCTCTCCATACGCTGGCTTCTAAAATAGTATGACCATCACTATCGTACATCATTGTAGGATCAGCCCCATTTTCCAAGAACATCTGCATAACTTTTTGATAGTATTGATTTTCATCTTTTGAATAGCAACCGTTAAAGAAAGCGAGAAATCTCCGATTAAATTCTTCTGGATCTTTTTTTAATTCCTGAATGTACTTCAAAACATCTTCTTCTTTGGCGTAATACTTGGCTGTTTCGCGCTTATAACTATCAGAAAAATAGCTATCAGAGATATTTTTTATGTCGACTTCTGCCAGCGTCTCTAAGATATATTTAGATATACCAGAACGTACTTCGTATGGAGAATAATATACGTCCATACCGTCTGTATAAGCATAAATAACGCCACGCCTCTCTAATTCTGTTTCGATAGCTTCCTTTTTTATTTCTTCATTTTTTTTGTCAAGAGCATCTTTTAGATTTCGCTCTGCCTTAGCTAAACGTTCTTGTCTAGCTTTTTGACGAGCTTCTTCTTCAGCCTTTAATCTAGCTTCTTCAGCCTTTAATCTAGCTCTTTTAGCTTCAGGATTAAAGAATTCTTTTATATCTCGCATAATTCCCATTTTTTACTCCTTTCTTAAGTTATTAAACCAATCCACATAGTTCATCATAACATAAAAGCACATTTAATTGCAAGTATTTTTTATGTTTTTAAAGCATTAATAAAACAAGGATATGATTTAAATGCTCCTTATAATGAATATGGTTATACACCATTTACTTTGGCTGTTGCTCAAAAGTTTCAAGTATCTTTTATAAATGAATTAATCAAACTGGGTGGAGATGTTAATCAACCCATAAAAGACAATAGAACTCCGATTATGTTATCTTGTATAGCAAGAAAATATCCAAATGTTTTGAAACTGCTTATCAACTATGGAGCAAATGTAAATGCAAAAGATGAAAATGGTAATACGACGTTGATGTGGACTGCAGAAGAAAATACAGAAACGTCCAGCTGTTAATTGAAAATGGTGCCAGTTAGGAGACTCGAACACCCGACCCACGCATTACGAATGCGTTGCTCTACCAACTGAGCTAAACTGGCACTATTGCTTTTATATATAATTTAGGATAAAAATGCAAGTACTTTTTTTATTTTTTAGTCAAAAAGCGTAAAACACTGTGTAATGTTCTGATATCGTGAGATGATAATTGTCGCTGTAAAAAGATGTTATTTAAATTATTTTCCATTTTGGGACGTTTATCATCTGCACTATAATAACCTTTCTGCGTTAAAGTTAAATTTAACTTATTTAAAAAGGCTGAAATTTCCCCTTTTGTTGCAGGTTCAGCCTTTGGGGTTTCTGCTTTATTCGAAGCATCCGAAGACATTACCGTAAAAAATGCATATCCAACCAATAAAACAGCTTGAGATAAATTCAACGATGTATGCGCAAAATTAAGTGGAACAGTTAATAAAATATCTGCCAATGTCAATTCTGTATTTTCTAACCCCGTTCGTTCACATCCAAACAAAACACCAACAGAAGATAACGGCAAAGACAAAGTATTTAAACATTCGTCCAACTGACACGTAGTAATAACTGGTTTAGCAACTTCCCGACTGCGAGCAGTTGTTGCCATCACAAATTTCAAATCAGAAACAGCTTCATCTACGCTATCAAAAACTTTTGCTGATTTCAAAATAGCATCGGCACCCGAGCTAGCTGATAAAGCTTTTTCATCTGTCACAGAAACTTTCGGAGAAACAACACGTAAATCATATATACCACAATTCATCATTGCACGAGCTGCCATCCCAATGTTTTCAGCTAATTGTGGACGAACTAAAATAAAAACAGGCATATCCAAAGATGATTTGTGTTTTAAATCATCTAAAGTTCGTTGTCGCTTTATTAAATTCTTCAACACGAACACCTATTTCTTTGATTGAGGTGCCTTTACCCCAACATGAATCAAAGCATTTGCCTCATCGACTTTTTCAACTTTCAAAGTTGCTGCGTCTTCTGCTGGAGGGAAAGTCTTTGCTTTTGAAGCTTCTTTTTCGCGCACTTCTTTTTGATTTTGAAGCTGTTCAACAAAAGCTTTTTGGTAATCTCCCATAGACACACCTTGATTTTGCATAAAATTATCTTCTAATTTATTCGTGATGTATTCAGAATGAGAGTCTGTCATTTTACTCGAGTCAATATAGGAAATTCGCGATGTTAAATCTAAAATACTTTCTCTTGGATTTTCATTCATTTTTTGATGGATAATTTGACTTTCTTCTTCATAATCTTTGAAATTAACCAATGCGCCGTCTTGCATTTGCTTTAAAGCTTTTTGACGTTCTGCTTCATCCGTTATTTTCTGTTCATCTAAAGCTTCTTGGTGTTTTTTATCTATGGACTGTTGCATGCCCTTTAAACTACCATAAGTTGCTTTTACAAAACGAGGGTTATCCCAATAACGATTGGCTTCCATTCTTTTTGCCAAAATTTCTTTTGCATCATGTTTCGTTTCTTTTTTAGCCTGATTATTTTCTTCTGAAACATCTGTTTTTTGTTCCAAAGAAGACTTCTTAAATTCTAAACCTTCACTGTTAAAACTAACAGCACCTTGAAGTTGCGCAAAAGCAACAGAATTAAAGAACAACAATAAGGCAACAACAGTACAAAAACGCATCATACAGCACTCCCCTTTATTTATTTTCATAACGTTTCTTTTCTTTTAAGAAATAACGAATCCCCAATGGCAACATAATCAAATAGACAATTCCTAAAATACTGATAACAGCCCAAAAATCTGTAATCAAAAAACCAATTAATAAGGCAACAAACGCAGCCATTCCCAAAGACACCCAAGAATCATTGCCATTTTTAAGTTTTGGAAATTTCATCTTTTTAAAACAAGGCGTTGGAATGCGACTTGCCATAAAAACAGCACTGAAGAGCATAAAGAAACCAACCAACCACTTGCTACGTAAAAATTCTGCTTTCGTCCACAAAAAACAAACCAAAGGAAACAGTGCAACATAAGCACCTGCTGGAGCTGGAAGCCCTGTGAAAAAGTGTGTCCAATAAGGAGGTTGTTTTGTTTCTAACATAGTGTTAAATCGAGCCAAACGCAACGCACAACACATAGCCAAAAATAAAGCAATAATCCAAGGAACACCTATTGCAGAAACATCCTTTTGTCCTAAAACAACAGCACTTTGTTCCATCGTCCAACGGTATAAAATAAAACCAGGAGCCACTCCAAAACTAACTAAATCTGATAATGAATCTAGTTCTGCGCCAAAACGGGAAGATACATTAAACTTTCTGGCAACCAATCCATCTAACGCATCAAAAATTGCAGCCATTGCTATACAAATAACAGCCATTTCCCATTTTCCCCAAAATGCAAACTGCATTGATGTAAAACCTGCAGCCAAATTTGCCATTGTCACCATATTTGGAAATAAAGGACGAATATCTACTTCTTTTAAATCAGGCATTGCAACCAATGCTTTTTTATTTTGTTTTCTCATTATTTTTCAACTCCTTGCACAACTTTTTGTTCAGAATTAAAATCAGCTAAAATCGTTTCTCCAGCAACTGAAATTTGTCCCAATGCAACTTTCGGTTCAATTCCTTTAGGCAAGAAAACATCCAAACGGCTACCAAAACGAATTAATCCGAAACGCTCACCAGCAGATAACTCATCCCCTTCTTTTACAAAAGAAACAATTCGTCTGGCAACTAAACCAGCTATTTGTATCACACCGATCTTATGACCATTTGCCATTAAAATTGAATATTCTTCGCGTTCATTATCTTCGCTGTCTTTATCTGCAACATTTAAAAACTTACCTGGTCGATAGTGAATTTTATGGATTTTTCCAGAAACTGGCATACGGTTTACATGAACATTAAAAACACTCATGAAAATACTGATTCGTGTCAAAGGTTCTGTCCCCATGTCAATTTCTGCAGGAGGAACCACCTGAGTGATATTGCTAACAATCCCGTCTGCAGGAGCCAAAATCAAAGCATCATCTTGCAAAATAACACGATTCGGGTTTCTGAAAAAATAAAAAACGAATATAGTCAACAAAACACCAACGAAAGATAGTAATTTAAAAAGAGGTATTGCTAGCCCAACAACGAACAAAGCTGCCGTAATTGCTGCTGCAATTTTAATAAAGCGAATTCCTTCTGGATGAACAGGTGGCAACAAATAACGTTTCCATGACAAATCTACTCTTGGGTCTTCATTTTTTGGGTTCATAATAAAATCTCCTTTTTGTTATTTTTTTAACTTTAACCGAAAATAAAAAAATAATCAAAGGCTTTTTTTATAAAAACGCATAAAATGCTTCTTGCAAAAGAAATCATTATGTGATAACGTGTAAGCCGTTTTAGGAAGTCCCTATCGTCTAGAGGCCTAGGACATCGCCCTCTCAAGGCGGCAACACGGGTTCGAATCCCGTTAGGGACGCCAACAACAAGAATATCTTCAGAACGGGATTTGAACCCGTAGGGTTCGGTGGCAAGCGATAGCGATGACACGATGTCCGTAGGACAGTTTCGAATGAAATGAGAAATAAAACGCCAGTTTTACAATCCCGTTAGGGACGCCAAGTTTTCCAACATATTTTAAAGTGGGATTTGAACACCCAAAAAACATCTAAAGCACTTAACTATTTTCCATCTGATGTAAAATTTCAACAGCATCATAATCCGAATGTATCTTTTTTGTTTTTTGAGCTAACTGCAAATATCGATTATATTTTTTCTCTTTATCCGTAAATACGACCTTTTGGTTGATTAAACTTTTAATTTTTTCGAACCGTTGATACGCCTTGTCAGTTAAAGGCTTTGACGCATTAATAACTTCTTCAGCTTCTTCAACTTTTCCAAAACAATAGCACACTGCATCACAACCTGCATCTAAACTGCCATCTACTTTTTGCGTCAAACTACCTGATAGAGCTTTCATATCAATCGCATCAGAAATAAGAAAACCATTAAATCCAATTTCTTTTCGAATAATTTCATCAATAGCTTTTTTAGATTGCGTAATCGGTTTATCATCAACAGCTGAAATAACAATATGCGCAGTCATCCCTGCCACAGCATCTTGACTAATAGATTTAAAAGGGAAAAAATCTTTTTCTAATTCTTGAAGTGATTGAGTCAAAACAGGCAGTTGTAAATGAGGGTCCACAACAGCTCTTCCATGCCCAGGCAAATGCTTTATACAAGGACAAATTCCGTTTTGGCTATATGTTTCTAATAAAATTTTTCCTTTTTTTGCTACCTGTTTTTCGTCAAAAGAAAGTACTCGACTTTTTAATGCATCTGTTGTATGAGGATAAGCGACATCCAAAACGGGAGCATAATTCCAATTTACCCCCAACTCGTTTAAATCTTGTGCTATTAATTCAGCATGCAAACGTAATAATTCATCTCCATCATCGTCCGATAAAGACCCTAATTCGCCTTGAGATAAATACCCATTCCATTCAGGCTCTGAAAACCGACAAACTCGTCCACCTTCCTGATCGGTTGCTATCAGAACATCATCCCGTCCAATAACGTCTTTTATTGACTTGATTAAATTTTTAACCTGTTCTTTTGTATTTATATTTCGCTTAAAAAGCGTTATCCCTAAAGGATTTGATTTTGACAATAAAAATTTTTCATCATCTGTCAAAGTAAAACCAGAAACAGAAAGCATACATGATAAAATTTCTCTATTTTTCATTTTGCCAACCCTTTGCTGCTAAATTTAACATATCTATGTAAAAATTTTTTACTTTTTGAGGTTTGGCAATTTCTCCACAAACAACATTTTTACCAGCTTGTACTATTTCTGGAATTTCCCAAGCTTTGTTTTCTAATTTATAACGAGCGAGATCAGCAAATAATCTGGGCTCCATCATTGTTCCGAAATCAGAATACTTCACTTTTATTGGCACATCAAATCGATCAAAAAAGTTTTTAAATGCTTTTTGATGGTCAGGCAAAACGTACCCTGTTTGATTAATTAATGCATCGAAACTTTCTCGAACGACAGGATTTTTCCACCCACCACCAAATAAAATAATATAGGGTGGAAGTTTTAATTTTTCATCTGTTAAAGTCAACGCCTGAACAGCAATATAAGCTGAAAAATATTCCAATGTATGCACAGCATCTTCAAAAGAAACATCACAATCTTTGATTGCATTAAAAATCTTTTCCGTTTGGTAGTATTGTGGATCCCCAGACTTTGGTAAACTCCGTTCATAATAAGTTCTGCCAACATCAAAAAAGGTTTGCAATAATTTTTTATCTAACGTTCCACTTTTGCCATATTTACCATCTATATCAAAACTGTCTTGCGTATTTTGACGAATAAAATTATCAACATATTCATTAAAAGGACCAGCATCAGCCCCTACCTTTGCATTACCATCAATGACCCATGCAAAATTAGAAGTATTACCACCATTATAATAACATCCATCACCTTCTGTTGCTGCAATATGTGCATTATGTGGAGGCACCAATGGCGCCCCATCAAAACCATTCATTAGAGGGGCACTTCGAAAGTCATAAACAACATTTATGCCCGTTAAATCTGATAACATCTGACCAGAACCGATTTGCAGTGTGTACGGCAAAGTTCCTTCGATATTAGCTCTTGAAGGTGGATTATGATCCAATGTTTTTCCATGAAAACCAATGGCATCTATAGTACTTTTATCAATTCCATATTTTTGACACATTTCATTGATACAATCAGCTATTTGAATAATATATTCATCATGAACAGCTTGAAACTGTGGAAGACTTAAAATTTCATCTTTTGTTTTATTCACAACTAATTGTCTTAATTGTTCCATTTTTTCTTGCATTTTTTTGTCATACGACTTGGAATAAGAACAAATATCATTCATCTTATCGCCATCAAACTCGGTCAGCACCAAATCGATGGCATCCATACTGTTCCCAGTCATATTACCGATAATTCTGTAAAGCATTTTTATTCCCCTTTCAATGCTTGACGAACCAATCCACCATTTTTCTTCAATAAATCAAAAGCTTCTTGTGCAGAACATTTTTTTACAGCCATAACAGTTGCTAACGGAACACCTTTTGTCGTATCGCGTAAAAAATCTTGCGCTTGTTTTAATAACTCTTCAGCCGTTTCGTATTCCACATGAGCAATATCCATAATAATTCGGCAAGCTCTGTCACGCAACTTGTCATTCATTGTTCTGACATCAATCATTAAGTTTTCATACGTTTTTCCCATTCGTATCATAGAAGCTGTTGATAACATATTTAAAACCATTTTTTGAGCTGTTCCAGATTTCATCCGAGACGATCCTGTTAACACTTCTTCGCCAACGACAGGATTGATAAAAATGTCACTGTATTTAGCCAATTTAGCATCTGGATTAGAACTGTATCCGACTGTTTTCATACCCAATTCCTGCGCTTTTTTTAAGACAGCCAAAACATACTTTGCCCCGCCACCAGCAGAAAGTCCCACAACAGTATCGTGAATGGTAGGTTCTAACCCCATCAAATCTTGAACGCCTTTTTCTTCAGAATCTTCTGCATTTTCGACCGAATAACGCAATGCTTTGTCTCCACCAGCAATAACCCCTACGACCATCCCGTGTTCAACACCGAAAGTGGGCCAACATTCTGAAGCATCTAACACGCCTAAGCGACCACTTGTGCCTGCGCCAAAGTAAAACAGTCTGCCACCATTTTTAAAATTTTCAACAATGGTATCAACAGCTTGTGCAATTTGAGGTAAACACTTTTCAACAGCAAAAGCTACTTTTTTATCTTCTTCATTGATTACCTTAACAATATCTGCTGAAGTTGCTAAATCAATATGTGTTGTATTTGAATTGCGCTTTTCTGTTATTTTCATCATCGACCTCTTTCCCGATTATAAAATACCCCACTTTTTTTGTCAATGAAAAATACTTTACTCTTGAAATTCAAATATATTTTTGTATAATATGTTTTTTAAAAGGATTAATTATATGAAAATTTTATTTCTTGGCGATGTTGTTGGTCGCGCTGGTAGAGAATTGGCTTTAAAAGAGCTTCCAAATCTGAAAGAAAGTCTGAATTTGGATTTTATTGTTGTAAACGCAGAAAATGCAGCGCATGGTTTTGGATTAACTCCAAAAATGTTTGACGCATTCAAGCGTGCTGGTGCAAATGTCATCACAATGGGAAATCATACTTTTGACAAAAAAGATATTTTTCCTATTTTAACTGAAAATCCAGATATTATTCGACCATCGAATTATCCAGAAGGAACCATTGGTCGAGGTTCAACCATTTACACACTTCCAACTGGACAACGTATTGGTGTTATTCAAGTGTTAGGACAAACCTTTATGCAAAAAAATGAAGCGCCTTTTATTCACTTGGAACGCTTTTATAACGAGCATCCTTTGGGAACTGATTTACAAGCCATCATTGTGGACGTCCATGCAGAAGCGACCTCAGAAAAAATGGCAATGGGTTTTTTATCTGATGGAAAAGCATCTTTAGTTGCTGGAACACATACTCATATTCCGACTGCTGATGCGATGATTTTACCCAAAGGGACAGGCTATATTACGGATATCGGCATGTGTGGTGATTATTATTCAATTATTGGAATGACTTTAGAAACAACCTTACCTCGTTTTAAAGGATTACCACCGACCAGAATGTCCCCTGCAGAAGAAAAAGGAACTGTGTGTGCTGTTTACATTGAAACAGATGACACAACGGGACTGTGCAAAAAAATTAAGCCTGTTCGTTTAGGTGCCCATTTAATAAATACTTGACTTTTTCATAAAAAAACTATAAGATTTTCCTTTTAAATAATAAAAGGATTTTACATGAGTGATATTAAATTAACTTTTAAACCTATGTCCAGTGAAGAAATTACAGAGACATATTTAGATATTTTTTCTGCTTGGGATAAGCCTTTGGCAAAAAGCGAACCAGTTTTTATTACACGCAATCAAAAACAAAATATAGATGTCGCTGTAAATCAAAAAGAAAAAGAATAAATTGTTCTTGAAAAAAGACTTTCGGTATGTTATGTTAACCGAAATTAAATGAAAGGATAAAATTATGGCAGGACATTCACAATTTAAAAACATTATGCATCGTAAGGGTGCTCAAGATCAAATGCGTGCAAAGATATTTTCAAAATTAGCACGTGAAATTACAGTAGCCGCAAAAACTGGATTACCAGATCCAGCTGCGAACCCTCGTTTACGTTCGGCTATTTTAGCTGCTCGCGCTGAAAATATGCCTAAAGACAATATCGAACGCGCTATTAAAAAGGGAACCCCTGGAGAAGACAATACAGTTTACGAAGAAATTCGTTATGAAGGATTTGGTCCAGGTAATGTAGCAGTTATTGTTGAAGCACTGACAGATAACAGAGCACGTACGGCTCCAAATTTACGTTCTATTTTCTCCAAGAAAGGGGGAAATTTGGGCGAAACAGGTTCGGTCACATTTAACTTTGAACGCGTTGGTTTGATTGAATATCCGTTGTCAGTTGCAGATGCAGATGCTATGTTTGAAGCAATTTTAGAAGCTGGCGCAAATGATGTTGAATCTGACGAAGAAACACACACTATTTATTGCAATCCAGATGATTTATTTACTGTTCGTGCAGCTTTAGAAGCTAAATTTGGCGACCCTGCAGTTTGTCGCTTGGACTGGAAAGTTCAAGTTGCGACACCCATTACAGATTTGGAAACAGCAGAAAAGTTAATGAACTTCATTGATGCTTTGAATGAAGATGATGATGTTCAGCGTGTCACAACAAATGCTGATATAGCTCCTGAAATTTTGGAAAAATTGAACGCATAATGCGAATACTAGGATTAGACCCCGGACTTCGACATACAGGATGGGGAATCATTGATAAAAATGGTTCTTCGATTTCTTTTGTTGCAGCTGGGGTTATTTCTGCTGATACAGACCTAACACTGGCCGAACGTTTAGCCCAAATACATGCGTCTTTGGCAAAAATTATCGAAGAATATGCGCCCCAAGAAACAGCTATTGAAGAAACGTTTGTTAACGTCAATCCTACATCTACTTTGAAACTGGGACAAGCAAGAGGGGTTGCTATGTTAACGCCTGCTTTATATAAGATACCTGTATCAGAATACACACCCAATCAAATAAAAAAAATGGTTGTCGGTGTTGGCCATGCTGCGAAACCTCAAGTAGATATGATGGTCAAAAAAATGATGCCAACTTTACCAGATAAATTACCAGCTGATGCTGCAGACGCATTAGCTATTGCACTATGTCACGGCTTTATGAGGAACATTTTAAAATAAAGGAACGCTCTGTCTTTACAGGGCGTTTTTTGATGACACACTGCCCCGTTCTTCCCTGTCATCCCCCCTCCATGTCATTTTGAGCATAAGCGAAATATGACGTGGTGTGTGTTGTACATCATTCTGAAGGGCATCAGCCCGAAGAATCTCTTGAAGTTTTTCCCAAAAAATAAAAAATCGTTAAAAAAGATCGTAGAAGGGCAAAAAAGGACTTGACAGGGGGGGGGGGGGGGGGGTATGTTATAACAATAGCGTTGTACGACGATTTAAACGTCGTATAACGCTATGTTTTTATGTGGGATACCCCCTTTTTTTTGGAAGGTTTGAAAAATGCAA
>SUUS01000005.1 GCA_015062395.1 Alphaproteobacteria bacterium
GCCAAAAATGCACTGAAACGGGGTGTGAAATAGATTATACTCAAGAAGGATGTTCTTCTTCTTCAAGTTCTTCTGGTTCTTCGGGTAGTTCGTCTTCCTCTAGTTCTGGTTCATCTTCTTCCAGCTCAGGCTCTTCAAGCTCAAGTTCGTCTTCATCAAGTAGCTCGTCTTCAAGTAGTTCTTCGAGCAGTAGTTCGTCATCTTCCAGTTCGAGTTCTTCGTCAAGTTCGAGTAGTAGCAGTTCGTCTAGCTCCTCAAGTTCCAGTTCTTCTTCTTCGAGTTCGAGCAGTAGTAGTTCCAGCTCATCAAGTTCTTCTAGTAGTTCTAGTTCCTCAAGCAGTTCGTCGAGTTCTTCTTCGAGCTCTTCAAGTAGTAGCAGTAGTTCTTCGTCCTCGAGTTCATCAAGTTCAAGCAGTTCATCGAGCAGTTCTAGTTCTTCTTCGAGTTCCAGTAGCTCGTCTTCAAGCTCTAGCTCATCTTCGAGTTCTTCTTCGTCAAGTTCAAGCTCTTCGAGCTCTTCGAGCTCCAGCAGCAGTTCCAGCTCTTCGAGTAGTTCATCAAGTTCAAGTAGTAGTAGCTCTTCAAGTTCTTCAAGTAGTAGTTCATCTTCGAGCAGTTCTTCTTCATCAAGTAGTAGTAGTTCTTCAAGTTCTTCTGGTGGTCCTTGTGTAGATGATCCAGATAACTATCAATGGACAGATGATGGACAATGCATAAAATGTCCTGTTATGAATCTTTTAACAGGGAACAGATACAAACTTTGTCAGCTGAATGGTCAATGGGCATGTTGTTGTATCGGAGGTGGAATAGATTGGAATGTCAAACAAGACGGCAGTGGAGAATGCGTGCTGTGTATAGCTCCGAAAATTTTTGATGGATACAACGATTGTGTTTGTCCGCCAGAAAGAGCCTCATGTGGTGCTAGTGGGGGTATGTGCTGTAAGGAAGGTGAATACTGTGTAGATTTTAGTTGTTGCAAACCAGAACAATATTGTACAAATAGCGGTTCTAAACAATGTTGTTTACTTGGAGAAACCTGTACAGCTAGCGGATGTTGTGATGAAAATGCAGGTTATGCAAAGTATGATAGTCAGCATCAAAAAGCTGGATGTTGTCGTTTGGGGACAACCAGTATAATGCCTTCACAAGGATACAGTGATTCTGTTTGCTGTAAACCAGGGGAACAAGCTTTTAGTGGTGGGGGATCTACTTCTTATTTGGGACGCTCTATCGGTTGTTGTCCAGCCAACATGGATGTTGTCTTTGGTGGCTCTTATAATGAGGCTAGCAAATGTTGTAATCCAAACTCTACATATGATAAATGTTGTCAAGGAACAGATACATATTTTAAAGCACCAGACGGAAGATCTGATGGCTGTTGTCCTTCAGGTTCAACAGGTTATGCAACATATGATAGTCAATATCAAAAAGCTGGTTGCTGTCCTGCGGGGACAACCAGTATAATGCCTTCACAAGGATACAGTGATTCTGTTTGCTGTAAACCAGGGGAACAAGCTTTTAGTGGTGGGGGATCTACTTCTTATTTGGGACGCTCTATCGGTTGTTGTCCAGCCAACATGGACGTTGTCTTTGGTGGCGCTTATAATGAGGCTAGCAAATGTTGTAATCCAAACTCTACATATGATAAATGTTGTCAAGGAACAGATACATATTTTAAAGCACCAGACGGAAGATCTGATGGTTGTTGTCCTTCAGGTTCAACAGGATATGCAACATATCCAACCCCTGGTTGTTGTCCTGCTGGAAAAGTAAGTATAATGCCAGATACAGGCTACCGTGATTCTGTTTGTTGTAATCCTGGTGTTAAAGCATTTAGTAAAGGGGGAACGGTTGGTTGTTGCGCTCCAGGAGAAGTAACCGTAGAATGTGGTGCTTATAACGAAGCAACTGCGTGTTGCAGTCCTGAACAAGCTAAAGAAGATGCAAGTAAATGTTGTAACTCGGGGAGCAGTGAACCATCAACGCCAACTAAAGGTTGCCTTAACGACATAACCTTAAAAACTGGTGCAGTATATAAGGTATGTTGTGAGGGAGGGGCCCCAACTCAAGTATCTGGTTATGGTGGAACTAACATTAACGAAATGTACAAATGCAATTCGCCTTGCACAGGAAATTGTGTCGCAACGCTGGTTTCACCATAGCAAAAATAAAGGGCACCTAAAAGTGCCTTTTATTTATTGTTGTCGTAAGGCTATTTTCTATAAAAATCCATTTATCCAAAGGGGTAAACAATTTTTTACCCTTATATAAAAGGCAATAAATATATCACAAATACGCAAAACTAAAGTAGGTGGTTGTAAAGTCTTTGTTTGTTTTTTATACAGAAAAATAATTGTAGGGATTGTACCAAAACATTTTTTCAGAACAATAAAAAAACTCCTTGTTAAAGAACAAGGAGTTTTTAAAACTTTTATCAATTAAACTGATTTTTGAGCTTTTAAAATACGTTTTTTTACGCTTTTTGCTTCTTCAGTTAAACGACTGTTGGAAGTTGATAACAAATAATTATCCAAACCACCATTGTGTTCAATTGTGCGCAAGCCATGAGCAGAAATACGGAAGCGAACCAAATTTCCCAAAATTTCACTCATCAAAGATACGTTCTGTAAATTCGGCAAGAAACGACGTCTTGTCGCATTTTTAGCATGGCTAACTGTATTACCAGATTGAACACCTTTTCCCATCACAGGACAACGTTTTGCCATTTTTTTTACCCTTTCATCATTACGATACAAACATGAGCCTCTCTTTTACATCATTTTGAATCAAAAGTCAACAACTTTTTTATAAATTTAGATAAATTTTATTAAAAGAAAGCTTCCGATTAACAAAATAACGAATAAAACAGACAGCCAACCTAGATTTTTTTCTATATAATCTTTCATGGGTTTTCCCCATTTATACAGCAACCAAGCAATTAAGAAGAAACGCATCCCTCTGGAAATAATGGATGCTATTGCAAATACAAATAAATTTAATTCTACTGCCCCACTGGCGATTGTGACGACTTTATAGGGGAACGGTGTTAAGCCTGCAATAAATACAATCCATGCGCCAAATTGATGATACCAGTCTTTAAAACGATTAAAGGCATCGATTAAATGCCAATCTGTTAACAAAGGTGTTAATGCAATTTCATCCAAAGCAAATCCGATACCGTAGCCCAAAAAACCACCTAAAACACTGGCAACTGTGCAGTATAAAGCAAGTTGAAATGCTTTTTGCCTTTGTGCTAAAATAAGTGGAATTAAAAAAATGTCTGGAGGTATTGGGAAAAAAGAGCTTTCTATAAAAGATATAATAACCAAAGCCCAAACAGCATTGCTTTTTGCAGAAATGGTCATCGCCCAATTATACATAGATTTTATTAATTTATTGTATGCGTTTTTTAACATATTATGTCTCCTGATTGTTTTATAGCAGAAGTCAAAAAAATAATAAAGGATTATTTTGTATAATGAAAAATTTTACAAATTTGGATACGTGTATTTTTTTATTTGGATGTTTTCAGAAAAAGCTCTTGAGAAAAAAACAAATCCTGTTTATGATATAAAAATATCAAAAAAAGGAGTTATATTATGCAACAACAAGTCGCTGGTGCCGTTTCTATGTCAATTTTGGGAATGTTTAATCATTCCGATGTTTTTATGAAGGCTTTAATTATCGCTTTATTGCTTGCATCTGTTTGGTCATGGGCAATTATTATTGAAAAATGGCGAATCTTTAAGCGTATACGTATTCGTTCAAATACTTTTGAACGCCAATTTTGGTCTGCTGGTTCTTTGGAAGTTTTATACAATGACTTAAATGGTAAACCAAAGGATCCGTTGTCGGCTATTTTTCTTGCTGCGATGAAAGAATGGAAACGTTCTATGCGTGTTCGTAAGGAAGGTTCTTTTAAAGGGGTTAATTTACAAGAACGTATCGAAAAAGTTATGCAAATTACAATAGAACGGGAAGTTGAAAAATTAAATAATCGATTGATTTTTTTGGCTTCGACAGGTTCTGTAGCGCCTTTGGCTGGTTTGTTCGGTACCGTATGGGGAATTATGTCCAGCTTCCAAGCTATCGGAATAACAAAAAATACGAACATTTCAGCTGTTGCGCCTGGTGTGGCAGAAGCTTTGCTGACAACAGCAGTCGGTTTGATTGCTGCAATTCCTGCTGTGGTGGCGTATAATAAGTTCGCGAATGATATTGAACGCTTTACCAATAAAATGGAAACTTTCGCTGGCGAGTTGGATGCAATTATTTCTCGTCAAATCGAAAATGTCGCTGAAGAAAAGGAACAATAAATGGCTTTTTTATTTCGCAGAAAAAGACGCAAATCTGTTATTAAAAGCGAAGTGAATTTAACTCCGTTAATTGATGTTATGACTTCTTTATTGGCGATATTTATGATTACAGCGCCATTGTTGACAACAGGGATTCCTTTAGATTTGCCAAATGGCGATGGAAAAAATTTATCTGTGGATGATAAAACGTTGGATTTATCCGTAGATAAAGATGGCACCATTTTTATGGGTAAAACTAAAATAAATAAAGATGATTTACTCGTCAAATTAAAGGCTGTACTTAAGGAAAATCCAAACATTAAAATCGTAATCAGTGCTGATAAAGGAACAGCTTATGGCAATGTCATTGAATTGATGGCTTTTTTACGGGTTTCTGGTTATGCTCAAGTTGGGTTGAAGACAGATATCTCTGTCGTTCATTCGGACGGTAAAAGGATGGTAAAGTGAATTCTTCCTTTTGGATTTCTTTAATCGGGCATGTTTTATTGGGGGGGATTTTTTTTATAACCTTGCCAAAGTTTAATGCTCCAACAAATTTATCTGAAAACGTCCCTATTTTTATTGATTTAAAAAATGTCGAAATATCGGAAAATACAAATTTACCTGCAAAAATAAAAAAAGAAACGGTTGTTCGTAAAACACCTAAACAGGAAGTAAAAAAGAAAACGAATGTTGTCAAAAAACACGTTGAGGTGCCTGTAAAAAAAGTACAGGAAATAAAACCTGTTCAAAAGGTAGAAAAAAAAGCCGATGTTGCAGTCGTAGAAAAAAAAGAAGAAAAAAAAGTGCTTTCGGTTAAACCTAAAGTAAAACCTGTACCCAAAAAGCCCGAGGTTAGTGCGCCTGTAAAATCGGTAAAAGTACCATCAAAACCTGTAAATGATGAACCATCTTTGGATTCGTTGCTTGCTTCTGTTGAAAAAATAAAACCATCTTCAAGCGTTTCTAAAAGTTCTGAAAAAGATGAATTGGCTGATTTGTTGGAAGGAAGTTTGAATGGGATTAAAGGTGGAAAAACAAAGCCTCTTTCGAATAAATTGAGTGTCAGTCAGTTAGATTTTATACAAACAGCAGTCCGTCAACATTGGATGCGACCAGATGATGGTGATTTGGATTTAAAAATCGAAGTTCGTGTTTCTTTAGACAGAGAGGGAAATGTTTTAGATGTTGAATTTTTGGATAAAAAGTTTTATAATGCCACTGGACGGTTAAAGTCAAATGCTGAAAGCACGATACGTGCAGTTTATATCTGTGATAAATTGGGCAAAGATTCGCCCTTTCGGATTTTGGCTTTAAAAAATCCACAGACATATTTCCAATGGAAACAAATCGATCTTAACTTTGATTTTAGAGATGAAGGCAACAGGTAAAAATGAAAAAAATATGCGTCTTTTTAATGTGTTTATTTTTTAATACGGCTGTACAAGCACAGTTGAAGATAGATATCACGGGAGGATATCACGAGCCTATGCCTATTGCTATTGCGCCATTTTCAGGGGAGGGTAGAGCTCAAGATATTCGTCAAATTATCGAGGATAATTTGCAAGGAACTGGATTATTTCGAATCATTGATGAAAATGCTTATACTCAAAAATTAACAGATGTCAGATTGTCTCCTGATTTTCCTGCTTGGCAAGTAATTAACGCACAGGCGTTGCTTTTTGCTAATGTTGAAAACACAGAAGATAATAAATTAAAAATATCTTTTCGCTTATGGGATGTGTATGGACAATATCCGATGCTTGGACGTGTTTTGACTCTGTCATCGAATGAATGGCGTCGTTTGGGACATATTGTTTCCGATTTGGTTTATAGTCAAATAACAGGTGAAAGTGGATACTTTGATACCAGATTGGTTTATGTCGCTCAAAGTGGTAGTCCTTCGAAACCTCAAAAACGTTTGGCTGTGATGGATCAAGATGGCGCTAATCAACATTATTTGACCGATGGAAAAAGTTTGGTCTTAACGCCTCGTTTTGCTCCGAATATGCAAAAAATTGCTTATATGTCGTACAAAGGTGGAAAACCACGTGTTATGATTATGGATTTACGGACTATGGAAGAAACGGATTTAGGGTTGTTTACGGGGATGAGTTTTGCTCCACGTTTTTCTAATGATGGCAATAAAATGTTATTTTCTTTATCAAAAAATGGTAATTCTGAAATCTATGTATATGATTTGCAAACGGGTATCCAAACTCAATTAACGAAACATCCTGCAATTGATACTTCAGCATGTTTTTCTCCTGATGACAGCAAAATTGTTTTCAATTCAGATAGAAGTGGTTCGCAACAATTATATGTTATGGATTCGGATGGGAAAAATGTAAAAAGAATTAGCTTTTCTGGAAAGGGAAGTTATGCAACACCAGTATGGTCGCCTCGAGGGGATTATATTGCCTTTACAAAAATACAAGGTGGCGAATTTTTTATCGGTTTGATGCGTCCAGATGGCAGTGCAGAGCGTTTAATCGCTCAAGGTTATTTGACCGAAGGTCCAACATTTGCACCAAACGGACGGGTATTGGCTTTTTATAAACAAAATTTAGATGAAAATACGGGTATTTATACCATAGACATTACAGGTCACAATGAACGATATATTAAAACGCCAGCGCTTGCATCTGATCCAGCTTGGTCTCCTTTATTGTTTGAAAAAAAATAAAAAAATGATATAAATTTTAATTGAAAATTAACATTTAAAGACTTAAAGTAAAAAAAGGAATTATTTTTTAACCTGTAATAAAAGAGGTCTCTTATGAAAAAAACGGCATTGTTTGTTTTAACATCTTGTGCTTTAGCTGGTTGTTATACGTCTCCAGAAATGACAGAAAATAAATATCGTCAATACTACAGTGATACAGAAATTTGTGGTACAGAAACGATGTATCAAAATAAAAATTTAAGAGATTGTATTGAAGGCAGATTGGCTGATGAAGATTTGAACAAAAAGACAGTTTCTATTGTCGAAGTGAAAAATTCTTTGCCTTTGGTTGTTCCTAAAACAGACGATGATGAAGAAATGTTGGATGCGTCCAGAGTATATGAAGTCGTAGATATTCGTAAAGATGCTTCAGTTGTTGTTGAAAATGGTGTAGCATCCGAGGAAGAAATAAAAAAAGACGACGTTGAAGTTTCTGACCAGACTGTGACAACAGATGAAATAAACCAGCAAGAAAGTGTCGCAGATGAAGTCGTATCTCAAGAAAGTGCGAAGGAAGAAGTTCGTGAGCAAGAACAAACAGCTCAAGAAGAAGTTGTTGTTGTAGAAGACTTTGAAAAAGACGCAGAAAATAAGCTTCCAGAATTTGTTGATGGCGAAATGGTTGAAGTGCCTGCATTAGATTCTCGCGAAGAAGATGTTCAAGCCGATAATATAGAGGTTGTTGATGATGTTGTTCATCGTGGGAACGATGTCGTGGTTGACGATTTAGAAGAAAATAAAATTTCTGATGGTGTTTTGGTTGAAAATTCTGAAACAGTTCAATCGGATAACGGTAATGCTCAATCAATTAATGGTGTCACATTGGTTGTCGGTCCTTTGAAAGAAGATTTGGTCATTGAAGTTAAAACGGCTGCAGAAAAAAAAGAAGAAGCAAGCCAAACGAAAGAAGTAAAAACGATTAAGGCTGATGAGGTTAGAAGGACTAGAATGAATGGTCAACAAAGGAAACAGATGACTGTTGAAGAACGCAGAGAAATGGCCAAAAAAAGATATATGGACAGACGGGCTAAAGAAAAAAATAGCAAAAATGAAAAAGAAGTCTTGCCAAGTGAAGAAAAATAGTTTAATACAATAGTGTGGTTAACTTAAAATAAATGGAGAATATTATGAAAAAAATTCTTATTGCTATGTTGATTGCTTGTGCTTGTGTCACTGCATGTACATCTAATGATGCAGGTTCTGCAAGAACTCGTTCTTCTGCAGTTGAAACATTGCCAGCAGAAAATAAATAATTAATTTAAAATGGATGGTGAAGATGAAAAAAACATTGATATTGGCTCTTTTGGCTAGCAGTTTTTTGGTTGCTTGCTCAACGACAGGTAAAGATGCAGATATATCTTCATCAGCAGACAGAATGAATGCTTGGGGCGAAGCTGATATTACAAATTTGGAAGAAACAAAGTTTTCATCCAGATTTAATAAAGCAGTCAGTCCAATCATTTACTTTGATTTAAATTCAGCAGTTTTAAATGGTTCTGCAATGGATATTTTGAACGAACAAATCGTTTGGTTGCAAAATAATCCAGCAGCTATGATTGTTGTTGAAGGTCATTGTGATGAACGTGGTACGCGCGAATATAATCTGGCGTTGGGTGAAAAAAGAGCTAATGCTGTCAAAGATTATATGTTGGCAAAGGGAATCGAAGCTGGGCGAGTTCGTACAATTTCTTATGGAAAGGAACGACCCGATGTGTTAGGTTCGACAGAAGATGCGTGGTCAAAGAACAGACGTTCTGTCACTATTGCAAATTAATTAAAAAAAAGCTTTTCAAAAACGTGCTTTGCCTTTATGATAAAAGGCAAAGCTTTTTTTATGATGAGGAAAATATGAAATACTTAAAATTATCTTTTTGCAGTTTGTTGTCTTTTATTGTGTTTTCTGGTACTGCGCTTGCTCAATTAGATACAGATACTCGGGCAATTTATGATAGAATGGATCGACTGGAACGTGATATCACTTTATTGCAAAGGCGTATTTATAAATCCGATACCGACGCAGAAAAAAAGAGTGTAGCAAACAATGTTTCAGATGCGCAAAAAGGATCTGTGGAACATTTGTATTCTAAAATAACAGAGCTAGAGAATGTAGTTTCTCAAATGACAGCACAATTTGAAGAATTGAATTATCAAACCGTTCAAATGCAAGAAGAATTAAAGAAATTAAGTATGGATATTAATGTGCGTTTTGAAAAATTTCAAACAGCGACAGTTGTAAAGATACAAGAAGAACAAAAACAAGATGAAAAAGTTGATGTTGTCGTGACAGAACCTGTTTTGGATGCTAAAAGTGCGTATAATGCAGCATACGATTTGTTGAAAGATTTAAAGTATGAACAGGCACAGATTGCTCTTTCAGAATTTTTGGAAAAGTATCCAGAACATGAATTGGCTGGAAATGCACAGTATTGGCTTGGGGAAACTTTTTATGTTCGTCGGATGTATGAAGATGCAGCCATAGCTTTTGCGACAGGATTTAAAAAATATAAAAACAGTACGAAAAGTGCTGATAATTTATTGAAATTGGGATTGTCCATGCAACAGTTGGATAAGAAAAAAGAAGCCTGTACAGCATTTAAAAGTTTGAAAAAAGAATTTTCAACAGCCTCAAGTTTAATTTTAACACGTGCAGACAATGAAGCTAAAAAATTAGGGTGTTATAAGTGATTACATCTGAAGAGTTTCATCAAAAAATAGAATCGTTATTAGATAAAAAAGTCAGTAAAATAGCTGTTGCTGTATCTGGTGGTGCTGACAGTTTATGTTTGACTTTTTTACTAAATGATTGGGCTGTCAAACAGGGAATAGAGCTTTTTGCTTTTACTGTAGATCATGGTTTACGTCCAGAATCTGCAGATGAGGCGTCTTATGTTCACGATTTGTTGACAGAAAAAGGGATACGTCATGAAACATTGCTTTGGGTGGGAAAAAAACCTCAAACAGCGATTGAAGAAAAAGCCAGAAATGCCCGTTATGACTTGTTGATAAAAGCATGTAAGGATAAAAACATACAGCATTTATGTTTAGCGCATCATCAAAATGATCAAGCAGAAACTTTTTTACTCAGGTTAATTCGTTCAAGTGGAGTCGATGGACTTTCTGCGATGCAAAATAAATCCAAGCGCGAAGATATAACGTTATTGCGACCACTACTAGATGTTTCCAGAGAACGATTGCAAAAAACTTTGCGGCACCATTTTCATATTCGTTGGATTGAAGATCCTTCGAATAATCAGCCGATATATGAACGCGTCAGATTAAGGAAATTTCAGCAGCAACTAGATGCAGTCGGTTTGACAGCTTCAGCAATTGGTCTGTCTGCCAAACGTCTAGCCAGAGCCAAAGAAGCTTTGGAATGGATAACTAATGACTTTATGGATAAGTACGTGCAAAAGCATCTTGGTGGATTTGTTTTTGTAGATTGGAAACGTTATTCGGAATTGCCTTTGGAAATTAGGTTAAGAGTTTTGGATAAAAGTATGGCATTTGTTGTTGGAAAGCAATATCAATCCAGAATGGCTCAAATCGAAAAATTACTGGAACAAATGCCCTGTCGTTTAACATTACATGATTGTCAGATTGTTTGTAATAAAAAAGGATTTTATGTTTGTGCTGAATATGCTAAATTACCTGTGGAAAAAATGTTAAACGCGAATGAAACGACTTCATGGGGGCGTTTTGAAGTTCTTTGCGATAAAAAAGCAACGGTACGAGCATTGGGTGATGCATTAAAGGTCAAAAACTTACCTGCATTGGTTCGCAAAACAATTCCTGCATTTTTTGATGAAAAAGGACTTGCTTTTGTGCCAGCTCTTGATTATAAACGAGAAAATACAAATATAAATGGAAGTATTCAGATAAAGGATTAGAAAATGGAAAATAAATTTCAAAATAATGGGGCTCCGAATAAAAAAATGTATATCAGTTGGTTTGCGATTTTTTTATTTGTTATATTATTATCTTGGTATATGCCTGCATATGATGCCAATAAGTTGGTTTTACCATACTCTGAACTTAATGCTCAAATTAAAGCAGATGAAATAGCAGAAGTTAATTTAAAAGGAGGATTAGTTCAAGGAAAATTAAAAGATGGTCGTTCTTTTGAAAGCTATGTTCCTGACGATTCAGGAATCGTCGCAGAATTAAAACAAAAAAATGTTAAGATAACAGCAGAACCAGTTCAAGATGATGAAATGTCTTTTGGGAGCGCATTAATTTCTTGGCTTCCAATGCTTTTGTTTATTGGCATTTGGATTTTGTTTATGAAGCAAATGGCTGCTTCGAATGGAAAGGCGATGAGTTTTGGAAAATCCAGAGCTAAATTATTGAATGGTAAAAACAAAGTGACATTTAAAGATGTCGCAGGAATTAAAGAAGCTAAACAAGAATTAGAAGAAGTCGTTGACTTTTTAAAAGAACCTGGGAAATTTCAACGTTTGGGTGGTAAAATTCCAAAAGGTGTTTTGTTAGTTGGTCCTCCAGGGACGGGTAAGACTTTGCTTGCAAAAGCGATTGCTGGAGAAGCTGATGTTCCATTCTTTACGATTTCTGGTTCGGATTTCGTTGAAATGTTTGTTGGGGTTGGTGCTTCTCGAGTTCGGGATATGTTCGATCAGGCTAAAAAAAATGCGCCATGTATTTTATTTGTTGATGAAATTGATGCTGTCGGACGTCAACGTGGTGCTGGGCTTGGTGGTGGAAATGATGAACGTGAGCAAACGCTTAATCAGCTATTGGTCGAAATGGATGGTTTTGAAACAAATTCGGGCGTTATCTTAATTGCCGCAACGAATCGACCAGATGTTTTGGATCCTGCATTATTAAGACCTGGACGTTTTGACAGACAAGTTGTTGTTGGTAATCCAGATGTTAATGGTCGTGAAGAAATTTTGGCCGTTCATGTTAAAAAAGTGCCTTTGGCGCCCGATGTTGATATTCGTGTTATCGCCAGAGGAACTCCAGGGTTTTCTGGCGCAGATTTAGCTAACTTGGTAAACGAAGCAGCTTTGCTGGCTGCACGTCGAAATAAATTTAAAGTGACCATGTCCGATATGGAAGATGCAAAAGACAAAGTTTTAATGGGTACAGAAAGACGTTCTATGGTTATGGATGATAAAGAAAAAGAAATGACAGCTTATCATGAAGCTGGGCATGCAATTTGTTCTTTACACTTACCTGAATCAGATCCTCTGCATAAAGTGACGATTATTCCTCGTGGTCAGGCATTAGGTGTGACAATGCAGTTGCCTGAAAAAGATAAGTATTCTCAAAGTTATACTTATTTGAAATCTAGGTTATCTATCTTATTTGCAGGACGAATTGCAGAAGAAATGATTTACGGAAAAGAAAAAGTGACAACTGGAGCATCAAATGATATTGCTGTTGCGACATCGATTGCGCGTCGTATGGTGACAGAGTGGGGTATGAGCGAAACATTGGGACCTGTTGCTTATGAAGAGCCTCAAGGAGAAGTGTTTCTAGGTCATTCGATTACGCGCAGAAAAAATATCGCAGATAAGACTGCAGAGGAAGTCGATAAGCAAATCCGTAAAATTATAGATGATGCGTATGCAAAAACTAAAAAGGTGTTGACTGAAAATAAAAAAGAATTGGATGATTTGGCAAGTGCTTTACAAGAATATGAAACATTGACAGGCGAAGAAATAACGAAAGTCCTGAATGGCGAAAAAATCGAAACGGCTAAAGATAAAAAGGACGTTTTTGTTCGTACAACGGTTCCAAATGTTTCTGAAGAAGAAAAAGAGAATATCGTTAGTATAGAAAGTTTGCGTAAAAATGTCGAAAAAAAGAAATTTTTTAGCAAAAAGACAACCGATTAAGAGTATAAATTAAGGTTAAAAAAATCCTCTGCCCATAAAAAAGCAGAGGATTTTTCTATCACAGAAGTTTATTTACCTTCTAACAGGGCATCGATTAATTCTTTGACCGTTGGAATAAATCCATTTTTATACATAGGGTCTTGTGCAAAACGATAAGCACTGTGTCCTGCAAACATTAAATTATCTTCGACATCTTTTCCATGAGCAACATCATCTAATGTTGCACTGATACAAAATGAACGAGGATCTGGTAAGCGTGACATATGTCCATCAGCTTGACTCCATGCAGAAAATAAGCATTGCGATAAACATCCAACACATTTAGCTCTTGATGCATCGATTTTCTTTTTCGTTTCTGGAGATACAAAAATCAAAGATGAATCAGGTGTTCTTAACGCGACTAATCCTTCTTTGATATATTTTTCAGCACGTTTTACATCATAGGCTGTCAAAAATACTGTATGAGCTTCAGAAGCTTTAAATGGCTTGACAAATATCGTTTCTTTAACATCTTTATATGGAATTTCCGTTTCTTTTCTATCTAATAACTCTTGTAAAAAGCGTGTGCGAATAGCAGAAGAATAAAAACCAGTTGGTGAAAATTGTTGTAAAACAACATCACCTTTTTTCAAGCTCATTAATTTATTATACCAGGTGTCAACAACAGGACTTTCTTTTGTCAACAATGGACGAGTTCCTAGTTGAAATGCGATAGGTCCAATTTCAGGATTATCAATATAATCATCCCATTCTGATAAATTCCAAACACCACCAGCCATAACAATTGGTGTTTGATTTAAACCAAATGCATTCATTTGTTTGCGTAATTCTACCAAGCGTTCGTATGGATTTTGAGGTTGTTCTGGATCTTCGCTGTTTGAAAGGCCATTATGACCACCTGCCAACCAAGGGTCTTCATATACGACACCTCCTAAAAATTCTTTACAATTTTTGTATGAGCGTAGCCACAATGCTCTGAATGCTCTGGCGCTAGAAACAATAGGATAATAAAAAATACCATGTTTTGAAGCAATTTCTGCCAAACGATACGGCATGCCAGCACCACAAGTAACTCCATGAATAAAATTTTTAACTTCGCCTAATACTCCATCTACAACAGGAATTGCGTGTTGTATTTTTGTTTGATACTTAAAGCGTAATGCACCGAGCGTACCTTGTACTTTTTCGCTTAAAACATCAATTTTAGGTTGTAGTTTATTGGGGATTTTATCTTTTAAAGATTTAACCATGTTTTCACAAGAATTCATAACCCCTTCTAAAATAGGAATGCTTCCCCCCATTTCCCATAAAACATTCATATGAATACGACCGTTTCCTCCAGAAATTTCGTGGGCTAATTTAGCTTGTGCAATACCCCCTTTGATTGACATTTCTATTAATTCTGCATGTCTATCGGGTCTGGAATGACGCATATATGTTTTGGGGATGATATTGCCATTTTCGTCCAACATATCTGCAAATACACCAGATATTGTTCCAACTGCGCCAGCTTGAGCCCATGCACCACTAGAACGAGCATCGGAAACAGCAATACCTTTTCCTCCTTCGATTAAAGGAATAACCTCTTTACCAGAGATAACAATAGGATTTAATTTTTTCATAATAACTCTCTTTCACGTGAACAATTTAACGATTAGTTATAAAAAAAGCAAGCGCTTTATTCTATTGACAAAAAAAGTTCATTTTTTATTTAATAATTTCTTCAATATCTGCCAGTCTGTTGGATTTGATTGTATCCATTTCAAATGCTTTTTTTGTTTTAGGCAGAAGTTGTTTTACTTCGTCGTTTTTACCTGTTAATAGCAAGTGTTCTATTTTATAATAATTGGACAAATCATATTGTCCATTTTTAGCATGCGCAATATATAAAAAATACCACGCATCTGGCAGATATTTATCATGGACAGTTATGTAATTTAAATGTTCAATCGCTTTTAAAATGTTTTCAGGTGTTTCGCTTTCTAATAAAGCCTGTGCTAATGACAAGCGAATTAAAGATGCTTCAGGAAGTAATTTATGCGCTTGTGTATAAATATCTATCGCTTCATTTATCTTTCCTGTTTCAAATAAAATTTGCCCTTTTATTTCATAAAAATAAGGGTTTTCAGGGTGTTTTTCTATCAACTTATTGGTTTTGTTGAGTGCATCTTGAATTTTTGTTTCTTTAAAGTCGGCAATCGCTTGTGCATATAAATCTGCATCTGAAGTGCCATTATATAAAACTCGTGTTTGTGCTGGTTCTTTTAAGAATGCAAATAATTTTGCTTTTATTAATTTATATTCTTCATCTTCTTTCAGTTGAGGGGCGTCTTTTGCCGCTTGTTCTAAAAAACGAATCCTGTCTTTTGTCAAAGGGTGAGAACGTAAGTAATTTGGAACATTATCGATTCTTAATCTTTCTTCTTTTTCAATTTTACGCATGACTTCGTATAAGCCAGCAACGGAAAATCCAGATTTATTAATCAAGTCAATAGCAATGCTATCAGCACTGTTTTCTTCAGTTTGTCTATAACTGTTTAACAAGCCACCAGCAGAGCTCATCCCGCCCAGCATAATAGCCATTCCAACATCTCCACGTCCAGATGCAACGGCAGCGATACCTCCTAAAACGGTTGTAATCAGGGCTGTGTTTTGCGCTTTTTCCATTTCGCTGATAAGGCGAATCGTGTGTCCTCCAACAACGTGACCTGTTTCATGAGCTAATACCCCAAAAAATTCGTCACTGTAATCTGTTTGTGTAATCAGTCCTGCATGAATGTAAACAACTGAACCACCTGTGACGAAAGCATTTAAAGATAAATCATTGATAAAAACAACTTGGACATTTTCTTCGTTCAAACCAGCACTTTTAAAGAGCTTTTTAACGCCTTTAAGTGCATATTGTTCCATTTGAGTGTCTCTGATAACAGATAAAGGGTTGCAAAAAGCATTTCTTTGTGGCAATATAAGCAAAATTATTAAAAATAATAACTGAAAAAGGATTTTTATCATGGCTATGTTTTCTCCGTTTTTGTGTCGCTCTTATCATAAGGGAAGTTCTAAAATTCGTCAAATGTTTCTTTTGTCTTTTGTTTTTTTATTGGTTGCATGTACTATTCCTGCTCAAAATCCAAAGGATGCAGTGGGTGTTGTTGTTTCTTCTGATAAAGTCATCGCTTCTGTTGGGCAAGATGTTTTGATGTCTGGAGGAAATGCAGCAGATGCAATGAGTGCAATGTTGATGAGTTCAAGTGTTGTTTTACCTTCTCGTACAGGATTGGGAAGTGGTGGAATTTGCCAAGTTTTAGATCCTGTTGCAGGATATGTTAAAACGCTGGATTTTTTGCCTAAACCAATTTCTTTTGATGGAAAAATATCTGTTCCAGCGTTGGCCAGAGGTGTTTATACATTGCAAAATAAGTATGGTCAAAAACCTTGGGCAGATGTTTTAAAACCTGCTATTTCACAGGCAAAAAAAGGCATTAAAGTTTCAGATTTATTGGCGAGAGATATTGTTTTAACTTCTGGATTAGATGCTTCGTGGAAAAATTTAAAAAAAGGCGATAATTTAATTCAAACTCAATTGGCAAAAACGCTGGAAACATTGGCTGTTTCTGGAATTGGAGGAATATATAAAGGCGATATAGCCAAGTCTTTGGAAACTCAAAATAATCAAATTATGATTGAAGAGTTGAAAAATTTCAAAGTTTCATTTATGGATTCGATAGATGTTTCTACAGCGTTTGGAAAAGTTTTTTTTCCAAATCCATCTGTCATTCCTTCTGATGGTTATATGGTATTTAGGAATTTGCGCGCAAATAAAAATGAAAAAATTGAGCGAGGAAAAGAGGCTTTAAAAACAATGAATGAGGTAGTCTTGCCAATGGATGAACAAGTACAAGGCGCTTCTTTGATGACTGCAGATAAAAATGGATTGGTTGTTGTTTGCAATGTGTCGATGGGGCAGCCCTTTGGAACAGCCTTTTTAACAAAAGAAGGTTTTTATTTGGGGCAAGCCATTAAAGAAGAAAATTTAAATACAACTTTTGCAAATATATTACAAACAAATCCTGATATTACGGACGTCGTTCTTGCTGTCTTGGGGGTCGGAAATCAAGCGTTGATTCATGCCATTGAAAAAGCAAATGCGTTTGAGGATAAAGATGATTTACTTCTTCAAATTCCAGAATCGCAAGAAGATTTGATACAATCTCTTTTTTGTGAAAAAGGATATCCAAATCATTCAAATTCTTGTCAAAAAAATGAAAATGTTTACTTTACTTATACAAAGAATGATTGACAAAAGGATGTGTTTTTTTTATATTAAAAATTCAGAGGAAAAGAATGCAAGTAAGAAAGTTTTTTCAACAACAAAAAGAATTTATGGCAGGACTAATTATCGTTGCTGGATTCTCTTTTGTTTTATCTGTTTTTTTCCAGCAGAAAAAAGATTTTGTCGATACAGATAAATTGGTCGTTCATGCAACATATAATAAAGTGGATGGTGTTAATGTCGGTTCGGCTGTCAGATTAGCTGGAATTCCTATCGGTTATGTCAGCAATATCCAGTTGGATGGGTATTATCGTGTACGGATGACGTTTACTTTAGATACGGACGTTGTTTTACCTGTGGATTCTGCGGCGATGATTGAAACAAATGGTTTGTTGGGGGGAAAGTATATTGAAGTTTTACCAGGTGGTGAAGAAGATATTATGGTTTCTGGGGATGACTTCTTTTATACACAAGATGTTTTATTGTTGGATGAATTGTTGGATCGTTTCTTAAGCTTGATGCGCATTAAAAAAGGCGTTGTTGAAAATGCAATAAAAGGAGATGAATAATGAAAAAAAATCCTGTCGAAGCCGTGTTGGGGTTTGCTGTATTGATTTTTGCTGGAGTGTTCTTATTTTTCGCTGCTGGACATGTAGATGTTCGTCCTGTTGATGGGTATAAATTACGGGCATCATTTTCTAAAATAGGGGGATTAGAAATGGGTGCAGATGTACGGATTAATGGAATTAAGGTTGGCTCTGTGACAAAAATTCAGTTGGCTCCAGAAACATATATGGCAGAGTTAGAAATGACAATAAAAAATTCGGTACGATTACCTGAAGATACAGTTGCTAGTATTGTTGATTCTGGTATTATGGGGGATAAATATGTGCGTTTAGATGTTGGAAAAAGTATGAAAAAAATTCCAGCTAATAGCCGATTGAATCAAACAAAACCATATAAATCTTTAGAGGATAATGTTCGCGAGTTTATTTTCTTATCAACAAAAGATGATGTAAAAGAAAAATAAAATGAAAAAATTTTTTGTCCTTTTCTTTTTGATTTTTTCCACAGCCGTTTATGCAACAGAAATTCCTATGGATATCGCTGTTTTAAGGGGGCTGGATAAAGTGACAGGACGAATGAGTACTTTTTCAATTCCAGTGGGAGAAGTTGGTCAATTTGGAAAAACATTTGTTGTTCCCGAAGCTTGCTATACCAGACCACCAGAAGAATTTCCAGAAAATTCAGCCTTTTTATATGTTTTTGAAAAAAGTTTAAAAGGTGAAAATATCGAAATGTTCAAAGGTTGGATGTTTTCTTCGAATCCAGCTCTTTCTTCTATGGAGCATCCTGTTTATGATATTTGGGTTATTGGATGTGAAAAAGATGAAAATAAAATCCAGTCTCAAACAGCATCAAATGTTGAAGATGTTGCAAAAGAACAATCTCAAAAAGATGTTGTTTTACCTTCGGATGAAATTATTTCTATTCAAGAAGGAACGTCATTTATTCCATCTGTTGTTGAAATGGAAGAGCTGTAAACTTTATCGTTGACTTTTTTTGCTAAATCGTTTAAATTAAACGAAATGTTAATTTTATAAGAAAAGGGAATATAAATGAAAAAGTCTAAACCTGTTAAAGATAAAGTCCAGTTGGCTCAAGATATTTTAATAGATGAAGTGACAGAAGATTTGCATAATGAGCAAATTTTTCAAATGTGGCAACGCTATAAATATGTTTTTATAGGTGCTGTTGTTTTGGTTATTGCATCTCTTGCTGGATTGGAAGCCTACACGTCATGGAAAACAAAAGTGCGTTTGGCAGAATCTGATACTTATGAAGCTGCAGCTGTTTTGAATGCTAAAGGTCAAGTACAGGAAGCTTTGGCTGAATATGAAACATTGAAAGATGGGAAAACAAATTATGCGTATTTGGCTTTAATGCGTAAAGCTGGCATCCTTTTGGAAGAAGGTAAAAAGGATGAAGCTTTAGCTGTTTTGGATGAATTACGTCAAAATCAAAAAGCGCCTGAGGTTATCAGAGCAATGGCTACATTGGGCTTTGTTAGCCAACAATTTGAAACTGCTGACGTGTCTTATTTGCAATCCATTTTAAATCCATATATGACTGTTGGAAATCCTTTTTATGGAATGGCTGCAGAATTGTCCGTTTTATTGTTAATCAAAGATGGACAAAATGAAAAAGCAAGTAAGTTATTGGATGAAACATTGTCGATGACACGTGTTTCAAGCAATGTTAAAGAACGTTTAAATATAATAAAAAAAGCTTTAGCAGGTTAATATGTCTAAGTTAAAAACAATCGCTGTTGTCGGTCGGACAAATGTTGGAAAGTCAACATTATTTAATCGTTTTGTTGGGAAAAAACAGGCGATTGTTCATGATATGCCTGGTGTGACACGTGACAGAAAAGAAGGTATCGCAGCTTTATCGGATATTTGTTTTCGCGTTATTGATACAGCTGGATTAGAAACAAAAACGGCTTTGTCAAAAGCGATGTGGGAACAGACACAAAAGGCAATTGATGAAGCAGATATTGTTTTAATGGTCGTTGATGCTCGTTCTGAAATAAACCCATTGGATATGCAATTAGCTCAAGATTTAAGACGTTTGGATAAGCCTGTTTTCTTATTGGCGAATAAGTGTGAAGCAAAAGAACAATATCTGGCTGCTACGGAAGCCTATCGTTTAGGTCTTGGGGACCCGATTGCTGTTTCTGCAGAACATGGTTTGGGTATGCTTGATTTATATCAAGCTTTACTGCCTTATTTTCCAAAAGAAGAACGTGGAAAAAACATTTCTAAAAATACGCAAACAGATGCAGATGATAATGTACTAAAATTGGCTATTGTTGGGCGACCAAATGTTGGAAAATCAACTTTGGTTAATCAGTTGTTGGGACAAGAACGTATGTTAACAGGACCAGAAGCTGGTGTGACCAGAGATGCTATATCGATTCCATTTGAATGGCGTGGACGTAAGGTGATGTTGACGGATACAGCAGGGTTGCGTAAACGGGCAAAAATTACACAATCTTTGGAAAAAATATCTGCTGCAGATAGTCGTCATGCATTGAATTTTGCTCAAGTTGTTGTTGTTGTTGTTGATGCGAATACGCCATTAGAAACTCAAGATTTAACTGTCGCTCGAAAAGTTGTTGAAGAAGGACGCGCTTTAATTTTAGCAGTTAATAAGTGGGATACGATTAAAAATTCAGCTGTTGTTAAAAATGCGATTAAGGAACGTTTACACGATTCTCTGCAACAAGTAAAAGGATTGCCTGTTGTTTATATTTCAGCAAAAACAGGGCAGGGAATGGATTTACTGATGAAAGAAGTGTTCCGTATTTATAATATTTGGAATAAGCGTGTTCCTACAGCAAAATTGAATTTATGGTTAAAGGCGATGACAGAAGCAACGCCTCCTCCTTTGGCATCGAATGGACGCAGAATTCCTATGAAGTATATGACTCAGGTAAATACGCGTCCACCAACTTTTGTTATTTTTTCCAGCAATCCAGATGAATTGCCCGAATCTTATTTACGTTATTTGTCGAATGGATTAAGAAAAGATTATGGTTTAGATGGTATTCCTATTCGAATTTCTATGCGTAAAAGAGCTAATCCTTATGCAGAAAAAGGAAAAAAGAAAAATTAGTTTTCTTTACTGGTTAAGTGAAGCAGATATGTAGTGCCAACACTGACTGCAAGTACTTGATAAAGTATTGCGTATATCATTTCTAATGAAGCAAAAAAACGTCCAATTCCGATGGGAACAATATCTCCGTATCCAATAGTGGTTATTGTCGCAATACTTAAATAGATATTGTTTAATAAACCTGTTTCATTTGATAAATTCAGTGCATCATAAATAATTGCAAAGCCAAATGCAACCAAAATATAACCAATAATCAAAGTATAAATAACGGAAGATTTTGTCAGTATAATAATTGCTTTTTGATGTAATTTTTTTTGATGTTTTAAATCATCAATTTGTTCAATGGACTTTTTATATTCTAAACGAACTTGTTGAATATGCCGCAAAACCCATAAAGTGACCCATCCACAAAAACTGAAAATAAATAAGGATGCACAGATTACACCTATGGGAGAGGATGAAAAAAAGTAAGTCAATAAAGCCAAAGAAAAGCAACCTGAAAAAGGCATAATAATCAGGTAAATGAAAACTTTTGCCATTTGTTTTTCAGGTATCGAAACGTCAATTTCTTTTAAAACGGCTTTTATTTCTTGTTCTTTTAAGGGTTTTTCCATGCTATTTCTCCATTTAAAGAGAAATATAGTTTTATCCGTCGTTTTTTTCAATCAAACAAGCGTCACCATAAGAAAAAAAGCGATATTTATTTTCAATTGCATGTGTGTATGCATTTTTCATGCGTTCAATACCTGCAAAAGCGCATACAAGCATAAATAATGTGCTTTGAGGTAAATGGAAATTTGTAAATAAAACATCTGCAAACCGGAAACGATAACCTGGCGTTATGAAAATAGATGTTTCCTGTTCAAATGGATGTAATATGCCATTTTCATCTGTGGCGCTTTCCAACAATCTTAAGGCTGTTGTTCCAACGGGGATGATTCTTCTGCCTTGTTTTTTTGCTTCATTAAGACGATTGGCAACATCTTGAGTAATAATACCAAATTCAGCATGCATTTTATGATTTTCTGTATCATCAACTTTGACAGGCAAGAATGTTCCTCCACCGACATGAAGAGTTAAAAATTCTTGTTGAATACCCATATCATTAAATTTTTGCAATAATTCTTCTGTAAAATGAAGACCTGCAGTTGGTGCTGCAACAGCACCTTCGTGTTTGGCAAAAATCGTTTGATAATTTGCTTTATCAGATTCTTTGCCCCCTTTTTTTCGTTTAATATAAGGGGGTAATGGCATGATACCATTTAAGTGTAGTTGCGCAAATAAATCAGAACCAGAAACATTGAATTTTAATGTGACTGGGCCGTCTTCATCTTTTTGTAAAACGGTTGCTTTAAAGTCGTTAGAAAAAATGACTTCATCATTTATCTTTAAACGTCTAGCGTTTTTGATTAAACATTTCCATGTTGATAAATCCAACTGTTTTAATAATGTTGCTTCGATATTTGCATCGCCACGTTTGCCATAAATGCGAGCAGGGATTACTTTTGTGTTGTTAAAGACAAGGATATCCCCTTTTTTCAGTAAATCAGGCAAATCTTTGATGGTTTTATTTTCGTTTGTTTCTGACTTTATATGTAATAGTTTTGCAGAATCTCTAGGATTTGCAGGTTCATTAGCAATACGATCTTCTGGCAAGTCAAAATTGAAAATATCTACTTTCATTTTTAAAAGTCTTCGTCACTAGCTTCATCTTTAATGCTTGTTTCATCGAATGCAACAAAATTTTGAACTAATTCTATTTGTTCTTCGACAACATATTCAAATAAGCTTTCAAAATTATCGAAAGACTTAATTAATGTTCCTTCAAATTCTTCAATGATTTCGTATTTATTTGTATTAGGATTGAAGATGTAATTTTCATCATCGGTACGACCAATGAAACAGCAATTTTCTTTAGCAGGATTGAGTGCTTGAAATAAGCGATTTTGAGAAACTAAATCTGTTATTGTAAAGCCTCTTTTTTTGTCTGTATGCATGCTTGATGCAAAAAATTCCATTCCTCCCCAATATAAACCGTCACAAATAAACAGTAATTCCGTATATTCATCGGGTAAATCGATATCCATAGCGTTTAAACTATCAACTAATTGTTCAAATTTTTCATCACTTAAAGCAGGTCCCATTAAAAATGAGCCCATTTCATCCATTTTACTTAAAATTTTTTTTAACATTTAAAACTCCTTATTTATTTTTATACAGTATAGACAAAAAAGATTAATAAAATGTGAAGATGCAAAAAATAAAACAGCTCTTCTTATAAAAAGAAGAGCTGATTATTTTTTTCTATATAGTTTAATCTTCGTCAGAAGTTTCGATTATTTGTACAATTTCTTCTGTTGAAGAGGCTTTTCTTAAAGCTTCGCAAGTTGAATCATTTCTTAATAATTTAGAAATACGAGCCAAAGCTTTCAGATGATCTGCGCCAGATTCTTCTGGAACCAACAAGCAAAAAATTAATTCAACAGGTTTGCTGTCCACAGCTTCAAAATCAACAGGTAAAGTCCGAATAAACGTACAGTATAAATCTGTTAACCCAGCCAAACGAGCATGGGGAATTGCAACGCCCTTTCCAATACCCGTTGTTCCAAGACGTTCACGTTCAACCAGTGCATCAAAAATAATTTGTTGTTCACATTTTGTCACAGGCGATGCAGCTTTTGAAATTGTTTCCAAAATTTGCTTTTTGCTAGAAACAGAAATATCCAGTTGAATGTTTTCTGGCTTTAATATATCAGTAATTTTCATGGTTTAGCCTTTTGTTTTTGGGTCAACCCAACCGATATTTCCATCAGGTCTGCGATAAACCATATTCAAACCACCATGAGCAGAATTACGGAACATTAATGCTGGTAAATCTGCTAAATCCATACGCATAACAGCGCCACTGACAGAACAAATAGGTAATTCTGTTTGCATTTCTGCAATAATAACAGGAGCTGTTCCTGTTGTTAATTCTTCTTCGTCTTCGCTTTCGATAACAGAAATGTCAACCATTTCAAATTTTTCATTTTTGTGTTCTGCTAAACGATTTTTATATCTGCGTAATTGCGTAGCAATACGTTCACATGCTTGGTCAAAAGCAGCATAAGCATCAGAACCTTGAGCGCT
Source organism: Alphaproteobacteria bacterium (assembly GCA_015062395.1). GTDB lineage: Bacteria > Pseudomonadota > Alphaproteobacteria > CAAHEQ01 > UBA3637 > CAAHEQ01. Next base: position 23,959 of record SUUS01000005.1, read on the forward strand.
ACCCTTCAATAAAGCACCAGAAGCTGGATGAACAGAAACTTCAGCTTTAATCAAATCGCCTTCTTTCGAGAATAATGCTGATGCATTAACAGCATCATCAAAGTATTTTTCAACAACGGCAGACAAATTGTTTTCTGCATAAGTTTGCATGTTGTCGCCTAAATGAAGTTGTTTTCCTGTAATAGTAATTTGCATTTTTATTATCCTTAAATTTAATAATCCTACGTTTCTCACTTTAAAGCTTCTGAACATAAAAGTCAAGAGCCTTTATCAAATAACCTACTAAAAAAACAATTATTTCTTTTTGATATTTAGATGTAAAGGGTAAGTGCAGTCCATACTTTATAAAAAAAGCATTGAAATTTTACATTTTTTTTGTATGTTAAAACTTATGGAAAAATTTGGAATTTATATTCATTGGCCTTTTTGTTTATCAAAATGTCCTTATTGTGATTTTGCATCACTTCCTTGTCGAAGTTTCGATGAAAGTTTGCTGTTGCAAGGATATTTGCGTGATTTGAAAAATTTACCTAAAAAACAGGTTAGCAGCATTTTTTTCGGTGGAGGGACTCCGTCTATGATGTCTCTGCGATTGTTGGAAGATTTGCTTTCATATATACAAAAAGAATTTGGTTTTTCTTCTGATATTGAAATTTCTTTGGAAGCTAATCCCGATGCAATTGACTTACAAAAAATGCAAGATTTTAAATCGCTTGGAATTAATCGCTTATCTATGGGGGTACAAGCTTTAAATGAAACAGATTTGAAATTTTTGGGACGTATCCATGACTTAAAAACAGCTTTAATCAGAATTGAACAAATGAAAAAAGTTTTTCAAAATTGTTCAATTGATTTAATTTATGCGCGTCCAAATCAAAAAATAGCAGAATGGGAAAAAGAATTAAACATGGCGCTGTCTTTTGATTTGCCCCATTTGTCTTTGTATCAATTAACAATCGAAGAAGGAACACAGTTTTATAAAAAAGGAATTGAAAGTTGTGATGATGAATTGGCAAGAGAGCTTTATTTAACCACGTTAATGGAAATGGAAAAAAATGCAATTCCATTGTACGAGGTTTCAAATTTTGCAAAATCTGGTTTCGAATGTAAGCACAACATGCTTTATTGGGAAGGGGATGATTATGCTGGTGTTGGACCAGCTGCACATGGTCGTTTAGGACTTGTTGCAACAGAAAATCCTACAAATGTTGCTGACTGGCTGAAATTTGGTAGTATTCAAACCCCTTTGTCAGCCCAAGAGCGCTTTGAAGAAAAAATAATGATGGGATTGCGTTTGAAAAAAGGTATGTCAAGTGCTGGAATCCATCCAGACAAACTGAACAAAGCCGTTCAAATGGGATGGTTATTTTATAATGAACGAGATGCTTGGATGGCGCCTACTCAAGAGGGGATGTTGATGTTAAATCAGTTGATTGTGATGTTGATATAGTTTCCAAGTGTTCTGGAGACACGCTTTCTTCATCTGGATTTTCTGCCTCATAGGGATGTTCTTCTTCATAACGATTGATTATTTTTATATCTTCTAGTTGTTCATTTTTCCAATCTTCTATTTCAAAAGAAGTACTTGGTTTTTGAACTTTTATGAATTTTTTAGGTCCTGCAATTTTGTAAATTGCCATAGGTTGTTCTGAATATCCTTTTTCTGAAAAACGGAATAAACCATTTGTTCCAATAAAACCTGACGGGCTTAAAGTGTTTAACGCTTCGGACGTTTTTTGTTCCTGTAAAAAAGAAGATAAGGCGACTGCATCATAAGCTAATGAAGCAAGACGATGTGGTTTTTTAGCATAGGTTTGTTCATACTTTTGTTCAAAAGCATCATAGCTTTCTTCAGCTAACAGAGGAAAATATGCGCCCATTAAAGCACCTTCATTTGACAAAGATTCTTCATGCCATGTTGATAGGCCTAAAAATAAAACGTCTTGTGGATAAACATCGTATAATCCAAATAAAGAGGCTATGGATTTTAAACGATTGCCATCATCTGCAATAAATAATGCATCAAAATCAAGTTGTTCTTTTACAGTTAATTTTTCTTCTTCAGGTATTTCTTCTTCTTTTTTTGCTTGTCCCATTCGAATACGTTTTTTTTCAGCAATTTTTTCTTTGCGTATTTGAACAAAGTTTTCTGGAAGAACTGATAATACATAGGGTTCAAAGTTTATGAATGTTGGATTGTAAACAGATAATTTAACAATGTCGATTCCACAAAGTGATGCTGTTTTTTTGGCTGTTTCGATAGCAATATCTCCAGCTTGATTGTCTGGTGCCATAATTGCTAAACGTTTAGCTCCTTTCTCACAGGCAAAGCGAATAATATGATGCGTTTGGTTTTGAAGTGTCAGAGCCAAAGAATAAACGCCATTGCTTAAATTTTTGATATCTGAAGTAAAAGAAAAAACAGGAATTTTATGGCTCTTTGCCAAAGACTTAACGGCTTCAACTTCTTGAGAAAATAACGGACCTAAAATAATTTGTGTTTTTTCTTGAATAGCTTGATTAAAAGCCTGTTTTGTACCTTCTTTTGTTCCCTTTGTGTCGTAAAAGGAAAGAGTATAATTTTCTTGTGTCGTTTCAAATTGAGCCAACATAGCTGCATTTCTTAAATCTTCGGCAATATCTGCACTTTTTCCCGTTAAAGGAAGCAACATTCCAACCTGAACGGGTTGTTTTTTTGTTTTAATGACAACATCTTTTTGATTTTGATAAAAAGGAATAACCGCTCCAGGTACAGTCGTAGATATCGGGCGACTTTTTTCAGTGTTTTTACAGCCAACAGTGAAAAAGAGTAATATCAAACAAAATAAGCCTAGCGCTTTTTTCACGATTATTTCCTTTTTTTATTTTATTTTAACCTTTCTTTTGATATACTCTATTTTAACAAAAAAGACAATAAAAAAATAAGGAAAAATAATGACTGGAACGCTTTTTTTAGTGCCAACACCTATTGGAAATTTATCGGACATAACCCAACGTGGAATAGATGTTTTGCAAAATGCAGATATTATCGCTTGCGAAGATACTCGAATGACGCAAAAATTGATGGGGCTTCTGGGGATAAAAACATCTGCTCAATTTGTTTCTTACCACGAATACAATGCAGATAAAATGCGTCCGATTTTATTGGAAAAATTAAATGAAGGATCTGGTATTGCGCTTGTTTCAGATGCAGGAACTCCCTTGATTTCAGACCCAGGTTATCGATTGGTAAAAGATGTTTTAAATGCAAACTTGACGGTGGTTCCTTTGCCTGGAGCCAATGCAGTTTTGCCTGCATTACAGTTGTCTGGTTTAGCATCCGATAGATTTTTATTTAATGGATTTTTATCAACAAAGAAAAGCGCCCGACGAACAGAGTTAGATAGCTTAAAAGACGTTCCTGCAACTTTGATTTTTTACGAATCGCCACATCGCGTTATAGATACTTTATCCGATATGTTGGATGTTTATGGGAACAGACAAGCAGCTGTTGTTCGTGAACTGACTAAAAAGTTCGAAGAAAGTCGTAGAGGAACAATTCAAGAATTGTTAGATTACTATCAAGCAAATGGCGAGCCTAAAGGAGAGGTTGTTTTGTTGGTTGCCAGAGCTGATGACGCTCAAAAAGCGCAACAATATGACATACACGCTTTATTAAAAAACGCTTTTTTAAAATACGATACGTTGCGAGATGCTGTGGATGCTGTGACAGCTCAAACGGGACTCGATAGACGTAAAATTTATAAACAAGCAATAGAAATAAAAAATGGATAAACGATACAAGGGCTTTTTATCTTATTTTACTGGACATCTGTGTGAACAGGATGCTTGTCGTTTTCTGACAAAAAAAGGTTATCGTTTGATTGCTAAAAATTTCAGACCTGCACGAGGTATGGGCGCAAATGAATTAGATTTGATTATGCTCGATAAAAAAACACTTGTATTTATTGAAGTAAAAAAAAGAATGGATTTGCAAACAGCTGCGTTTGTTTTCGATGAACGTTTGCAAAAGCGACTTTATAAAGGTGCAGAAGTCTTTTTAAGTCAAAATCCGCAGTATGCTCATTATGATTGTCGATTTGATGTTGTATTATTGGATGAAAACAAAAATATGCAGCATTTACAAAATGTACTAGAGGAAATATGAATAAACTGATTTTGTTTTTTGCGTTATTCTTTTGTACTTCGTGCCAGTTTATTGGCACAATATACAACGTTGGTTCTAAAGTCGGTGCTGTTGTTATGGATGAACGAGAATTGGCTGATGATTGGAATGACACCAAAATTAATATGTCAATCAGGACTGCTTTTTTAAAAGATAAAATCAATTATGTTTTAGATGTTGAAATAACCGTTTTTGAAAGTGAAGTTTTGTTAAATGGAGCTATTCCAACCATTGAGGATATGGATAGGATTGTTCAAATAGCATGGGAAACAAAAGGTGTTTCAAAAGTTTATAACTATATCCGAGTTGATAATCCTTCTGATTTGGCTACGACGACAAAAGATGCTTTTATCGCTTCGTCTATACGAACAAAGTTGACAATGATACCAGGTATTACTTCTGTCAATTATAAAATTACAGTTGATAAAGGTGTTTTGTATATGATGGGGATTGCAAAAGACGAAGATGAATTTCAGGCTGTTATGAATGTTATTTATGACACCGATGGTATTGATCGCGTTATCAGTCATGTCAGAAAATCCTATGAAAATTAAAAATGCTTAAATTTTAAGCATCTATTAAAAAAAAGTAAATAAAGTTTCGAGTCGCTAAAAATCAATTAAACAGCTTGTTTCGAGTCGTTTAAGGGAATAACTATATCGACTCGAAAAATAAAAAATATATTTTTTTGTTGCAATAAGCGACTCGACAGTTTATAAAGAAACTTATCAGAACAACTTATCGAAAAAGGGGAAAAACGATGGCTAGAAAAATGGTTTTGAGTATTGATGATAAACTCTACACCCGTTTAGAAAAGCATGCAAGACGTAATGGTGAAACGGTTAATGAATTTTTTGTTCGGGCTGTTTGCGATGCATTGGATATGTTTGATGATTTCTATGACAGTGTTGAAAGTGTAGATGCTTTGGATATTCGTCCGAACGCTCGTTTTTTTGGAAACAATTAAAAATTCCTTATAAAAAGAACAGCGCCTTTATCAAAAAGGCGCTTTTTTTAACCAGATATTAAACTTTTCAAAAATAAGATAAGACAAGGAAGGTTTTTATGAAAAAAAGTATATTTATTTGGGGGTTATTAACTTCTGTTTGTTTGTCAGGTAGTGCATTTGCGCTGGATGCATTTAGAATTTATGACGATAAACCAGAACAAATCTGTAATGAGGTTTCAATCAATGGACAGGTCGACTTATCTGTCGTTATGGAAAAAGCTATTTGTGCTAATCCTGCATTGAAAATTAGCTATTTATCATCATTGATTTCTGGGGCAAGTTATGGACAAGGATTGTCAAATTATTTACCAGATATTTCTGTAAATGGTTCGTTATCTACATCTTCATCTAAAAAAGATGGGGCTGAAAATGCAGACGATAATTCAGACTTGGGCGTAAATGCCAAATTGAACTGGCTTTTATTAGATTTTGGTGGACGTTCAGCAAATGCAAATCGTTTGAAGTTAGCGCTACAATCATCTTATTTTGCTTACGATGATAAAGTTCAATCGTTGCTTTATGATGTTGCACAAAAATATTATGCAGTTTTATCTGCAGAAGAAAAATACGAAGGTTTGATGGAGGCTGAAAAGTCTTTTAAAAAGGCATTCGAAGAAGCTTCCAGTCGTTATGAATTAGGTTTGGTTCCGTTATCTGATAAATTACAAGCTCAAACGTCTTATGAACAGGCAAAATTATCAAGTAATGTCGCACGAAAAAACATTGCATTAGAACGTGGTAATTTGGCGAAATTACTGAATTTGCCGCCTTATACATTATTTGAATTAAAAAGACCTGAAAAAAAATTAGAAAAATTACCACCGAAGAAAAAAATAAAAGAGTTAATTGAATTAGCTTTATCACAACGTCCCGATTATAAGGCATCTAAACAAGATGTTCTGGCTTCTGAAAAGCAAATCGTTATTGCAAAGTCTGACGGACTTCCAACTTTATCTGGTAATTTGAACGCAGGAGCGAATAAAGATATTCGACATTCGCAGGATGGTGTGTATAGTGCAGGTGCTGGTTTAACTTTATCAGTTCCATTGTTTACGGGATTTTCTCAAAGTTATAAAATCAGTCAGGCGCAGTTGCAATATCAAGCAGCACAAAAAAATTTAGAAGTACTTGAAAATGATATTCAAAATCAAGTTTGGTCAGCTGTTCAAGAATATGAAACATCATTGGAAAGTTTTAAAATTAGTGAAACCTTACTTGCCAGCGCAAAAGAAAATGAGCGTGTTGCTTTTGAATCTTATAAAGTTGGAAAGGTTAATATCTTAACATTGCTGGATGCGCAATCTTCTTTGGCGTCGGCTCGAGTTGAAAATTCAACATCTTTTTATAACTTTTTAACTGCTCAATATACATTACAAAAGGCATTGGGTAAAATGGAGAAGAAACAATGAAAAAAGCATTAATTATTATCGCTATTATTTTTGCAGGGATTGCAGGTTTATATTACTTGTTTAAACCATCAGATAAATTGACACAACGTCAGTTTGAATTTGTTAAAGTTGAACGAGGCAATGTTGTCGAAAAAGTGACTGCAACGGGAACAATAGAACCGATAAATGTTGTTAGTGTAGGTACTCAAGTTTCAGGGATTATTGAAAAAGTTTATGCAGATTACAATGATGAAGTTCAAAAAGACCAATTATTAGCTGAATTAGATAAATTTGTTTTAAATGAAACGTTATCGGATGCAAAAGCCAGTTTAGATTTAGCGCAAAGCAAAAAGAAAGTTGCTGAAATGAATTTCAATCGATATAAAGATTTATATGCTCAAAAATTGATTGCAAAAGCAGAAATGGAAGAAGCTGAAATTTCTTTAGCAACAGCAGATGCAAATTTGTTAAGCGCACAAGCTAATTATAATAAAGCAAAACAAAATATGGATTATGCTTATATTATATCGCCAGTTGCTGGAACGGTTATTTCTAAAGAAGTAGAACAAGGTCAAACGGTTGCCGCATCATTTTCTACACCGACACTATTTACAATCGCAGAAGATTTAAAATTAATGCAAATTGAAGCGTCTGTATCTGAAGCAGATATTGGAAAAATTAAACAAGATATGACTGCTGAATTTACGGTAGATGCTTATCCTACAGATGTTTTTTCTGGAAAGGTAAAACAAATACGTCTTTCTCCTATTACAGAGCAAAATGTCGTTATGTACACCGTTATTATTGAAGTGCCTAATGAAGATAAAAAATTGCTTCCTGGGATGACTGCATTTGTGACGATTTTAACGGCTCAAGAAAATGATGTTTTGCGTATTCCAAATACAACAGTTCAATTTAAACCATCGGCCTTGCTTCGTCAAAAAATGGACGGTGAACGCCCAAAAAATTTAAAGGCAACGCAAGCTGTCGTTTATACTTTTGATGCACAAAAAGGCTTAATTAAGCCACATGTTATTGAATTGGGATTAATTGATGTTATGTATGCTCAAGTACTAGAGGGCGTTCAAGAAGGCGAACAATTAATCAGCGAATTTATCTCAACAGAAAAAGGTTCTGCTCCAAAAGGGCGCCCTCCAATGTAAGCAGGAGTGCTGAATGAAAAAAACAACGGTTGTTTCTGTTAAAGATTTAAAAAAGACATATTTTATGTCTGGTGGTTTAAGTCAAGAAGTTTTAAAAGGCGTCTCTTTTGAAATCGATGCAGGTAATTTTGTTGCAATTATGGGACATTCTGGTTCTGGAAAATCAACATTAATGAATACATTGGGTTGTTTAGATAGACCTACATCTGGAAAATATATTTTAGCAGAAAAAGAAGTATCAAAGTTATCAGATGATGCACTTGCTAGTGTCAGAGGGCAAACATTAGGATTTGTTTTTCAAAATTTTAATTTGTTAATGAAACGTACAATTGCCGATAATGTTTCTTTGCCCTTGCTTTATCAAGGGATTAGTAAAAAAGAATGTTATGAACGAGCTTGTCAAATGATAAAAAAAGTCGGCTTGGATGGTTATGCAGACAGAATTCCATCTCAATTATCGGGTGGTATGCAACAAAGGGTTGCTATTGCCAGAGCTTTGATAAATCATCCTAAAATCATTTTAGCAGATGAACCGACGGGAAATTTGGACTCTCAAACATCTGATGAAATTATGGGTATGTTTCAAGAACTTAATGATGAAGGGATAACCATTATTTTGGTGACCCATGAACCAGATGTCGCGATGTATGCGAAGCGTTTGATACGAATAGCCGATGGCGTTGTTGAATACGATGGTTCAGTTAAAGATTATTTTGTGAAAGGAAATAAATAAATGAAAAAAAGATTATTATTAACGTTATGTATGGTTGTTAGTTTAGGGGCAAATGTCAATGCACGTCAACCTATTGGTTATATTCATTTGCCAAATGAAGAGATTTTTAACAAAAGAACAGAAATTTCAATCGATGAACAAAATCCAGGTGCAGTTGTTTTTACAAATTCGGAAGGCGCTGTATCTATGTATATGGATGATAATAATTATGTTGCCAAGGACGCGCGTACTGGAAAAGTTTTTACAAAGTATCATGAAAATGCAGATGGTTCTTCAAGTGTATATGCAGATACAGATAAAGTGAAAATGGATATTCGTACAGATGCAAATAACAATGCCCGAGGCAATATGATTATGATTGAAGGAAATTATAAAATAGAAATGCGTGTTAATGGTCAGCGTGTTGAAACTTTCATCAGTGAAGCTAGAACAAACAGACTTATATGTAAAAGTGTAGGAAGGTTAGATGATGAGTATGTTTATGTTTACGATGCCTCTGGAAAGTTAATTGCCGAAGGTTATGGTGAAGATAGTATGAAGGTTCACAACCGCGCCTCTTTTGCTGTTTGCGACAGAGCAATGACAGAAATCGAGGAATATGAGGATTAATTTTTTATTGTAAAGGATAAAAATAATGTTTAAACGCATATTCGGTGAAGCTTGGATTTCAATCGCATCGTATAAATTACGAACATTTTTGACAACATTAGGAATTATGATTGGTGTTGCTGCTGTCGTTTTGATGGTTGCTGTTGGTCAAACAGTTCAAAATGTTATTGATGAAAGCTTTGCGAGTATGGGGGGAAACTTATTGATTGTTTTGCCTGGCGCATCTTCTAGTGGAGGTGTTCGGACTGCTATGGGGCGCTGGACCGTTTCCAGACAGGATATGGATGCGATTAAAACTTTAAAAGACGTTCAAACAACATCTTATGCTTCGATGGCTGGAGTACAAGCTGTTTATGGGAAAAACAACTGGAGTGTGAACGTGACAGGAACGACTCCTGATTATTTGTCTGTTGGAAATTGGGAGATTGAACGTGGAATTGCTTTTACAGACCGAGATTTAAAATCAGCTGCTTCTTATGTTTTATTAGGACAAACAGTTGTAGATGAATTATTCGGTCTTGAAAATCCTGTTGGCAAAACGATTCGTTTGCAAAATATCCCATTTATGGTTATTGGGACACTCAAATCAAAAGGACCAGGCTTAACTGGTGACGATCAAGATAACTTGATTTTAATGCCATTTACGACATTAAGACAAAAAATCAGAGGTTCTCGTCAACCACAGATGATTAATATCGGTTTTGTTAAAGTTGAAACGGAAGATAAATTGGATGCTGTTATGCAAAGGGTGTCTTATTTGCTTCGTGCAAGACATCATTTAAAAGAAATGGACGAAGATGATTTTACAATTCGAAACATGGCAGAATTGGTTGCTCAAGTTAAAAAAGTCGGATTTTATTTATCTTTATTGTTAGGGGCAATCGCTTCTATATCATTGATTGTCGGTTCTATTGGTATTATGAACATGATGTTAGTTTCGGTGACTGAACGTACACGCGAAATTGGTATTCGAAAAGCATTGGGTGCTCCGAATAAATGGATTATGACGCAATTTTTGGTGGAAAGCATTTTAATTTCTTTTATGGGGTCTTTTATGGGGCTTGTTTTGGGGATTGGGGTATCTCAAATCGGTGGCGCAATTTTTGATAAAAATGTTCCTATTTCTGTGTGGACGGTTGTTGTTTCTGTTTCGGTTGCGATTATTGTTGGTGTACTATCTGGTATTTTCCCAGCTATTAAGGCTATGAAATTGGATCCTATTGAGGCATTAAGATATCAATAGCTTTAATTTCTTTCATTTTGTTGTGGAATGTTTTCTGTTTGCACTGTATTGGCAATTCCTAATGCTTCTAATCTGATTTGAGGTGCTAAAGTATGCAACTCTATACGGATATTGTCCAACAGAGTATTGTCATTGGGCATGAATTTAAGTTTTTGCAAAAAAACAGAAAGCGATTTTGGATTTCGCAGTATTTGTATTAGCATCTCTTGTTCATCTGACGTCAGAACAGAAAATAGGCTCATTAAAAATTTGCACATTTTACTATCAAGCATTTCAGGAAAATCATCGGTTGATTTCTTTAATAATTTTTTCAGCTCTTCCATTTCCTTGTTTTCTGTTTGAACTTCCTCCATGGATTTAGCCAGTTGTATGGCCAATACTTGTTGGATTTTTTGTGCATCTAAATGCATACATTTAGGAATACCAACGGGATGTCCAAATTTCTTTAAAAAGGCAACAAATTGAGTTTGTAAGGTTGGCAATAATTTTGAAAAACCTATTTTTGTTATGGAACGATTAACTTTGTCGCCTTTGTAAGCATTGATAAAATTCAAGCCTTCTTCTTTGATGCTTCTTTGTTGTCCCAGACATTCTGTGCAACGCAAAATTTGACCGTCAAAAGCTAAAAAAGTATCAAACAACGCACAATGATACGGAATCTTTTGAATGGCTTCGAAATAATTTATTTCTAAAAAAGGGCAATTTTCTGCACAATGTTGGCTTGTTGCCTCTTTTGTTTTTTCAGTCAAGCATTTTTCCTTTTTATTGTTGCACTAATGCGAACAAATTATAAAGGATTAAAAAAAAATTGCAAGGGATTATCTTTTTTTTAGTTATTTTTCAGGTATTGACCTTATTTGTTTTTTTTGTTAAATTAAAACGTGTCATTAAAAGAAAGGATGAAAAATGGTTCAAGTTGTAAAATCTTCGTTTGAAATTTTAACGCCAGTTGACGCTGATTTTGTTCTGCGTCATATTGAAAATTGTGGCAGAACGTGTTATCAATCTTTTGATAAAAAAGATGAAACATCTCATTTACGTTTTTTAAAGCATATTGTTTCCAGACATCACGAATCTGTTATTGAGCATTTTTCTGTTTCAGTTAAATTTATTATGGACAGAGCTATTGCAAATGAGTTGGTTCGTCATAGATTGGCTTCTTTCAGTCAAGAAAGTACGCGTTATTGTTGTTATGCAAAAGAGAAATTTGGTAATGAAATAACGGTTATTAAGCCTGTTATGCTGGAAGAAAATACGCCAGCGTATGACACTTGGAAAAATGCGATGGAAGGAATTGAAAAAGCATATTTAGCAATGTTAGAGCAGGGGCAAACTCCCGAAACAGCTCGTTCTGTTTTGCCATGTTGTTTAAAAACGCAAATAGTTGTTTCTGCTAATTTAAGGGAATGGAAACATATCTTTAATATGCGTTGTTCAGAAGCTGCTCATCCAGACATTCGCTTTTTAATGCGAGATTTAAAGGCAGAATTTCAAAAACGTATTCCAATTATTTTCGATGATGAGGTTTAAGTTATGTTGTCATTTTCTATGCCTGATTTATTAAGGGCTGTTGTTTTATTGGTTTTTATAGAAGGTTTCTTTTATACTTTTTTTCCAAAGCATATACAAGGTTTTGCAATGCGTTGTTTAATTGATGCTAATCCAGCAAATTTGCGTTTGTTTGGTATGGTTTTATTTGGATTAGGTTTCTTTTTAACTGTTTTATTGGATGGGACCCCTTAACAATGCGTGTAGATTTTTATCACTTGGAAAAAACATCTTTAGATGATGCATTGCCTTTGATTTTGGAAAAAGCTTATGAGACATCTCAAAATGTTTTGATTAAAGTTGAAATGGCAGAACGGGCTGATTATTTAAATTCATTGCTATGGACATATAAGCCCGATTCTTTTTTGCCACATGGTGTTGAAAAGGATGGTTTTTCTGAAAAGCAACCTATTTTTATTACACATAAAGATAATTTTAATCCAAATGATGCCAGTTTGTGCGTTTTAATTGATAATTTGTCTGTTCCTTTGGAAGAAAATTTTACACGTGTTTTATATTTTTTTGATGGAAAAAATTCTGTTTCTTTGCAAAAAGCGCGTGAAGAATGGAAAAAGGTCTCTTTAGCAGGTGTTGATAAATTTTATTGGCAACAAGACGAATCTGGAAAATGGCAAAATAAAGGTTAATTTGCTTGTGTCTGTTCAATAATTAATGTTTGTTCTTTCTGGGCAGCTAGTTTTTCTTTATATTTTTTTCTGGATAAAAATACGTACAATTTGTGGGGGGTTGGCAAGTTTTCATAACAAAGTGTTAAAAATGAAGAAATAACAACACGTTCGTTGACTTGACCTTCTTCTTTGATTTTAGATAAAAAGGATAAAGAAAGTAAAGCTACGATGGTTGCAAGTAGGAAGAAAAAATCCCAATGCGATATTAATAATAAGTTAAGTTCTTCTGTTTTTTGTCCATCAAACCAACGGAATAACAGGCTTAATTTTTTATCTTTAAAATAATCTGCAAACATTCCCCCTAAAATAGGAGCTGTTCCAGCCATTAATGCGTTGACCATACTGTTAACGGACAAATAAATCGTTGCATTTCCTTTAGGCGCTAATTTCAAGGCGATATTGTTTGATGCTAACGTGACACCAGCTTGGGCAACACCCATTAAAGCATAGATGAAAACAAGCAATGGAATGGTATAAGGATGCCTTTGTGGAAAACCTGTAAATAAAAATAAAAAGATACATAAAACATATAATGGCGCGCAAATCAGTAAAATGGACTTATTATTAAATGTGTCGCTTACTTTTCCCCAAGAACGCATAACCAGTACATTTACAACTTGAGTTAATGTCGTTAAAATTAATACAAAACTCATTTCTAAATGAAGGCTTTCCAATAAAACAACCGTAAAAAATGGAACGGCTAAATTTATGGCAAAGTTCCATGTTCCTAAAAACATAATTAAGCGAGAAAAATTGGTATCTTTAAAAACTTTAAAAATTCGTTTTAAAAAAGAATCGGGAGATGGATTTTTTTCCATAGGTGGTTCGCCTATTTTATAATAAACGAGCATCATGTATGCGCCAGCTAAAAATGCAATAAAGAAGGTTAATGCATAAAAAGTATTTGTTTTCCACGGCCAAATTTTTAAACATAAAGCAATACTTAAACTAGCGATTAAGGCTGTTGCCATGTTGTATCCTAAACGTTTGGCAAAAAATGAACCTAAAATTTTCGATGGGATTAAATCTTTCATCCAAGAATTCCATGCACTGCCTGCTAAAGCATTACCGATATATCTAAATGTATAACAAACAGCCAAAATAACAGCTGCCATGGGGGCGTTTGGTGTTAATGCAAGTATGGCGACGCCCAAAATACAAAAGCGCCCTAACGACGATACGAATAAACAAATGGCACGCCTGTTGCGATATTTTTCAACAAGGAAAATTCCCAGAAATTGAAAAATGTTTGCTAAAAAAGGAAGCGCAACTAAATAACCAATTAATGCATTGGACGCTCCCATCATTAAAGCTACTGCAATTAAGATTGGACCAGCAATTAAACTTTCGAATAATTGAGCAAAAATGCCATCTTGTAATACCCAATTCAAACTGCTTTTTACTTCTGATTCAGAAAGCTCTTTTGGGGTTATTTTGTTCAGTAAAAATTTTTTTAAATCCATTTTTCCCTCGCCTGTTATCCTATAGATTAAAGAAGTTTATTTTTTTTGCAATCTTTTCTTTAAAAAATGCTTGCTTTTTTTTTCAAAGTATGTAAAATACCAAAAATAGATTATGGGTCTGTAGCTCAGTTGGTTAGAGCGGGGTGCTCATAACGCCTTGGTCGGGGGTTCGAGTCCCTCCGGACCTACCATAAAAAGAAGACAGCGTTCAAGCTGTCTTTTTTTAATCTCTTTGATGTCTTAAAAAGGATTGACGTCGTTCTTCCCAAGTTTTTTCTTTTCGCCATTTTGTTAGTGTTTTTGAGTCCTGTTTGGAGGGCAAACATTTATAACCCCTTTTACTTTAAGATAAGTATAGCATAAATACAATAAAGAAGCAAATGTTAATCTTTTGAAAACTTTTCTGTGCTATTGGAGTTATTATGAAACACGTAGATATTTTTACTGATGGCGCTTGTAGTGGGAATCCTGGTCCTGGTGGTTGGGGGGCTATTTTGCGTTATGGTAAAACAGAAAAAGAGTTGTCTGGAGGCAATCTTCAAACAACAAATAATCAAATGGAAATGACGGCTGTTATTGAAGCTTTAAAAGTTTTAAAAGAACCGTGTGACATTACATTGACAACAGACAGTCAATATGTTGTTAAAGGAATGACTGAATGGTTGGATGGTTGGATTGCTAAAGGTTGGAAAAACAGTACTAAAAAGCCAGTCGCGAATCAAGATTTGTGGCAAATTTTAGCTGACTTATCAAAAAAACATCATATTCACTTTAAGTGGGTCAAAGGTCATGCAGGGCATTTAGAAAATGAACGTTGCGATGCGTTGGCAAGGGCTTTTATCGATACGTTAGTTCAAAAATAATGACAAAAGCAAAATAAAGAAAATTAAGCTATTCATCCAAAAGGGGAATTTGAAAAAGATTGTTTTTTTATATCGCAATGACTTTTTTAATTGAATAAGCCAAAAAGGTTTAAATAAAAATACGATAAAGGGCAGCGTAATAAAAACAGCCAGTATGCAGAAAAATGAAAGTAAATCTGTAAATTGTGTTGGAATTGTCAAATTAAATTTCGGCCAAAAAATAAAGTAAGGAACAATGGTGTTTAAAACACCAGCGCTAAATGCTGTCAGAGGATAACTTGACAGCGCACAAAACAAGAATAAAAAGATGCAAAAATTTATCCATAAAATGCTGTTTAGTAGCATGTGATATGGGAAAAAAGTATAAATAATTGCACCAGATAATGTGCCTAATAAAATGCATAAGATACTGTGGAATATATCTTTTTGTGTTTGAATTTCATTCCTTGCTTTTAAATTAAACAAGAAGCTGAAAGATGGGGATAATAAAATAAATATGAACCACATGTAAAAAGGAATAGTCTTTTGCTTTGTATTAAAAAATAAAGACGGTATATTTTTCTTTAGGGCAGTTGCAGTCAGTTGCCACATTTGATTTTTGCTATGCATAAATAATAAAATATCTTGATTTTGAACATTTTCTTGCGTTTTTAGTATAAAAAAGCCTTGATTATCAGAAATGTTTGAATAAATTAAATTATATTCAATTGGATTATTATTTTTCGCATTTAAAATCAAAAAGGATGGATTTTGAATAGACGCGGGGAAGTTTGCTTTAATCCATAGTTTATTTTCAGATAAAACGCCTGTCTTTAGAATAGCATCATTCGCTGGGTTTGCTGTAAAATCCAAAGAACGCATGATAAAAGCTGTATATGGGGTATAGTAATTAACTATTGGTAATAAAGTTAAATTCACATCAAGCTTTTCTTCTGTGCAATTTTCATCACAAAGCAATCCACTGAATGAGATATTAAAATCCATTTTTTGATTTTCAACATTGAATTTTACTAAAATAGGGAATAGAACTTTACTTTTGTAAATAAGACCGTCAGATGTGTTTAACGGCAATTCAATGGGCCAAAATATCTGACTATCTTTTACAGCTTTGGAAGGCATTAATTTTATTAACGGATTTTTTAATGTTATACCGTTTTTTATTTCGACTTCTAATCCCAACCAAGTTTCTTTAAGGTCCAAAGTTCCCGAGTCGCAACTTAATAAACGCATTTTCATAAATTCGTTTTCTTGCCAATCTCCGATTCCATTTGATTTGGATAGGGGATTTTTCTTTGTATCAGAGAGGGAGGTAAAGTTCAATAAAAAATCCAGATTATATGGGGAATTACCTGAATTTTCCTTGGATAAAGCAACATTACTAGCTGTTCCAAAGAGAATAGAAAAAAACAGAAAAATAAAAAAAATAAATCTCATAATCTTTAATATATATAAAAAAGGTTGATTTTGTCAAAAAAAATTTGTATTCTCTAGCACCAAGGGCTTTTTTTTACAAAAACCCGAATTTGTTTTTATTAATTTGACGGAGGTTATAATAGTTATCGCAAATAATTCAGGCTTTGAATCGAACGATGTAAACGGTCCAAAAGCCAATGAAGCCATCAAAGCCAGAGAGGTACGTTTAATCTTGGCTGATGGTCAAAATGTTGGAGTTGTCAGTATTAAAGAAGCTTTGTTAAAAGCAAAAGATGCTGGATTAGATTTGGTTGAAATTTCTCCTGGTGCGCAGCCACCTGTTTGCAAAGTGTTGGATTTTGGAAAATACAAATACGAATTGCAAAAAAGAAAGAATGAAGCCAAGAAAAAACAAAAAGTTGTTGAAGTTAAAGAATTAAAATTGACTCCAATGATTGATACGCATGATTATGATGTCAAATTAAAAAATGCTAAAAAGTTTTTATCTGCTGGAAATAAAGTAAAATTTACCTTGCGTTTCAGAGGGCGCGAACTGTCTTACCAACAACAAGGATTGGATGTTTTGCTGAAAATCAAAGAAGATTTGGCTGATTTAGGAAAAGTAGAACAAGAACCTAAATTAGAAGGTAAAATGATGGGAATGTTGGTCGTTCCACAATCTGTTAAGTAAAAAAACTGGCTTTAAACGAAAAAATAATTGACCTGTTATAAAAAAAACGGTATAATATAAGTATATATTATATGTTATATAAAACGGGGGTTTTGATGAGAAAGTTATTTTATTTATTGTTTGCTGTAATTTTTACTTGTTTTACAATAAGTGTTGCTTGGGCTTTTGGGGATGATTATAGTTCAAATGAACAAACTTCTGTGCCTCCTTCTTCGGCACCAAAAAGTTCTACTGATGCTATGACTACTCAAACGGTAGCGGCGCAACAAAGTTCAACACAGACAACAGGTGGAAGTTTGCCTTTGTATAGTTCTCTGATGGGGAAATTACGTGCAGTTGAAGGCGACCGTTGGGCTCAAGATGTTATTTTAAGTTTGGATTCACAACAAAGATTGCTTTCTTTTGCTGGGTTCCATTATTGGGTTATGGACTATGGTATGATTCGTGAATATGCTTTGCGTCCGTGGGAATTTGGCTTCCTTTCTTATTCTCATGCATTAAATGATACTTTGGGATATGAAGAATCAACTGGGGAATCAATCTATAGAAATATCTTCCAATGGACGAATACAGTTGTAAAAGGAATTAATGTAGTCAGTTCTACATTGGGATTGGGTATCGGTCCAATTCCAGGAACATCAGCTATTACATCTAATGTACAAAATGCTTGGACTGGCGTTTTGAGTAGTACGAAAGAGATTGTTGGTACTGGCTCTTTGGGTGAGCGTGCTGGAAATGTATTCAGTAGCGCCATCAATGGATTTCAAGAATTGTTTAAATTTTAGATTAAACGTCCAGTATTATAAAAAGCCTTGCTAAAGTTGCAAGGCTTTTTTATACCTGTACACATAGCTATGGACGCTTGTATATCTGTTCAAAAAAATACCATCAACTGTTGAGTTGATGGTATCAAATTTTTGATAAGTGAAAATTTATTCGCAAATAACGCCGTCTTCATCAACGACTGGTGCTGTATCTAAAATCATTTTTTGTGATAATTCTCCACTATCAGCACGAATAGCTTTTTCGATTTCTGCCATTTTATCTGGATTGGATTTTAAGAATGTTTTTGCACTTTCTTTTCCTTGTCCCAATTTTTCCCCTTTGTAAGAATACCAAGAACCAGATTTATCTACGATGCCAGCTTTAACACCCAAATCTAACAATTCACCTGTTTTTGAAATACCTTCACCATAAATAATGTCAAAATCAACCGTTTTAAATGGAGGAGCTACTTTGTTTTTAACAATTTTGACCCTTGTTTGGTTTCCGATGGTATCTTCTCTGTCTTTGACTGCCCCGATTCTGCGAATATCTATGCGAACAGAAGCATAGAATTTTAAGGCATTACCACCAGTTGTTGTTTCAGGGGAGCCGAACATAACACCAATTTTCATACGAATTTGATTGATAAAGATAATTAATGTGTTAGAACGGGAAACAGAAGCTGTTAATTTACGCAATGCTTGGCTCATCAATCTGGCTTGTAATCCCATATGTTGGTCGCCCATTTCTCCTTCGATTTCTGCTTTTGGAACAAGTGCTGCAACCGAGTCAACGACCAAAACATCAATAGCACCAGAACGAACCAAGGTATCTGCAATTTCCAGTGCTTGTTCCCCTGTGTCGGGTTGTGAAATTAATAAATCATTGATGTTAACGCCTAATTTTGCTGCGTATGACGGATCCATTGCGTGTTCTGCATCAATGTAAGCACAAGAGCCACCTGTTTTTTGTGCTTCTGCAACAACATGTAATGCCAAAGTCGTTTTACCAGAACTTTCCGGACCATAAATTTCAATAATACGTCCACGTGGAAGTCCTCCGATGCCCAATGCTAAATCCAGCCCCAAGGAACCAGTGGAGATGGATGGAATTTCAACAGCGTTATCACATTGTCCTAAACGCATAATAGAACCTTTACCAAAGGTGCGTTCAATTTGTGTTAAGGCAGCGCCCAAAGCTTTTTCTTTATCTAACATATTTATTCCTTTCATCCTTTTAACTTTATTATCAAAACGAATCACTAAAACCTTTTAAAAGCGCATTATTGCGAACATTTTTAGGGTTTAAAAATTTTTTCTTTTTTTAATGTACACGTTTTGTTCTTTTTGTGCAAGTAAAAAAACATTTATTTTTTATTAACTTTGACCTATTATACTAATGAAACGAGGTAAAAAATGAATAAGAATAGAAACTTACATAAAAATCTGCATTTTTGGTTTTGGTCTTATAAAAATTGGATAATTACTTTTGGATTTGCATCTGTTGTTTTTTTGTGCATGATGAGCTTAAGTTATCAATGGAGTTGTCATGTTATAGAATTAGATGTCGAATCTGCTGAATGGGCTGTATATAACATTGCCAGAGCATTTATTTGGTATGCGATTTTTCTAATTGCATCGATTTTATTTATCGGATTAACACGTGTTTATGGTTTCTTTTCAAGTTCAGATGCAAACCGTTTAGCGCGTCATAAATTACAGGTATTATTTCAACATAATCAACGATTAAAAGAAGTTTTAGATGATACCAAACATATTTTGGAGTGGGCTAAAATTGGTATATTGGTTATTGAAAAAAAGCAAATTATTTTTGCCAACCCTAAAATGGCTTCGTTATTGGGATATTCAATTAACGAGCTGGAAAAACTTTCTTTAAAAGATTTACTGATTAAAAGAAGTGTATTTCCTTTATCTGATTTATTACAATCTAAATCAGATTTCAGTCGAGAATACAAACTTCAATTACAAAAGAAAAATGGGGATATTTTATATGCACGTGTTCGTTTTAGTGCAATTTCTCAAAAAAAAGAAAATAAATTTTTGCTTTTGGTTGATGATGAAACATACTTCAGACAGCGTGATGAATTTGCCAAAGACTATACAGCATTATTTTCTGTTTTATCGTATTTGCGTAGCGCAGATGAAACAGACGATGAAGCTGTTTTAATTAATCAAGTTTTGAAATTAATTTTAAAAGCTTATGATTTTTCAGTTGGTTTTTATGGGAAAGTTCGTGGTAAAAAAATAAATTTAGAATTAGTGACTGCCAAAAATAAAAAGCTGATGCCTTCAATTAAATTTTTAAATTTAGATGATCCTGAAGATAAAGAATCTGCTTTGGTTCATGTTGTAAATACAAAGCATGCTTTTGGTTGTCCTGATACATCGGCTTTACCCTATTATCAAAAGTATTGGTATGCTTTGGATAAACACGCCTTTAAATCGACTTATGCATTTCCAATAGTTATCAATGGAGTTTTAGAAGGTGTCATTAGCTTTTTTGCTCCCAGAACATATGATTTTAATAATACCAGACCAGAACGTTTGGGAAATTTAATCGAAGAATTGTGTAAAAATATCGAAGAACAAAGAACGCGTAGATTAACTCAAACAGCGATTCGCAACTATGAAGAACGATTACGTGCTCAAATTCAAGAACTGGAAACAAATAAGCAAATAATGGAACATCAAGCTGCAGATATGAATCTGATGATTGGGGATTTGATTGCTGCAAAAGATGCCGCAGAAGCTGCAAACAAGGCTAAAACGGAGTTTTTAGCAAATGTTAGCCATGAATTAAGAACGCCTTTAAATGCTATTTTAGGCTTTTCTGAAACCATACAAATGAAGACTTTTGGCGAAATAGGAAATCCTCAATATGCAGACTATATTAACTATATTCATTCAAGTGGTATTCATTTGTTGTCTTTGATTAATGACATTTTAGATTTATCAAGAGTCGAAAGTGGGCGCCAGCATTTAAATGAAAAAGAGGTTTCCATTAAAGCTGTCGTCGATGAGGTTATGTCTTTAGTATCGCATTATCCAGAAGCTGATAAAAAACAATTTTCTGTTTTAATGGAATCAAAAGCTTCTACGCTTTTTGTGGATGAACGAATTTTAAAACAGATACTGTTAAATTTACTTTCGAATGCTATTAAGTTTACGCATGATAATGGGCAGATTTCTTTGCGTGTTTTTGATGAAGACAAACAATTGGCTTTTGAAGTAAAAGATGACGGTATTGGTATCCCAGCTGATAAAATTTCAATGCTCTTTACGCCTTTTACGCAAGTGGAAAATATCTTTACAAGAGCGCATAAAGGCAGTGGTTTAGGATTGTCATTAGTTAAGCATTTAATCGCTTTACATGGTGGACATGTTGAAATGACATCGGTTGAAGGTCGTGGAACTACAGTGACAGTTTATTTCCCTGAAAACAGAATTGTTGCTTTGTCAGATTCAAATAAAACAGACGTTTTAAAGCAAGAAAAAACAACCATTAAAAATAAAATTACGACAAGTAAAAAAGAAAAGAAATCTTCAAAATCAACAGTAAAAAGTAAAACAACTAAAAAAGTAAAAAAGGATGAAAAATGAAAAAAATATCAGGATTTATTTTTGCTTTAATTTTTAGCAGTTATAGTTTTATGGTTTGTGCGCAGGTAAGTGCAACTTATGAAGAAGAAAATGTTTCTTCCCCGATTCAGGCTGTAAAACCTCGTCTGATTTGTGGAGATGATGAACGTCCGATTGTTGTGAGTGGATATATGAATTATCCTCCGTTTGGTTGGAAGGAAAAAATTGGTGTGCAGTCTTCTTTTGGCGAAGATAAATCTATTTATCAATACTATGGTTTAGGAATGCTTCTTTTTGATAAGTTTGCCAAGGAAAGTAATTTGAAATATGCCACTGCGAATTTTTTAAATTATGATGAGGCAAAATATGCATTAAGCAGAGGCTATGTGGATGTTTTGCTTGGAAATTATTTTGAACAAAAATCTTATTCGAACGTTAATTATTTTTATCCTGGTTATATTACAAATCCAATAGTGATTGTTTCTTTAAAGCCTAAAGATGGCGAAAAAGGCCCACAGTCTTGGGATGATTTAAAGGGGAAAAAAGGATTCGTTCGAGCTGAAGAAAATTTGTTGGATTTAATTCAAACGCAATTACCAAAGGAAACGCAGATATCAACAGTTAATGGGGCTAGACGTGCATTCCAAGCGTTGTTGCGCAAAGAAGTTGATTTTTTATTAATGAGCCAGCTAGCCTATGAAACTGAAGTTCGCAGGTTTAAAATTAAAGAGTTTGTTTCTTATGAAAAAGCAGCATTATTTTCTCCTACTATTTTCTTTTCTTATGCATCGGGAAGTCCTTGCGCCCAATTTATTAAAAATGCATTTGAAGCAAAATTAAAAGAATATACATCAGATAAACAATTAATAGATTCTTTGATGCGATCACAAATTGCTTTATGGGAACGAAAATTTATTAAAGAACCTTCTCTGATAAAGCAGATTGATATGGTTATCGAAGAAGAAAAAGAAGAGGAAACTTCTGATTTAGATGCTTGGTTAGCGCAACAGGCAAAAGCCAAAGAAGGTAGCAGGGAAAAATCACAAACTTCGGTTGGGATTTAAAGCTAATTAACTAACAGAGCATCTATTTGAGCTTTTCTTTTCTGAAAGTTTTGTAGCGTTTGATTTTTTAATGTTCTTTGAGGGATGGTGTGTTTTTTTAATGGATTGACAGGTTTTCCTTTTTGCAATACCTCATAATGTAAATGAGAACCAGTTGAACGGCCTGTATTTCCAACATAACCAATGATTTCGCCTTTTTTTACAAAAGAACCTTTTTTTAACTCGGGATTAAAAGAATCCAAATGCCCATATGCAGTTGAATAAGTATTGTTATGCTTTATTTTTATGTATTTTCCATATCCACCATTGCGACCGATTCGTTCAATTGTTCCGTCTGCTGCAGCAGGGATTGGCGTTCCTGTTTTTGCTGGAAAATCAATTCCTTTATGTTGTATTTGATAACCTAAAATGGGATGCAAACGCATGCCAAAATTAGAAGAAATACGTCCTTTACCTAGTGGGCGTTGCAACAAAACTTGGGGGGAACTTTGTCCTTGAGCATCATAAAAACCAGGAATTCCCAGACCATCTATGAAAAAATATCTTTGATGTGTTGTTTGTTCTGTTGAAAATGAAACAAAAACTAATTGACTTTTCCCGACAACAATTCCTTTGTCTGTTGTTTTTTGTTCATATAAAATCTTAAATGTTTGCCCTTTTTTTAAATCTTTATTAAAGTCGATAGCGCCATCTAAAGCATGAATGACTTGGTTTGTTATTGTTGGAGGTATTCCTGCTTTTTGGGCTGCATTTGAAAAATTTGTTTCAATAATTCCTTCTAAGCCGATAAATTCACTTTGTATAATGCCTTCTTTTGTTTGAGGGATAAATTCGCCATTTTTATTTTTTAAAACGGATATGATGTCTCCATTTCTTGTTTCCATTTTAAAGCCTATGAAATGGTCTTTGTCTTCTTTTGTGTTTTCAAAAAATAATTCAAAAGTTTGTTGTGGGCGCAGTTTTCGAACATCGTAAACTAAATTCAACGCTTTTGATGCATCCAAAGCATCTTGCATCGATGTTTGTCCTCGTTTCAACAATCCAGATAATGTTTCATTTTTGTTTAAAACCAAAGGAATAACAGAAATGTTTTTTTCTGTTGTTTGTAAAATGGTTTCAGGGTCACTGGTTTGTTTTTCTTCTGTTAAAATTACGTTTTCTTTCGTTTGGGAAACTTCTGCATTGATGGATGTTTTTTCTTTTGGGGGATAAATTAATAATAAAACAATAACACAAATAATTCCAATTAAACAACCGATAAAAGTATAAAGCAATTTAATATCGAATTGTTCTTGATATTCCGTTCTGTGCCGTCTGTACGCAGGTTTGGTCCACAGATATAATCGGTGAAACAGACGTTTGATTGATTTAAATAAATATAATAAAAAACAATTTTTCATTTTCATTAAAATTGCTTGTTTTTCTTTAAAAGTCAAGCTTAATTTATGTATATTAGGCTTTTTTTAGTTCGTTTAATTTTTCTGATATATTTAAAAAATCACGCCAAGCATTTTTCTTTTGAGCTGGAGTTCTTAATAAAAATGCAGGGTGAAACACTGGCATCAGCAAAATGGGTGCGCTTAAATTTGGCGTTTGATATTGATGCCAAACACCTCTTGCTTTTGAAATGGTTTCTGTGGTATTGATGAGCGATGTAAAAGAAATCGAACCCAGAGTGATAATAATTTTGGGCGCAATTAATTCGATATGTCTTTGAATAAAGGGCATACAAAGGGCGATTTCTACATTTGATGGATTTCGGTTTCCTGGTGGTCGCCATGGTATAATGTTCGAAATATAAGCATTCGTTTGGCGAGATAATCCAACAGCAAGCATCATTTTATCCAATAATTGTCCACTGGCTCCTACAAAAGGCAATCCCAAACGATCTTCGTCTGCACCAGGCGCTTCTCCTATAAACATTACATCTGCATTTGGATTCCCTTGACCAAAAACAGTATTTTTTGCAGTCTTTTTTAATGCGCAACCTTCAAAATTTTGTAAAGCTTCTTTTAATTGTTCTAAATTTTGTGCCTGAGATGCTGTTTGAGATGCTGATTGCAACAAATTATCAGCAGGTATTTGTGGCAGAACAGATGATATAGCCATACTAGCAGGAGGAGAT
The DNA here is from genome assembly GCA_015062395.1 of Alphaproteobacteria bacterium. Taxonomy (GTDB): domain Bacteria; phylum Pseudomonadota; class Alphaproteobacteria; order CAAHEQ01; family UBA3637; genus CAAHEQ01. The sequence continues at coordinate 48,489 of SUUS01000005.1, forward strand.
AATTCTTTTTTTAATAAAATTTGTTCGGACGCAGGACTAAAACGATTGCTTGGTTCCAAAGCAATGGTTTCTGTCACGCCACTTTGAATATACCAGTTTAAAATTTCTTTGACTACTTGCATTTAAATACTTTTCAATCCGATAAATTTCCTTTATACTACACCATATTGAAATAAAAAGCGAGTCTAAAATATAAGATGGTTAAAAAAATGAAAATAAAGACGGTATTTTTTTGGGGGTGTTTGTGTGTTTTTTTATCAGCCTGCGTTTACTTTAGTTTACCTAAAGCAGATAAGCCCAAGTTTTTAGAAATACCAGAAAATAAAACAGACCAGATTGAAGAGGTATCTTCTCCAGAAATCGATTACGAAGCAATAGTCGAAGCTTATTTTGCTTCAAGACCTGTTCGTGATGTTCCAAATGAAGCTGATTTTTCTTCTTTTTTGGTTGCAACATATGCAAAAAATAATAAAGATTTTTCCAAAACGGCAGATATGTATGCACAAGTTTTAAATTCAGATCCTGAAAATAAGGAAATTAAAGAAACTCTTTACCAGTACTATGTTTTGTCTGGCAAGGTTGAAAAGGCTGTGGAATATGGCAATCTGGCATTGGATGAAAATAAAGAAAACTTGTTGCCTCAGTTGTTGATTTTGGCTGATAAAGTTTATCATAAAAAATATCAAGAAGCATCAGATATGCTTCAAAATTTGAATGCAGGAGGTAATACCTTTCTCGGACCATTATTAAAAGCATGGATTTTGGTCGGGTTAGGTGAAAAGGAAAAGGCTTATGCATCATTGGAAACATTGAAAAAAGACGATAGCTTATATATTGCATATTTGCTGCATAAAGGGATGATGAGTGATTATTTTTCCCAAACGCAACAGGCTGCAACTTTTTATGATGAGTTATTAAAACGTGACGCAGCTAAAAATGTGCGTGTTTTGCTTTTATTGAAAGAGTTTGAAACCAGAACTCGAGGGTTAAAAGATAAAAAAACGTTTGCGTTGAATTATGCTTCTGTACAGGATGAAAGTTTTATTTCTAAAGAAATGTTGTCTTCTCCAGATAATAGCGCTGTTTCTAAAGGTCCAGAACAGGGAGTCGCTTGGGTTTTATTTGATTTAGCTTCTGCAATGGGACAAATCAAAGATTTAGATTTGGCTTTATATTTTGCACAATTAGCTCTTTATTTAAATCCAGAGTCTTCCGTCATTCAGCTATTTATTGGTGAAATTTTAGAAGAACAACAACTTTTGACATTGGCAAATAATTTTTATCAGAAAATATCTCCTGAAAAAAATATCTTTTTATCTGTTCAACTGCGTACAATAATGAATCAAATAAAAATGGGGGATGTTGCATCAGCTATAACGTCTTTAAATGCATTAATTACTCTGTTTCCAAATGGGGCGTTATTGCATATGACGTTGGGTGATGCGTATCGAGCGAATGATAATTATGAAATGGCTTTACAGTCATATATTCAAGCGACAAATTTGGCAAATCCAAAAGATGCACAAACATCTTTGCTTTATTTTTATCAGGGTATTTGTTATGAACGTTTGGGGCGTCTGGATGAAGCATCTGCGTTTTTTGAAAAAGCCTTGATGTTAAATCCGTCGAATCCAGTTTATTTAAATTATGCTGGTTATACGTGGTTAGAGCAAAAGAAAAACATTCCAGAGGCGTTAAATTTAATAAAAAGGGCTGTCGAAATGGTACCAAATGATGGCGCTATTTTGGATTCTTTAGGCTGGGCATATTATTTGATGGGGGAATACGAAACAGCTTTAGGATATTTGGAAAAAGCTGTTGAGTTGCAAGCTGGAAATGCTGTTTTAAACAGTCATTTGGGCGATGTTTATTGGCGATTAGGGCGTTATAGAGAAGCACGTTTTCAGTGGAGCCATGCGTCAACATTAAAAGAAGAAAACAGTGAAAATTTAAAAGCACAGTTGGCTGAAAAAATAGAAAAAGGCTTGCCATTACCATCAGCGCAGATGGCAATAAAAAACTAGCATATTTTATTTTTTTATGCTGTTCTTTGAGATTTATTTTATACAAAATCTTCAAATATCTTTTTTATATTTTCCCAAAATGTACTTGTTTTAGGTGTTGATTTTCCTGTATCTTCTGCATCAAATTCTTCCAATAATTCTTTTTGTCTTTTGGTTAAGTTTGTTGGAATTTCAACATTTAAAGTGACGTATAAATCTCCTCGTGCAGAACCTCTCATAACAGGCATACCACGACCTTTAATTTTGACTTGTGTTCCACTTTGTGTTCCTGCGTGTATTTTAATTGTTTCTTTTTCGCTTCCACCATCTATTGTTGGGATTTGAATTGAACCACCCAATGTTGCCATGGTCATTGATATGGGAACAGAACAGTACAAATTCGTTTCATGACGTGTAAACAATTTACCTTCCTCAACCGTGATAAAAATGTATAAATCACCATTTTCGCCACCGTTTAAGCCTGCTTCGCCCTTTCCAGCCAGACGCATACGAACGCCTGTATCAACTCCAGCAGGAACAGAAACTTCCAACGTTTGTTTTTGTTTAATGCGTCCTGTTCCACGACATTCTGAACAAGGCTTTGTGATAACGTGACCAGAACCATTGCAAGCAGGACAAGCAGATTCCATCATGAAAAATCCATTTTGTCTGCGAACACGTCCACTTCCACCACATGTAGAGCATTTTTCGATATTTTCTCCCCCTTTTCCTGCGCATTTTTCGCAAGGAACAAAGGTGTTTATATCAATTTTTTTCTTTACCCCAGAAAAAGCTTCTTTTAATGAAATGGTCAAATCATAACGTACATCATTGCCACGAATGCGCATGTCATTTTCTTGAGGTCGAGCTCTGCCCCCCATAAAGCCATTAAAGACTTCTTCAAAGAAATCAGAAAATCCTCCACCAAAACCACCAGAAAATCCCCCTGCAAAAGGGTTTCCTCCGAAACCAGAGGCGCCACCTTCAAAGGCTGCATGACCATATTGATCATAGGCTGCCTTTTTTTGCGAATCAGATAAAACTTCATAAGCTTCAGTAATTTCTTTAAATTGAACTTCTGCTTGTTTATCATTTGGATGCAAATCGGGATGACATTTTTTAGCCATATTCCGATATGCACTTTTAATTTCTGTGGCGCTGGCAGATTTTGACACGCCTAAAACTTCATAAAAATCTTTTTTTGTCATGATAGAAAACCTTTTAACATATATAGGTATTTTTTTCAATAAAAAAAGAGGTTTACTACATTTATTTTGATTTTTTTTGTTTTTTATGTTATAATAATAATATGTTTAAGGTAAAAAAAGGAGTATGAGATGTCAAATAAATTCAAATCAATGTTAGCTGCAGGTACAATTTTAGCAGGTACAGTTTTGGCGCCATCAGCAAATGCAGCAGAGCAGAAAGATACGCGCAACGGATGGGAACGTTTTGTGCATGGGACAACCGAAATAGTTGATAAGGGAACGCACTATTTAACAGAAGCAGCGCTTTATCCAGTTCGTTTGGTTGGGACTGCAGTTGATGCAGTTGGCTACGGGGCAGAAAAAGGGCTGGATTGGGTTGGAGATAATGTTCCTGGTGTAAAACCTGTGACGGATTTAGTTGGTGATGGGATTCGAACTGCAACTGGTTTGGGTGCTTCAGCATTAGATATAACTACAAATTTAACTCAAAAAGCTGTTAAGTATCCTATTCATTTGACTGGAAGTGTTGTTGATGCGACAGCAACTGCAACCAGAGATGTTGACGAAGCTGGACGTCGTTTGACTAAAGAGGCTGGGATTTTAACGTCTAAATTTGTTTCAAATACGATGTTAGCGACGAATGCAATGGCAAATACGACTATTGATTTAACAAAAGATTTATTGCGATCTGGCGTTAAAAGTGCAGGCGATTTAACTGCGCAAACAGTCGGTGTCTTTGATAAAGAAGCAGGGGCTAATGTTCAACAGAATGTTGATGCTGTAGATGGTGCAACGCGTTTACTTAATACAGGGGATACTTTATTGCGTGGTTTTGTATCAGCAGCACCAGGATTGGCCGTAAAAGCTGCGCCTTTGTTGAATGATGATATTCGTGGTGATATGGTTGATAAAGTTAAAACTGTAATCAATGAAGTATCGAATGGAAATCCTGATGCCCTTTCAAAAGCGATGGAACATAATGCAGAAGAAATAAAAGAAGGTATTCAGGGAACAATAGAAAATATAGCTAATAAACCACCAAAAGAAATCGTTTCAACATTAAAAACAACATTGGCTGGTTTAAGTCAAACAATGTCTGATATTGAGCGAAATCAACCAGCACCATCACTTCCAACATTTAATTTAGAAGGTGGTGGGCGTGAAGACGTCAAATCGGTTGTTGATAGTTCCGAAGCCTATCGTGCCAAATTGAACCAAAATGGGGGACGGTAGATTGGCTGCAATATAAAGTTATATTTCTTGTGGATAAATGAAATTTTAAGAGGATAAAATGACAGAAATCAAACAAGATGATATAAAATCGGAAACAGTATCGAAAGAAGATGAACGTAACGGTGTTGAAAAAGTCGTTCATTCTGCGACACAAATTGTTGATACTGGGGTTCATTATTTGATGGAAGGTGTTTCCTATCCTTTAAAGTTACTTGGATATGGTTTGAATTGGGGCGATTATGGAGTTCAAAAGGGTTTGAATTTTGTAGGTGATAATGTTCCTTTTGCGAAACCTGTGACTGATACACTGGGAAGCGTTTCTTATACAGTAAAATCATTGGCAACAGGCGCGTTAGGTCTGACTTCTGGCGTTTTGAGCAAAACAGTGAAGTATCCAGTTAATTTAGTCGGTTCTATTATCGATGCTACAGCAACGGCTACTCGTTCACCATCAAGAGCTTTGGGTGGTTTGTTAAAGCAAACGACCTTCCTTACATCTGATTATGCTGCAGATTTGTGTTTTAGTACAGCTGTAAATGGTGGTTTAGTTTTGTTCGATACTCAAAATTTGATACGAAATACAGTTAAAAATACAGGAAAAATAGCATCAAATACGGTTTCTGTTTTTGATAAGAATTTATCTGATAAAATAAGCTCTGATGTTGAAGCTATCGATGGCATGGCACATTTTACAAATATAACAAGTTCTGGAGCAACAGCAGCGATAGCCTCTGTTCCTGGTGTCGTTTTAAATGTTCCGAGTTTTTTAGAAAAAGTTTTTTCGCAAAATGAAACAGAAGAATCAGCTAAAGCAAAAGATAAAATTTCAGATGAAACCATGGTAGAAGATTTAAAAGAGTTTGGAAAAGCCTATATTGATACGTTTGGTGCTATAAGGAATAAAGATGCCTCATCTTTAAAGAAGTATTTACAAAAGATGAGTCGTTCTGGAGAAAAAATAGGAAGAAACATTTCAGATATGGAACCATCATTACCAGTCATTGAGAAAGAAAGTAAAGAGGAAAAACGTAAAAATGTTTTTACAGATACGCCAAGGCAGATTAAAAATTCTGGTGGACGATGAATAACTTTTATAAAAAAATCCTCTGTATTTAACAGAGGATTTTTTTGAAATAACTGTCTTTATTTTACCTCTAAACATTCTCCGTCTAAAGCTTTGTTTCCTTCTGGACAGCAAATGTATTTATTGCCAAAGCCTGTGTTTTTTGTTTCAACAGTTCCTTCTGGACAACATTCAAAGTCATTCCATTTTTCGCCAACCCAACGTGCTTGAGATGCATTGTCTGGACAGCAAATCGAATCGCTTCTAGATGGAATAACTGTTGCTTTCATTCCTTCGCCACAACATTGGAATTTTTCAGCATTCCAAGCTAAAGAATTTGCTTCAGCAGGACAATAAGCTTGACCTTTACCATTGGGCGCAGTTAATAAAACTTTTCCTTCTTTTGCTAATTCTGCTTTCGTGACGCAAATACCATCCTTACCGACTTCGTGTTCTGCACAACAAATGTATTTATCTCCGACACCTTCGTTTTTAACTTCGATAGTTCCTTTTGGACAGCATTCATAGTCAAATCCTTTTTCGCCAATCCAGCGAGCAGAAACAGAACCGACAGGACAACAAATTGAATCTTCTCTAGAAGGAATTTCTGTAGCATTTAAACCATAACCACAGCATTTATATTGAACGCCATTCCAAGCTAATGAGTTTGCTTTTTTTGGACAATATGCACTACCTTTGCCATTTGGTGCTGTCAAATAGGCAAAAGCATCCGTATCGACTGTAGGAGCTTCTTCTTTTTCTTCAACCACTATCTTTTCTTCGACTGGTTCTTCTATGGATTTTTCAGCTACTTCTGGTTGTGTTTGTTGTATTGGTTCTTCTAATGGAATAAAACCATCTGCTACAACAGAATTTGCCTCTACAATATCATTTGTTGGTGTTGGGGCAAAATTTTGAGATTCATCGACGCAATAACCATCTTGTCCAACTGTTCCAAATGGACAACAAATGACAGCATCGCCCATGCCAATGTTGTTTGTTTCAACAAAGCCCATTGGACAACTAGCTGAATGATTGCTTTGACAGGCTGCTAATGCTGCAAAGCCACAGACACCAGCTAAAAATAATTTGATTTTGGATGACATTTTAAACTCCTTATTTAAAAAAACGCGTTTTCATATTCGAAGTATAGCGTTGTTTTTATTAACAAAAGTTTAACTCAATATAAAAAAACGCCTCTTTTTAATAAGGCGTTTTTTTTGCTTCTTAAAAGTAAGCTTAAGCTTCTTCTTTTGTTGCTTTTGTATCTTCAGCAATACGCGCTTTTTTACCGAATAAATTACGCAAGTAATAAATTTTAGAACGGTGAATTTTACCACTGCGAACTAATTCAATTTTAGCTACATTTGGTGAGTAAAGTGGGAAAACACGTTCTACACCTTCGCCAAAAGAAATTTTACGAACTGTAAAGTTTGAGTTTAAACCATCGTTATTGCGAGCGATACAAACACCTTCAAAAATTTGAATACGTTCACGTTCGCCTTCTTTAATTTTGCAATGAACTTTTAAAGTATCCCCAGCCTTGAAAGACGGGATATTTTTTGCTAATTTTTCCATTTGTTCTTTTTCAAGAGTTTGAATAATATCCATTTTTTTATCCTTTCTAAAGTTTTTCCTGATATTTTTCCCAAATATCTGGACGAATTTGTTGGGTTATTTTTTTTGACTGTTCTTTTCGCCAAATTTCGATGTTTTTATGATGACCTGAAAGTAATACTTCTGGAACAGACTTGCCATTCCATACTGCTGGTCTGGTATATTGAGGATATTCTAATAAACCATCTCCTGCAAAACTTTCATCTGCAACTGAATCTGCATTTCCTAAAACGCCAGGTACATAACGCAACACAGCATCTGTTAACATTAAGGCTGCAGGTTCTCCACCAGATAAAACAAAATCGCCAATGCTGATTGTTTCAAAAGGCCAACTTTCAATAACACGTTCATCAATTCCTTCAAATCGACCACTTAAAATCGTTATTTCATCTTCTTTTGCCAGACGAATAACGGTTTGTTGATTTAAAGGTTTTCCTTTCGGGGACATATAAAGTAATGCGCCTTTTTTATAAACACTGCGAATAGCCTTATCTACAACATCGGCTTTCATTACTTGACCTGCACCACCACCAAAAGGTGTGTCATCTACAGTTTTATAGTTATCTGTTGCAAAATCACGTATGTTAATGGCTTGATAACTCCACAATCCTTTTTCAAGAGCTTTTCCCATCAAAGAATAATTTAAAAAGCCTGGGAACATTTCTGGATAAAGTGTCAGAAAGTTAATTTTCATTTTCTGCCTCTATTTCATCAGGGATGTTTACCCAAATTTTACGAGCCTCTACGTCCACTTTTTGAATGGTTTCAGGACTCATAGCAAGTAATAATTCTTCTTTATTTTCTTTTTGGATAAATAAAATATCACTTGCACCGTAATTTTGCACATCTTTAACAACGCCAATTTGAAGCGCATTTTCAAAAACGGACATATTTAATAAGTCACATACATAGTATTCGTTTTGTTTTAAATCAGGAAGCGATTTTCTGGACACAAATAATTTTGTTCCTCTCAACAGTTCTGCATCATTTCTGTCATGAATGTTGTTTACAATAGCTATGACCTGATTTTTAGCGATTCGTTTGACTAAAACATCTAATTTTTGACCGTTTTTATCGTAAAAAGGTGCATATGTTGCAAAATCCACAGGATTACAATTCGAATCGATTTTAACTTCTCCTCGAATGCCATGTGGTGCGACAATTTTTCCCATTTCGATAAAAGATTCAGTCATTTAAACTTTCCTATTCAGCTGGAGTTTCTTCAGCAGCAGGAGTTTCTGCAGCGGCAGCAGCTTCTGCTTCGGCAGCAGCTTTAGCTTCAGCAGCTTCTCTTGCTTTTTCTTCTGCTTCGCGAATACGTTCTAATGCTTTAGCTTTTGGAGCAGATTTTTTAGGTTGTTCTGCATTTGTTTTTGTTTTTTTAGCTTCAACAATACCAGCAGCAGCCAATAAACGTTCCATACGATCTGTTAATTCAGCACCTTTTGCAATCCAAGCTTTTGCTTTTTCTGCATCGATTCTGAAGTGATCAGGATTGTCTTTTTCAACCAATGGGTTGTAAAAACCGATTTGTTCAATGAAACGACCATCACGAGGTGCACGATTGTCGGCAACTACGATTTTGTGAAATGGACGTTTTTTTGACCCACCACGGGCTAATCTGATACGAACTGACATATATTTTCCTTTCCTTTGTTTGTTCGAGTTAAAACGGTGAAAACCCTCCACCGTTATTCATAAATGGGTTTGAACCACTACCCATAGATGATATTTTTTTCATCATACCGATAGCGCCCAGAGGACCCAACTTTTTGAATTTCTTTGATGTTAAAGCCATTTGCTCATACATTTTAAGCAAACGATTGACATCATTGACACTGACACCAGCACCTTTTGCAATTCGCAATTTCCTACCAGCTTTTAAGATTTCAGGTCTTTTGCGTTCAGTCGGTGTCATTGATAAAATAATAGCTTCTTGTCGTTTAAAAACTTTGTTATCGATGTTGGCTTGTTCGATTTTATCACGGAATTTTGACATGCCAGGTATCATCATCATGATACCTTTAATATCGCCAAAAGACTGAATTTGGCGCAGTTGAGACAGCATGTCTTCTAAATTAAAACGACCAGAAAACATTTTTTCAGCCATGTTCATTGCATCTTGCTGATTGACTTTTTCCATAGCTGTTTCAACTAAACCGACAATATCACCCATCCCCAAAATACGGCCAGCAATCCTTTTAGCATCGAATGTTTCTAATGCATCTGTTTTTTCACCAACACCTAAAAATTTAATGGGTTTTCCAGTCATTTGCTTCATTGACAAAGCTGCCCCACCGCGAGAATCTCCATCGACTCTGGTCATAATAACTCCAGTGATGTTTAGTGCATCATGGAAAGCATTTGCAACATTAACAGCGTCCTGTCCTGTTAGGGCATCTACGACCAGTAATTTTTCCACAGGATTTGCTATTTTTTCAACAGCTTTTACTTCTTCCATCATTTCATCATCGATGTGTAAGCGTCCTGCTGTATCCAAAATTAAAGTATCATATGCTTCGCTTTTGGCTTTTTGGATAGCTCGTTGAGTAATTTCCAAAGGTTTTTGATGCGCAATAATTTCAAGACTGTCAACATTAATTTGTTTTGCTAATCCAGCTAGTTGTTCTTGAGCTGCAGGGCGATACACGTCTAATGAAGCCAATAATACTTTTTGTCCTTCTTTTTTTAATTTGGCGGCTAACTTGCCACAAGAAGTTGTTTTACCACTTCCCTGTAAGCCAACTAACATATAAGTGGAGGGCGCAACTGATTTTTTTAATTCTGTATTTTGAGTTCCCAATAATTCAATCAATTCATCATTAACAATTTTCACAACCATATTGGCAGGAGATATAGATTTGATGACTTCTTGTCCTACAGCTTTTTCTTTTACGGATTGAATAAAGTTTTTAACAACTGGTAAAGCAACATCAGCTTCCAACAATGCGATTTTGATTTCGCGCATGGTTTCGTTCACGATATCTTCCGTTAAGATACCTCTACCTTTTAATCTGTCAAAAACACCAGCCAATTTATCGGCTAAACTTCTAAACATTTTTGCTCCTTTAAAGCATATAATAAAAACGACACCAGTGTGTGTACTCACAGACTGATGGGTCTCCGTAAAGACTGCTTTCTCACAGTGTTTGGATAACTTTAAGAAACAATATACCTATATTTGACTTAAAAGTCAAGCACTTTTTTGTTTCTGGCGAAAGTTTTTAAGCTAACATATATTTGGAAATTTTTTGAAAAGCTTTACTTTCGATTTGACGAACGCGTTCTCGGCTGATATTAAAGTGAATACCTAAATCTTCCAATGTCGTTGGATTATCGGTTAAAAATCTGGCTTTAACGATTTCTTGCTCCCGTTCAGACAACGTTGCTATTGCAGCAGCCAGTTTTTCGTTTTTGATATTTTTTTCTTGGCGTTCCATTAAAACTTCTTCTACATTTGGAGTCGTATCAGTTAAAAAGTTTTGCTTTTCTTCATCAGAATCATCGTATGCAAATTCGTTTAAAGAGGCATCCCCATGCAACCGTTGTTCCATATCCCAGACATCTTGCTCTGAAACGCCCAGCTGATTTGAAATATGGGCAACTGTTTCATCATCCATATCCGTACTTTGATACAATCCAAGTTTTGCCTTAATTTTTCCCAGATTATAGAATAATCTTTTTTGTGCTGCAACCGTTCCAATTTTGACCAAAGACCATGATTTTAGGATAAAGTCAGAAATAGCTGCTTTTATCCACCAAATAGCATAGGTTGATAAGCGAAATCCTTTGTCGGGATCAAATTTTTTTATAGCCTGCATTAAACCAATGTTTGCTTCAGAAATTAAGTCTGCTAAAGGCAACCCGTAATGCCTGAAAGAAAGAGCCACTTTTGCTGCCAATCTTAAATGAGAAGTTGTTAATTCGTGTGCTGCATTTAAATCATTATAGTTTTTATAACGTTGAGCCAACATATATTCTTTATCAGGTTCAAGCATCGGAAATTTGGCAATTTCACGTAAGTAAACAGATAACGATGTTTCTGATAAATTGGGTATTAAAGCTGTTGTATATGCCATTTTCATATCCTTTCTTTAGCAATATGACTGTTCCCCATTCGGGCAAACATACGTTTAACCTTGACAGCAAGCATTAAACATGATAAGCATAACATTAACAAGGAAAAAAAGTCAAGAAAATTTTTTATTTTTTTTAAGAAAGAGAATGATTATATGATTGATGTTGAAATAAGTGTTGTTATTCCTGTTTATAACACAGGTAAATTTTTGGCAGAGTGTTTGGATTCGGTCTTATCCCAAACATTCCAAAATTTAGAAGTTATTTGCGTTAATGATGGTTCGACGGATAATAGTGAAGAAATTTTGGCGCAATATTCCCAAAAAGATAATCGGATTAAAGTTATTAATCAGAAAAATCAAGGTGTTGTCACTGCAAGGAATAATGGAATATCTTAAGCAAAAGGGACGTATATTTTCCCTCTTGACAGTGACGATAAAATTGCATCTTGTGCATTACAGGAATGTTATGATGCTATTACAGAAAATAAAGGTGATGTGATTACATCTGATGTAGAATACTTTGGGGAGGTATCGAATCTTTCAGTTAGTTCATTAAAAATGCATTTTCCTAAACAAACTAAATGGAATATGTGTTTTAAAAATTGTTTAGTTAATGCAGCTTTATTCAGAAAATCGGATTTTGATGCATTTGGGGGATACGATACTGAATTTAATGATGGTATCGAAGATTATGATTTGTGGTTAAATTTTGTTATGCATGGAAAAAAGATATATCGAATTGATAAAGTATTGTTTTATTATCGTCAGAAAAATCCTGCAGAATCTCGTCAATTTCAAACAGCGCCCAAAGTAAAAGAATTGATTAAAAAGTTGGAAAGAAAATATCCGTATTATCGCTTTGTTCGCTTGTTGATGCCATTTCGGAAAATCAAAAGATTGGTGCTCAAAGTTTCGAATAAACATATTCGCGTTTTGGGGATTGTTGTTAAAAAGTTTCATTAAAAAAAGCGACCAAACGGTCGCTTTAAATTTATTTTCTATCGCCTAAAAATCTCAATAACATTAAAAACAGGTTGATGAAATCCAGATACAACGTTAATGCGCCAGAAATGGATTTACTCTTTGATACTTCTATACTGTCATTTGGATTGTACATTTGTTTGATGCGTTGGCTGTCATAAGCAGTTAAGCCAACAAATACAAAAACTCCGATAATAGATACAGCGTAAGATATAGCAGGGCTTTTCATAAACCAATTAACAATCATTGCGATAATAATTCCCCAAAGTCCCATATTCATAAATGCGCCCAGACCAGTTAAATCTTTTTTTGTTGTATAGCCGTATAAACACAAACCACCAAAAGCCCCAGCTGTGACAATAAATGTTTGAAATATGCTGGCTGTGGTAAAGACTAAAAGAGCGCTAGAAAAAGAAAATCCCATCAACGCAGAAAAAATCCAAAATATAGTTTGTGCTTTTTCTGGATTTAAATTTCGAACGGCTGATGCAAACATAAAGACCAAAATAAATGGAGCGATGATAACCAGCCATCCAAACAAAGAATAACTCATTGTGCCAGAAGGGGAAACTGTAAATAATAAACGTAAAAAGTTAGGTGTTGAGCCAAGATATGCTGTTAAGGCAGACACCAAAAGTCCCAAGCCCATCATTTGATAGACTCGTAAAAGATAAGTGCGTAAACCTTGATTCATTCGAATGGATGTGCTTGAATGTGCTCCAGTTAAAAAATCGCTGTGACGGTTTGTTTGATTAAAATTCATAATTAAGCTCCTTTATCTAAATTAATTTATTTTAATATAGGGGGATTTTATGAATTTAGCAAGCTTTTTATAACAAAAAAAACACCGTATTAAACGGTGTCTTTTTTATAAAAATCCAAGAAAAAATCCTATTTAATTTTCTTTTCAACGTATTTTACATGTTTACGTGTTTTTGGATTGTATTTATTTACTTCCATTTTTTCTGGTTTGTTTCTTGGGTTTTTCTTTGCGACATAGAAGTGTCCTGAACCATCTGTTGCTTCTAATCGAATTTGAATAGTTGTCGGTTTTGCCATTTGTAATCACCTAAAAAATAAAAAATCGTTCAAACTTTAGACTCGCAATTATACATTAAAAAAAACATCTGTCAAGATATATTTTTAAAATTTAAGCATTAAAAGTGCGAGTCATATTTAAAAATTTCTGTCTTCGTGTCATTTGGATTGTTTGAGGATCCATTTTATCGTAAGCTAAAAGATGTTTTTCGATAGATTTCCCAACCTCTTGAATGACTTGAAGTCTGTGTCTGTGTGCTCCACCAAAAGGTTCCGAAATGATTTCATCAATGATTTTTAAATTCATTAAATCTTCAGCTGTTAAACGTAAAGAATTAGCAGCTTGTTCAGCTTTTGATGCATTTTTATATAAAATTGCAGCACATCCTTCTGGCGAGATAACAGAATAAATAGAATGTTCTAACATCATAACTGTATTTGCCGTTGCAATAGCAATAGCACCACCAGAACCACCTTCTCCAATAATTGTAGCAATAACAGGGACTGTTAAATCAAAAGAAACTTCCATCGCTTTTGCGATGGCTTCTGCTTGACCACGTTCTTCGCCTTCAACACCAGGAAATGCACCAGCAGTATCTACGAATGTTAAAATAGGAATTTGAAAGTGTTCAGCCATACGCATTAAACGGATAGCTTTACGATAACCTTCTGGTTTGGCCATACCAAAGTTATGACGAACGCGCGTAGCCGTATCTCGACCTTTTTCTTGACCAATAATCATGACAGTTCTGCCGTTGAAACGACCAATGCCACCGATGATAGCTTCATCTTCGCCAAAACATCTGTCGCCACGTAATTGCACAAAATCAGAGATAAGAGCCCGAATGTAATCAACTGTATGTGGACGGTTTTCATGGCGTGCAACATTTGCTTTTTGCCATGCCGTTAGATTAGAATATGTCATTTCCAGATGTTTTTGCAATTTGGTTTGTAAACGGGATAATTCTGCATCAATATCCAAACCTTCTGGAGTACTTAACGAACGTACAGCCTCTATTTTTTCTTCGATTTCTCCAATCGTTTTTTCAAAATCAAGTGTCTTCATTTTATAAAATTACCTTTAAACATCTTTTTTTCTATCTTTTTTGAAAATATATGATATTGTAAAAATCATCAAATCAACTTTTATAACAGAAAGGAAACAATTGTGGTTTGGCGTTTTATTTTAATCTGGGTCGCTTTTTTTATTTTTATGTTTTGGTTGGCTGGATTTGTGAGGTAAAAAATGATGATATTAGTCAGCTTTTTAAGCGTTTTTGTTGCTGCTGCGTTATTGTGGTTAGCTTTTGTTATTTCGTATTTGTCAAATGGTGCTGTTTCCTTTGGTGGAAATACTATTATTACATTGATGGGGCTGTTTTTACCTTTTGTTGTGATGGGAATGGCTTTTGCGTTTGTTTATTTAGCAATGGAATTAAAACGATTGCAATTAAAATTAACAGATTGGGTCAATGTCTTTAAGTGCGAAGTTTTGAACGATACCGTGGCCGTTCATGAACAGATTGGTCAAATGGTTCAAGCGCAAATGGACGATACGCCTGCTGTGATGAGCATATCTAAAAGCGAACCTATGGCAAAATATAAAGATTTAGAACTGCCTGAAGACGTGGAATTACGTTTCAAAAAATGAAGTATATATTCATATTTTTACTGTTTTTATTAAATACTACGGCTTTTGCAACAGAGCCTGTACATGCTGTTTCTATGCATGGACAACCCAAATATGCTGCAGATTTTAAGCATTTTGATTATGTGAATCCTAATGCTCCAAAAGGTGGTACTTTAAAGCAAGCTTCATTTGGTTCTTTTGATACTTTAAATCCTTTTTCAATAAAAGGAAATGTGGCTCCTGGTCTTGGCTTGCTTTTTGAAACACTGATGGTTTCTTCTGCTGACGAACATTTTTCACAATATGGATTAATTGCTCAAAAAATAGAAGTTCCAGAAGATAGAGCGTGGGTTGCTTTTCATATTAATCCTAAAGCGCGTTTTCAAAATAATGAACCGATTACTGCTGAAGATGTCGTTTTTAGTTTTGAATTGTTAAAAGAAAAAGGCATGCCTCAATACCGTTATTACTATGCTGGCGTTGATAAAGCCGAAGCGACGGATAAATATCGTGTTTTATTTACCTTTAAAGAAGGGGAAAATCGAGAGCTTCCTTTAATTTTGGGACAAATGCCTGTCTTGTCAAAGGCTTATTGGAAAGACCGAGATTTTGACGCAACATCTTTGGAGGTTCCTGTCGGTTCTGGTGCTTACCGTTTGAAAGAATTTAAATTAAATCGATATGTAATTTATGAACGAGATAAAAATTATTGGGGGGCTGATTTACCTGTTAATCAAGGAATGAATAATTTTGATGAAATTCGTTATGATATTTATCGCGATTCAGCTGTCGCAGTTGAAGCTTTTAAGTCTGGAGCTTATGACGTTCGTTTGGAAAATGAAGCTAAAAAATGGGCAACTGCTTATGATATTCCAGCGTATTATCAGGGACAACTTATCAAAAAAGAATTTAAACATTCTTTGCCCAGTGGTATGCAAGGTTTTGTTATGAATACAAGACGTAAGATTTTTGAAAATCCAAAAGTTCGGGAAGCGTTGCAATATGTTTTAGATTTTAATTGGTTGAATGAAAATTTATTTTATGGTTCATACAGGCGAACTCAAAGTTATTTCGATAATTCAGATTTGGGTGCAAAAGGGTTGCCTACAGCAGAGGAATTAACGTTGTTAAATCCTTTGAAAAAAGATTTGGATGCTCGTGTTTTTTCAGAAGAAATAACTGTTCCAGAATTGGATTCTTATAATCCTAGGCCTCAATTATTAGAGGCGTTAGATTTATTATCTGAAGCTGGTTGGAATGTTCAAGAGGGTGTTTTAAAAGATAAAAATGGAAATGTTTTTAAATTTGAAATTTTATTGGATACAAGTGGCGCTGCAGCTTGGGAACGCATAGCTTTACCTCTTGTCAGAAACTTGAAAAAAATAGGTATTCAAGCAACAATTCGTGTAATGGATGCTTTACAATATAAACATCGGTTAGATAATTTTGATTTCGATATGTGTGTAATGGTGTGGGGGCAGAGTTTGTCGCCTGGAAATGAACAACGTTATTTTTGGTCTTCGGCAGCTGCGAATCAATCTGGTAGCTATAATTTAGCAGGCATTCAAAATCCAGCCATAGATGTTTTAATTGAAAAAGTTGTACAGGCGCAAACAACCGAGCAATTAAAGACTGCTACAAAGGCATTGGACAGAGCTTTGATGTGGGGATTTTACGTTATTCCGAATTGGTATTCAGACAAAACCAGAATTGTATATTGGGATAAATTTGAAATGCCTGACGTCATTCCTATGCAAGGCGTTAATATCATGACGTGGTGGGCAAAATGAAAAAATATATTTTAAAGCGATTACTGTTGATACCCATAACATTATTTGGAATTATGTTGATTAATTTTTTGTTTATTCAATTGGCGCCAGGTGGTCCTGTTGAACAAATGATGATGAAAATGGAAGGGCATTCTGCAACGTCTACGGCTGTGATTTCTGGAAAAGGAGCTGGTGCATCTGAAGCTGTTGCATCTAATTCAAAATATCAAGGAGCTCAAGGCGTTCGTGAAGAACTGAAAAAGCAATTAGAAAAAGATTTTGGATTTGATAAACCGTTGCACCATCGTTTTTTCCTGATGATGAAAAAATATCTTGTTTTTGATTTTGGTAAAAGTTTTTATCAGGATAAAAAAGTGACGGATTTGATTTTAGAAAAAATGCCTGTATCTATTTCTTTGGGATTTTTTTCAACTTTGCTGATTTATTTGATTTCGATTCCTTTGGGCATAAAAAAAGCACAAAAAAATGGGACAAAGTTTGATGTGTGGACCAGTTGGATGTTGGTAATTGGATACGCGATACCATCTTTTTTGTTTGCTATCTTTTTAATTGTTTTGTTTGCAGGAGGACGCTATTTACATTTGTTTCCTTTGGCTGGGTTGGTTTCTGAAAATTGGGATGAATTACCTTGGTTTTCAAAAATAATAGATTATCTGTGGCATTTGGTTTTGCCTGTCGGAGCAATGGTAATCGGTGGATTTGCAAGTTTGACAATGCTGACAAAAAATTCTTTTTTAGATGAGATGCATAAGAATTATACGATTACAGCTTCGGCAAAAGGATTAACATCAAAACAAGTTTTATACAGACATGTTTTTCGTAATGCGATGCTCATTATTATAGCAGGCTTTCCTGCAATGCTTGTTGGAATGTTGTTTACAGGCTCTGTTTTAATCGAAGTTATTTTTTCTTTGGATGGATTGGGTCTTTTGGGATTCGAATCGGTTATGAACAGAGATTATCCAGTGATTTTTGGAACTCTTTACATGTTTGCATTATTAGGGTTAGTTTTAAATTTAATCAGTGATTTGACATATCGTTTAATAGATCCTCGTATCGATTTTGACAGGAGGAGCGTATGATGACTAAACAATCTGTTTGGCAGAAATTTAAAACTCAAAAACGAGCCTTCTTTTCGCTGGTTTTATTTGTTTTTATTTTTGTTGTATCTTTATTAAGTCCGTTTATAGCAAATGATAAACCTTTATTACTTTATTATAAAGGCAATTTCCTGTTTCCAATGTTTGAAAATTATACAGATGAATTTTTAGGTGGTTCGTTGCCGACTTATGCTGATTATAAAGATTCTTTTACGCGAAAGCAAATTAAAGACAACGGTTTTATGGTAATGCCTGTGATTGAATTTTCTTTTGATACAATCAATTATGATTTAAAGCAACCTGCGCCCAATCCACCATCTTTTAAAAATTGGCTAGGAACAGATGATCAAGGACGAGATGTTTTAGCTCGATTACTGTATGGTATCCGAATCAGTCTTTTGTTTGGTTTGTTCTTGACTTTTTTCTCTTCAATAATAGGAATCTTTATGGGGGCAATACAAGGATACTTTGGAGGAAAAGTTGATTTGTTCTTGCAACGTTTTTTAGAAATTTGGGGAGCTATGCCTCAAATGTTTGTTTTAATTATTGTTTCAAGTATTTTGCTTCCATCTTTTTGGACTTTGTTGTTGATATTACTTTTATTCAGTTGGACAGGATTAGTTGGCGTCGTTAGAGCAGAATTTTTGAGAGCGCGTAATTTTGATTATGTTAAATCTGCAAAGGCTTTAGGTGTTTCAGATATGCGTATTATTTTAAGGCATATTTTACCAAATGCATTAGTTGCTTGTGTCACATATATTCCATTTATTTTATCGGGTTCAATCGTTGCATTAACAGCACTTGATTTTTTGGGATTTGGTATGCCAGCAGGCTCTCCGTCTTTGGGGGAATTGGTTCGTCAAGGCAAGGAAAATTTAAATGCTCCTTGGTTGGGAATATCAGCCTTTTTATCTACCTCAATTTTATTGGTTTGTTTAATCTTTATCGGGGAAGGTTTTAGAAACGCTTTTGATCCTCGACAAAAAGTGACTTCAAAAGGTGAAAAAAAGCTGATTGTTCAAGATATATCCAATAAATTATTATCTGTTCGTCATTTAACTATTTCTTTTGGTCATCATAAAATCGTAGAAGATATTAACTTTGATATTGAAAAAGGACAAACAGTTGCTTTAATTGGGGCTTCTGGTTGTGGCAAGTCAATGACTGCCTTATCTATATTAGGATTATCAGACGCAACAGTAAAAGGTTCAATCCAACTGTCTGGACTGGAATTGGTTTCGTCACCTGAAAATGTTTTATGTAAAATTCGAGGGCGTAAAATAGGTTTGGTTTTTCAAGAACCTATGACGGCTTTAAATCCTTTACACAAAGTGAAAAAGCAAATAGCAGAAGTGATGCAAATTCATTTTAAAAAAGCATCAACAAAAAGAATTTATGAGTTGTTAGGTTTAGTCGGTTTAAAACAAGAAAAAAATCGTATTTTAAACAGCTATATACATCAGTTATCGGGCGGGCAAAGACAACGTGTTCTCATCGCTATGGCGTTGGCAGGAGAGCCAGATTTGCTTATAGCTGACGAACCAACAACGGCTTTGGATGTTGTTTTGCAAAAGCAGGTTTTGGATTTGTTAAAAAGCTTACAAGAAAAATTAGGTTTGTCGATTTTGTTTATCAGTCACGACAAAAATGTTGTGTCATACATGACAAAAAACATCTATGAATTAAAAGACAAAAAAATACAACCAGTTCAAATAAGCAAGACATTTCCCAAAATAGGAAAAGTTGATGTCGAATTTGAAGAAAATGCTTTAAAAGTTCAAGATTTAACCGTTTCGTACGGTGATTTTAAAGCTTTAAATTCTGTTAGTTTTGATTTATTTGCTGGACAGACTTTAGCTGTTGTTGGT
Source organism: Alphaproteobacteria bacterium (assembly GCA_015062395.1). Classification (GTDB taxonomy): domain Bacteria; phylum Pseudomonadota; class Alphaproteobacteria; order CAAHEQ01; family UBA3637; genus CAAHEQ01. The sequence goes on from SUUS01000005.1 coordinate 68,099, forward strand.
ACCAGTGGAAGTGGTAAGACAACATTGGGAATGGCATTGTTGCGATTGATAAAGGCGACGGGGAAAGCCTTTGTGGATAATCAAGATGTTATGTCTGTAAATATCAAACAATTTAATCAGTTGCGAAAGGATATACAGATTGTTTTTCAAGACCCATTTTCTTCTTTAAATCCCAGAATGACAGTATCTGAAATTATAACAGAAGGTCTGAATGTATTTTATTCAGATTTGTCAAAAAAAGAAAAGCATGCGCGTGTTTTGTCTGTTTTAAAAGCTGTTGATTTGTCTGAAGATGTTTCTATGCGTTATCCTCATGAGTTATCAGGTGGACAGCGTCAGCGTATAGCAATAGCAAGGGCTTTGATTTTAGAACCTAAAATTTTAATACTAGATGAGCCAACCAGTGCATTAGATGAAAAGAATCGTCAAACAATTTTAACCTTGTTAAATAAAATACAAAAAAATACAAATGTTTCTTTTTTATTAATTACACACGATATGAATGTTGTTCGTCAGATGGCTGATACAGTTCTGGTTTTAAAAGATGGTTCTGTCGTGGAGTATGGAAAAGTTCAGGAGGTTTTGTTTAATCCACAGGAGGAATACACAAAAATTTTACTCAATAGTGCATTTTTATCTTGAAATAAGATATAAAATCGTGTATAAGAAAATTATGACAAAGATGTATAGTATGAATAACATTATTATAATTGCACGAATTAGTGGCTAACAGCCGCTATCATACTTTATACCCCAAAACACATTCCCAATAAAATTTAAATCTAAAAACAGAAAGAGAAGGATTATGTCTGAAAAAGAAAAATTTTATCCACAATTGGATGCAAAAAATGATGTTGTTGCAACAGAAAAAAGAATTATTGAATACTGGCAACAAAACAGAACTTTTGAAAAATCAGTAGAACGTCGTCAAGGCGCTGAAGAGTTTGTATTTTATGATGGCCCTCCGTTTGCAAATGGTGTACCGCACTATGGGCACATTATGATTTCGTATGTAAAAGATATTGTTGCGCGTTATCAAACAATGCGTGGTAAAAAAGTTGAACGTACTTTGGGGTGGGATTGTCATGGGCTTCCAGCTGAAATGTCTGCTGAAAAACAATTGGGTGTTTCTGGGCATAAACAAATTGAAGAATATGGTGTTGAAAAATTTAACGCTTTTTGTCGTCAAGATGTTTTAAAATATGCAGGTATTTGGAAAGATACATTCCGTCGTATCGGTCGTTGGGTTGATTTTGATTCTGAATATAAAACAATGGATTTACCGTTTATGGAATCGGTTATCTATAACTTTAAGCAATTATATGATAAAGGTCTGATTTACGAAGATTATCGTGTTTTGCCTTATTCTTGGGCAGCTCAAACACCATTGTCGAACTTTGAAGTTAATCAAGGTTATAAAGATAAAACAGATACGGCAATTACCGTTTTATTTAAATTGGAAGATGGTCGTCACTTATTGGTTTGGACAACAACACCATGGACATTACCTTCAAACTTGATGATTGCTGTTGGCGCGGACATTGATTATGCCGTTATGCAAGAAGGTGACGAACAATATATTTTGGCTGTTGCATTAAAGGATAAATTTAAACAACAGTTAGCAAATGCAACACAAGTTGGAACGGTAAAAGGTTCTGAATTGGTCGGCTTATCTTATGAACCGATGTTTCCATATTTTGCGAATTTAAAAGAAAAGGGCGCTTTTAAAGTTATTTCTGGTGAGTTTGTTTCAACAGAAGATGGTACAGGTATTGTTCATATTGCTCCAGGCTTTGGTCAAGATGACTTTGATGTTTGTCGTGCTTATGATGAAAATTTCCCGATAGTTTGTCCAGTTGATGAGGCAGGTTGTTTTACGGCCGAAGTTCCAGATTATCAAGGAAAGCAAGTTTTTGAAGTTAATGATTTAGTTTTAACTTGGTTAAAAGAAAATCGTAAATTGGTTAAGCGTGAACAATATACGCATACTTATCCTTTCTGCTGGAGAACGGATACTCCTTTAATTTATAAAGCTATGTCCAGTTGGTTTGTGAAGGTTTCTGACTTTAACGATGAAATGGTTCGTTTGAATGAAAACATCACATGGATTCCAGAACATATTAAGCATGGTCGTTTTGGTAAGTGGTTAGAGGGGGCAAGAGATTGGTCTATTTCTAGAAATCGTTTCTGGGGAACCCCGATTCCAGTTTGGAAATCTGATAATCCAGCGTATCCTCGTATAGATGTTTTCGGTTCTATCCAAGAAATTAAAGAAAAAACTGGATTTGATGTAAAGGATTTGCATAAACCATATATTGATGATGTTATTTATCCAAATCCAGACGATCCAACAGGACAAACGATGATGCGTCGTGTTTCTGATGTTTTTGACTGTTGGTTTGAATCTGGTTCTATGCCATATGGTCAAATTCATTATCCATTTGAAAATAAAGATTGGTTTGAAAAGCATTTTCCTGCAGATTTTATTGTTGAAGCATTGGATCAAACACGTGGTTGGTTCTATACTTTGCATGTTTTGGGGACCGCTTTACATCATACAAATGCGTATAAGACGTGTGCTTGTACTGGCTTAATTATGGCAGAAGACGGACAAAAGCTTTCGAAGCGTTTGAAAAATTATCCAGACCATAATGTAATTTTGGATTCAATGGGATCTGATGCTTTGCGTTGGTGGTTAATGGCATCTCCAATTGTTAAAGGAGGTACCGTTAACGTTGATATGAAGGGTGTTGAAATTTCAAAAGCCTCTAGAAAAGCTTTGATACCATTGTGGAACGCATTTTATTTCTTCTGTTTATACGCAAACGCTGAAGGAATAAAGGCTAAAGAAATTTCTGATTCCTCTGATGTTTTAGATAAGTATATTCTGGCTAAACTTAAAAAGCTTGCAAAAAAATTAACGTCTTTAATGGATGGATACGAATTAGCTGCAGCTTGCGCAGAATGTTCGGACTTCTTGGAAATTTTGAATAACTGGTATATTCGTCGTTCTCGTGCACGTTTCTGGGATGGAACGGATACAGAAGCGTTTGATACACTTTATACTGTTTTGACAAATGTTTCTAAATTGATGGCACCATTAATGCCATTTATGACAGAGTATGTTTATCAGTCATTAACAGGTGAAGAATCTGTTCACTTAACAGATTGGTCCGTTGATTTAAATATCGCAGATAATGATGAATTGATTGAACGCATGGATAAAGTCAGAGCAATTTGTTCTACAGCAAAATCTGTTCGAGAAGAAGCTAAATTAAGAAATCGCTTGCCGTTGATGAGTATGACAATTGCTGGTGTTGATGAAAAAGAATTAGCTGAATTTACGGATATTATCAAAGATGAAATCAATGTAAAAGAAGTCGGTTATGCTTCAGATGTTTTGGCTGTTGCAACAAAATTCTTATACTTGAAAACGCCATTGATTGGAAAACGCTTGGGTGCTTATATGAAAGATATTATGGCTGCTTCCAAAACTGACGCTTGGTCTGTTCGAGAAGATGGAACTTTATTTATAGCAGGTCAAGTTTTGAATCAAGATGAATTTGAGTTACGTCTTGTATTAAAAGAAGGCTTAAAGGGGCAAGCCTTGCCTGACAATACTGCAGTGGTCCAATTGGATACTCAAGTTTATCCAGAGTTGGAAAAAGAAGGCATTGCACGTGACTTTGTTCGAATGATACAAAATTTGCGTAAAGAAAAGGACTTGGATGTTTCAGACAGAATTATTGTTCGATATGAAGCGAATACAGATTTAATCGAAGAAGCTTTGTCTGCGAATAAAGATTATATTATGGATCAAGTTTTAGCTTTAGATATTATTTCAAATCAAGCGTTGGAAAATGCGCCAGTAAATGATGAAATTGGTAATGGAAAAATAGCGTTAGATTTGGAAAAAGCTTAATATAAAAAGCGTATTTGACTGAAACAGAGGAAGTAAAAACTTCCTCTGTTTTTTATTACAAAAATCCACCCAATCTATATCCAATTTAAACAGATTAGAAACCAGTATTTGGATCCCAATCAGTCACAGAACAAGTAGATTTCTGACAAGGTTCTGTACAAGACCAAGACAACGCTGTTGCTATTGGTGCACCTCCCTGACAACAAACTTTTATTGGTTTGTTATCTGTAGTTGTAGCTTCTGTACAATGTAATTTTGCTACTGCATCTGTTGGCTGACAGTCTCTCACACAAGTTGATTTTGGATAGCACCCCACTTTTTCTTCTTGGTCAGAACCCTGCCACCAGTTCTCATCATACCAATCACCATAACCTTTAGGACAGTACTCATACATTTTAAGATCTCCATCATCATATGTAAGAGCTGGTTCACCTTTAAAACAGCTCCAGCCTTTGTCAACAATATGTATGTTATCGGAACGAACAAAATCCATAACCCCAGACACAGCATAAACTGGAGCATCTGATTTACAACACAGATATCCACTCGTTGTAACTCTATCACCAAACTGCTCATAATATTCAATACTTGTATTTGGGTCGTTAGTGCAACACATATCTTCGCCTTGGTAGGTATAAAGTGTTTCTCCGTCTGGACATGGATTTTTACCCCCAGAGCTGCTGCTTGACGAACTACTCGAGCTACTACTTGAGCTGGACGAAGAACTACTGCTACTACTTGAAGAGCTCGAAGAAGAACTCGACGAACTGCTCGAAGATGAACTACTACTTGAAGAACTACTACTACTCGAACTTGACGAAGAACTCGAACTGGATGATGAAGAACTACTTGAGCTCGAGGAAGATGATGAACTCGAGGACGAAGAACTACTGCTACTACTTGAAGAGCTCGAAGAAGAACTCGAAGAACTGCTCGAGCTTGAGCTTGACGACGAGCTGCTCGAGGAAGAACTTGAAGAAGAACTACTTGAGCTACTCGAACTTGAGGACGAGCTACTACTTGAGCTGGACGAAGAACTAGAACTTGATGAGCCCGAGCTGGAAGAAGATGAACCAGAACTCGAGGAACTACTACTTGAAGACCCCGAAGAACCAGAAGAACTTGAAGAAGAAGAACATCCTTCTTGGGAAGTATCTATTTCACAACCAGTTTCAGTGCATTTTTGGCAATAACCACCACACATATAATTCCATCTGTAGTTGGAACACATATAGCACGCAGCATGTTCTGGAGGCTCTATACATTGTCCAGCCACACAACATTTTCCTCGACCACAGTATTTACACATACCATCAATACCACAACATCCAGTCGAACAATCAGAGTGTTTTGAACATTTTTGTT
>SUUS01000032.1 GCA_015062395.1 Alphaproteobacteria bacterium
ATGCCTGTGATATGATGGGCAGCTGATGATAAACTGGTGTAATAGGTGCCGTCCATATCTACGCCCCTTTCCAAAATAGTGACACGATAGTCCGTCCCTTTATAGGTGCGGACTATCACTGTTCCCATCGGATATAAACTTTTCTTGCGTTGTTGTTTTTCAAAGAGTTTCTTTATCAGACTTTTTGTCTTTAAGGATAATCCCCCATGGCGTAATTCTTGCAAACGGTATGAAACGCGCAAGATGTAAAACTCTTTATTGCCAATGCGGTTTTCTTGATTATACAGTTGCATATAGTACTGTTTCAGGACATGAAAAGGCAAATCCGGCACAGTGCTAATATCAATGTTTAAGTCAAGATCTGTATCAACCATAACGACTCCTTGTGAACACAATAACGCTCTTTTTACAATTTATATCCAGTTAATTCTGATGATTTTCGGCACTTTCTTCCCCTTGATTGAAAACTTTCAGCAAAGTGGGGAGTATGACCAGTGCCAATTCGTGTAACGGATTGTTCATGGGCTACCTCTTATCAAAAGTGATTGCTGTTTTTTCGGCCGATTCCACCCAAGCATCTAAATCCGCCACATCATAAAAACTATGACCGCGTACTTTTCTGAACTTGGGGCCAGAACCGTCCACCCGGTATTTTTGCAAGGTGCGTTGGGCTAACCCCAGATAGGTGGCGGCATCTTTTGTTGTATAAAAGCGTTGCGTTACTTTTCTTTTTTCCATCTTTTATTTCTCCTTGAATTTATTGTTGACATTGATCGCCTTATGCGAACAAGGCAAAAATAAAGCTTAAAAAGAAGAATAAACATTGAGATTTTTTGAAGAAAACTAGCATTTTTTAAAAAATCCCAGTCTGCAAAAAAAGTGTTGAGTACAAAAAACTTGTTCCTGTTCCCCCTGAAAAATATTGCCTTTTTATCGCCTTTTGACTATATCTTTGGATATAGGAGTCTCTGATGAAGGAATTTTATAAAAATTTATTTCAAGTATATTTGTTTATGGCCCGGGCTTTATTTCCGAAAGATTCTGCCCTGCAACGTGAATTTTTACTGATAAAAGTTTCGGCTATTGAAAAGGAAATGCCCGAAGTTTTTGAAAAATTGGGTGGGATACGACTCTTACGCCTGTGCCGATCGGCCAAAGAGATGAAAAAATTACAAGAGCATATTCAAACAACCGATTGGGCTTATGTCATGCGGATGTTAAAGACAATGCAGTCTATGCAACAGGATCCCAAATTGGCAGGTAAGATCAGCCTCAACAAAGCGGCATTTGTTTTGGATAAAGACATCAAAGAGGGAAAAGCTAAAGATTCCCAAAAGAACAATGCCCCTCGCTATAAAGATATCTGGCGTCAATATCGGGGTGTGGCTCATCTGATAGAGGCCCTTCAAATCATGAAAATGCAGTATCTGGAATGGACAGGGGATCCTATCCCTTTTGAAGCCTTTTTGGCGTTGGCGCTGGACCACCTGAATTTGGCCGCCTATCAACAAGGGGAAGAATTGAAGAAACTGTACGAAGGGCATACCAAAAAGCCCATTGTGCCGGCGGATGAATTTTATGCGATAGAAAAACTGAAATTGGCCGAAGATGAATTAGCCACTGCCTTGGTGAAAGAGTGTCTTTTGACAGACCCGACACTCAGTAAGAAAATCAGTAAATACCGCGCCCCTGTCTTTGATTATGGGCAATTTGACATTCCAAGCGATAATTAAAATTGCTTGAGAGGATAAAGATACGAAACGGAAAAGGCGCAAAGTTATGCCTTTTTATGGATTGCCTAGCAAAGAAAGTTTTGGGTGGTTCATTTGCTCAAATAGCACTTTTGCTTTCATCTCACAAAAAACACAGATGAATTGTGGTAAATAGGCATTTTCATATTGAACCTAAAATTCATCACAAGCGCCTTTATAACGGGCCTCTCATCCCCTGTTTCAGGCACGAAAAAAGCCCGTTTAAAACGGGCTGAATCTTAAATTGGTGGAGATAAGCGGGGTCGAACCGCTGGCCTACGCATTGCGAACGCGTCGCTCTACCAACTGAGCTATATCCCCACGAACACATGGTGTATTATCTCATATTCTCTTTTACTTGTCAATGGATATGATTAAATTTTTAGGTAAGTACGATAAAAACAATCCCATAACAGCTAAAACAACTCCAAATAAAATAAATACCAAATTGTAAAGACTTCCCAAACTAAATGGCAATATCAGAATATAGGCAAAAATTAAAGCGACAACACTTAATCTGCGTCGTTGTGCAAATGAAAGGTCGTCAACAGAAATGAACAACGTTAGTAAATAAGAAAATAAAGCATAAATTAAGCTCCAAATATATAAGTTTAAAAACAATATCAGCGTCAAAGTAATACATAAAATCATACAAAAACGAAGCGTTCCCTCTTTTAATATCAAAAGGAGTGTTCCTTTTTTTATTTCAAAATCAGGAAATTTTTCCAATGATTGTTTTGTCAATGAATTATCGCTTAAAATATATATATTTCTATTCGTCAGATAAATACCATTTTCCGATATTTGATTTGCATCTATTTCATCTGATTTTGTATCAATAATAAAGTTATATTTTTTCAACTGTGGTGATTGAGCATCATTCACATCCCAAGAAATTTGATAATAGCTATCTTTAGGTTCTGTCAGCACACCATTTTCCATTTTTAGTTCTGGGATGTCTGCAATTATTTTTTGCGCTGTTGGAAAATCCAGAACCTTGTTCCAAGAAATATAAATAATCGAGCAAGTAATAACAGAAAACAGTAAAGACACAAGAAAAAGATATCTTTTTCCTCGTCCTGTTCCATATAAAATCCAATGACAAATTTTTTTCATAAAAAACCTCCTATTTTCTAAATAAGAGGCTTTTGTTTAACATCAATCTACCTTTTAGTTTTATTACTAAGTAATAACAGATGGTTCTTTACGCCCAGTCAATTCTGGCAGACGACTGATTTGAAGCGCTGTTTCAACCAATTGAGCCAAAACATCTTGAGCATCTTCAAATAAGGCATTTTTATCTGAAATGTATTTTTCCAAATAAATACGAATAGTTGCTCCTTGCGTTCCTGTACCAGATGTTCTGAAAATAACCCGTTCACCAGATGTAAAGGTAATTCTGATACCTTGGTTTGTACTGATTTCCTGGGTGACAGGGTCAACATAATCAAAAACGTCTGCATTTTCTATGGTCAAACCATTAACGGAAACATCCTTTAATGTAGGCAACTTTTCATTTAATTCATCCATCATCTGTTTTGCACCATCTGCATCAACGCCTTCATAATCATATCTGGAATAATAATAACGCCCATATTTATTCCAAAAATCTTTAACAACATCTTCAACAGACATCTTGCGTACAGCTAAAATGTTTAACCAAAATAAAACAGCCCACAGACCGTCTTTTTCTCTGATGTGATTTGAACCAGCTCCAAAACTTTCTTCGCCACAAAAAACGATGCGATTATCGTCCATTAAATTGGCAAAGAACTTCCAACCTGTTGGTACTTCATAAGCATCCATTTTCTTAACTTCAGCAACTTTATCCAACGCTTTGCTAGTTGGCATAGAGCGCGCAACACCGTTGACTTTTCCAGCATAGCCCAACGTGACATCTGCGTTATCTGCAAGAATGGCTATTGAATCGCTGGGATTAACAAAAAAATGATTGCCTAAAACCATATTTCTGTCACCATCCCCATCAGACGCAGCCCCCATATCAGGTGCATTATCAGAATACATAACATCAACTAATTCTTTTGCATATGTTAAATTCGGATCGGGATGCCCACCACCGAAATCTGGAAGAGGTGTTCCATTTACAACAGTCCCTGCTGGAGCACCTAAACGATTTTCCAAAATTTCTTTTGCATAAGGTCCTGTAATTGCATGCAAGGCATCGTAATGCATTTTAAACCCTGATTTGAACAAATTTCTGATAGCATTAAAATCAAACAGTTGCTCCATTAAATTTGCATAGTTCGCAACAGGATTAATTATTTTTATCAGTGTATTATGTACTGAAAAAGTCTTAATTTCAGACAAATCAATGTTTGGCATTTCTGCAATTTTATATGAATCGATATTTAATGTTTTTTGATAAATTGCATTTGTTATGCTTTCTGGAGCTGGCGCGCCATTTGCTCCATCGTATTTAATGCCAAAATCCCCATCAATTCCACCAGGATTATGGCTGGCACTTAAAATAATTCCACCATCCGTTTTATTTTGTCTGATTTCTACAGAAACTGCAGGTGTTGACATAAAACCATTTTGTCCAACGATAACTTCCAAAGCTTCATTTGCGATTGCCATTTTTAAAATAATTTGAATAGCTTCTTCGTTAAAATAACGCCCATCGCCACCAACGACCAAACGTTTTTCCTTAACATCAATTACATCAAAGATAGATTGGATAAAATTCTGTAAATAATGTTCTTTTTCAAGGAATACTTTTGTTTTTTTTCTTAAACCAGATGTTCCTGGTTTTTGATCTGTGTATGGCGTTGTTTGAATTGTTTGTATTTGCATAAAAAAACCTCCCTATAAAGTATAATACTTACATCATAGAGAGGTTTTTATAAATTTTCAAACGTTTTTTTAAAAAACCATTTGCGCCAAAGAACGCACTTCTTGTCGCGCTGCAATACTGGACATAGAAAGAGGCATATGCAAACCATTTTCTCTTAAATCCATCATTGTCAGACCTTTTAAAAATAATTCTCTGAAAATGACACGTTCTGTAATACCACCCGCGACTTTAAAATGAACTCTGTCAGATAAGCTGGTCAATAATTCTTCCATCGTTTGCTTGTTTTTATTTTTAAATGGAGACAAACGATTACGGGTCACAATCCAATTAAGTGGCGCTTTTTTCATCAAATTACGCTTTTGACGAACAGACCAAATTCTTTCTGCATAGTGGCTGGGTCCCTTCACACGCAAAGTTTCCCCGTCAACATTACCCAAAACATCCAAATCTATTAAACTGTCATTAATCGGTGTGACCAACGTATCTGCTTGAAATAAAGCTTCTAAAGTTAAAGCCGTATCAGCACCTGGAGTATCCAAAACAATAATGTCATAATCACGACTTAATCGTTCCAATTGTGTGCGTAGAAATAAAATTTCATTTGAAACGTTCGCTATTCGAATGTGATCTGGCATTGGCAAAGTCAAATTATTTTTTAAAGCAAACTGACGTCTGTTGTCCAAGTATCTGGACAATGTTCCCTGTCTGCCATCCAAATCCAATGTTGCGACCTTTTTTCCTTCTCGTAGCCATGTGACAATTAAATGCATGGCTAAAGTAGATTTACCTGTTCCCCCTTTTTCGTTTCCTAAAACAACAACTTTAGCTTTCATTTTGATATACCCTTTAAAAAACACGAAAAAATGAGCTTTTAATATATATTAAAAAAAAGTTTTTGTCAACAACTTTATTGCGAACTTTTTAGCTAAAGAATCCTATTCAAAATATCATTTTATTCTTGACAAAAAAAGGAATAATTTTTAAACTATTACGCGATAAAAAAAGGAGCTTTTTTACAATGAATAACAATCTAAAATACAAACGCATTTTGTTAAAACTGTCTGGTGAAGGAATGGGAAACGAAGAAACACCATTATTTGCAGATACCATGCAACGTTGGGCTTTGCAAATAAAAAAGCTTTATGATGTGGGTATTGAAGTTTGTTTAGTTATTGGTGGTGGTAATTTTTGGCGTGGCTCAAAAGGTGTTTCCAAAGGAATTAAACGAACCACAGGTGATTACATTGGAATGTTGGCAACCGTTATGAACGCCTTGGCATTTTCAGATGTTTTGCAAGCAAACGATATGGATGCGCGCGTTATAACAGCCTTTGAAATTCAGGGAGTGGGCGAAGTTTTCAATCAAGCCTGTGTAGAACAACATTTAAACAAAAAACGGATTGTGATTTTTGCAGGTGGAACAGGAAATCCTTTCTTTACAACGGATTCTTGTTCGGTGTTGCGAGCTTTGCAAACAGGATGCGATGCCTTTTTAAAGGCAACTCAAGTTGATGGCATTTACGATTCAGACCCACGAACAAATCCGAACGCTATTCGATATGAAACAATACCATACCTAACAGCTTTGGATAAAAAATTAGGTGTAATGGATTTAACAGCAATGGCTATGGCGCAAAAATCAAATTTGCCTGTTGTCGTATTCAATGCTCATGACAGCGATTTTTCAGACATTGTTTGTGGAAAAGGGCGATATTCAATAATGAAAGATTAAAAAACGAAAGGAAATAATATGAGTTTTAACGAATTAAAAACAGACATGCAAGAACGTGTCCAAAAAACAATCGAATCTTTGAAAAAAGATTTTTCAGGTTTACGGACTGGTCGTGCAAGTACAAATTTATTAGACAGCATTATGGTTGATGCATATGGTTCTGTTGTTCCAATTAATCAAGTTGCGAATGTCAGCGTACCAGAAGCTCGTATGCTATCAGTCAATGTTTGGGATAAAAACTTATTGAAACATGTTGAAAAAGCCATTCGAGAATCATCTTTGGGATTAAACCCAATGAATGATGGTGTTGGTTTAAGAATTCCATTACCTCCATTATCGGAAGAACGTCGTATTGAATTGACTAAAATTGCTGGACGTTATACAGAAGATGCAAAAGTTGCTGTTCGAAACATCCGTCGCGATGTCTTGGATAAAATCAAAAAAATGAAAAACGATAGCGAAATTTCTGAAGACGAACAAAAACGCTACGAAGAAGAAGTTCAAAAAATCACAGATAATGCAACCAAAGAAATGGATGAATTGCTCAAAGCAAAAGATGTCGAAATTAAGCAGGTATAAAATGACGGATACAACACTTAATCATATTGCATTTATTATGGACGGGAATGGTCGTTGGGCAAAAGCGCGTGGTCTGTCTCGCTCTGATGGTCATAAAGAAGGGGCTAAAAATTTAAAAAAAGTTTTGGAAGCTTGTCAAAAAAGGGGTATTCACTATGTGACTCTTTACGCATTTTCAACAGAAAATTGGAGCAGACCCGAACCAGAAGTTCATTTGTTGATGACTTTATTCAGACAGTATTTATCCGAAGCAATTAAAGAGTTTAAGCCACAAAACGATGTATGTTTCCATTTTATTGGAGACAGAACACGTTTTACTTCAGACATTCAAGAACGCATGGCAAAATTAGAAAGTCTTTGTTCAGGAAAAGAAAACTATCATTTAACTGTTTGTTTATCATATTCTGGACGTGACGAAATGAAGCGCGCAGTTCAAAAAATGATGCAAGATGCAATCGATGGGAAAATAAAACCTTCTGACGTGACAGAAGATGTTATCAGTTCTTATCTGGATACAGCAGGCTTGCCTGACCCAGACCTAATGATTCGAACAAGTGGCGAACAGAGATTAAGTAATTTCTTGCTTTGGCAACTGGCATACAGCGAATTTTATTTTCCAATGGTACACTGGCCTGAATTTTCAGAAAAAGATTTAGATGAAGCTATTGAAGCTTATAAAACAAGAGACAGGCGATTTGGAAAAGTAAAATAATAAAAAAGGGCTGAAAAGCCCTTTTCATATATCACAATAATAAATTAAAAACGTTTATTCTTCTTCATTAAATTTGTTGTCAATCAATTCTGCTAAAGCTGTCATGGCTTGTTGAGCTTCTTGCCCTGAAACAATCAATTTAACATCACATCCTTTTGCTGCAGCCAACATCATTAATCCCATAATCGATGTTCCACAGACGCGCTGACCATCTTTTTCAACAAAAACTTCAGCATCAAATTGTTCTGCTAACTTAACAAAACAAGAAGCAGCTCTGGCATGCAATCCTTTTTTATTTTGAATTTGCAAAACTTGCGTCAAAAAATTATTCGTCATTTTTCAATAACTCCGACGCTATGTTTATATATTTTTTTCCAGCTTCTGCACTTTCTTGTGCCGCTTTTTTCAAAGGCAAATCACGTGAACGAACCAATTTAATCAGCATCGGTAAATTCAACCCTGCAATAACTTCTATATTATTGCCATCCATTACAGAAATAGCCAAGTTTGATGGTGTACCCCCAAACATATCTGTAGCAATACAAACACCATCGCCTGTATTTAAACTGTTCACTTTTTCGACAATATCAACGCGTCTTTGTTCAACATCATCATTGGCATCAATACAAACAATATCCAATAATTCTTGAGGACCAACAACGTGTTCCATAGCACTTTTCATTTCTTTAGCTAAATTTCCATGAGTCACTAATAAAATACCAATCATTTTAACCTCTTCTTTTTTCTTGTTTTTAGCACAGCCGTTTAAAAAGTGCAAGCAAAAAAGATTTTATATTTGCTTTAAAAGCAAATCAACCTTTAAACAAAATAAATCTTCAAAGGCGTTTAAATAAAATAAGGGAACGCTTTTTTGTCCAACAGCCCATTTTTTTTCAAGTGGAATACGTTCAATTTCTTTAAAATTTGGAGAGCAAATAACAGCTAAATCTATTTGTGTTGATTTTAACGCAGGAAACTCAACGATGCCAACACCTCTGACTTCAATTTTTCCAAAAGTTGTATCAGGACAGGTTGCTATTAAATCTGCAGAAACTTGCGTATAATCGTCTGCTATTAAATGCGCTCCTTTTTCAATTAATTTCAAAGCTGCAGAAGATTTTCCACATCCAGAATCGCCCAAAAATAAAATCCCTTTATTTTGCCACTGAACACAAGATGCATGTACTAACATATCGACCTCCATTTAAAAATAATATAAAACATGATAAAAAACTTGTCAAAGTTTCCTTTTTAGTTTATAAGAAAAAAAATAAACCGTCCTTGTAGCTCAGCTGGATAGAGCGTGGGATTCCTAATCCCAAGGCCGTGGGTTCGACTCCCGCCAAGGACACCATTATTTTATTGGGTATAAACTCTTGACTTTTGTACATCACAGCTCTATTTGAACGTTATGTATGAAAGAATAACATTTTATAGAAAGGTACGCGTATGTTAAAAAAATTATTTGGTTCTGCAAATGACAGATATGTAAAAAAATTAATGAAGCAAGTGCGACAAGTCAACGCACTGGAACCAGAAATGGAAAAACTTTCTGATGAAGAATTAAAAGCAAAAACTCAAGAGTTTAAAGACAGATTAACCAAGGGCGAAACATTAGATGACTTATTAGTTGAAGCTTTTGCTGTCGTCAGAGAAGCCGCTAAAAGAACTTTACACCAACGCCATTATGATGTTCAAATTGTTGGAGGTATCGTTTTACACCAAGGAAAAATTGCTGAAATGAAAACTGGCGAAGGTAAAACATTGGTTTCTACTTTAGCTGTTTATTTAAACGCATTGTCTGGAAAAGGCGTTCATGTTGTCACAGTTAATGATTATTTGGCAAAACGTGACGCTGAATGGATGGGACAAATTTATCGTTTCTTGGGGCTGACGGTCGGTTGTATTTTGCATGATTTAGATTACATCGAACGCAAACAAGCTTACAACTGTGATATTACTTATGGAACCAATTCAGAATTTGGATTTGATTATTTACGTGATAATATGCGTTATCATTTATCTGAAATGGTACAACGTCCATTTAACTATGTCATTGTTGATGAAGTTGACAGCATTTTAATTGATGAAGCGCGTACCCCATTAATTATTTCAGGTCCAGCAGAAGATTCTTCCAAACGCTATATTTCGATTGACAAACTGATGTATTCTTTAAAACCTGAACACTATGAAAAAGATGAAAAATATCGTCAAATCACTTTAACCGAAGAAGGTATCGATGTTGTCGAAGAATTACTGCGTGCAGAAGGCCTTATGCCTGAAGGAAGCTTATACGATTTAAATAATATCAACTTGGTTCACCACGTTGAACAAGCTTTAAAAGCGCATAAGTTATTTACGCGCGATGTGGACTATATCGTCAAAGGTGGAAAAGTTATCATCGTTGATGAATTTACAGGTCGTATTATGGATGGTCGTCGTTTTTCAGACGGCTTGCACCAAGCTTTGGAAGCAAAAGAACACGTTGAAATTCAAGCTGAAAATCAAACATTGGCTTCTGTTACATACCAAAATTACTTTAGAATGTATCCTAAATTGGCTGGTATGACAGGTACAGCAATGACAGAAAGTGGCGAATTTGACGCAACATATAATCTTCAGGTTGTTGAAATTCCAACCAATAAAGCTGTTGCTCGCATTGACGAACAAGATGCTATTTATGGAACAGCCGAACAAAAATATCAAGCCATTTTAAAAGAAATTGAAGCTGCCCATGCAAAAGGTCAGCCTGTTTTGGTTGGAACAACATCCGTTGAAAAGTCTGAAATTTTGTCGGATTTATTACAACGCAAAACAAAAATCAGATTTGAAGTTTTAAATGCTAAAAACCATGAACGTGAAGCGATGATTATTGCGCAAGCTGGTGCACTGGGTGCTGTCACAATAGCAACAAACATGGCTGGTCGTGGTACCGATATCAAATTAGGTGGTAATTTTGAAATGCGTTTAAAAGAAGCTTTGCAGGGCGTTGAAGACGAAGTTCAAATAGAAAAAATAACCAAACAAATCGAAGAAGAAATCAAAAACGGTCACGATAAAGTTATTTCTGCTGGTGGATTGTTCGTTATTGGGACAGAACGTCATGAAAACAGACGTATCGATAATCAATTACGAGGACGTTCTGGTCGTCAAGGGGACCCAGGTCGTTCGATGTTTTTCGTTTCATTGGAAGACGACTTAATGCGCATCTTTGGAGCCGAACGATTAAAAAGTGTTTTAAAAACATTTAAAATTCCAGAAGGAGAACGCATTTCTCATCGCTGGATTACGGGGGCTATTCGTAAAGCGCAACAAAAAGTAGAAGAATTCCATTTTGATATTCGCAAAAACGTCTTGAAATTTGACGATGTAATGAATGAACAACGTAAAGTGATATTTTCTCAACGCAAAGATTTAATGTCTGCAGAAAATGTTCGTGACACATTAACGGATATGCGTCACGAATTGATATCCGAAACAATTATGTTCTTCATGCCTCCAAAAAGCATTCCTGAAGATTGGGATTTTGAAGGTTTAAGACGCGCATTATTTAAAGTGACAGGGCTTGTTTTACCTTTGGAAGAAATCATGAACAAACCAGATGCAAATACCAACCAGTTAATTGAATTTGTGACTGAAAAATCAGATGCTTTTATGACTGAAAAATTTTCTGCAATCGAAGAAAGCTTGGTTTACGCTTTGGAAAAAAACATTTTACTACAAGTAATCGATGCTATGTGGAAAGAACATTTACAAGCTCTGGATTTTTTGAAAAAGGGTATTGGTTTACGTGGTGGTGGACAAACGCCTCTAAATGAATATAAAAAAGAAGCATTTGTATTGTTTGAAAATATGTTAAATCGCGTTCGACAAGATGTGATTGCTATTTTGGCAACGGGGCAATTTAACATCACGCAAGCTGAAAGACAACCATCTGAAGATATTGCAGAGCCAACAAACTATGATAATGTAGGACGCAATCAGCCTTGTCCTTGTGGAAGTGGCAAAAAATTCAAACATTGCCATGGTAAAGTAGAGTGAAGAAAAGGGGCTTTTAAAGCCTCTTTTTTTTACAGTTCTATACGCATTCCTTAGCACAATTTATGAGATCCTTCACATGCGTTCAGGATGACGTGGTGTGTGTCGTACGTCATTCTGAAGGGCGCTAGCCCGAAGAATCTCTTATTAATTTTCCCCAAGAATAAAAAATCGTTAAAAAAGGTCGTAGGAGAGCAAAAAAGGACTTGACAGGGGGGGGGG
>SUUS01000033.1 GCA_015062395.1 Alphaproteobacteria bacterium
CAACGGTCATTGGATAACGTGCTTCGTTCATCAAAGCAAAGATGCGTTTTTCGATAACACCTTCGTAAGATGTGCCGTTATAGCCTTTACGTGTGTAATGACCTCTTGCAAATCCGATTTGTGGCGTTGCTATCATTTGCCAACCTGAACGATCATAGCTGATAGGTGCAAACACTTGGAACACACTGTTGCGACGCGTTGTATCATCATCGTTATCTGTGTTGAGGTTTGTTGTGCTCATCGCATAACCGATTTTCATTCTTGGACTGATACGTTTGTTTGCCAAAGCGTACCTAGCTGAAGAATTGTTATCGTTCTTGAAGTTGAATGTGTTCAAGGAACCATTTGTTTCAAACATCGGTTTGTCGTTGTTTACAAACATCAATTCATTCATTGCAAAGTTGACTTCACGCATTGCTGTTAAGTCTTCATGCGTAAATTTAGCAATTGTATCACGACCTGTTAAGCTGTCCAATGAAGCGTTGAATGAAACGGCTGTTTCTGCACCTTTCAAGTCATTGAAGAATGCTTCGTTATTACCGTTTGCATAGTTTGCTTCCAAGAAACTTGCCAATGATTTATTGCTTGTGACATCATCAAATGATTTCATCGTCATGACAATGTCTAAACCATTTGCATTTTGTGCATTTTGTTCCCAAGATGCATCAAACAAATACGATGCTGATGAAATTTCTAAATCAGAAGCGTCGCCATTTCCGATAATGGCACCATTTCCAGAACCAGAAGCTTTGTAAATTTTTTCATTTCCATATTGGATGTTGGAAATTCCACCAACAACAGAACCGAAGATTTTGCGTCCTTCAGCTTCAACAGAGCCACCTTTTTCTGAATAATAGATAACGCCATCATTTAAGGTTAATGTTTTCACATTTTGCGTCGTTGTTGGTAAGGTAGGAGGTAAACCGTTATTTTCTTCAACCCAAGCTGGTTTTTCTTCTAACACAGCACCTGCTTCAAAATCATCTGCATTAAAGGAACGATCCTGTAATGCTCCGTTTTCAAATTGTTCTGTCAAAACTGTTTGGTTTGCTTGTGTTTTACCATTAACATTTGCAGCCAAAGCTTCGTCTTTTCCAGCAACATAATCAGCTGGATTTCCAGTGATAGTTAATGTTTCATTTATTTTAATTGTTCCATAATTATATACACTGGAATACTGCGTCGTTGTGGTTTTAGTGGTTGTTGTTGTATCTGCAGAAACTGATGTATTTTCTGTTATGATAACGCGTTTTCCGACACCATATAATGCAACAAAATTATCAGCATTTCCTTTGAATTCAATTAACCCTGTTGGACCATTGACTGCCATACCACCGTCATAGGCAACCATACCAGCAACTTTTGCGTTTCCAGAAACATCTAATAATATATTTCCGTTGTTAACAGCGTTTGAATTTGTAATGATGCCGATAATATCGAATGGTAAATTAGTCGTTTGTGATGTGGGTGTCACAGATACAACCGTTCCATCATTTAACGTTTTGTATACAGATAAATTTTTAGCAGAAATACCACCCATATCCTCTGTATTTGTTGCCTTAATTTTAACCGTTCCGTTATTAGTTATTGTGAACAGTTGAGGAATTCTTTCTTGTTCATATAATCTAGTTGTGTTTGATAACCCAATGATTGTGCCGGTACCATTGACTTGAATATCTATAATCGAATCCATTGCGTTTGTAATGTTTCCACCATTGGCTGTAATTCCTTTGACATGACCAAGCAAAATATCAGAGGCAATTGTTTCATTGTTTTTGGGATTAGCTGAAACCATAGCATCAATAGTTATGTTTCCTGTATTATTAACAGTTCCTATTGAAGAGGACGTATCAAGCTCTATACCCGTTATTTTACCAAAGTAATTTTGTCCAACTAAATAGTCGCCTGAATCTGTTTGTACGTAAGAATTGTTATCCCCGAAAATAGGGGCGTAATTTCTGATTCTGTTTTTTAATGCTATATCAATTGTTCCAGAATTTGTTGTCGTTCCTTCATCCGTTAACATACCATATACTATGCCAAAAGAACTTTTATGCATTTCGATATTGATTTCGCCACTATTAGATACGCTTCCAAGTGTCACGCTTCCCGCGACTTTAACAGCCATTGCTTCGTCTGTCTTCGGGTTCGCTTTTAAGTTTATTTTTCCTGTTTCGCTGTTTTCACCAACAACGCCTTGTATTAATCCAGACGCTTCATGTGTGATATTTATTGTACCTGCATTCCAACCAGATGAAACCATTCCATACAGTCCAGAACCATAACCTGAACCAGTAATTGTAATGGCTGAATACTGATTGTTTTGAGCTTCTCCATTTCCAGCAATTCCCAATAAATTCAAGTTGTTGGTTTTACTTGACATTGTGATGTTTCCAGCATTAACAACTGTTGCACCACTGTAAATACCAAATGCTTGGGACCCATTTGAAAGGGAACCTTCACCAATTTGCACTTTTAAATCAGCATTGTGCATGATACCCGAACCATTTCCATTTTGTTCCAAGTCAATTCCTATAAGGGTCCAGACATTATCTTCATTTGCGGCATTATTTACAAATAAATTAATATCTGCTTTGTTGTTTATGGTACCATTTTTTCCTTTTAATAAACCAAGATATGCATCTCCTATCACAGATAAATTTTCCCAATTTTCTTCTTTATTTGCATCACATTTCCCATCTGCAGCAATACAGCGTCTGGTTTCAATTTCTCCTTCATTGATAATCGTACCACTTTCAATGAAACGGATACCATAAGCACCACCAACACCTTCTGCATAAGAGGCTAACTGTCCAAAAATTTCAATACGACCCTGATTGATAATTTCTTGAGTTCCTTGAGATGCATAAATTCCATAATTATAGAATGGACTTTTTGTCACATCTAAAGAAATAAATCCATTTTTTAAATTTTGTCCGACGCCCCCATTGACAATATACATACCATAATTATTTAAATTACTTTCCCGTATATCAGAAGAAGTAGATGCATCGAAGGTTTGTGGTATATTTAAATTTGTCGTTTGGGGTAGCGTATAATCTTTTTCCCCACGACGAAGCAGTATTTTTCCATTGTTTTGTGCTTTTGCAGAAAAAAGTCCAGCAACAATTCCTGATTCTGTTTCGTCAAAGACAGGATTCGTCACTGTTGCAATAATTTCTCCGTTGTTGACAGCACCTCTTTCTGTTGCATATATACCATAGGCATATAAAGCATTTTGTGATAAATTTAAGTTGATTTTTCCATTGTTTTCAGAACCATATCCTTCATTTTCAGCATAAAGACCATAAACAGAAGCATCCGATTTTGCATTT
Source organism: Alphaproteobacteria bacterium (assembly GCA_015062395.1). Taxonomy (GTDB): domain Bacteria; phylum Pseudomonadota; class Alphaproteobacteria; order CAAHEQ01; family UBA3637; genus CAAHEQ01. The sequence goes on from SUUS01000033.1 coordinate 3,336, forward strand.
AATGTGATTTGCCCATTTTTCTGATTTATCGTGATACCCCCACTTAAACCAGATAATCCGTAAAGTTCACCACCTGTTGATGTTTGGGATAAGGTAATGGTTCCCAAATTACTTGCTCTGGATGCTGCGTACTGATTCATTTGGGTTTCTGGTGTTAAGTCCCCAGAAAATGCCGCAGCTGAAAATCCTTCAGCTTCCATAGCAACTAACTTTTCACCCGAACTTTCACCTGTAATTGTTGCTGTATTTGTGACATTTGCACCTAATTGTACTTTTAACTTATCAGCTTCAGAAGAAATCTCTCTGTCTGTTGCATTAGTGATGCTTGTTGTTTGATATTGTTCGCCTTCAGCAGGTTTTTCTATACATGCACCATTTTTCAATTCATAACCTGAAGGACATGTACAGACATGCACTCCATTTCTTGTTTCCCAAGTACCACCGATGCAACCAAGGATATCTTGGTCAGATAAAATGTCTTCAGCAGTTGCAGATGAACCTGAGCCAGAGTTCCCACCGCCTCCACCACCAACAAAAGCAGCTGTGACACCACCTAAAACCAAAGCTCCTCCACCCAGTAAATAAAGGTTTTTAGCAGACCAACTAGATGTATCTGACGATTGTAAACTTTCGCCATATGTGGTTTCAGCCAATCCACCTCCTAAATGAATCATTTTTCCATCATTTCTTGGGGCAGGGTATTTCGGTGATAAGGCACTTAAACATCTGGCATTTTTGGATGCACCTGCAGAAATCAGCGTGTCAAATGCTTGTTGGTTTTTATTTTTCAAAGCCAAACATAAAGCTGTATAACCTTTTTGATTAACTTGTTCTATGTTATATCCATCGTGAATCAGTTGTCGTACAGCATTTATACCGTCTTTTGTGGCTGCTTCATAAAAGAGCTCTGGAATATTTTTAGACATTTCTTGTGCGACAAGCGTATTGCAATTCATTAAACCGAATAAAACTAACCAAAATACAGCCTTTTTTAACATGTTTTTTCCCTTTGTTTTTTTATAATACATGCTGTTATATTATACAAAGCATATATTAAATGCAAATACTTTTTTATGATTTAGATATTTTTTATATAAAAAAACTCCCTTTTTGAATTGGGAGTTTTTTCTTTTTTGTGAACGAGCTTAAGAACGAAGTTCAGCACCTGCAACTTTATTTGCGATTCCAATAACTCTGCGAGATAAAGATTCAATTTCTTCTTCTGTTAGCGTTTTTTCTTTGGGCTGAATCAGTACTTCTATCGCAACGGATTTTTTACCTTCTGGGCATTTTTCTCCTTCGTACACATCAAAAAGTCTGACATCTGAAATTAATTCCTTGTCAACTCCTTTAATCGCATTAATCAGTTTCGCAACTTCTGTATTTTTATCCATGACAAAAGCAAAATCTCTGGACAAAGGCATTAAACTGGAAACATGTAGTGCTTTGTTTTTGTTCTTGGGCTTTGCAGGGGGCAAATTATCCAAGAAAACTTCGCAAGCAACAACATTTTCTTTAATACCAAAAGTTTTTAAAATTGATGGATGTATTTCACCAAAGTTGGCTAATACGGTTTTTCCTAAACATAAACATCCACTGCGTCCAGGATGGTAATAGGATGGAGCATTTCTGTAAGTTTGTAAGCTTTGTACAGGTGCATCAACAGAAGCAAGTGCAACCAGAGCATCTGCTTTGGCATCAAATGCATCAACATCTCTTGGTGGTTGAGCCCAGTGTCTATCATTTGTTTTTCCTGAACGTAAAGCACATGCAACCATTTGTTGTTGTGTTGGTTTTGCACCTAAAAATTCTGGACCAACTTCAAAAATTTGAACGTTGTTTATTCCTCTTGAATTGTTGCGAGCAATCGCAGAGAGTAAATTTGGAACCAAACTTGGACGCATTTCATCTAAATCGGCTGTGATTGGATTATTAATTTTTATGCCTTTAGAACCGAATAGTTTCGCTAATTTACTGTCCATAAATGACCATGTAATTGCTTGGCATAATCCATTTTGAGCTAATGCTCTGCGAACGGCAACTTCTCTGCGCTGATTTGGCAGTAAAATTCCTGTCACAGGTTCTGAAGCACGCATAGATAAAGTCGGCAAATTATCGTATCCGTAAATTCTTGCAATTTCTTCAACTAAATCTGCAGAGCCAAAGATGTCGTTCATTCTCCATGATGGAACGGTTATTTTGTTCCCATCTACACCGAACCCTAATGTTGTTAAAATACGTTCCATGTTGCTTTGTTCGATTTGCATACCTGTTAATTTTTCAACTTTAGCGAAGTCAAAATCAATGATGCGTGTTTCTTCTGGTATGTTTCCTGCAATAACCATTTCAGAAACTTCACCGCCACACAAATCTAAAATCATTTGTGTTGCATTGTGGTTTGCTTGAATCGTTGATGCAACATCAACACCACGTTCAAAACGCATTTTTGAATCTGATTCTGCATTCAGTTTACGACTAGTTGTGGCAATGGACATAGGGTTGAAATACGCAGCTTCTAATACGACATTTGTAGTATTTTCATCTACGCCAGTTTGTGTGCCCCCCATGATACCAGCAATACTTTGAGGTCCGTTATCATCTGCAACAACAACCATACCTTCTGAAAGTGTGTAAATTTTTTCATCTAATGCGTCTAATGTCTCGCCATCTTTTGCAGAACGGACGACGAGGTTGCCGTTTAATTTATCTGCATCAAAAACATGCAAGGGATGACATTCTCCGATGTTGAAGTAATTTGTAATATCGACCAATGCAGAAATAGGGCGCAATCCAACTGCTGTCAATTTTTTCTTTAACCAATCTGGACTTTCAACGTTTTTGACACCTTTGATATAACGAATGGTAAATAAAGGACAGTCAGATGTTGTCGTTGATACCAAAACAGGAGATGTAAAAGTCCCCTTAACAGGTTCAACGTTTGTATTTTTTAATGTACCTAATCCAGCTGCAGCTAAATCACGAGCGATACCATTAATTCCGAAGCAATCACCACGGTTTGGAGTCACGTTAACATCAAAAACAATGTCAGGTTTTAAAACATCTACAAATGGTGTTCCTGCAACAGCATCCGTTTTTAAATCAATAATTCCTGTGTGGTCTGAACCTAAACAAAGTTCATCTTCAGCACACATCATACCAAAACTTTCAATACCTCGAATAGAACCTTTTTCAATTCGTTCATTGAATTTTGGTATTAATGTTCCAATCGGAGCTAAAACTCCTTTCATCCCAACTCTGCAATTAGGTGCTCCACAAACAATTTGTAAAGATTCTTTGCCTGTCCATACAGATAATAAATTTAATTTATCTGCGTTTGGATGTTTTTCAACTGTTTTGATTTCTGCGACGATAAAACCTTGCAAAGCGCTTGCATTATCAACGACTTCTTCAACCTCTAAACCAATTTTTGTTAACGTTGCAGAAATTTCTTCTACGCTAGCGTTTGTATCTAAATAATCTTTTAACCAAGATAAACAAAATTTCATTTTTTTACTCCTGCATTGAAGCTTAAACCACTTGTGACTGTTGGGACGTCTAAAGGTAAGAAACCATAATGTTTCATCCATCTCATGTCACCTTCAAAGAATGAACGTAAATCTGGAATACCGTATTTAAGCATTGCTAAACGGTCGATTCCTACGCCAAACGCAAAGCCTTGATATTCTTCAGGATCCAAGCCACAGTTTTTAATAACATTTGGATGGACCATGCCACATCCCAGCAATTCCATCCAGCCTTTTCCAGATTCAATTTTAAATTCACCATTTTCTCTGGAACAACCGACATCGCATTCTGCAGATGGTTCTGTGAATGGGAAAAATGATGGTCTGAAACGCAATGAAACATCATCTGTTTCAAAGAATTTTTTCATAAACTCTAACAAACATCCTTTTAAATGTCCCATATTGGTCGATTTATCTATAACCAATCCTTCAATTTGGTGGAACATTGGAGTATGTGTCATATCGTAATCGCAACGATATGTTCTGCCAGGTGCAACAATGCGAATCGGTGGCTTTTTATTTTCCATTGTCCTGATTTGAACTGGAGATGTGTGAGTTCTTAAAACAGTGTCGCCTGTTTCGTCCATGAAAAAAGTTGCTTGCATTTGACGAGCAGGGTGATTTTTAGGGAAGTTCAACGCTTCAAAACAGTGCCAGTCATCTTCGATGTCTGGCCCTTCAGCTAAATCAAAACCCATTTGAGCAAAAATTGTTAAAATTTCTTCCATAACTTGAGAAACTGGATGGATTCTTCCTTCAATAACAGGACGAACAGGCATGGAAACATCAATCGTTTCGGTTGCCAATCTTTTATCCAATTCCAATTTTTCTAAAAGTTGTTTTTTTTCATCCAAAGCTTTCGCAATTTTTTCTTTTGCCACATTTAACGCTTGTCCAGCAATTTTTCTTTCTTCTGGAGACATCGTCCCTAATGTTTTCATTTGCTCTGTTAGAGTACCTTTTTTCCCTAAAGCTGAAACTCTGATTTCATCAAGAGCAATTAAATCAGAAGTTTGTTCGATTTTATTTAAAATATCATTTATTAAGTTATCCATTTTTCTTTCCTTTAGTTAAGATGAATGATGGCATCATAAACGAAAAGGTCGCTTTTGGCAAGCGACCTTTTAAAAATTTTTTCCTTTTAAACGGGAATGATTATTTTAAAGCCGCTTTGGCTTTTTCAATCAAACCGGCAAAAGCTGCTGAATCATTTAATGCAATATCAGCCAAGACTTTACGGTCCAGTTTGATGTTGGCTTGACTCAGCCCGTTCATAAATCGAGAATATGTTAAACCTTCTGCGCGAACCCCTGCATTAATACGGGCAATCCACAATGAACGGAAAGTTCTTTTTTTAGCTTTACGATCACGATAAGCATATTGTAAAGCTTTTTCAACTTTTTCTTTTGCTACTGTGAAAACTTTGGAATTACGACCGCGATAGCCTTTAGCCATATCCAATATCTTCTTATGTTTTGCGTGAGCAACAACGCCTCTTTTTACACGAGCCATTTTCTATCTCCTATCCATTCATAAAACGTTTTACAGTATCGAAATTGGTGATATCCAAGATGCGACCACCACGAGCCTGTCTTTTCATTTTTGTGTTTTTACAAGCGAGACAATGGCGTTTGTAAGCCGTTGTTCTTTTAATTTTGCCAGTAGCAGTTAAAGAAAACCGCTTTTTAACGGCAGATTTTGTTTTTAATTTTGGCATTTTAAATCCTTACAATAAAAGTTAAACCAACGAGTCGGCAGGCATACCAAAAGCCCGTTTGACTCTATAAGGATTAAACTTATACACTATTTTTCAAAAAAATGCAAGTATATTTTTTAAGTTTTTATGCTTGGTGTTTTTTTTAGATAACTTACTGTAATCACGTTAAAAAAGAAGTGAAAATCTGTTTCAGTGGGTTGTTTTTGTATGTATTTTAAAAGATAAAAAGAATTTTTGTTAACTTTTTGTTAATTTTTTCTTGACAAGAATTGCGACTTTCGCTATAATAACATTTTCGCTAAATGGAGTTTTTTACATGACAAAACAAGAATTGACAGCAAACACAACCAGCAAAGGAACAGTATTTGTTTCAGATGCTATTTCTGTCGTTTCTTATTTTGGGGATTCTGTTACCCAAGTACTTCAAAACGATAATGTTCTGGCTTGCGCAAAGGATTATTTGCAATTGTGTTCAAATCTGCCACAGGAAGTATTGTCTCGATTAACTAAAAAGCGTGTGGCATATTCGTTGCCATCTGATGTGGCCAATGTGGAACGAGGTGTAGGTGTTTTATGCGTGGCTTATGCTGTCGCAAAAAATAACCACGATGTTGAAGTTTCTAATGATGTGGAAAATGAACTGAAAGGACTTTCTACTTTCTATCAAGAAAAGGTTGCTCAAGCTTATTTTTCAGCCTGTAATGTGTTGTTCGATGCGGATGATGTTGCTGATAAACCAGAAGTATTGAAGCAACTACAAATGACGCGAGATGAGTTACAGAAAGTGCATTTTGAGTGGCCTGATTGTTCGGGGAAAGAAGATTTGACATCTTTTTTTGAAAAGGTTGAAATGTATGGTCGTCAATTGGGAATTGAAGGTCGAGTACAACCAGAAAAGAAAGCAGAAAGGACAGGCTTCTTTTCGCATATTTCTCCAATTGTTTCCGTTAATTCTAGAGGAATGTGAAAAAAGTACTTGCAAAATAAAAACGAATCGTGTATAAGGTAAGTCGATTTGATAAAGATGCGCTCATAGCTCAATTGGATAGAGCATCTGACTACGGATCAGAAGGTTAGGAGTTCGAATCTTCTTGAGCGCGCCAATAAAAAAAGACAGGATTTATGCCTGTCTTTTTTTTTGATGCGATAGGAAGATACGGACGACAGGAGTTCGGTGGCAAGCCTTTTTTTAAAGGCGCAGACACGATGTCCTTTAGGACAGTCCTTTTGGACGAGCGTAAGCGAGCAATCTTCTTGAGCGCGCCACCCAAAACATAACTTTTATATTTGACTTTTGGATTATTATCAGTAGTATAAAAATATCTTTATAATTATAAAAGGAGTCATTATGTTAAAAACTATCGGATTTATGCTATCTTTTGCGCTTATTAGTAATTTAGCCGTCGCATCAGATATCAAATTACCAATACCAGATAAAACAAGTAAAACAACTTTAATACAAGCCTTGGAAAATCGTCATTCGGATCATGCTTTTTCGGATAAGGATATCGATGATAAGACTTTATCTTCTATTTTGTGGGCAGCTTATGGTGTCAACAGAGCTGATGGAAAAAGAACTATACCAACAGCAAAAAATGCAAAAGATTTAAGTGTATATGTTTTTAATAAAAAAGGTGTTTTTCTATATGATGCTGATGAAAATGTTTTAAAAGAAGTTTCAAACGAAAATTATTTAAATCTTTTTAATAAGCAAGATTATATGAAAACAGTTCCAGTTGTATTGGTTTATACAGGCAGTCAAAATGATTACGCTGTCATGCACGCAGGGTCGGCATATCAAAATGTAGAACTTTATACAGCAGCAAACAATATGGCAAGCATTGTCCGAGGATTCTTTGATAGGGAAAAAGTATCTGAAGTTTTGAATTTGTCCGAAGGTGATAGAGTGATTATTTCTCAAGCTATTGGTTGGAAAGAATAGCTTATATTTTTTACTTTTTTAATCAGATAGACCGATGTTAAAGAAAAAGGCGCGATAATGCGCCTTTTTTATACGGCAAACGTAAAACTATCTGCATGAGCCAGTGGAGGTTTATTACAGACAATCTCTCCAACAGTCGTTACGAGAATCAGGACAACCTTGTACTTTATCTTCAACATCCACTATATCTAGAGCCATTTTACTATACCAAGAGCCATAACCATTTGGACAATAGTTTCATTCGTCAGATTCGCTTCCCCTATGGTGGCAATAAATAAATGTTTCCAAAGTCCCCATCATCGACTTGGAAGATCTCTTCCACTACGAAGGATAACATGGACCTCCTGAATAGGTCTCTTCTCCTTCATACCAACACGCTCCTCCTGGACTAACACCTAAAAAGGGACCTCCAGTACTGGAAGGCGCACAACAAATTTTACCTCCAGAGCCATCATCATATATTGTATTTCCAGACACGCAGCACTCTAAATTTCCATAAGAATCAAATAATTTACCATTACAACACGAAAGTCCATAATAGTAATGATAATAAGCTGTTATATTTGACATTCCACACTTATCTTCAGGACAACAGATACATTCTTCTCGCCCATCCTCATATGAAGCACATGCAAACGTATATTCATCTGAACATTGCAGGCATTTACATTCATCACCGTAAGTAAGACAACCTGTAATCTTAGGGCATTTTTCACATTTGCCCATTGCATCACACCGACCATCCTCATCGTTTGAGTATGCACACAACGAACCAGGACCGAGTTGGTTTAAGCTTGGACATACACCTTCTTGGGCTTCAACAAGTACAAAGCACGGACTTGGTTCCACGATAGCACAACACTTTTTAGCGACTTCATTATATGGTTCATCTTCAGGACATCCACCCCCACCAGAAGAGCTTGAAGAGCTTGAACTCGACGAAGAACTAGAGGACGAACTACTGCTAGAACTCGAAGACGAGCTACTACTACTGCTAGAGCTCGAAGAGCTAGAGCTACTTGAGGAACTAGAGCTAGAACTACTGGAGGAGCTACTGCTAGAGCTCGAGGAGCTTGAAGAGCTACTTGAGGAACTAGATGAAGAACTACTACTGCTACTGCTACTCGAACTACTCGAAGAGCTGGAACTGCTGCTGGAGCTCGAAGAGCTCGAAGAGCTTGAACTTGACGAAGAAGAACTCGAAGATGAGCTAGAGCTTGAAGACGAGCTACTGGAACTCGAAGAAGAACTAG
>SUUS01000034.1 GCA_015062395.1 Alphaproteobacteria bacterium
TTATAACATCCCCCCCCCTGTCAAGTCCTTTTTTGCTCTCCTACGACCTTTTTTAACGATTTTTTATTTTTGGGTAAAATTAATAAGAGATTCTTCGGGCTAGCGCCCTTCAGAATGACAAAGAGGACGGAGACAGGATGATATACAAAACTTCACGAGATATTTCGCTTGCGCTCAATATGACATGTTGGGACAAATAGGACGGGAGATGGATGACGTAGTAGACGGGATGATGGAGTTAAATGATAGAAAGGCAAAAGACGTTTTTGCTTTTCGCACTCCTTTATTAATACGCAAAAAAACAGTCACTATTTAAAGTGACTGTTTTTATTTGATATCAGAAAATTTATTTAAATTTGTTATTTCTTGAAAATCCAACAGGAGGAATTTTTCCTACCTGAGCTCGCTTTCCAATCCAAGCGATTAAATCACGTTCGATTCGAATTCCATTTCCAAATGCAAAAGGCATTCCATCAGCTTCATTGAAAAATTCAATATCACTAGTCCCTCCTCCTTGGTAGCGTTGCAACATAACCCCACTACCTCGACTCATCGTCGGAATTTCAGAAGATCTAAAGACCAATAACTTACGATTTTGACCTATTATTGCAATCATATCGCCCGTCACAGGTAAGCAGAATTTTGCCGTATCAGAACCAACATTTAATACCATTTTTCCAGCTTTAGTTTGAGCAATAACATCTGTCGAGGCTATTAAAAAACCTTTTCCCTTATCTGTCGCAACCAACAACTGTTGTTCTGGCTGACAAGTCAACATCGCAATAATATCATCTTTTTCTGGTAAGTCGATACTTAAACGAATCGGTTCGCCAAATCCACGACCTCCTACAATTTTGTCCCCCATGATAGTATAAAAACGTCCAGATGTTGAGAAGAACAAAATTTTATCCGTCGTTTGAGCTTTTAAAGATAGCTTTAAGCTGTCTCCATCTTTAAATTTAACTTCAGCCACATCTACATGACCTTTAAGAGCACGAATCCAACCTTTTTTCGATAAAACCACAGTTATCGGTTCTTTTTCTATCATCGCTTCAATCGGTACTTCTATCGCGACTGGTGCATCAGCAATAACTGTTCGTCTAGCTCCAACTTTTGTTTTTTGTCCAAAACGCTTTTTAACATCTGACACTTGCTCTGCTATCTTCTGCCAACGCAAATTTTCATCAGCTAATAAAGCTTGCAAATCAATTCTTTCTTTATCCAATTCATCATATTCATTTTTAATTTGCATTTCTTCTAACTTACGCAAAGAACGCAATTTCATATTTAAAATAGCTTCCACTTGAACATCTGATAAATTAAACTCTTCCATCAAAACAGGTTTTGGTTCATCTTCAGTACGAATAATTTCAATAACTCTGTCCAAATTCAGGTATGCCATCAAAAAGCCTTGCAAAACTTCCATGCGATGCAAAACTTTATCCAAACGGTGTTGACTGCAGCGAGTCAGAACAATCATGCGATGATTTAAAAATGCTTGCAAAACTTGTTTTAAGCTCATCACTTTCGGTGTACTGTCAGCATCCAATACATTCAAATTTAAATGAAATGTGTTTTGTAAATCCGTATGTTGAAATAAATACTCCATTAAATGTTCAGGAGAAACGGTACGATTCTTCGGTTCCAAAACAAGGCGAACCTCCTCGGCCGATTCATCTCGAACATCGGCAAGCATCGGTAATTTCTTTTCATTCAATAATTTTGCAATTTTTGCAATTAAATCTGATTTTGCGACACCATAAGGAATTTCGGTTATCACAATTTGATACTGACCATGAGATAATTCTTCCTTTTCCCATTTAGAACGAACTCTGAATGAACCACGTCCTGTTTCATAAGCCTTTACAATCGCTTTGTGATTTTCCATCAACAAACCACCCGTTGGAAAATCAGGTCCCAAAACAAAATCGCAGAGCTTTTCAGTTTCACAATCAGGATGTTTAATCAAGTATAAAAGTGCGTCACACAATTCCCCAGCATTATGAGGAGGAATGTTCGTAGCCATACCTACTGCAATACCAGAAGATCCATTTGCTAATAAATTCGGAAAAGCAGCTGGCATAACTGCAGGTTCATCTTCTGAACCATCATATGTTGGAACAAAATCAACTGCATTGTCGTCCAATCCATTCATCAAAGCCATTGCTGTATCTGTCAAACGTGCTTCTGTATAACGCATAGCAGCTGCCCTGTCACCATCGATATTACCGAAGTTCCCCTGCCCTTCGACAAGAGGATACCTGACAGCGAAATCTTGAGCCAAACGAACCATGGCTTCATAAACTGCCACGTCGCCATGTGGATGGTATTTACCAATAACATCGCCAACGACACGAGCACACTTTTTAAATCCTGAAGTCGGATCTAATCTTAAATGACGCATAGCGTACAACAACCGTCTGTGAACAGGCTTTAACCCATCGCGCACATCTGGTAAAGAACGCGAAACAATGGTTGACATTGCATAAGCTAAATAACGCTCTGACAATGCATCGGCTAATTTTGCACTTTCAATTTTTTCTTCGATTTTTATATCGTTTTTTATATCATTCATTATATTAATTCCTCTTATCTATACAGCAACAATAGACGCTTTTTAAATAAAATGCAACAATTTATTCAGATTTTTAAAAATACTTCTTGCATGTGTTTTTTTTATCGTCTAATCTAAAAGAGTCGGTTGTAAAACCGATGTGAGTAATTTTAATTTTTAAGGAGATGACTTATGACTGTCGGAAAAGTAAAATGGTTTAATTTCAAAAAAGGTTATGGATTTATTGTCCCTGAACAAGAAGAAAAAGATGTTTTTGTACATATTACATCTTTGCATTCTTCTGGTCTTCGTGGACTAAAGGAAGAACAAAAAGTTCAATTTGAAATGAATGTTGATGAAAATGGCAGAGCTTCTGCTTCCAACATTTCTTTGTTAGAGGCATAATATCTCCTTAAAACAAAAGGTGATTTTAAGTCAAAAAATTTAAGCCTTCATTTTGATATATCCTCTCAAATTGGACGATAAAAAAATCCTCTAGGACGGATTATCAAACAGGCTTTAACAAAAGACATCAGTGTTAAGCTGCTGTCTTTTTGTTTAGGCGCCATTGATGACTGCTATTATTATAAGTAAAAAATATAATTTTCAACTCAATACTTAATTGTGTCGCAGACGTCAAACCTTTTTATCTTCAATCTTTTTGTCTTTTCTGGGTTATTTTCTTTTTGATAGTCTTGGCTATTTTGGAATCCTCGGTTATTTTTTTGATGATCCACAGCATCATATCTGTTTAATGCTTGAAATTCATTTAAATTATTTTCTTTTAATCCTTGTTTATAGTCCGTCTCTGACATATAAGCTCGAGTATCGGGAATGCCTCGGTCATATAAAATAACGACTTCTGGAAAATTTAAAGCAGCTTTAAGGGCTATTTTTTCTTTTGCAATTTGATATTCGATAACCATTTTTTCAAATTCAGGATGAGATATTTCTGTATTTTTAATCCCCGACATAAACATATCTGTCGCAGTTTCTGAAATCGTAATAGCTTTATAACCTTTTGCTGCTAGCCGTTTACCCAACGTACTTAAACAGCTTGTTTTTCCAGCACAAGGACCACCAGTGATAACAATTTGCGTTATTGAAGCCATTTTAATCCTTTTCGAATGTTTCGTTAATTTTATAAAAATATATAAACATCTTTTTGTAAAGAGTTTTTTATAAAAAATATTATGGCTATTATCAAGGATTAGATGACAGTTTGAATGAAGCCATAAAAATAAAAAAATATTTTGCTGCGTGCGGAAAAGATATCTGTTTGGTTCAAAGACTTGCCAACCATAGGAATATCAGCACAACTCAAAGGTATTTCAACTACAATCCTCAAATGCTATCCAATGCTGTGGAGAGTTTGAAGATTTAATTTTCTTTATGTAAATCATTTGTTAAATTATGTAAATGAGCATTGGTCATTTTTGTTCTTTTTCCATAAATGTCATACATATAACCTGATACTGCTGTACCATCTTTAAAGTTCAGTTCAAACTTCAGATTTCCATTTTTATAATAAATCTTTGTTAAACCTTCCACTCTACCATCTTTATAATATTCTTCAATTAGCAAATTTCCATTTTCATAGTAACCTTTTGCCAAACCGTCTTGTTTTCCATCTTTATAATTTTCTTCTCTTTCCAAATTCCCATTTTCATAGTAAAATTTTGCAAATCCTTCTTCTTTTCCATCTTTATAATATGCTTCAGCTTCCAAATTTCCATTTTCATGATAAACTTTTGCCACACCTTCCAATTTTCCATCTTTATAATTTTCTTCTCTTTCCAAATTCCCATTTTCATAGTAACCTTTTGCTAACCCATCCAGTTTTCCATCCTTAAAATTTCCTTCAGCTTTCAAATTTCCATTTTCATAGTAACCTTTTGCCAAACCGTCTCGTTTTCCATCCTTAAAATTTCCTTCAGCTTTCAAATTTCCATTTTCATAGTAACTTTTTGCCAAACCGTCTCGTTTTCCATCTTTATAATATGCTTCAGCTTCCAAATTTCCATTTTCATAGTAACTTTTTGCCAAACCTTCTTCTTTTCCATCTTTATAATATGCTTCAGCTTTCAAATTTCCATTTTCATAGTAACCTTTTGCCAAACCTTCTTCTTTTCCATCTTTATAATTTTCTTCTCTTGCCAAATTTCCATTTTCATAGTAACCTTTTGCCAAACCGTATCGTTTTCCATCTTTATAATTTTCTTCTCCTTCCAAATTTCCATTTTCATAGTAACCTTTTGCCAAACCGTCTCGTTTTCCATCTTTATAATATGCTTCAGTTAGCAAATTCCCATTTTCATAGTAAACTTTTTTCAATCCTTCCAATTTATCATCTTTATAATTTTCTTCACTTTCCAAATTTCCATTTGGATAATAGGATTTTGCCAAACCTTCTTCTTTTCCATCTTTATAATTTTCTTCTCTTGCCAAATTTCCATTTTCATAGTAACCTTTTGCCAAACCTTCCAATTTGCCATCTTTATAATATGCTTCAGTTAGCAAATTTCCATTTTCATGGTAACCTTTTGCCAAACCTTCCAATTTGCCATCTTTATAATTTTCTTCTCTTTCCAAATTCCCATTTTCATAGTAAGCATTTGCAAATCCTTCTTCTTTTCCATCTTTATAATATGCTTCAGCTTCCAAATTTCCATTTTCATAGTAAACTTTTGCCAAACCGTCTGGTTTTCCATCTTTATAATATGCTTCTCTTTTCAAATTTCCATTTTCATAGTAACCTTTTGCCAAACCTTCCAATTTGCCATCTTTATAATATGCTTCAGTTAGCAAATTTCCATTTTCATAGTAACCTTTTGCCAAACCGTCTCGTTTTCCATCTTTATAATATGCTTCAGCTTTCAAATTTCCATTTTCATAGTAACTTTTTGCCAAACCGTCTGGTTTTCCATCTTTATAATATGCTTCAGCTTTCAAATTTCCATTTTCATAGTAACTTTTTGCCAAACCTTCTTTTTTTCCTTCTTTATATGGCGTTTCTATTTCCAACGTTCCATCGGAGTAATACTCTTTGAAATATCCTGTTATTAAACTTCCATCTAAATCACACAATAAACTTTTATCTTCAGCACATTCTTTTACTTCATCGAAAGAATATTCCTTTGCCTGTGCAGAAAAACAAACTAAGATTGATAAAATGATTAAAGATAGAAGTTTTTTCATAAAATCCTCCGATGATTTAAAATATTTTCTATATTCTACTGTTCATATTTTAAGTTGTCAACAGGAAACCAAAGGGGCAAAAGTATAAAGTGTCTTATAAAACCAATCATCCACGAAAGCAGTTGTCTTTAAAAAGCATTTGTCCAGAAATGCTGTTGTCTTTTAAAAGTGAGTGTCTTTTGGTTCAAGAAGTCTATCAAAACCACTTGTCTAAAAAAGTAGTTTTAGTATCAAAAAATTGAAGGGATAAAATGTCTTTGACGTCTGCGACACAACAAAGTTGCCTGATGGCAAGTTTTTGTGGCGAAAAGCAATGAGACTTTATGAGAAAATCATATAACTATATGATTATTCGAATAACTAGTCGGAATTGTTTGACGGGTAGCCCTGACGGGCAGGTAAAAATTCCTAAAAAAAAGCATAAAAAAAGCCTTGAAAATCAAGGCATTAAATTTTTAATGGCGGGAGTGAAGGGGCTCGAACCCTCGACCTTCTGCGTGACAGGCAGACGCTCTAACCAAGCTGAGCTACACCCCCATTCGAGATAAATGTATTTATAATCGATTCGTTTTATATTTGCAAGTACTTTTTTTATTTTTTTGTTTTTTTCTCATAAAAAAATAAAATAACATTCTTTATCTTGAAAGAAAATCATTTAATTGCTGTAATAGTTTAAAGAAGAATGAAAAAGCACTTACTTTAAAACAAAAGGAATTAAAACAAGTGTCCAACAAACGAAAGCATTAAAAAAAGACATTAAAACTAACAAAGAGCCTATATCTTTTGCTTTTTTAGAAAGCAAATGGTAATCATCAGAAATACGATCAACAATCGTCTCTATTGCCGTATTTACAAGTTCCATTAATAAAATTAACATTAAAGAAAAAAATAAAAGCGCTTTCAGCTGTAATGTCAATGGTAAAAATAATAAAGAAAAAAGGCCTAAAATAACAACAAATAAATCCTGTCGAAAAGCTGTTTCAGAAAAAAAGGCTTCTTTAAATCCGTCGTATGAATAAGTAAAGGCATTCAGTATTCGCTTTATTCCTTTATGGTGAGATTTCATAGTAAAATCCTTTCATATCTTTATATCTATTATAAATAATAATAGAAAAAAATCCAACATTTTTCAATATGTACAAAAACAGGACATATTTTTATTGAAATTTAATGAAAACCCCACCTTTTTTTGGTGGGGTTTCAAATCCGTTCCCATTAACGTTTTGAGAATTGATAACGTTTACGAGCTTTAGAACGACCAGCCTTTTTACGTTCAACAGCACGGCTATCACGTGTTAAGAAGCCACCTTGACGTAAAACTTTATGTAATTCTGGTTCGAATAAATCCAAGCAACGGCTGATACCATGACGAACTGCACCAGCTTGACCAGATAAGCCACCACCAGAAACAGTACACATAACATCAAATTGACCTTCGCGAGCAGTTGCGACAAATGGTTGATTAATAATCATTTGCAAAACAGGACGACCAAAATAATCTTTAACATCGCGACCGTTTACAACGATATTTCCCTTACCCATTTTCAACCAAACACGAGCAACAGCATCTTTTCTTTTACCTGTTGCATAAGAACGACCCAAAGCATCTTTTTTAGGTTCACGTTTAACAGTTTCTGCAGAAGCTTCAACTGCAACTTTTAAATCTTTTAATTCAGTCATTATACATCACCCTTTTTATTCTTTTTATTTTTCGATGCAATATCCAAAACTGTTGGGTTTTGTGCTGTATGAGGATGTTCTGCACCAGCGTAAACACGCAATTTAGTCATCATTTGACGACCCAACTTATTACGTGAAATCATGCGTTGTACTGCTTTATAAATAACATCTTCAGGTTTCTTTTCCATTAATTTAGCAGCAGAAATACCTTTGATTCCACCGATATAACCTGTGTGATGATAATACATTTTTTGTTCTAACTTCTTACCTGTAAAAGCAACTTTGTCTGCATTAATAACAACGACATAGTCACCACAGTCCATATGTGGAGTATAAGAAGTTTTATTTTTTCCACGCAAAATTGTTGCAATTTGGCTTGCCATACGACCCAAAATTAAATCTGTTGCGTCGATTAAGTACCAATCACGCTTAATTGTTGCGGGTTTTGCACTTACTGTTGTTTTCATTTTTTTATCCTTTTCGTTAAACTACGTTGGCAGTATATCATAAAATCCTTGTTTGTCAAGCACTTTTTTGCAAAAAATTATATGGTAAAATAATACCACACAAAATAATAGCAGAAAACCAAACCTATGCAGGATTATTTTTTCACACTTAAAAACTTGACTTTTATTATAAAAACTGTATAATACAGCTTAAGAAAGGCAGACAATCGCTGGCTCGATACTGGAAACGGTGAGCGAGAGGAAAGTCCGGACTTCATAGGAACAGGATGACGGCTAACGGCCGCCCAAGGCAACTTGAGGGAAAGTGCCACAGAAAATAAACCGCCCATTTTAACAATGGGTAAGGATGAAACGGCGAGGTAAGAGCTCACCGCATAGCTGGTAACAGTTTATGGCAAGGTAAACCCCATCCGAAGCAAGACCAAGAAAGTGGCTGCGATTCAATTCGCGAAGTATCGTTCCTATACTGCCCAATAGGTAGGTCGCCAGAGCTTTTCAGTAATGAAAAGTCTAGATGAATGATTGTCCCAGACAAAATCCGGCTTACAGTCTTTCTTGAATTATCTATATTAAAAGCTCCTGCATTGAATTGTTCTCATCAGGAGCTTTTGTTTTTCAAATTGAACCGTCTTAAACCTTTATCTTTGTTTAGCCCATTTTTCTTTCAATTTTCGATATGGGAAATGCTTGCCTGGATCTTTTTTTCTATCAGGAGCAATATCGCTATGTCTTAAAACATTTTCAACGGGTATATTATATCGTTTCATCAAACGTTGTACCAACTCATCACACGCTTGAAGCTGAAGTTTCGTAAAACCTTTAAAATTATCCCCTTTACCATCGCCTTCGCACTGAAGCTCTATTCCAATACTTGCATGATTTAAGCCTTTGCGTTCAGTTCTGGCACAATATCCATTCCAATCTGAAATACCTGCATGCCACGCAGTACAATCTTCTGGGACAAGCGCAAAAACATACCCAGTCCTATCAATAACATAATGCGCACTAACCCGATTAGGTTCTACAGAATCAATTAAACAATCAAAAGTTTCTTCGATAGTTTTTGTGTCTGTTGCATGTAATATAATAAACTGAATTTCATCTTTACGTTCTTCAAAATTCATAGATGGAACAGCAACTAATTTCATAATTTTTCCTTTTTTTTTAAATAAACTTTTCAAATTTTTCTTTCAATTCCACAGGCATACGAACAGGACGTTTTTCAGACAAACTGACAACAGCAACAGATACTTTTAAAGAACTCATTAATTCTCCATCTCTTTTCACATCTTGACGCAAGGTTAATGTCGCAGCACCTAATTTCAATACACTTGTTTCAACTGTCAATTCGTCTTCCAAAACAGCAGGACGTTTATAATCAATTTCTATTCTGGAAACAACAAAAGCCATATCTTCTTGCAACAATTTTTGATTAGAAAGACCCATCTTATGCAAAAATTCAGTTCTTGCCCGTTCAGCGAACTTTAAGTAATTCGCATGATAAACAATCCCTCCAGCATCAGTATCTTCATAATAAACTCGAAAATTAAATGTATCTATCATTATTGCTCCTCATTATCAAAAAGTGTTGGAGAAATGGACGGTGCTTTTAATCCAATTTGTTGAAAACCAAAAGCAGTTAATACTCGCCCTCTTGGTGTTCTTTGAACTAGACCTTCTTGCATTAAATAAGGTTCTATGACCTCTTCTATCGTATCCCGTTCTTCCGACAAAGCAGCTGATAAAGTATCTGCACCAACAGGACCACCGTTATATTTTTCTGCAATGCAAGTTAAATAACGTCTATCCATCATATCTAATCCCATTTTATCAACATCTAGCTGTTTTAAGGAAGTATCTGCTATTTGGGCATCAATTTGCTTTTTTCCTGCAACAATTGCAAAATCACGAACCCGACGCAATAATCTGCCAGCAATGCGTGGTGTTCCACGAGAACGACGCGCTATTTCCAATGCACCATCTTCGCTGATTGCAATTCCCAACAACGTAGCAGCTCGTTTAACGATTCGTTTTAAATCGTCAACATTATAAAAACTTAATCTAACTGGGATACCAAAACGATCCCTTAATGGAGTTGTCAACAAACCTGTTCTGGTTGTTGCACCAACTAAAGTAAACGGAGGTAAATCTATTCGAACCGAACGAGCTGCAGGACCTTCTCCGATAACTAAATCCAGCTGGAAATCTTCCATTGCAGAATAAAGGACTTCTTCTATTGTAGAATTTAAACGATGGATTTCATCAATAAACAGTACATCATGAGGTTCTAAATTCGTCAAAATGGCAGCTAAATCCCCAGCTTTAGAAATCATAGGTCCCGATGTTGGACGAAACCCTACCCCCAATTCTTTTGATATAATTTGAGCTAGCGTTGTTTTTCCCAATCCTGGAGGACCTGCTAACAAAACATGGTCTAAAGCATCTCCTCGTTCTTTGGCTGCAGTAATAAAGACACGCAAATTATCACAAGCTTGTTTTTGACCAACAAAATCACTTAACGTTTGAGGACGAATAGACATATTCAATTCTTCTTCGCCTACATGTTTTTTAGGAGTAATTATACGCTCATCAACCATTTTTCTTTCCTATTTCTTTTAATGATAATCTGATTAAATCTGACACATTGATATTTTCATCGGATTGATAAACTGAACCAACTACAATACCTGCCTCTGAACGCCCATAACCAAGATTCGTTAATGCTGAAATAGCTTCCTCTACAACACCAGCAGATTGCACAAACGCACCACTAACAGAAGAAGAAATGCTCATACTATCTAACGATGTAGGAGATTTTCCTTTTAATTCTGTTATTAATCGAGATGCCAATTTAGGTCCAACCCCGTTAGCTTTTGTAAAAGCCTTGCTATCGGATGTTGCCAATGCTACACCTAACTCATTTGGAGACAATGCTGATAAAATAG
This sequence comes from Alphaproteobacteria bacterium, assembly GCA_015062395.1. Classification (GTDB taxonomy): domain Bacteria; phylum Pseudomonadota; class Alphaproteobacteria; order CAAHEQ01; family UBA3637; genus CAAHEQ01. The sequence goes on from SUUS01000034.1 coordinate 10,845, forward strand.
CCAAAGCAACTTTTGCACCAACCCCCTGCACTGCCGTCAAAATAGAAAACCATTCTTTTTCTGCATTATCTGCAAATCCAAATAAATGGATATGATCTTCTCGTACTTGTGTTTCTATAAATAAACCACAAGCCCCCCCTTTTTGTCCTACAACTGACAAGGTTCTGTTGGAACAAAAAACCCTGTATCCAACACCATTGACGTCTAAAATCAAAAAACCATCACAAATTGTATCCAATGTACCCGTTAATTTTGCAATCATTTTGTTTTCCTTTTGTTCTTTTTTGTCATCATAGCAAAAAGAATTTATTTTTGCAAAACAAATTTTTAATTTATAAAAAACACCCTCATTATTGCAAATACCTCCTAGTCATATTGAGCGATGAAAAAAGATAAAAATCCTATGTCCAAAAAACGTTCTTGACTAAAGGTTTTGATTCGTTTAGAATGAAGGAAATTTAACAAGTTTTTTTATAGAAAGGAAGTATTTAATATGTCCATTAATTTATTCAAATTTACCCCCCCCCCCCCGAATTTTCAAGTAAAATCAATAACTTACAGCATGTTTCTAATCTAAAGTCTAAACTTCAGGCACTTTTTAATTCTCTTTTAAAATCCAATTCTCAAGCCGATTCTGCTTTTGCTTCTCAACGTTTCCAATCTGGTCGTTCGATGGTGGAAATGATTGGTGTATTGGCTCTGATTGGATTGTTGTTATTAGGGGGCATTGTTGGATATAAGACGGCCATGAACTATTACAGAGCCAACCAAACCATTCACGATGTTATGTTGCGTGGATCCAATGTTCCCATGATGTACGATAATTATTTGGATATTATTGATCCTACTCATGAGTATAATTTTGTCGATTTAGGCAAAAAGAATCCTGTCAATTATGACG
>SUUS01000035.1 GCA_015062395.1 Alphaproteobacteria bacterium
ATAAGTGTGTGTGTGTGTGTGTGTGTGTGTGTGTGTGTGTAGAAAACAGCCACTTTCAGCCGTTTTTCTGATTTAAAAGGATATGTTCTTTTTGTTAACATCATACACCTCACATACTGTATATTTTCATTTTATCAAACAAATTATTTGATGTCAAGTTTTTTTCGTATTATAAAAAAGGGGCTGTATTTAAAATACAGCCCCATTAAAACAGTTTTAATTTTATTTCTTTTTTACTGGTTGCTCTGAAATAATTTCACACAACAAACGGAACAAGACGAAAACAACAGCTATAACCAACCAATTTCCCAAAACGGTCCCGAAATGCGGCAATGCTGATAATGAAAATACTGCAAAAACCAACATCAAAATGCAACCAATCCAATAAATCATATTGATCTTAGCTTTAAAAAAACCTTCCAATTTTGGTGCAAAAATCTCTTTTTCCAAATTTGTCAAAGGCTTTATAAAACGAACAAAAGCATCCCACGCTTTTTTTGCTTCAGCCTTAAAATCAAAATTTTTCTTGGCTGTTGTTTGTTCTGGTTTTACTTCTGCTGTTTTTTCTGTTTTTACTTCTGTTTCTTTTTTTGTCATAATACCTCTCCTTTTTATTTTTTACGCATTGTTGGGAAAGCTAACACATCACGAATAGATGGTGAATTTGTTAGCAACATAATTAAACGATCGATTCCGACACCTAAACCACCTGTTGGAGGCATTCCATGTTCCAACGCAGTGACAAAATCTTCGTCCATCATTTGAGCTTCTTCATCCCCTGCTTCTCTGGCTTTTACCTGATCTTCCAAACGTTCCCGTTGATCCAATGGATTTGTCAATTCTGAATATGCATTTGACAATTCCCATGTATTACAGAAACTTTCGAAACGTTCAACCAAACGTGGATTTGTTCGATGTGTCTTTGTTAATGGTGAAATATCTTTTGGATGGTCAATAATGTGCGTTGGTTGAATTAATGTATGCTCGCATTTTTCTTCAAAAACCGTAGCAACAACATTTCCCCAACTGGTTCCGTCAGCTACTTCAACATGCAATTCACGCGCTTTTGCAACAGCTTCTTCGTCTGTCTTAATCGCATCAAAGTCAACGCCTGTCACTTCTTCAATACAGCCCAACATTGTTTTACGAGGCCATGGTCCTTTAAAGTTAATTTTCTTTCCTTCAAATTCAACTTCGGTTGTTCCCAAAACTTTCAACGCAGCGTATTCGACCATATTTTCCAATAAAGTCATCATATCGTTATAATCTTTATAAACCCAATACAATTCCATCATTGTAAATTCTGGATTGTGACGTGTATCCATTCCTTCATTACGGAAATTACGTCCAATTTCAAAAACAGCTGGCATTCCACCAATAATCAATCGTTTGAGGTACAACTCTGGAGCAATTCTTAAATACAAATCCATATCCAATGTATTATGATGAGTAATAAAAGGCTTCGCATTTGCCCCACCCAAAATTGGATGTAAAATAGGTGTTTCAACTTCCAAAAATCCTAAACCAGCCAAGTATTCACGAATAGCTGCAATAATTTGACTGCGACGAACCAATGTCCTTGTTGTTTCATCGTTCGTAATCATATCTAAATAACGTTGACGATATTTTGTGTCCACATCTGTCAAACCATGAAACTTTTCAGGTAAAGGCAATAATGCTTTACTCAAAACAGTTAAATGTTGCGTATTTACAGACAATTCACCACGTTTAGTCCGACGAACAGTTCCCTCTACGCCGACAAAATCACCTAAATCCAATAATGATAAAATTTCTTTTTCTTCATCAGGTAAATTTTCTAACGAAGAAAAAATCTGAATTTTCCCTGTCTCATCATAAATATCCATAAACATACCCGAATTGCGAATGGCTTTGATTCGCCCTGCGACCATCACAACGTCATTTGTTTGTTCTTCATTTGCCAAAGACGCATATTTTTCGTTCAACGTTGCAGAAGTAAAATTCGGTCTGTAAATATGTGGATAAGCGTTAATTCCACGCGCTTCAATTTTCTTTAATTTTTCCAAACGCATTAAACGTTGGTCCAAATTTGTATCATTTTGATTTTGTATCATTATATAATTTTCCTTTCAATTAGAAATTATATTAACATTATTTTTAAAATCGTCAACATTTTATTTGAAATAAACTGTGTTTTTTGCTAATATACTAGAAAAGGAGTTAAAAATGTTATCACTTTACGATGCTTTATGTTTTTCTGTACAGCGTAAAAACTTGTTAATGGGATGGATAACAGCCATTATTATGCTGTCTTTTTTTATTCTTATTGGTTTTTCTTTAGAAAGCGATTTTCAACTTTTTTCAGCTTTTAAAACATGGCTTTTAGCAGAAACAGGGTCTCCCAAAGCTACATCTGCATTGGCTCAAATGGCGTTGACTCTGTTGGATGATAATTTTTGGCCCATCGTATTTCAAAAAACCTTATGGGCTTGTTTTATGATGTTTATTTTAGGACTTTCTTTTTTTGCACTAGAAGTTGTCATTGCAAAAAAAGCATTATTTAATCAACCACCAAAGTTCACAGTAAACTTTTTTATTATTACGCTGGGTAAATTGATGCTTTTATTAGCTCCATTATTATTTGCCATATATCATTTTTTAAGAAAGCTGCTATTATCCTTATTTGGATATTACTATTCAACGCAAATACTAAATACCGAAACACTTTATCATTTCCCATTTTCTGGAACTTCAACGACATTTATTACATTCACTGCTATTTTTTATTTTGTTTTAATCATGGTTTTGTTCATCGAACGTTTTTCGTTTAAATCTTTATTAAACTTAAAATTAATCGTTCGAAACTCAAAAGTTATGTTAGAATTATCCTTAAAAATCATGCAGACTTTCTTCTTGTGGGGAAGTGGCATGGCTATCATAGCGTTTTTATATTGGCGTTTAAATACTGTGTATGCTTGTTTCATTGCGATTGTTAGTTATTTAATATGGATGGCCCTTTATCATTCAGCACGCTTAATTTTTTCTTTACCTCTCTTTACAATAACATTAGGTTTCTTAACCTTAAATTACATATTGGGTTGGGCTTTTTCTAAAAATTACCTGTTCAGCTATATTTCTGGAATGCTCTGTTATTTTTGCCTTTTCTTTTTGTGGGCAATGTTCTGGGGTACATTAGCGTATTTATTTGCATCCACAGCCTACGTTTTCCGTTTCAAAACAACAGCATCTAAAGATATTAAAGAACAAGCACCTGGCAAATTACGTCGTTTGGATGAAATGTACAATGAATACTTACAGGCTCATAACAACAAAGAACAACAAAACTTTTTTCATAAATTAGAGGATAAAAGAAAATGAAAACGTTATTAACCTTGTTGAAAAAGTTATTAACCTTATTAAAAAAGGCTATAGGAATCCCATTATTTGTATGGTTATTTCTATTTTTAGTTTGGTACGGATTGATTAACTATTATGCATCAAATGTGTACGAAGATAAAACTGTACATCTTCAAATTTTAATAGCGCTTAATCTTGTTGGATTGACGATGTTTATAACGCTTTTCGGATATTTGTTTTCTGTTGCAATAAATGTTTCAAAAGAAAAGGAAAAACCTCTTTACCCTATAGATCTAAAAAATGCGTTTAAATGGGGAATAAAAGTGCTGTTAAGGTTAATTTTCATCAGTTCTCCAATTATTGCGATTTTGCTATTGAATAACAGCGATGAAAATTTGACTGGAAAAATGTCGTTATTCATTTTATGTTATTTGGTTTTGATTGTTTCTCCATACTTATTAATGCTTATCGTAAAATCTGATAACATGCCATATATCAAAGGATTTAAGGATTTCTTTTATAAAAATGCATCATTTGGATTTGCATGCATATTTTGGATAACATTATCCTTCATTATCGCAAACAATTTACAAATTGGCTTACTCAAACTTGCAAATCTATATTCAACCAACATATATGCTTTACAAGCTTATGCATTTACGATAGTCTTTCTGATATTTTATTGGTTGTTTTTTTCAGCTGTACTACTAGGTTTTTTTGCAAAAAAAGCTGCCTTAAACGAAAAACTTTTACAGGAAAAAGAAACAAATACATCAAAACAAAAAGAAAATCCAACTACATCTGAAACAAAAGAAAAAACTCTCGTCAAAAAAAACACCAAGAAAGCAAAATAAAAAATGACGCAAATATGTCCATTCTTTGGTCTGTGTGGAGGCTGTAAACATCAAAATCTAACACCAACTGAATACCGTCAGTTAAAGATTAATTTTGTGCAAAACATTCTTAAAAACAATAAGATAGAACATGAAATCGAAGACTTTATCGAAATTCCAGCACACACCAGACGCAGAATAACGCTGGCATTAGAAAACGGTGTTGTCGGTTTTAACGCCCATCATTCACATCAAATTATTCCAGTGGACAAATGTCCTATTTTAACGCCAAAACTAGAAAAACTTTTACCAGAACTACAAAAAATAAGTAAAACAATTCAAGGCGTTGGTGATTTAGCTGTTTTAATGACTGAATTAGGAGCAGATATTACAGTCAAAACAAAAACTCAAAAGATGAATAAATTCCGAAAAAAATCATCAAAAAAACAAACAGAAGATATTGATTTTTTAGAAATAATAACGCAGTTCTGTCAACAAAATAAAATAGCTCGTTTTATATTCAATGAAGAAATTTTGTATCAAATTTGTCAATTAGATTTTCCAGCTAACGTATTTATGCAACCCAGTATTGAAGGGGAAAAGACTTTAGTGGATTTAGTATTAAAAGGATGCGAAAAATCACAACACGTATTAGATTTATTTTGTGGTTTAGGAACATTTACAAAACCATTGGCGAATGCTGGCAAAAAAGTATTGGGCATAGATATTACAGAACCGTCTATCCTTTCGCTACAAAAACAAAACATTTCTGCTCGTGTACAAGATTTATTCAGGAATCCTGTTTTAAGTAAAGAATTAAACTTATTTGATACCGTCGTAATGGACCCAGCCAGGGCTGGTGCAAAAGCTCAAACAGAACAACTTGCAAATTCGGATGTAAAAAAAATTATTATGGTATCATGCAACTCTATTACTTTTGCAAGAGATTGCAAGATTTTACTTGATGCAGGATACAAAATACAAAAGCTTGTTTTAGTTGATCAATTCACTTATTCCGATCACATAGAAATCGTCGCTTATTTAGAAAAATAAAAATTATAAAACGTCTGACGCATCTAAAAGTAATTGCATATCCAAAGGCAATTTCGTTTTAAGCATAATTTGTTTACCTGTTCTAGGATGAATAAAGCCCAATTCTGCAGCATGCAGTGCTTGCCTTGGAAACATTCGCAACAGTTCAATCGTTCCCTTTGGAACAGAACCATATGTCTTATCCCCAACCAACGGATGTTTAATGGATGTCATATGAACGCGTATTTGATGAGTTCTTCCTGTTTCTAAACGGCACTCAACCAAACTTGCCTTTCCATTAAATAAAGGCTTAATCAAACGGAAATGCGTCACCGCATGTTTTCCACCTTCAGAAACGACAGCCATTTTTTGACGATTCTTTGGACTGCGACCGATATTACCCTGAATTACACCAGAAGATGGCGCGAATCCATACACAATAGCATAATAAACCCGATGTATCGAATGGACAGAAAATTGCTCTGCCAACCCCTGATGAGCTAAATCATTTTTAGCAATAACTAAAACACCAGAAGTTTCTTTATCGATTCGGTGAACAATTCCTGGACGACGAACACCTCCGATTCCAGATAAAGAATCACCACAATGAGCCAGTAAAGCATTAACTAATGTTCCTGAAAAATTGCCTGCACCAGGATGTACAACCATTCCTGCTGGTTTATTTAAAACGATTAAATCGCTGTCTTCATATAAAATATCTAAATCCATTTTTTCTGCGACAGGTATAGCATCTTGAGCTTTAGGTATAATCAAATCGAACTTTTGCCCCAATATGACCTTTGTATCAGCATCTTGATGTGGTGTTAAGAAATCATCCTTTATTAAGGAAAGTACACGTGACCTAGATAAATTTGTTTTCAAACTGATAAATTTATCTAAACGTAAACCTTGATATTTTAAATCATCAACTTCAATATGTAAAACGTCCTGTTTCATAGTTTTATTTTATATCATAAAACGATAAAAAAAGAAAGATGTTGTTAACTAAAAATTCACTTTCTTAAACCATAATGAAAAAAAGGTAAGAAACAAAAGGTAAAACAAGGCATGGCAAAGTTGCACAGTGAAAGTAAAGTCTATGCTTTAATCTTAATGATTGTACTATCATTGGGATGTCTTTTTTTTACTTCTTATGAAACGTTTTTTTCCCAAAAAGAAAATCATTTTTCTGACAATTTAGAACATGAAATTTTATCATTTGAAGAAATTCGTCTGGGTGTTGAAAACGATATAAAAACAGAACTACAAACAATGCTAGACAGCTGGTTTGGAGCACAAAAAACAAAAGTTTCTGTTCGTCTTCAAATGGATTTTTCCGAAAACAAAGAAATACAAGAAAAATTGGATACAGACAATCCTGCCTTGTCTAAAGCTCATGGTGACGACGTTGAATATCTTTATGCCAAAAAGACGCAAGAATTATTGTCAAAAGGTGGGAAAATTAAAAATTTGTCTGTCGCTGTTTTATTAGACAATCCCACTTTACCAGAACAAACACAACAAAAGTTAAAACGTCTAATTGAAAAAACCGTTGGTTTTGATGCTAGTCGAGGCGATTCTCTGGAAATCATCAATACATCTTTTGCTAATCAACCCTTTTTTTCATCAGCTGTATGGTCAAATTCTTTAATCGTATTTACGATTATTTTGCTTTTGGTTTTATTTGGTGTTTTAATGACTAAAAACGCGATGAAAGCAGAACAAATTGAATTGCCTCAACCTGTTTTACCTAACTTTACCAATCCAGAGGCTTATTCTTACCAAAAAGAAGATATCAAAAATGATACAACTTCAAATACATTAAAAAACGCCCAAAACTTGATGGAAAAGAAACCTGATGAAACGCTGACACTTCTTCGCAGTTGGTTGTATCAAGCACAAGGAGATAGTCATGAATAAAAACTCATATTCACAGCTATCAGGCATTCAAAAAACAGCCATTTTTTTAATGGCTATGGGTGAAAAAAAGACTAAAGAAATTTTTGCGCAAATGAACAACGATGAAATTCGTGATATATCATTAGCGATGGCTTCTTTGGGTGAAATAGACACTCACACCGTTGAACAGGTTCTAAATGAATATACAAATAAAATGAATGGACCTGCAAATGTGGTTGGAACATTTGAAATCACAGAAAAATTTTTATCTCAAGTTTTATCCGAAGAAAGAAGAAAAGAAATCATTGGAGAAATGCAAGGACCTGCTGGCAGGACCATTTGGGATAAACTTCAAAACGTTAATGAAGAAGTTTTTGCTAATTATTTAAAAAATGAATACCCACAAACCGTTGCTGTTATTTTAGCAAGACTTTCACCTGAATATGCTGCGAAAGTAATGGCTTATTTGCCAGAAAGTTTTGTGATGGATGTCATTATGCGTTTATTACATCTGGAAAAAGTTCAAAAAGACATTTTAGATGAAATAGAACAGACCATAAAAAATGATTTTATGTCCTCATTAACAATGAATGAAAACATAGATGCGACAGGGCGAGTCGCTGATATTTTCAATTGTCTGGACAGACACACAGAAAACAAATTAATGACGGGATTGTTTGAAAGGAATCGAGAAGTTGCTCAAAATATACGCGCACAGATGTTTACTTTTGAAGACTTAATTTATCTTGACAATGAAAGCCTGCAAAAAGTATTAAGAGCAATAGAACGTAAAAAATTAGCTTACGCACTTAAAGGTGCTTCTGAAAGTTTAAAATCTGTTTTTTTACAAAACATGTCCCAAAATGCAGGTTTAATGTTAATGGAAGATATTGATGCACTGGGAGCAGTCCGTTTAAAAGATGTAGATGCTGCTCAATCTTTAATTGTTGAAACAGCTAAACGAATGGCTCAAAATGAAGAAATTGAGATACGCTCTCAAACAGATGAAAACGAAGAAATGATTAGTTAGAAAGGTTTTATATCATGAACGAAAAACAAAAAGAAGCTTTCTTAAAAATGGCAGAAAAAAACTTAAATTCTGCACGAGGTATAGATACATCTCCGACGGCAAAATCAATGGAAATGGTGTACGACATTCCTGTGACAATAACAGCTGTTTTAGGTAAAGTAACAATGCCCATTCACCAGTTATTAAACATGGGACAAGGTGCAATTTTAGAACTGGATAAAAAAGTCGGAGACAGCATCGATATTTACGTTAATGACAAAATGATTGCTAAAGGAGAATTAGTTGCACAATCGGATAAATTGGGTATTACTCTAACAGAAATTTTAAAGGTTTAAAAATGAAAAAAAAGCAATCAGTTTCATCTAATAAATTCGATTTTTCTGTTTTAATTGGATTGATGGGTGCTTTTGGCTTTATTGTTTTAGGCATCGGTTTTTATACATCGTTAAACGCATTTATCAATGCGCCAGCCTTTTTAATCGTCATAGGAGGTACATTATGTGTATCTGTTATCAGTTTTTCGCCCAAAGATGTTATTCAAAGCTTATTTCGTACATTGCGTTTAATTATCGGACTGGAACAAAATCAAATAATATCCCCCAAATTAATCGTCAGAGCATCTGATATTGTACATACCAGTGGATTACTTGCTTTACAAAAAAATTATATGGAAAATTTAGGGAAAAAGTCATTTTGGAGCGCTGGATTAAATCTGTTAATCGATGGAATAACAGGAAAAGAATGTAATCAAATTATGCGCGATAAAATGCAAAATGACTATGCTGTACAAATGAATACAGTTTCTTTTTTAAATAAAATGGCAGAAACGGCTCCCGCTATGGGACTAATAGGAACGTTAATTGGATTGGTTCAAATGCTTTCAACCTTATCTGACCCATCTACAATAGGGCCTGCGATGGCTGTTGCTATGCTAACGACATTTTATGGTGCTATTTTTGCATATTTATTCTGCCAACCTCTGGCGAACAGATTAGAACAAATAGCACAAAAAAATCTGCTTTTTAATCAGCTTTGTCTGGTTGGTTTCAAAGCCGTTGATAATGCACAAAATCCCAGAAAAACACAAATGGAATTAAATGCTTTATTACCTTTTGAACAACAACTGAATTATTTTGAAGGTTAAAGCGAATGAGGATAAAAACATATCAGGCATTAAATGTTCCCGAAGCGATGAATCAAATTCGTCAAGACTTTGGAAACAACGCTGTTATTTTATCCAACACTCGAACTTTAGAAGGTGTACGCATTACAATTGGAATAGAAGATGATATCGCAGATGTACAAATCCAAGAAGCTCTGTTCGGAACGCCTCAAAATCAGTTTTATGAAAAAATACAAAAAATACTACGCAATCATTCGACACCACCTGTCTTAATTGAACGTATTTTAAATGCACTACCCAATGACTTTAATCAAAATGAAACACAATCTTTGTCTTCTGCTCTGGAAAAAGTTTTTCAATTTTCCCCACTGCCAACAAACGACACAAAGCGCGCTTTTATGTTAGTTGGGCCATCTGGAAGTGGAAAAACGATTGCAGTCGCAAAAATGGCTGTAAAAGCAAAAATAAAAAACAAAAAAATTGGCGTTATCACAACCGACATTAAACGAGCTGGAGCAATTGAACAGCTTGAAGCATTTACAAAAATTTTAGATTTAAATTTAATTAAAGTACGAAAAGCCGATTTGTTAAAAGATACTTTAAACGAACTGCGCACAAAGGTAGATTTAATTTTAATTGATTCGCCAGGCATTAATCCTTTTTCAAAAGAAGATACTGATTTATTGAAAGAAATGATAAGCGATACAGTTGGATTAGAACCGATTCTGGTTTTATCTGCAGGAATGGATGCATATGAATCAGCAGATATTGCATCGATATTTTTGAATTTAGGATGTCATCGATTATTATCAACACGACTGGATTTATCCAGACGGTTTGGAAACATTTTATGGGCAGCACAAAGCAATGGATATGCACTTACAGATGTCGGTATATCAGGGCATGTATCCGAAGCTCTCTGCCCACTCAAAGCACAATCATTAGCACAATTACTTTTATTAAATACGAAAAAGGGGGACGCGTTATGAATATCTCACGCATATTATCACTGCCAACAAAACTATCCATGGCAACAAAGTCAACATTACCTGTAAAAGGACACAACATGATTGCCGTTGCGTCTGGAAAAGGAGGCGTTGGAAAAACATGGGCTTCAATTTCAATGGCACACGCATTAGCAAAAAAAGGGGAAAAAGTTTTGCTGTTTGATGGCGATTTGGGCTTGGCGAATGTCGATATTCAACTGGGATTAGTGGCGCAATATGATTTAGGGTCCGTCATTACGGGAAAAGTCCCTATGACACAGGCTATATCAAAATCAGAACTAGGTTTTGATGTGATTGCAGGTCGTTCTGGTTCGGGTTCGTTATCCAACATCCCACTTTCTAGATTGCAATTAATTTTTGACGATTTACAATTGCTTGCCAGTCAATATGATCACGTTATTATTGATTTAGGTGCTGGCGTTGAAAAAGCAGTTCGATTATTTGCTCAAAAATCAGGAACACTGATGGTTGTATGCACAGACGAACCCACATCATTAACAGATGCTTACGCTTTTATTAAAATTATATCGGCAGAAAATCCTCAAATAGATATACAAGTTTTGGTCAACTCTGCTGGCAGTATCAAAGAAGGGGAAAAAACATATAATACTTTGTTAAAAGCATGTCAAGGATTTTTGAAAATAACACCCAAATTGGCAGGCGTTATTCGTCGTGACATGCGTGTCAGAGATGCTATACGAGCTCAAACGTCTATACTTGAAGCATATCCTAATGCAGATGCATCTAAAGATATTTTAACAATAGCAGAACAAATTTAAGGGGTAAAGTACTTATTTTACTCGTCATATTGAGCGTAAGCGAAATATCTCGTGAAGTTTTGTACGTCATCCATTCCCCGTCCCCCCCCGTCATCCTGAACGGATGTGAAGGATCTCATGAATTGTGGTACGACGTGGGTACAAAACCTCAAGAGATTCTTCGGGCTGGCGCCCTTCAGAATGACGTTGGGGTTTGGGGAACAGGATGACGTGATAAAAAAACGTTCTTGACTAAAGGTTTTGATTCGTTTAGAATGGGGGAAAATTAACAAGTTTTTTTATAGAAAGGAAGTATTTAACATGTCCATTAATTTATTTAAGTTTTTACCCCCTCCCCCCCCCC
>SUUS01000036.1 GCA_015062395.1 Alphaproteobacteria bacterium
TGCTGGCTTATAGTATTGCCATGACTTATTACAGAGCCAATCAAACTATTCACGATGTCATGTTGCGTGGGTCCAATGTTCCCATGATGTGGGAAACTTATAATACAGCTAATCGTCCTGCCGAATATAGCTTTGTGGATTTAGGAAACACAAACCCTGTCAGTTATGCTGTAGAAACCAAATCCGAACCTGTCGGACAAGCTTTTTTATATCGAGTCGTTGTATCGGATGTTCCCGAAGCAGTCTGTAAGCGTATTATCAGTATGCAACCCACAGATATAGATTTAATTATGGTTGGTCAAAATGCGACTTATTTTGAAAATAATCATCCTGACAGCAATACGCCAAATGCAACCAAAAATGATTGTTCTGAAACCAATAAAGCTATGGCTTTTTATTTTGATGATGTAGAAAACGGAAGGAATGCTCCACTCCCTCCAGAGCCAGAAGAATGTACAAAGGACAGCGACTGCGAAAGTGGCTGTTGTGTTGGTGGCGTATGTCAAGAATCCCCTGTTTATCCAGCGTGTTATACGTGTTTAGGGCATGAATGGGTAAAAATATGTCACAGTTGCCAAGTTTGTAAAGAAAGTAGCTGTGTCGATGTGACTTCTGAAATTTTAAATTGTCCAGGACAAGCAGGTCATCCTGATTTTAATGAAAATAGTTGTGAATGTGATTGCTTTTTGGATGCTGAAATTTGTCAAAAAGATGCTTGCATTGATGAAAACAACTGTGAAGAAGGTATTTGTTTAGAAAAGACTGGCGATGCAAGCAGATGTCAAGGACCTACTTTTAATGCAAATACTTGCCGTTGCATCGGTGGTGGTTCTAGTTCTTCTTCTTCGTCCAGCAGTTCATCAAGTTCAAGTAGTAGTAGCTCTTCAAGTTCTTCGGGGTCGTCTGGTGGAGGTTGTTCCAACGAAGCATTGTTATGGTTATCTCAACAAACAGGAATACCTTTAAGTAATTGTGGTATTAAAATTGATGATGATGGCGAAGAACTAGATGAACCGATAAAAGATGAGTATAGTGGAAGTGTTGCGTTTGGGTGTTGCTCCAACGATCCTTCGGAAACAATAGCTTTTAAAGCTTACGATGGAGTTCCGAATGGTAATGAGTATCTTATCTATGAAGTTGGGCAGTTATGCTGTCCTGCTGGTCAGAATGTTTACCTCATCAACTATCAATGGTGTCCTGCTCTTGACGAAGAATTTGGTTGCAGAGCCTCTGACCCTGGCATAGTTCCTGAACAATGTGAACCTTAATTTAGGCAATACCCATTTATCTGATGTTGGTTAGGGGGGAGTTGCTGAAAAAATAAATGGAAATGATGCCTAAAATAATCAGCATTAATATCAATTTTTGACGGTTTGTCATGATAAAATCCTTTTTTTAAAAAAAATACTACACTTTTATAAATTTTAAGTATATACTCTTGAACAAAAAAAGGAAGTAAAAATGTTAAAAGATGTTGCTTTATATTCTGTTGAACAGTTTGAAGGTATGCGCAAAGCTGGACGTTTGGCTGCTCAAACATTGGATTTTATTACTCCTTATGTCGTTCCAGGTGTGACAACTGGAAAGTTGGATGAATTATTGGAGCAATATATGCGTGATAATGGTGGCATTCCTGCTACGTTGGGATATCGGGGGTATCCAAAAGCCAGTTGTATATCAGCTAATCATATCGTTTGTCATGGTATTCCTGGCGATAAAGTTTTGTATGATGGCGATATTGTTAATATCGATATTACGCCAATTGTAGATGGATGGTATGGAGATTCTTCGCGTATGTATTTTGTTGGAACTCCATCTGTTAAAGCAAAACGACTGGTTCAAAATGCGTATGATGCGATGATGGCTGGTATTCGTCAAGCTGTTATTGGCAATACAATGGGCGATGTCGGTCATGCAATAGAACAGTGCGCAAAAGCAGAGCGTTTTTCTGTCGTAGAAGATTTTTGTGGTCATGGCGTTGGTAGGCAGTTTCATTTACAGCCAAATGTATTAAATTATGGTCGTAAGGGAGAGGGGATGAAAATCCAAGAAGGTATGATTTTTACTGTTGAGCCTATGGTCAATTTTGGTGGCAGTGCAACTTTAGTTTTGTCGGATGGATGGACGGCTATTACGAAGGACAGAAGTTTATCTGCTCAATTTGAACATACCATAGGGATAACTAAAAATGGACCTGAAATTTTTACGTTATCTCCTAAAGGTTTTGATTTTCCTCCTTATATAGATAAAAAATAATAAAATGAATCGAACTCTATCTGCAAAAGAATTAGTGGTTGGGCATAGAGAGCGTATTAAAGAACGCTTTTTAAAATCTGGAGAAGATGATTTACAGGAATATGAGTTGTTGGAATTACTTTTAACTTATGCAATTCCTCGTGTAGATGTTAAACCATTAGCAAAAACGTTGATTATCAATTTTGGTTCTTTAGGTAATGTCTTATCTGCGCCTTTGGACGATTTGGTGAAAATCAAAGGCATTAAAGAACATACTGCAATTTTAATAAAATTGGTCGCCTCTATGGAGAAAAGCCTTTTAAAAACAGAAATGAAAAATAAACCTCATTTGACATCATGGGATGCTGTTGAAAATTACTGTTATGCTTTGCTTGGTCGAGAAACAAAAGAATTTGTATATATCATTTTATTAGATACCAGTTGTCATGTTATTGATACTGTTCAAATCCAAAAGGGAACTGTCAATGAAACAGCTGTTTATATTCGTGATGTGATTGAACTTTTAGTGAAAAAGAATGCGACTTCTTTTATTTTGGTTCATAACCATCCTGCAGGTGATACAAAACCATCTAAACAAGATATTATCATGACTAAAAAATTAGATGAAGTGACTCGTACAATGAATATAAAATTGCAGGATCACTTCATCGTATCTCCGAAAGGAATTAATTCTTTTAAAATGATGGGCTTGCTTGGTTAATTTTATATAATCAGCCCATTTTTGTCTGCAGAAATAACAACTGTTGAATTGTCCTTTATATCGCCATTTAACAACTTTATCGCTAAAGGATTTTCAACTTCTTGCTGAATTAAACGTTTTAATGGACGAGCGCCAAATTCTTCATCATATCCGTTTTCAGCAAGCCAGTCTTTTGCTTTTTCATCCAAGTCAAGTGTAATATGTCTGTCGGACAACCTGGATTGTAATCTGGATAATTGAATATCTACAATCGAACGAATATGTTCTTTCTTTAACGAATTAAAGACAATGATTTCATCCAATCGATTGATAAATTCGGGACGGAAAAATGATTTGAGGCTGGTCATCAAGTCTTTGTTTTTTTGAATAACCAAATTAGAAGTCATAATCAAAAAAGTATTTTTAAAATCAACAGTTCGGCCTTGTCCATCTGTTAAACGACCATCGTCTAAAACTTGAAGTAAAACGTTGAATACATCAGGATGAGCTTTTTCAACTTCATCAAATAAAATAACTTGATATGGTCTGCGACGAACAGCTTCTGTTAAAACGCCTCCTTCATCATAACCGACATATCCTGGAGGTGCTCCAATTAATCGAGCAACAGCATGTTTTTCCATATATTCTGACATATCAATGCGTAAATAAGCGCTTTCTTCATCAAATAAAAATTCGGCCAGAGCTTTGGCAAGTTCTGTTTTGCCGACGCCTGTAGGGCCTAAAAATAAAAATGAACCAATCGGACGATTTGGATCTTTTAATCCAGAGCGAGAGCGTCGAACAGCATCAGAAATGGACTTAATAGCTACATCTTGTCCAACAACTCGACATGCTAATTTTTTTTCCATATCTAACAGTTTTTCTTTTTCATTGCTCATCAATTTGTCAACAGGGATTCCTGTCCACTTTGATATAACACCTGCTATGATGTCTGGAGTCACTGTTTCGACCGTAGTATGTGTTTGGTTGTGTTCGTTAATTTCATTTAATCTTTTTTCTAATTCTGGAATTTCTTTGTACTGTAGTTTTCCTGCAACTTCGTATAAGCCATCTCTTAAAGCTTGTTCGACTTCTATTTTAGCTTTATCTAAAGCTTCACGCAATTTAGATGCTTCCTGAATACTGTTTTTATTTGCCATCCACAATTTTGTTTCTTCTGTGGATTGTTTTTCCAGCTTTTCGATTTCTTTTTCTATTTTATCCAAGCGTTCTTTTGAAGATTGATCTTTTTCTTTTTTTAAAGCTTCGCGTTCTATTTTCATTTGAATGAGCCGTCTGTCTATTTCATCAAGATGTTCTGGTTTGGAATCTATTGCCATTCTTAATTTGCTAGCAGCTTCATCAATCAAATCAATCGCTTTATCTGGTAAGAATCTGTCAGTAATATATCGATTGGACATGACAGCAGCACAAACCAAAGATGCATCAGAGATGCGAACACCATGGTGCAGTTCATATTTTTCTTTAATTCCTCGTAAAATAGAAACAGTTTCTTCAACAGCAGGTTCCTTAACAAAAACAGGCTGAAAACGACGGGCAAAAGCTTGGTCTTTTTCGATGTATTTTTGATATTCCTTTAATGTTGTTGCTCCTATGCAATGTAATTCGCCTCTTGCTAATGCAGGTTTTAACAGGTTAGATGCGTCCATAGAACCAGATGTTGCACCAGCACCTACAACGGTATGCATTTCATCAATAAACAGTATTATTTGTCCGTTGGCTGCTTCTACTTCTTGTAAAACAGCTTTTAGTCGCTCTTCAAATTCACCACGATATTTTGCACCTGCAATTAATGCGCCCATATCTAATGCCATTAAACGTTTATGTGCCAGACTTTCTGGAACATCTCCGTTAATAATACGTAAAGCAAGTCCTTCAACAATCGCGGTTTTACCGACACCAGGTTCTCCGATTAAAATGGGGTTATTTTTTGTTCTACGAGATAGTACTTGTATTGTATGGCGAATTTCTTCGTCACGACCAATAACAGGATCTAATTTTCCTTGTTTTGCGCGTTCAGTATAATCAGTTGCGTATTTTTTCAGTGCATCAAAGTTATCTTCTGCTGTTGCAGATTGTGCTGTGCGTCCTTGACGCATATCGTTAATAACTTGGTTTAAACGATGTAAATCAACGCCATATGATTTTAGAGTCAATAAAGCTTGTAATAAACGTTCAACTGTCACGTAAGAATCTTTTGCTTTATTTGCTAATTGTTCTGCGTTATCTAAAACTTTTAAGAAACTTTGTGAGGCAGATGTTTGCAAGGAACTTCCTTCCACTTTGGGTAAGCGTTCGATATCTTGTTCTACCAAAGTGCGAATGTTTGCAACATCTGCACCTGTTTGTGCTAATAAAGATGACGCCATTCCATCTTTATCATCCAACATAACTTTTAACAAATGTTCTGGCATTAAAAATTGATTTGAGCTGCGAACAGCTAGTGAATGAGCCGCTTGAATAAAACCTTGGCTTCTGTCGGTTAATTTTTCGTTTTGCATATTTAATCCTTTCTGTTTTAATATACATAGGAATATACTCCAGATTTTTCAAGAGCAATTTATCATTGACTTTTTTCAGGTCGAATGATATAGGAATAAAGAGAGGGTTAAAAAAGGAGTATTATATGTTAGATGTAAAAGATTCTTTTGAAAAAGAACACATGAAAGATGCTCAACAATGGGCTGATGATATTACAAAATTATATAAAGTACGAGCTCAAAAAAATCCAAATGGTTGGCATTCAAAATTTTTAAAAATGCATCGAGGGAGCATTCCTGTTATTAACAGAACAGGGTCTATAAAAATCGTTTCTTTTTTTGAAAAAACGATAAATGTCAGAAAAGTAGAAGAAGAAGCTTTAAAGATATTAGAACGGTGGTAAACTATGCTAAAATTAATTGAATTGGACAAAGAACATCTTGAAACTGTACGTTCTGGTTTGCAAGAAATTAAAGAAAATCCAACACCATACGATATTCATATTGCAGAAACAGCTGTTGAGTATATGGATAAAAATTTCGATGGTTTTTTAGATTTATTAGATGAGCAGTGCAGGGAAAATCAACCAGAAGGATGGGTGCCTGCAACGACTTTATGGCTATTTGATGAGGATAAATTTATAGGTCTTTATAATATTCGCCATCGCTTAAATGAGGTGCTAACCAAAACAGGAGGACATATTGCTTATCAAATAATTCCTTCACAGCGCAGAAAAGGGTATGTAAAAGCTGGTTTGAAATTGGTTCTTCAATGGTGCTATGAAAATTTGGGATTGGAAGAAGTTTTGTTGTCATGTAAAACATCGAATATCGCTTCATTTAAGGCAATGACTTCTGTTATGCGTGAAATAGGTGGCTATCAACGTCCAGACGATACTATTAATGGAGAAATAGAACATAGCGTTTGGATTAAAACAAAAAAGTAATTTTGATATAAAAAAAGTTCTTTTTAATCCACATCCCCTTTCGGGTTCGCCTCCCATTTGATGTAAAAAAAAGCCCTCAAAAGAGGGCTTGTTTGGAGCGGGTGAAGGGAGTCGAACCCTCGTACTCAGCTTGGAAGGCTGCTGCACTACCGTTGTGCTACACCCGCATTTTCCAGAAAATAAAACGAGCCTACGCTCGAAAACCTAACTGGTGGAAAGGGGTGGATTCGAACCACCGTACTCAAAAGAGGGCAGATTTACAGTCTGCTGCCATTAACCACTCGGCCACCTTTCCAAAAACTCTGGAATACCAAATTTCGAAACCTACATTACACGAATCGTTTTAATGTGTCAAGAACTTTTTTTATAAATTTGACATTTTTATTTTTTTTGTTATAATATGCTTCTTATTTCAAAGAGGTGGCTCGTGGATTATTTAGAAAATTTTGTTTATAAATTTATTCATTCGAACAGCAATCAAGCCGTCGTTTTCGTATCTGGTATGGGGCTTGATATTCGTGAGCAACGGGAAGTTTTTATTCGGAATATGGCGCTGAAGCAACATGTAAGTTATTTGGCTTTAGATTGCAATCAAATGGCTAGTACAGGAGAACATTTGCCTTCGTTGGTTAATCATTGTCAGAAAATCATCCAAGAAAAATTGCCTGAAAAAAATTTATTTTTTATGGGGTTTTGTTTTGGCGCAAATGTCGCTTTAAGGTTAGCAAATCAATTCTGTGATGAAACTAGGAATGTTGTATTGTCATCTCCTTTGGTTGATTATAGTAATCCATCTATTTTCGAAACAAAAGAATTTAATCGCAAAAATAAAATTTTAACAGCGCATCCTCAACTGGCAGAAGAATTTCAAAAATTACTTTTATTAAAGCAATTAATAGATTTTTATATGCCTGACTTAAAACCAGAACCACAACAATATAGTGGTCCGATTCAAATTATTCATCCACAGAAAGATCGTTTTGTTCCAGTGGGAAATTCCGAACAGATGGCTCGTTGTTTAAACAGAGAAAATGTTGAATTGTCTGTTATACCAAATGAAACGCATACATTAAAAAATGATTTCCAATTAAGGATTCCAACAACGCTTTTGATTAAAGCTTTGGAAAAATGCAGAGCAGATTAAATTTTAATTTACAAGAAAGTTTATATAAACGAAAGGAAGTTTTTATGAAAAAATCAAAAAATAATGGGACTTTATGGTTGTTTGGGCATCATCCTGTCGTGGCAGCTTTGCAAAATCCAAATCGCGATAAGTTATTGCTTAAAATGACGAAAGATAGTGCGTTGCCTAGCGATTTAATACAAAATGTATCTGTTCAAATAGTTCCTCGTCAGGAAATTGATGCTTTGGCAGGACCAGGGGCTGTTCATCAAGGTCTTGCATTGCAAGTAAAACCTTTGCAAGAACCTTTATTGGATGATATTTTGGAAAAAGTACAAGACAAATCAGTTGTATTAATTTTAGATCAGGTGACAGACCCTCACAATATCGGTGCTATTTTGCGTTCAAGTGCAGCCTTTAATGCATTGGCCGTTATCATTCCAGATGCAAATGCGCCTCAAGAAAGTGCTGTTTTAGCAAAATCGGCTTGTGGTGCATTGGAGGTCGTTCCTCTTATTCGGGTGACAAATTTAGTTCGAGCTATGCAACAGTTAAAAGAATTGGGTTTTTGGTGTTTGGGGTTGGACGGTTATGCGACCCAATTAATTGGAGATAAAAAACTTCCAGATAAATGTGCTTTTGTTTTGGGCTCGGAGGGGGACGGTATGCGACGATTAACTGCTGAAAACTGCGACTATACCATCAAATTGCCGATTAGCGATAAAATGGAAAGTTTGAACGTATCGAATGCAGCTGCAATTGCTTTGTATGAGTTTAACAGAAATATCTAACGTCTGTTGCGTTCATAGAATATCGGAGGAAGTGGTTTTTTGGGTCTTTTTTCTTCAGCTTTTTGGGCTTGATTGTATTTTTCTGGATTTTCAAAGACAATTAATGACGTTGGAGGAGGTGTTATCCCATTAGGCATCCGACGACCAGAACGATCTTCGCCATCTTGATAGCGATAATAAGAAAGTAATGCGCGTCTTAAACGATCTTGAGAAATGTTTTTGATGATTCTTTGTCTGATTTTTTCTGGTATTTTTTCCAAATGCATAATTTTATCTTTGAAAAAATTTTCTTTTCTTTCATTTCTTAATGCGATAACTTCATTCCACAATTTTTCTTCTTTTTGCTGAAAGTTTTTCCATTGTTTTGAAGATAAACCATACTTTTTACGAAAATGTCTGTGGACAAAATGTGTTAATATCAAATCGCCATAAGTTTGCAAATAATCAACAGTTAAAACATGACCTTTTTGAACAGCCTTTATGTAATCAGGTGCTAATTTTGATATTCCACGAATCGGGCGTTGGCTAGCATAGGCTATAGTCATTTTTTTCTTTGCGCGTTTTAAGGCAAAGTAATCAAACCATTTTGAAAAAGGTAAGTTCCATAAAGAGGAACTATCTTCTTTTGTCCAACGCAAAGTAGGCAAGATAGCTTCGTTTTGTTCTTTATAAAAAGTATTTACGTTTTCGCCCATTTTATAATCTCCATTTATATTCATTATACACTATTTTGAAAAAATTTACAAATTTTTAATTTTTAACTAGATTTTTTTTAAAAAAGATATTATGAATAGTCTTGTATTAATTTAAACGCCAATTTTTATAAAGGAGATTTTAAATGGCAACACGTGTAGCAATTAATGGTTTTGGCCGTATTGGTCGTTTGGTTTATCGTGCATTTTTGGAATCGGGTCGTAAGGATATCGATATCGTTGCGATTAATGATTTAGGGGATGCAGCAGCGAATGCGTATTTATTGAAGTACGACTCCGTTCATGGTATTACAAACATGGACATTTATGCAGAAGGTGAATACTTGGTCGCTGGCGATTATAAAACAAAAGTTATTGCGCAAAAAGATCCAAAGTTATTGCCTTGGAAAGAAATGGACATCGATATTGTTTTTGAATGCACTGGTATTTTTGCTGCAAAAGAAAAAGCAATGGTTCATATCGAAGCAGGTGCAAAACGTGTTTTGGTTTCTGCTCCATCAGAAGGCGCTGACAAAACAATCGTTTATGGTGTAAACCAAGATTCTTTAACAAAAGACGATATAGTTGTTTCAAATGCATCTTGCACAACAAACTGCTTGGCTCCTGTTTGCTATGTTTTGGACAAAGAATTTGGAATTAAACAAGGTTTCATGACAACAATCCATTCATATACAAATGACCAAAAGATTTTGGATCAATTACATAAAGATTTGTATCGCGCTCGTGCTGCTGCAATGAGTATGATTCCAACAAAAACTGGTGCTGCAAAAGCTATCGGTTTGGTATTACCACAATTAGCAGGTAAATTGGATGGTGTTTCAGTTCGTGTTCCAACTCCAGACGTATCTTTGGTTGATGCAAACTTTATTATGGAACGTGAAGTGACAAAAGAAGAAGTTAATGCAGCTTTGAAAAAATATGCAGAAGGTGAATTAAAAGGCGTTTTAGGTTATAACGAATTGCCTTTGGTTTCTATTGACTTTACACATAATCCAGCTTCCTCTACTTTTGATGCAAATGGTACAAAAGTTATGGGTGGCACACAATTACGTGTTATGAGCTGGTATGACAACGAATGGGGTTTCTCTAATCGTATGTTGGATACAGCTGCTGCAATGGCTAAATTGATTTAATTAGCTTCAGCTGATGATTTAAAAGGAGGGTGTTTTGGACACCCTCTTTTTTTATGAAAAAAAAAAGAAATAAAAAAACTTGCCAAAAAGTTAATTTTGTGTTAATATCTGTACCCTAACCCCAAACGAAAGGAAAGTTAAAATGAAAAAAACACTATTTTTATTTTTGGTATCAGTCAGTTTAACAGCATGTCAAACACAAGCGCCAGTTCAACAAAAATGTCCATCTTGCGATCCACCGATTCGTCGTTTTGAAGTTGTCACAAAATGTACGAACTATAAAGAAAAAGATTTAGGGAATGGTAATTTTTCACAATGTCGCTATTGCACGAACAGAATTTATTCAAATGGTGTTGATGTGACAGACAGCTTTAAAGGAAAAATTCCTCAATCAGATACGAAAATGAAAAAAACTGATTTTAAAACCTCAAAGGAAGACCATCCTTGTTTAAAAAAATAAATGAAAAAAGCCTCTGTTAAATACAGAGGCTTTTTTGTATGTTTTGTTTTGTTTTGTTATTACCTCTCGTCATTCTTCAGCAGGTCCGTTCTACCACGTCATCTTAAGCGCAGCGAAAGATCCCCTGAATTGTGGTACTGCGTGTGTACAAAAGCTTCCAGAGATTCTTCGGGCTACGGCTTCAGAATGACGAGATAAAAAAACGTTCTTGACTAAAGATTTTGATTCGTTTAAAATGAGGAAAATTTAACAAGTTTTTTTATAGAAAGGAAGTATTTAATATGTCCATTAATTTATTCAAATTTACCCCCCCC